>NZ_PPQN01000024.1 GCF_002901995.1 Staphylococcus coagulans | reverse complement strand
TATAATATGTATTTTAGCATACAAGAAAAAGAGGTTGAGCAACGTGCCCAGCCTCTTTATATATATATATATATATCAATACTTGATTTGTCCAAGCTTATTAAATAAGAAAAAATATACCGCTAACAGACAAATCTTTAGAATTCATCAATTATGATAGTTTATTCTAAACCACGACGCATTTTTTCAGCAATTAAAGTATTATTTAAAACCATTGTGATTGTCATAGGCCCTACACCACCAGGAACAGGTGTGATTGCACCTGCAATTTCTTTTACTTCGTCATACTCTACATCGCCTTTAAGCTTGCCGTTTTCATCTGGTGTATTTCCGACATCAATCACTACAGCACCAGCTTTAACGTCATCACGTGTCACCATACCAGGACGTCCAACTGCGCTCACAATGACATCAGCTTGTTTTAAATGTTCACTAATATTTTGACTACGTGAATGTAAAACAGTGACAGTTGCATTTTGTTGGATTAATAATTTTGCTACAGGTTGACCCACAATATGACTACGGCCGATAACTACTGCGTTTTTACCTTCTAAATCAATGTCCGCATGTTTCAATAATTCCATCACGCCAAGTGGTGTACATGGGATTAATTTTGCTTCATCTAAATATAAACGACCAATGTTGATAGGGTGGAAACCATCAACATCTTTGGCTGGGTCAATGGCATCTAATACTTTTTGTTCATCCACTTGTTTCGGTAGCGGAACTTGCACTAAAATCCCACTTACGCTGTCGTCTTGATTTAAACGTTCTAACTCTTTCAACACATCCGCTTCAGAAGTATCTTCATTTAAATGAATGACTTCAGAAATCATGCCGATTTTTTCAGCTGCCTTCTTTTTTGAACGGACATAGCTTTGGCTTGCGCCGTCATTTCCAACTAAAATAACAGAAAGCTTAGGCGTATACCCTTGCGCCTTTAATTTTTCTACTTCATCTTGCAAACCTTGTCTATAATCTTTCGCGATTTGTTTCCCATCTAAAATTTTTGCACTCATAAAAATAGCCTCCTCATAATAATTCGAACAATAACGAATGATTGCAATGTAATTATACCAATAACCGAACAAAATACGAAATATAGATTTAAAAAAAGTATTAAAGTTCGATTTTTACGTTGAAAAAAGCATGTGAGCTTGTTATGCTATACCTGTAATATACAACTATTAAGATTAATATTTCAAATCTTTGAAAGGGTGTTCATAGTGAAGGTAGCAGTCATAATGGGGAGTTCTTCTGACTGGGAAATAATGAAAGAAGCATGTGTCATGTTAGATGATTTTGAAATTTCATATGATAAAAAAGTCGTTTCAGCACATCGCACACCACATATGATGGTCGAATTTGCAAGTCAAGCAAGACAAAATGGATATTCAGTCATTATTGCAGGTGCAGGCGGTGCTGCACATTTACCGGGTATGGTCGCTTCCATGACGACATTGCCCGTCATTGGCGTGCCTATCGAATCAAAAAGTTTAAAAGGCTTAGATTCATTACTTTCTATCGTTCAGATGCCTGGAGGAATACCTGTAGCTACAACGGCAATTGGCAAAGCAGGTGCGAAAAATGCAGGGATTTTGGCTGCACGAATGATTGGTATGACAGACGAACAAGTTCAAGCGCGTTTAAACGCTTACGAAGCATCGCTTGTAGAAAAAGTAGAGGTGATGCAAAATGACCTTCGATAAGTTACATTTTGGGCAAACAGTTGGCATTATTGGTGGCGGACAACTTGGAAAGATGATGGCACAATCTGCACAAAAAATGGGGTATCGTGTGGTCGTGTTGGATCCAGATAAAAATTGTCCTTGCCGATATGTTGCACATGAATTTATACATGCTGCCTATGATGATATGTCAGCATTAACACAATTAGGAGAAAAATCAGACGTTATTACTTACGAGTTTGAAAATATTGCGGGCAAACAACTTCAAAAACTTGTAGAAAATTACAACGTTCCTCAAGGTTATCAAGCCATTCAACTTCTTCAAGATCGTTTAACAGAAAAACAAACTTTACAAAATGCAGGCGCAAAGGTCGTTCCTTTTGTTCAAGTCACATCAGCACAAGATTTAAATGTAGCAATACGAACATTAGGATATCCTTTTATGCTTAAAACACGTTTTGGTGGTTATGACGGTAAAGGTCAAATCCTTGTACAATCAGAAGCGCAACTCGAGGAAGCATTCGCTTTAATTGAAAATCAAGAATGTGTCGCAGAACAATTTTTGGATTTAGCACTCGAAGTTTCATTAACTGTAACGATAGGGAAACATGGGCAAAAAGTTTATTTTCCGCTTCAAGAAAATGAACATCGTCATCAAGTATTGTTTAAAACAATTGTACCTGCGCGTTCAAGCAAAGAGGAAGAAGCACGTCAAGAAGTTTCGAAAATTACAGAAGCAGTACATTTCGTAGGTACATTTACAGTTGAATTTTTTATTGATCAACAAAATGAACTATACGTCAATGAGATTGCGCCACGTCCTCATAATTCAGGACATTATTCGATTGAAGCATGTGATTTTTCTCAATTTGATACACATATCTTAGCTGTGACAGGGCAACAATTGCCATCTCAAATCGAGTTATTGAAACCTGCAGTAATGATGAACTTACTAGGAAAAGATTTAGACTTATTAGAAGATCAATTCAGCCAGCATCCAGAGTGGCATATGCACATTTATGGTAAAACAGTGCGAAAACCTGAACGTAAGATGGGGCATATGACTGTTTTGACAGACAACATTGAAAAAACTGAAAAAGCAATGTTGAAACAATTTGAAGGGAGAGACGAAATCAAATGAGTCTACTATATGAAGGTAAAGCCAAACGTGTATTCGAAACGGAGCACCCTAATGAATTGCGTATCGAATATAAAGATGAAGTGACAGCAGGAAATGGCGCTAAAAAAGATGCAATGGTTGGGAAAGGGCGTTTAAACAACCAAATTACAAGTAAGATTTTTGAATATATTAAAAAAGAGGGCGTTGAAAGTCACTTCATTCGCCAATTATCTGAAACGGAGCAATTGGTAAAAGCGGTTAAAATCATCCCGCTAGAAGTCGTAGTCAGAAACATTGCTGCAGGTTCTATTACAAAACGTCTTGGTTTTGAAAAAGGTCATCGTTTTGATTATCCTTTCGTTGAGTTTTTCTATAAAAATGATGACCTTAACGACCCATTGATTACAGATGATCATGTTAAACTCCTTCATATTGCAGATGACGAAACGATTGCTGCACTTAAAAGGGAAGCACTCAAAGTGAATCAAGCACTTGTGAAATTAATGGATGAAATGGGACTTGATCTCGTCGATTTTAAGATTGAATTTGGGCACGACTCATCAGGGAATCTTGTGCTCGCAGATGAAATTTCCCCTGATACATGTCGTATTTGGGATAAAACGACACACGAAAATTTTGACAAAGATGTATATAGAGAAGATACAGGTTCTTTAATCGATACTTATCAAACTTTCTTAAATAAATTGGAGGCACTTTAATCATGAAAACAATCGAATTACACATCACTTTACAACCCCAAGTTTTAGATACACAAGGACAAGCGTTAAACCGCGCAGTACACGATTTAGGATATCCACAAGTTAATGATATTCGTGTAGGAAAAGTGCTTTATATGACAATTGATGAAGCAACGGATGAAGCAGTTCATAATGTTATTACAACATTAAGCGAAAAGTTATTTGCGAATACAGTGATAGAAGAATATAGCTACAAAGTATTGGATGAAAAGGAGAATGCATAAAATGAAGTTTGCTGTCCTAAGATTCCCGGGGTCTAACTGTGACCGTGATATGTATAATGCAGCGATTAAATCAGGTGTAGAAGCTGATTACGTGGATTATCGTGAAACGTCATTGAATGGCTACGATGGTGTTTTGATTCCTGGTGGTTTTTCATTTGGTGACTATTTGCGCTCAGGTGCTGTAGCGAGTGTTGCACCCGTTATTAAAGAAGTTAAAAGACTTGCAGAAGAAGGGAAACCAGTCCTTGGTGTTTGTAACGGTTTTCAAATTTTAACAGAAATTGGACTGCTTCCTGGTGCATTGTTGCATAATGACTCACACTTATTTGTAAGTCGCAACGAACGTTTGAGAATTGTAAATAATCAAACACCGTTTACAAATAACTATGCCGAGGGTGAAGAAGTGGTTTACCCAGTTGCACACGGTGAAGGTCATTATTATTGTACGGAAGAAATTTATCAAGACTTAGTAGAAAATAACCAAATTATTTTGAAATATGTGGATAATCCAAATGGTTCACATGATGATATTGCAGGAATTGTGAATAAAGCAGGAAATGTTTGTGGCATGATGCCTCACCCAGAGCGTGCATTAGAAGCGATTCTTGGTACTGATAGTGGTGTGAAATTATTTGAATCTATGGTAAATAGTTGGAGGGAACAAAATGCCTAAATTTTTAGAGCCGTCTGCAGAAGAAGTTAAATCAGAAAAATTGTATCGTGATATGGGGTTAAGTGATACAGAGTTCGAAAAAGTAACTGAAATTTTAGGACGCACACCTAATTTTACTGAAACAGGTATTTTTTCAGTAATGTGGAGTGAACACTGTTCTTACAAACACTCTAAACCATTTTTAAAACAATTCCCAACTACAGGTGAACATGTATTAATGGGACCTGGTGAGGGCGCTGGTGTTGTGGATATCGGTGATAATCAAGCGGTCGTCTTCAAAGTTGAATCACACAACCATCCATCAGCAATTGAACCGTATCAAGGCGCAGCAACAGGGGTTGGTGGCATTATTCGTGATATCGTATCTATCGGTGCACGTCCAATTAATTTATTGAATAGTTTACGCTTTGGTGAATTGACTGAAAAAACGAACCGCCGATTATTAAGTGGTGTAGTTGCAGGCATAGGTGGCTATGGTAACTGTATTGGAATCCCTACAACTGCAGGTGAGATTGAATTTGACGAACGCTATGACGGTAATCCACTTGTCAATGCGATGTGTGTCGGTGTCATTGATCATGACATGATTCAAAAAGGAACTGCAAAAGGTGTAGGCAACTCTGTCATTTATGTGGGCTTAAAAACAGGTCGTGATGGGATTCATGGTGCTACTTTTGCATCAGAAGAGTTAACAGAAGAAAGTGAAAGTAAACGTCCTTCTGTTCAAATCGGTGACCCATTTGTCGGTAAGAAGTTAATGGAAGCGACTTTAGAAGCAATCACATTTGAAGAGCTAGTAGGAATTCAAGATATGGGTGCTGCAGGTCTGACATCTTCATCTTCTGAAATGGCTGCAAAAGGGGGTAGCGGTATTCATTTAGAACTGGATAAAGTCCCTGTACGAGAAAAAGGAATTTCACCATATGAAATGATGCTTTCAGAAACACAAGAGCGTATGTTACTCGTTGTTGAGAAAGGGACTGAACAAAAGTTCTTAGATTTATTTGATTATCACGAGTTAGATAGTGCAGTCATCGGTGAAGTAACAGATACCAATCGCTTTGTTCTCACATATGAAGGTGAAGTTTATGCAGATATCCCTGTTGAACCGCTTGCTGACGAGGCGCCAGTTTATGTATTAGAGGGAGAAAAACTTCAACATGAAGCGCCGGCAAACAATTACGACAATATAGATGTTGAAAATGTATTCAATCAATTACTGACGCATCCTACACTTGCATCAAAACATTACTTGTATGATCAATACGACCAACAAGTAGGTGCGAATACTATTGTGAAGCCTGGATTACAAGCTTCTGTTGTACGTGTGGAAGGTACAAATAAAGCTGTTGCATCAACAATCGATGGTGAAGCGCGTTACGTATTTAATAATGCGTATGAAGGTGGAAAAATGGTCGTTGCAGAAGCATACCGTAACTTAATTGCAGTTGGGGCAAAACCGCTTGCGATGACAGACTGTTTAAATTATGGTTCTCCTGAGAAAAAACATATTTATCAACAGCTTATTGATTCTACAAGAGGAATGGCTGAAGCATGTGAAGCATTAGCGACACCTGTTGTATCTGGTAACGTATCACTTTATAACGAAACGCGTACGTCTTCAATTTTCCCAACACCTGTTGTAGGTATGGTGGGATTAATAGAAGATATCGATTATTTAAAATCATATCAACCCTCTGTTGGCGATACACTTTATGTTGTAGGTGAAACGACAGATAGCTTTGGAGGAAGCCAAATTGAGAAACTTTTACATGGCAGTGTTAATCATGAAGAAGCGCATATCGATTTATCTAAAGAGGTTCAAAGAGGCGAAGCAATACGTTCGGAGATTCGCAGTGGAAAAGTTTCACATACACAAACAGTCGGTAAAGGCGGTTTATTACTTACATTAGCCAAAATGAGTGCACATTACAGCTTAGGTATTGATGCAAAATTTGATTTAACAAATGCACAGTTATTTAGTGAGACGCAAGGCCGTTATATTGTCGCTGTTAAAAAAGGACAAAGCATTGATATTGAAGATGCCACGCCAATTGGTTCTTTCACTGACACTGACGACTTTAAAGTAGAAGGTAAAGAAAGTGTAATCGAACGTCGTACATCAGAACTTAAAAGAAACTGGGAAGGGGCTATTGAGGCATGTATGACATCCGTGGACTAAATGAAGAATGCGGTGTTTTTGGAATTTGGAATCATCCACATGCGGCACATTTAACATACATGGCTTTACACAGTTTACAACACCGTGGTCAAGAAGGTGCTGGAATTGTATGTTCAAATGGTGAGCAACTTTTTGGGGCGCGTGGTATGGGATTACTTCCCGAAGCGATTTCAGAACAACAACTTAACTCTCTTCAAGGTTATGCGCACGCTATCGGGCATGTACGTTATGCGACAACGGGCGCAAGTGAAATTTCAAATGTCCAACCTTTTTTGTTTAAACATTCAAAAGGGGACTTAGGCTTAGCGCATAATGGAAATTTGACAAATGCGGGTCAAATTCGTAAAGCGATTGAGTCTGAAGGTGGCATATTCCAAACAACAAGTGATTCAGAAGTTTTAGCACACTTACTTATTAAAGGTAAATCGAAAAATATTAAGACAAATCAAAAAGCTGCGTTGAATCAAGTGAAAGGTGCCTTTAGTTGTGTCATTTTAAATGAACAGCAATTGACAGTAACACGAGATAATCGTGGGGTACGTCCTTTAATGCTTGGTAAAGTGGATGGGGCATATTGTGTAGCAAGTGAAACATGTGCTTTTACTGCAATTGGCGCGGAGTATATTCGTGATATTGAACCTGGAGAATTAATCACATTTTCAAATGAAGATGATGTGGACTACGATATGTATACGCCTGATGTAGATCATAAGATGTGTTCTATGGAATATGTATATTTTGCACGTCCTGATTCAGAATTTAGAAATCATTCTATTTACAATGTCAGAAAAGCTTTAGGGCGAAAGTTAGCTGAAGAAATGGGAGTAGATGCAGACATCGTTATTGGTGTGCCTGACTCTTCTCTTCAAGCTGCAAAAGGTTTTTCTGAATACACAGGAATTCCGAATGAACAAGGATTATTAAAAAATCGATACATTGGCCGTACTTTTATTACACCTGATCAAACGGTCAGAGAGCGTCAAGTCCGAATGAAACATTCTCCGATTCGTGATGTGATTGAAGGGAAACGTGTCGTGGTGATAGATGACTCCATTGTGCGTGGAACGACAAGTAAATACATCGTGAAAGCATTAAAATCAGCGGGAGCTAAAGAAGTGCATATGGGTATTTCTTCCCCCCCATTACAAGACCCATGTTATTACGGGATAGACGTTTCTACACATGCTGAACTGATGGCAGCACAACATAGCGTCGAAGAAATCCGAAAAATGATTGGTGCAGATACATTAACGTATCTATCTGTAGATGGGATGCATGAAGTGTTCAGAGCGCACGGTTCTAAAGGTGAATGTAACGCTTGCTTTACAGGTGAATATCCAATTGAAATTGTAGATCATCAATTACCAGAAGCGAAAGAAATGAAAAGAAGAGGAGTGTAATAAATGGCTGAATCGTATAAAAAAGCTGGGGTGGACATTGAAGCAGGTTATGAAGCGGTCAAACGTATGTCCAGTCATGTTGAAAGAACAATGCGTAAAGAAGTACTCGGCGGATTAGGTGGCTTTGGTGCAACTTTTGATTTATCACAACTGAATATGAAAGCGCCTGTGCTCGTATCAGGTACAGATGGAGTCGGTACAAAATTAAAACTTGCGATTGACTATAATCAACATGACAGCATCGGTATTGATGCAGTAGCCATGTGTGTCAATGACATTTTAACGACTGGTGCAGAGCCATTATACTTCTTAGATTACATTGCTACAAATAAGGTCGTACCTGAAGTCATCGAGCAAATTGTCAAAGGAATTAGTGATGGTTGTGTTGCTACAAATACAGCATTAATCGGTGGCGAAACGGCTGAGATGGGTGAAATGTATCACGAAGGTGAATATGATGTTGCTGGTTTTGCTGTAGGTGCTGTTGAAAAGGAAGATTATATCGATGGTTCAAAAGTTGAAAAAGGAGATGTCATCATTGGGCTTGCATCCAATGGTATTCACTCTAACGGTTATAGTTTAGTACGTCGCTTAATTACACAATCTGGCATTAATGTCGAAGATGAATTTGAAGCAGGGAAAAGCTACTTAGATGTATTTTTAACACCGACTGCACTATATGTTAAACCTGTACTTGAGGTGAAATCACAAGTACAAATTAAAGCGATGACACATATTACAGGGGGTGGCTTCTATGAAAATATTCCTAGAGCACTTCCACAAGGTAAAACGGCAGTTGTTAATACAGAATCTTTCCCAACACCTAAAATATTTGAATGGTTACAACAAGAAGCACAAGTTGATAGTGATGAAATGTATCACATCTTTAATATGGGCATCGGTTTTACACTTATTGTTCGACCTGAAGATGAAACAAAAGTGCATCAAATTTTAAAAGCAGCGGATGTTCAATCTTACACAATAGGTACAATTACTGAAGAAGATGAAGCCATTCGCTTAACGGAGGCGGCATTGTGATTAAAATTGCGATTTTTGCTTCAGGCTCAGGAACGAATTTCGATAATATTATGACACGCATTCGTGAAGGTGAATTGCAAAATATAGAAGTGACAGCGCTATATACAGATCAACCAGAAGCCGCGTGTATCGCACTGGCGCAACAACATGAAATACCCGTTCATGCTTTTGTACCTAAAACGTATGAAAATAAAGCAGCGTATGAAGCGGATGTGCTTAAGCATTTGAAAGCTGAACAAGCAGAATGGATTGTTTTAGCGGGTTATATGCGACTCATTGGTGAAACGTTATTATCAGCATATGAAGGTCGTATGATTAATATTCATCCTTCATTATTACCGAAATATAAAGGTAAAAACGCAGTCGGACAAGCATTAAATAGTGGTGATGACAAAACAGGTTCAACCGTACATTATGTTGATGCAGGCATGGACACTGGACAAATTATTGAACAACGTACATGCCCGATTTATAAGGATGATACGATATCTACATTAGAACAACGTATTAAAGCATTAGAATATGAATTATATCCAGCCGTTATAAAGAAGATTATTCAATAAGGAGTTAAATTAAACCATGAAAAAAGCAATTTTGAGTGTTTCTGATAAAACAGGTATTGTTAAATTTGCCAAATCATTAGTCGATGCAGGTTATGCATTATATTCAACAGGTGGCACATATCGTGCAATTGATGAAGCAGGAGTGAAAGTGGCATCAGTGTCTGAATTAACACAGTTTGAGGAAATAATGGATGGACGTGTTAAAACACTTCACCCAGCTGTTCATGGCGGTATTCTCGCTGATAGAGATAAACCGGAGCATTTAGAACAATTAAAAAAACAAAATATTGATTTAATTGATATGGTGGTTGTTAATTTATATCCATTTAAAGAGACAGTTAAAAATCCAGATGTGACAGAAATGGACGCAATAGAAAACATCGATATCGGTGGGCCGACAATGTTAAGAGCTGCTGCGAAAAACTTTAAACATGTTACAACGATTGTGGATCCAACTGATTATGACACAGTGATTGAGCGTATTCAAAATGGGACTTTAGATGAAGCTTATAGAAAGTCATTAATGATTAAAGTTTTTAATCATACATTTGAATATGACCAAGCGATTGTTGAATTTTTCAGTGACAATAAAGAAACTTTACGTTATGGTGAAAATCCGCAACAGTCTGCGTCATTTGTTCGTACATCATCAGCTCCGAATACAATTGCAGGTGCAAAACAACTGCATGGTAAGCAATTGAGCTATAACAATATTAAAGATGCTGATGCAGCATTAACACTTGTTAAAAAATTCGATTTACCAACTGCAGTTGCGGTTAAGCATATGAACCCATGTGGTGTAGGTATTGCTTCAGACATTCATCAAGCGTATCAACATGCATATGAAGCAGACAGTCAATCTATTTTTGGTGGTATCGTTGCATTAAATCGTCCAGTTACAAAAGCGCTTGCTGAAGATTTACATTCTATTTTCTTAGAAGTTGTGATTGCGCCAAAATTTGAAAAAGAGGCGCTAGACGTGTTACAACAAAAGAAAAACATCCGATTACTTGAAATTGAAATGTCTGAAGAAAAAGATGAAGTTGAATTTGTCTCTGTTTCAGGTGGCTATCTTGTTCAAGATAAAGATCACTTCGATGTTAAAAAAGAAAACATGACCGTTGTGACAGAAGCGAAACCAACAGAAGAGCAATGGAACGCATTATTGTTAGGTTGGCAAGTTGTTAAGTCAGTGAAAAGTAATGCGATTGTATTAGCTAATGACAAACAAACAGTAGGTATTGGCGCGGGACAAATGAATCGTGTCGGTTCTGCTAAAATTGCTATTGAGCGTGCAATCGAAATGAACGATCAAGTCGTATTAGCGTCAGATGGTTTCTTCCCTATGAGTGATACAGTTGAAACTGCTGCAAAAGCAGGTATTAAAGCCATTATACAACCAGGGGGTTCTATTAAAGATCAAGATTCAATCGATATGGCGAATCAATATGGTATCGCTATGGTAACTACAGGCATGCGCCATTTCAAACATTAATGAAGGAGGAACGCATACTATGAATGTATTGGTCGTTGGTGGTGGCGGTCGTGAACACGCACTTGCACACAAATTAAATCAATCTCAGCTCGTTTCGAAAGTTTTTGCAATTCCAGGAAATGTTGCAATGAATCATGTAGCCGAAGTGCATTCAGAAATTGCTGAAACGGAACACGATCGCATTGTTGAATTTGCAAAAGATCATCAAGTAGAGTGGGTAATCATTGGACCAGAGCAACCTTTAACTGGGGGATTAGCTGACTTATTAAGAGCGGAAAAAATCAAAGTATTTGGCCCTAATCAAGATGCTGCACAAATCGAAGGATCAAAATCTTTTGCTAAGCGTCTTATGGAAAAATATGATATCCCAACAGCAGATTATCGTGAAATTAATAATAAAGAGGAAGCTTTAGCTTACATTGAAACATGTGAATTGCCAGTGGTCTTGAAAAAAGATGGTTTAGCAGCTGGTAAAGGCGTAATTATTGCAGAAACGCGTGAGCAAGCGCAAGAAGCAGTTGATATTTTATATCCTGAAAAAGAAAGCAAAGTGGTTTTTGAACAGTTTTTAGAAGGTGAAGAGTTTTCACTCATGACATTTGTTAATGGTGACTATGCCGTACCTTTTGATACGATTGCGCAAGATCATAAACGGGCTTTCGATCAAGATCAAGGTCCTAATACGGGCGGAATGGGTGCTTATTGCCCAGTTCCACATATCAGTGACCAAGTTTTAAAAGAAGCTAATGAAAAGATTGCTCAGCCTATTGCAAAAGCGATGCAGGCAGAAGGTTATGACTTCTTTGGTCTATTATATATTGGCGCGATTTTAACGAAAGAAGGTCCTAAAGTCATAGAATTTAATGCACGCTTTGGTGATCCCGAAGCACAAGTTTTATTAACACGCTTAGAAAGTGACCTTATGGCACATATCATTGCGTTAGATGAAAAGCAACCTATTGAAATGAAATGGAAAGAAAATGCTGTAGTCGGCGTGATGCTTGCTTCAAAAGGGTACCCAGGTGACTATGATAAAGGTTTAGCTGTTGCAGGGTTTGAAAATGATTTAGACCATTATTTTGTAAGTGGATTAAAATATGAAAATAATCAATATGTGACTTCTGGTGGCCGTGTGATTTTAGCAATCGGTGAAGGCACAACAATTGAATCAGCTCAGGCGCAAGCGTATCAACGTGTAGCTCAAATAGAAAGTGATGCCTTATTTTATCGAAATGATATTGCAAATAAAGCATTGTCATAATTGATAAACTTTACATGAAGAAACGTCATCAATTCAATGATAGAAATTGAAACAGAAATACAACCTCCTCAATTACGTCGTTCGTCAATCGAGGAGGTTGTATTTTCTTATATTAGAAGAAAGGGTATCTATGTGTGATTGAGTATTGCGTCTCATATTGTAGCTCATCCAAAAAAGAGGTTAAGCCATGTTATGCGGCTTAACGTCTTTTTTGCGTAACTATCCGATTCGACAGAGTGCAAAAAAATACTCATATAAAAAAGCGACATAAGCAGACGATATTGCGCGTAAGCTTTATAACAAACTTTCGTCAATATACGTCTACTCTGCCAAAGGTAAGGCATTGTATGGGAATATGCCTTACATCATCGATGGTTCGTCACTTTATCACAGTGTTTTTTATGATTAAAGTGACGTGCCGATTTCCTTTGCAGATGGAATTATAAACGGGATTAAAAGGAAATCTGTACGATGCCTTTTCATATCATCGAGATCATGAAAACGCAACAGATGCATGACTCGTGTTAGCGCGCATCTGTAATTCCAGTTAATGGCATTGTACCTGCTAATATGAAAGACAGCATTACAATACCTAATGTAACGATGATTAAAATGATATCTCTATAGCTGAACGGCACATGATAGTAATATGTGCGGGGCCCATCTTTAAAGCCTTTTTTCTCCATTGCTACTGAAAGGCGATGTGCTTTTCGGATATTTTGACTTAATAAAGGAATGAGTAAATGTTTCAATCGTTTAAAGCCTGAATAATTTTGATTATCGATCATTTGGTAGCGCATCTTTAATGAATTTCTTAATTGGAATAAAGCATCAATCATTAAAGGAATCATACGAAACGCAGCCATAAATGCATATGCAACTTTAGGTTTGACTTTTAGATGTTGCATAAAACTATAAAAAATCATAATGACTTGCGAAGTGAATGCTATAGACAAGCCAAAATAACTGATTGTCATTGTTCGAAAAGAGAGGTGAAGACCTCTGACTAAACTTTCAGTACTTATTTTAACGAAACCAAACGAAAATAAGACGTGCTTCCCATGTCCATAAAAAATCATAAAAAGAGATGAGGTCAGCGCAAAAAATGTCGCAATAAGCGCAAAGGTTAAAACAACTTTCCATTTAGTTCCACTAACAAGCCACATAAATATAAACATAATTGTGGCGAGGTAAATCATAAAATCAAAATTATGAATAAAAATGATGAAAAAGAATAATGCGATGCCTAAAAATAACTTCGTTACAATGTTCACTTGATCCATAAACGTATTGCGTATTTTCCATGACTCTATCATTCACTCACCACCTCGACTTCATGCAATTGATTGTCTCTAACTTCTAAACGTCTTGATGGATAACGTTGAATAATATGTGGGTCATGGGTTACCATTAAAATCGTTTGTCCTTGAGCGACACGTTTTTGAAACAATTCAATAAGTTTAAATGTATTGTGACTATCCAAACCAAATGTAGGCTCATCTAAGAGAATGATATCTGCTTCAGTACTTAAAGCTGTTGCCACGCTTAAACGTCTTTTCTGTCCCATTGAGAGTTCAAAAGGATGTTGCTGTGAGACATGCTCTAAATCAAGAAGTGCGAGCATCTCAGACGTGCGAGATTTGGCATTTTTAGAATCCATATGGTGGTAATTAATATAGATTTCATCGTATACACTATTTTGAATAAATTGTAGCTCCGGATTTTGATAAACCAGATACATGTGTTGCGCAGCATCTTTAATTTTAGTGAGTTTTTGGCCATTGAAAGTCATCTTGCCTTTATAACGAATCAACTGCATGATTGATTCTAATAGCGTCGTTTTGCCTGTTCCATTTTTCCCAGTTAAAGTTATCCACTCTCCAGAACGAATGGACAAGTCTTCTACTTCATATAAAGTTTGACGATTTCTTTGGACAGCCCCTTGATGAAACGCCAATTCAAATAATGATGTCTCCTCAGAAAAGGATGCTTTTTGCGGTTCAGGTGCATGCGACCATGCTTTAGGGTGCCATACGCCAAATTCAGTGAGTAGAGATTCATAATTTTTCATAATATCGCTTGGCGTACCCTGTTGAATGATTTCACCTTGATGATTCATTAAAATGACACGATCAACATAGTCCCAAATATGTGCCACTTTATGTTCAACAATTAATACCGTTTGGTCTTGCCATAGCGTTTTCAACAAGGTCCATAAATTTTCAGTAGCTTCTGTATCAAGCATTGCTGTGGGCTCATCTAAAAATAAAGTATCTGCACGTTGTAATAAAGTGCCAGCAATGGCTAACTTCTGTTTCATCCCACCGCTAAGATGATGGATCAATTGTTTAGGATTAATATCAAGGCCCACTTGTTTTAAAGCCCATTGAATTTGTGCATCCATTTCATGACGGGGGACTTGCTGATTTTCTAAAATGAAAGCAAGCTCCTCATTCACTTGTGGCATGCAAAATTGTGAATCAGGATCTTGGAAAATAACGCCTGAATGCTCAGCAATTTCCAATTCATCATATTTCATAGGTAAATCAATTAAATTCGGTACGATACCACTTAAAACATTGAGTAAAGTACTTTTACCTGAACCTGAAGGGCCAAGTAAAAGTACTTTTTCTTTATCTTTTATTTCAATATCGATACCATCAAAAATTTTATAGGGTGCGCTCGGATATTTTAAGCGTAGATTTTTAACTTTTAGCACAATAAAGCCACCTTACAATGTATCATAATCATCTTTTGATGCAGGTCGAAATAGTTTAGTGACACCAGTCTGATCCAGGGCTTTGACTAAAATATAAGGGAATACACCCGCTAAGACTGCACCACTGATAACACGGAATGAAATGAGTAAAATAAGATTCCAAGTGGCAACTTCATTTAAGTAACCATAATACCAGTCAATCGGTAAACTAATGATTGCTGCTGCCATACCCGCAAGTACAGCTACCATTAATGCACGAGATTTATATCTGAAAATAGCAAATACAATCTCACAAGCAAGACCTTGTAGCAATGCATAAATAATAGTAGGAATATCAAAACGTCCCATGAGAATCGTTTCCCCAGCACCTGCAGCAAATTCAGCTAAAAGCGCAATCCCCATTTTTGGAATGATAAGATATGCGACAACAGCGGCACTAAACCACATACCATACATAAGTTGATCTAAATGTAACCCTAAAGGTTGAACTGTATTATTCACAATCCACCATAAATTATAAATCACTGCAAAAATGACTGAAACCAATACAGTGACTAGAATATCTGATAATGTTAAACCTTTCTTCATTTGTATACCTCCCAAAATTAAAAAAATACGCATATCTCTTACACTAGAGACAGACGTATATGCTGTGATAATTTATATGGGATACAAGTCATCTTAATTGAAGCATGCGCTTTTCTCCTATAACAAGGCGTATCCATTATAAATGAAACACTTTCCTACGCTAGTATCATCTAGTTCAGGTTCAAAGGGTTCGAGGCTTATCCTCATCTCAGCTTTCACACCCCTAGTGCGTGCGTATTTAATTGTTAATGTCAATGTACACCTAGCCCATTCAAAAGTCAACACTCTTCAACATTCTTTTTAATGGTGAGGTGGCCGACAATTTCAATATTATGCTTTGAATGATATACCTAATTAGATGTTATATATAAAAGAAGGGATTAGAACATGTTAACGTCCTATCCCTTGTTAAACTTCTATAAATGCACAGCTTTCAAATAAAAAGATCGCATTATTCAAAAGTTTTTTGAATATCGTCTTTTGTTTTTTCAGCGCCTTCTTTAGCATCTTCTTTTTTATCTTTTAATTCTTGCTCTTTATCTTTTGCTTGTTCTGCAGCTTTTTTAATATCTTTTTCAGACATTTAAAACGCCTCCCTTTTGTTTAAAGCTATAATAATACATAACCCATATTGAAAAAGTCTAAACATAATTGTTTTAAACAAGATTTTAAAGGATGTATATCAATGCTGTTTTGGCTGCGATGAGGGGGAGATGAGACATCCAAGGGATTTGATATTTTAAACTTATGTATCAAAAAGTGCTTTTCGTTTCAAATCATTTGAGTCGTATTGATGAAGCGGTGCTAAAATTTGATCGATATACGAAGCTTAGTTTGTCATTTTAAGCATGAGTGAAATGGTTAAGGTGCTGGCTATCTTTTGGTATACTAAACCAATCAAGTATTTTTTGAAGTTTTCAATTGTATATACGTGGATGCTTGCTGTACGCAATTGTGGGGAAATCAAGTTAAAATTTTGATGCTACTTAAGTATTGAAAATTCTCATTCTAAAGACTGAATTTGATTAATTTTACAGACAGGTATTCATAGTTCGTATATAATAACTTTGAGGTGAGAGGATGTCTTTGTTTAACAAATACACCGAGGTCATTTATAGCTATATTATCGGTGCACTGTCAATTTTATTAAGTGTGATTATTTTTATAAATATTCCACTCATTCATGAGTTAAAGGATGGTAAGCACCATATTTCTAAGATTGATAATTTATGGGACTTCATTATGGCCTTTTTCAATGAAATTATCCGCGTGATGAGTAAGTATATTGGTGATATCCCGCTAGCAAGTGGCATTATTATTCTTCTTTTTGGTATTTTAATGCTATTCATAGGTCGAACACTCACAAATACGACACGATTTGATTACGACATATCTATTTTATTTTTACTTATTGGAATCATTTTCTTCGTTTTAACACTCATTTTTATGTCACAAGTGTATGGATGGATTGCATTTGTTTTCATTATTCCATTTCTAATTCATATTGGTTATATTGCGTATAAAGATGAGCTGAATCCATTACATCGTAAAGAGCATTATTTATGGATTATTTTTAGTTATGGCATTTGTTATATCATTACACAATTGGCACTTTATACAAGAATTGAAAGTCGTCAAATAGCACCGATTGATGTTTTAAGTATCAATACATTTTTCGTCGTATTATGGTTGATTGGACAAATGGCAATATGGAATTTCTTATTTCTTCGTCGTTCACTACCTGTATCGCAAGAAGAAATAACAGGTGAAGAAAATCCATATTCTAGAAGTAAGAAGTATCAATTTGCGAACACCTCTAAAATTCATTTCAAGGACTTCCAAGATCGTACAGTTGAATTTACTCATGATATTTCGCATCGTACACGTAGAAGTATTGATATCGAACGCTTACGCGCTAAGCGTGAAACGATTGTAGAAAAATGGTTTAAATGGGCGAGATTGGAAGAAGATGATATCCCTACGTTTCTAAAAAAACGTCCAAAATGGTTAAATAAAGGCTACGTAACAATTGCTTGTGGTGTGATTCTGTTGTTCTTTATTTTATTAGAATTTAACAACCGCAATGCCTTATTTTTATCTGGAGATTGGCAACTTTCACAAACACAATATGTATACGAGTGGATTAGTCTATTTCTTCTTTTAATTGTTGCCATTTTATTTATTTTAACGTCTGTAACGCGAATGTTAAGAGGTAAATATTATTATTTACAATTATTTATGATTAGTATTTTATTTTTTAAATTATTTACAGAGTATATCGTAATTGTCGTACACGGATTGTTATTATCCATTTTCATCACGCCAATTCTAATTTTAATGTTAGTTCCGACGATTATTGCTTTCGTCTTACAATTGAGACAACCAGGTCCTGTACCAAGAAAATCGCAATAAATGAATACAAGCTTGAAGAGACTGGGACATCAATCCCAAAATCAATAGCGCTGAGATGATTTTGCTAGAAAATTGTCTTAGCGCTTTCTTTTTATGATAAAACTTCGTATGATATGCCTGTGTTTCGGTGTGAGGAAAAAGTATTAATACTTAAAAAAGAAATCATATGACCTAGTGATATTAAATCAAAAACAAAGCAAACATTTTCATCTTCATCTTGGAAAGTCCACACGACTACTATGATAACAATGTTACTCCTATATTTTTCGTGTTAAGATGGTGGTAATGATAAGAAGGGAAAGGCTGATTATATGAAAACCGCAGTACTAAATAAAGGAAAAGAAGATAAATATCTTAATCAATACCCTTTGATAGAAGAAGAGGACATCTATCGCCAAGATCGACTAGAAGAAGGAGATTTATTTCAATTATTAACATCTAAAAATACTTTTATCGGAGTGGGTTACGTTGGACGACAACATAAAGGGTTAGGTTGGATATTATCATATCAAAAAGATGATGAAATTAATCAAGCTTTTTTTGAACAGTTATTTGAACAAGCTCTAGAAACACGACAATACTACTATCAAATTGAAGGAACCAATGCTTTTCGTTTATTCAATGGAGAAGGTGACGGATTAGGTGGTTTAACTATTGATTCTTATGATGGTCACTTATTGATTCAATGGTATTCGATAGGGATTTATCAATTTCGTGATTCTATTCTCGAGGCTATCAAACAGGTCTTTCCGTTTCGTTCAATTTTTGAAAAAACAAGATTTAAACATCAATCTATTAAAGGCGGATGGGTTGAAGGGGAAAAACCAGAATTTCCAATTGTGATTGAGGAAAATTTCACGTTTTACAATGTGCACCTCGATGATGGCCCGATGACAGGTATATTTTTAGATCAAAAAGAAGCAAGAAAAAAATTAAGAGACTATTATTCAGAAGATAGAAAAGTTTTAAATCTATTTAGTTATACAGGTGCGTTTTCAGTAATTTCTGCAACAGGCGGTGCAAAAACAACAAGTGTAGACTTAGCAAATCGTTCGCGTCCCATGACTGAAGAAAATTTTGGACTCAATGGTATCGATCCGAAATCACAAAATATTTTTGTGATGGATACATTTGATTTTTATAAATATGCAGAAAGACATGGTCTGACATTTGATACAATCGTGATTGATCCACCAAGCTTTGCCCGCAATAAAAAGAAAACTTTTTCTGTTGCTAAAAATTACCCGCAATTGATTGAAGGGGCTTTAACACTATTAAATGCGAAGGGTAGTCTTATTTTAAGTACAAATCACAGTGCTTATTCATTAAAAGCGTTTAAAAATATGGTTAAAAAAACGTTAGATCATGAAGAGATTGCTTATCAAATTGATGAGGTGATGGGCTTGCCTAAAGATTTCAAGACACATCCACATTTTAAACCGTCGAAATATCTTAAATTGATTTTTGTGACACTTCAGTAATAATTGCAGCTGAAACGGGGTATAAGAAGGTGATAACGCTTTGAAAGGTGGAGTTGAAATGGGTATTTCCAATAAAATTAGCGAAACATTAGGAAATAAAGTATTAAATATTGAAAACATAAAACGAAAAAATGCATTACCGGTTACTACTTCAGAAATAAATGAAAGACGTCAACGTGCTGAAAACCTCGTGAAGAAAAAAGCTTTTCTTTCATCGAGTGCAACCATCGTTCCAATACCTGGATTCGATTTTGGGGTCGATATGAAATTAATGCGTGACATTATAGAAGATGTCAATAAAATTTATGGTTTAGATCACAAACAAGTGAATAAAATGAGCGACGATATGAAAAATCGTGTCTTGATGGCTGCAGGCATTCAAGGCAGTCAATTCATAGGAAAGAAAGTATCAAGCGGTATTTTAAAAGTAGTTGTGAGAGATGTCGCAAAACGTGCAGCAGCTAAACAAACACGTTGGTTTCCTCTTGTAGGACAAGCGGTATCGGCATCAATTAGTTATTACTTTATGAATAAAGTAGGGAAAGATCACATTCAAAAATGTGAAAACGTTGTTAAGGCATTGTTATAAATTATAAAATTCAGTGACGATTTTTTGAACCAATCCTGTGAAAAACAAGGGATGAAAGCATTTTCGAATTGAATTTAAATATAGAATTTGGTAATGTTAAGCTATGTAGCAAAGTTAGTAATAATTTAAGCTAGTAAATCTAGAAATTGAAGGAGTAAGATGTAAGATGGAACAACAATCATATGTAATTATTGACGAAACAGGTATTCATGCACGTCCTGCAACAATGCTTGTTCAAACAGCTTCTAAATTTGACTCAGATATTCAATTAGAGTACAACGCTAAAAAAGTCAACTTAAAATCAATCATGGGTGTTATGAGCTTAGGTGTCGGAAAAGACGCAGAAATTACTATTTATGCTGATGGTAGTGATGAAAAAGAAGCAATCAGTGCGATTACTGAAGTCTTATCAAAAGAAGGGTTAACAAAATAATGTCAAATATAATTAAGGGAATTGCAGCTTCAGACGGTGTTGCTATTGCCAAAGCGTATTTGCTCGTTGAACCTGATTTGAGTTTTAGTCAAGAGACAACAGATCAGCCTGAACAAGAAATCCACAAATTCAACGATGCGTTGAAAAATTCTAAAATAGAGTTAACAAAAATTCGCAACAATGCGGAAGAACAATTGGGTGCTGACAAAGCGGCCATTTTTGATGCGCATTTATTAGTGCTCGATGATCCAGAATTGATTAATCCTATTGAAGAAAAAATAAAGAATAACAAAGCAAGCGCACCACATGCGTTAACTGAAGTGTCACAAAACTTTATTACAATTTTTGAATCAATGGATAATGAATACATGAAAGAACGTGCTGCAGATATACGTGATGTGTCCAAACGTGTTTTAGCACATCTACTTGGTGTTGAATTACCTAATCCAAGTATTATTGATGAAAGCGTCGTCATTGTGGGCCATGACTTGACACCGTCAGATACAGCACAATTAAATAAACAATATGTTCAAGGATTCGTTACAAATATTGGTGGTCGTACTTCACACTCAGCGATTATGAGTCGTTCATTAGAGATTCCAGCTGTTGTAGGGACAAAATCAATTACTGAATCTGTGGAACAAGGTGATATGGTGATTATTGATGGTTTAACTGGAGATGTCATCATTGATCCTACGGAAGATGAATTAAAAGCGTATCAACATAAGCGTGAATCATTCTTTGCTGATCGTGAAGCACTTAAACAATTACGTGATGAACCATCAAAAACAAAAGATGGTCAACATGTCGAACTTGCCGCAAACATTGGAACACCTAATGATTTGCCAGGTGTAAAAGATAACGGTGCAGAAGGTATCGGCTTATATCGTACAGAATTTTTATATATGGGTCGCGATACGATGCCTTCAGAAGATGAGCAATTTGAAGCTTATAAAAAAGTTTTACAAGAAATGAATGGTAAACGTGTGGTTGTCCGTACGTTAGATATCGGTGGAGATAAAGAATTGCCATATCTCAACTTGCCTAAGGAAATGAATCCATTCCTTGGTTATCGTGCAATTCGTCTATGTTTAGATCAACCTGAAATTTTCCGTCCGCAGTTAAGAGCGTTATTACGCGCTTCAACTTACGGGAAATTGAACATTATGTTCCCAATGGTTGCTACTATAAAAGAATTCCGCGATGCAAAAGCACTTCTTCTTGAAGAAAAAGAAAACTTAAAACAAGAAGGCGTTGAAGTTAGTGATGATATTGAATTAGGTATTATGGTGGAAATTCCATCTACAGCAGCTTTAGCTGATGTTTTTGCTAAAGAAGTTGACTTCTTTAGTATTGGAACAAATGACTTAATTCAATATACGATGGCAGCTGACCGTATGTCAGAACGTGTATCATATCTTTACCAACCTTATAACCCATCAATCTTACGCTTAGTTAAGCAAGTGATTGAAGCATCTCATAAAGAAGGTAAATGGACAGGTATGTGTGGTGAGATGGCTGGAGATGAAACAGCTATACCACTATTAATTGGTTTAGGGCTCGATGAATTTTCAATGAGCGCGACATCCATTTTAAAAGCACGCCGACAAATTAAAAATTTAAGTCAAACAGAGATGACACAATTAGCAGACCGCGCAATTAATTGTGCTACTGTTGATGAAGTTGTAGATTTAGTCAAATCAAAAACAAGTCAGGCTTAGTTCACTTTACTGTAAAACAAAACAGGAGCTTGCACCTCAAAGTGCAGACTCCTGTTTTGTTTTACACAAATTAACGATAACGCTTTACAATATGACGTCTGTTACATACGAGATGATTCCCACTATTATGAAGTAGGAATCCCCAATTTTTGATTTAATCGATCTAAATCGACTTGGAACATAGGGACCTGATCAATCAATATAAAAGGTGTAGAAAATGTGTCCCAGTCGATCATTTCATTTCGATATTGTGCATGTGCAATGTTGCGCTCTTCAAAATTAACGTGATTTTCGTTGAGATAATTTTTAACAAATGCACAAGGCGGACAGTCATTTTGTGTATAGATAATTACTTCAGCCATGATTGAGCCAACTTTCTTTTCAATTTGTTCTTCATCATAAGTTAAAAATGGTCAAAAAGCAAATTTATAGTTTGATTAAAAATGACAAATTTAAGTCTTGTCAATAAATTGTCACGTATTAGATGAACAAAAAGATATTAAAACAGTGAAAGATGGGCTTATAATAAAAATCACTTTACTTTTAAAACTAAGGAGGGACTCAAAATGGATGCAGTGGATATTAGCCGGTTTTTGACAGGAATGACACTTGCAGTCCACATTATTTTTGCAACAATAGGCGTCGGTATGCCACTTTTCTTTGCAATTGCTGAATTTATCGGTATTAAAAAGAAAAGTGATCAACATATAGCATTAGCCCAACGGTGGTCGAAAGGTTACACAATTACTGTGGCCGTTGGTGTAGTAACAGGTACAATTATTGGTTTACAGTTATCATTACTATGGCCTACATTTATGCGAATTGGTGGGCATGTCATCGCATTACCTTTATTTATGGAAACTTTTGCCTTTTTCTTTGAAGCCATTTTTCTAAGTATTTATTTATATACTTGGAATCGTTTTAAAAATCAATGGATACATTTTTTAATTAGTATCCCGGTTATTATTGGTGGTATGTTTTCAGCTTTATTTATTACGTCAGTGAACTCTTTTATGAATACACCAGCAGGAATGGTATTTAAAGATGGAAGAATGGTCAATGTTGATCCAATAGAAGCAATGTTTAATGCTTCTTTCTTTGTTCGTTCATTCCATGTTGTTACAACTGCGGTAATGACAATGGCCTTTATTTTAGCAAGTATTGCAGCATTTAAATTACTTAAAAATAAAGTAGAAAAAGATCGCCAATATCATCAAGCAGCACTCAAAATGACGATGATTGCAGGTTTGCTTTTTACGATGCTATCCATGTTAGCAGGCGATTTATCAGCTAAGTTTTTACACCATGAACAACCAGAAAAACTTGCTGCATATGAATGGCACTTTGATACCGAATCCAATGCGGATTTAGTTTTATTTGGTGTGTTAGATGAGTCTACTCAGGAAGTAAAAGGTGCAATCCATATTCCTGGCGCCTTAAGTTTTCTATCCGATAGTCACTTTGATACGAAAGTGAAAGGATTAAACGATTTTCCAAAAGATGAGTTACCACCTTTGATTGTGCATTACTTCTTTGATCTTATGGTGACGTTTGGTATTTTTTGTTTCGTTGTTTCATTCGCATACGTCATTGCGATGTGGGTGAAAAAATTAAATCCACATCATAAGGTGATTCTGTATGCGACTTTATTGACAGGGCCTGCAGCCATGTTAGCGATTGAATTCGGCTGGTTTTTAACAGAACTCGGTCGACAACCTTGGATAGTCAGAGGATTCTTAAAAGTTCAAGATGCTGCAACAGATGCAAATGGTCTTGTTTTTGTGACTATGCTTTTTGCAATACTCTATTTCGTGCTCTTGTTCTCTGCAACATACGTATTAGTAAGAATGTTTAAAAATAAAGCGGCATACGAAGATGTTGAACGTATCGCAAGAAGTAGAGGTGATTTTTGATGAGTTATGAAATCATTGGTATCACTGTTTTGTGGTTGTTTTTATTCGGCTATATCATTGTGGCATCTATCGATTTCGGTGCTGGTTTCTTTTCACTTCATGCGAAACTTTTTGGACAATTTCATTATATTAATCGTCTGATACAACGCTATCTTAACCCAGTATGGGAAGTTACCAATGTATTCTTTGTCTTTTTCTTTGTCGGTATTGTTGGTTTCTTTCCAGATACAGCTTACTATTATGGCACGGTTTTACTTATACCGGGTTCCATTGCATTGATTCTACTAGCTGCAAGAGGCGCGTTTTATGCATTTGAAAACTATGGTCAAGATAGTAAGTTGTCTTGGTTAATGATATATGGTGTTTCAGGATTATTAATCCCTGCAGCATTATCGACAGCATTAACAATTTCAGAAGGTGGATTCCTTAAGAAGACAGCTTCAGGAAGTATCGATCTCAACTGGACAGAGTTGTTGTTAAGTCCATACGGTTGGGCGGTTGTTTTATTAGCTATCGTTTCAGTGCTATATATATCATCAGGATTTTTAACATTCTATGCGCATCGTGCTCAAGATTGGAAAGCCTATGCACTGTTACGTAAGTGGTTTCTCATGTGGGGGGCTCCTATGATTTTGATGTCGTTATTTGTATTTTTATCGTTAAGAATGCAAAATAAAGCACACTTTAATGCAGCGGTTTTTGATTACGGCTGGTTATTCATAATCAGTTTCGTATCATTTTTAATTGCTGGGGTGCTCACATACTTCAAAAAGGCGCACGGTATTGCATTCTTATTTGTAATGCTACAAATGGGAACAGCATTTTTCGGTTACGGTCTCAGCAAATTGCCGTACATTCTTTACCCTTATATTCATATAGATGATGCGGTAACGAATGATAGTATGGCACTTGTATTGACCATCGCTTTTATATGCGGTCTGTTGCTTTTAATTCCTTCACTTTACTTTATTTTGAAGTTATTTGTTTTTGATAAAGACTATGTGAGAGGTAATAAAAAAGGCTATTAACGCATTCAAAATAAAAACATGTGATTGTTGATTTTAATCAGTTCATTCATGCATAACACATGAATTTGTAGTAATATAAGATTATCATTAATTGATGTGCGTATACTATGAGACAATAAAGTATGATTGATGCATGTAAGTCATTAAAGTGGCTCTTTGAAGAAAATGTTGTTTTGGGCATTGTCGCGAGTACCAAAGGGCTATTGAAAATATTTTTAATAGGAGTGAAATGAAAGTCTAAAAGATGTTTTAGATTTTGTTTCACTCCTTTTCCCACGTATGCATTCCGCACATATTTTAGCGTAAAATCAACTTCAGGAGGCCTGTAATGGATAAAGAATATGTAGTCATTGGACTAGGGCGTTTTGGTGGCAGTATTGTTAGAGAATTAAATGCGTTAGACATGGATGTTATGGCGATAGATAAAGACGAAAACCGTGTAGATGAATATAGTGATATTGCAACACATGCTGTCGTGGCAGATACGACGGATGAGGCGGTAATGAAAAGTTTAGGGATTCGTAATTTTGACCATGTCATTGTCGCAATCGGTGAAAACATTCAAGCAAGTACACTGACAACACTTATATTAAAAGAGTTAGGTGTCAAAAAAGTAACAGCAAAGGCACAAAATGATTATCATGCTAAAATTTTGAATAAAATAGGTGCCGATACAGTCGTACACCCTGAAAGAGATATGGGGCGTCGTATTGCACACAATGTTGCAAGTGCGACAGTGTTAGACTACTTAGAACTGTCAGATGAACACTCTATTGTTGAAATTAAGGTAAGTGAAACAATGGCGGGCCAAACATTAATTGAGCTCGACGTGCGTGCTAAATTTGGTATCAATATTATAGCGATAAAGCGTGGAAAAGAGATTATTGTAGCACCAGATCCAGACATTGCATTAGAATTTGATGATATTTTAATCATTATTGGCCATGATAATGACTTAACGCGATTTGAGAAAAAAATGGCACATTAGTCTTAAAATAAAAGGACGAAGTTGGGACATGAATGTCAACTTCGTCCTTTTTGAGTTTAAACGCGCATTAAAATTGTTGTAGCATTAAATAACAGAGGAGCTTACGAATTTGATTTTTCGCATGCCCCTCTATTTTATCATATTTATATTATGACTTTAATTATTTTGTTTTATCATTTACTTTCATGATGACTGGTAAAATCATTGGTTTTCTTGCTGTTTTTTCATATAAATAAGGTTGCAATGTTTCAATAATAGAAGATTTAACTTGGTGCCATTGAATATTTTCATTGTTATTCAATTTATTAATCACATCTTGTTTGATTTTTTTCTGTGCATCATAGATTAATTGGCCTGACTCACGCATATATACGAAACCGCGTGAAATAATATCAGGGCCTGATAAAAGTTTGTTCGTATTAAAATCAATACTCACAACGACAATAACTAGTCCTTCTTCAGACAAGAGTTTACGGTCTCTAATAACAACATTGCCGATGTCACCAATACCGCTACCATCAACAAGGACTGTGCCTGATGGGATACGACCTGCTTTACGTGCACTATCACGTGTAAGCGCAAGCACATCACCTATATCATGAATAAAAACATTTTCTTCTTTGACACCACAATCAATACCTGTTTGACCATGTGCCATTAGCATACGATATTCACCATGAATAGGTAAGAAGAACTTAGGTCGAATAAGGCGTAACATTAATTGTTGATCACCTTGAGACCCGTGTCCAGAAGTGTGAATATTTGATATTTTACTATGAATCACTTCTGCGCCCGCTTGATAAAGTGCATTGATCGTGCGATTAATACTTTTTGTATTACCTGGAATTGGAGAAGAACTGAAAACAACTGTATCTTCAGGAATAATTTTAATTTGCTTATGCGTACCATTAGCGATTCGAGATAAAGCGGCCATAGGCTCACCTTGAGAACCCGTACACAAAATAAGTAATTCGTGTTTTGGAATACTATTAATTTTACTTGGTTCTACAAAAGTTTCAGGTGGTGCTTTAACATAACCGAGTTCGGTACCGATCTTAATATTGTTTTCCATTGATCGACCAAATGTCACGATTTTTCGATTGTACTTTACAGCAGCTTCAACCGCTTGTTGGACACGGTAAATATTAGATGCAAATGTTGCAAAGATGATACGTCCAGTACAATTACGGAAAATTTTATCAACATTTTGACCGACTTCACGTTCACTTAAAGTGAAGTCGGGAACAAGGGAGTTCGTGGAGTCAGAAAGTAAACAAAGGACCCCTTCATCACCCAGTTTTGCCATTCTACCAATATTGGCAGGGGCACCTACAGGCGTAAAATCAAATTTAAAGTCGCCTGTGTGTACAACTTTACCTTCAGGTGTATCAACAACGACACCATAAGTTTCTGGAATACTGTGTGTTGTAAGGTAGAAACTAATTTTGAAATATTTAGATTCGATCACTGTATCTTCTGTGATTTCGTTTAAATTAGCTTGACGTAACAAATGATGTTCTTCTAATTTATTACGAATAAGACCTAATGCAAGCGGTCCGCTATAAATTGGTACGTTAATCTTTTTAAGCAGGTAGGGCACACCACCGATATGGTCTTCGTGACCATGTGTGATTACTAATCCCACGATTTTATCTTGATTCTGCTCAAGATACGTATAATCTGGTATAACATAATCGATACCAAGTAAACTATCGTCAGGGAATTTGATACCTGCATCAATGATTACGATTTCGTCTCTGTATTCAACGGCATAAGTATTTTTACCGACTTCACCTAAGCCGCCTAACGCATAGACGCCCACTTCATTTTTTTGAAGTTGTTTCATTATTGTGCTTTCTCCACGTTAAAATGATCGGATTGTTTTTCATACTCTAAATGTGCGCCCTCTAATTTAGTTATGAATTCAATATTGTAGTTGCGTTCTTTTAAGTAACGACGAACTTGTTCTTCTGTTTGTGCTTCAACATAAATCGTTTGTGTATTTTCACGTACAATCACTTCATCACGATTATGTTGATAAAATACTTTAAAAATTGACATTAATTCGTTCCTCCTAAATTGGATATCTCTTTATAATAAATCGATTTACATGCCACAGGGTTAAAAATTGAATTTTAAAATAAAAAACATGAACCGAATCATGATTAAACAATGTGTTCAATAACATTCAATTCATCATTTCATTCACTTTAATCTCGCATGTACATCGCTAATTTTGATTTCCGTTCTTGATGAGGTGTATTGTATTTCAAATACAGCCCAGTTGCTTTTATTTTACATGAAGTCATCGAATAAATAAAGCGGAATGTGATAAACTAAAATAGTACCTAAATGAGATAAATAGTATATCTCTTTAAAATGTCCCGAAAAAAGGTGATGAAGATGAAAAGTGTAGCGCAGTTATTAACAGAAGTTAAAGAGGAACGTAATCGAGAGGACAAAAAATTAATTGAGATTCAGTTCGAAGTCAGAAATGAACAAGTCACAATGTTTTTTGAATATGAAGAAGAGCAAGCAACACAAGATAACCACTACTTTATTAGACATCATCATGATCCAGAGTTTTTAGACATGGAAACTTTTGAATTACTTAAAGAGGCGTTGGATGATGAAGGAATTAGACATAAGCAAAGAAGAGATGTGTTTTTATAGTCTCAATGTAGGAAGGATTAACAAACAGTCTAAATAAGGCAATGATGTATATCACTACATATTTAACCTATCTACGGCTCAGGCGATAGCTCATTTAACGAAACCCCAAATCTCACTTAAATTCATCAGAGGTTTGGGGCTTTGCTATTTATAATTAGAATTTACTGAATATCAATTTGACAATATTTAAACTTCGACTGCACCATCTTTTGGCTTAAGTGGGTTATCGTGATCAATGCGATCATAAAATAAAACGCCATCTAAATGATCAAGCTCATGCTGCACGACAATGGCGGGATAACCTTTAAGTCTCAAACTGATTTCATTACCATCGATATCATAACCTTTTAATTTGATTCGATAATGACGGTGAACTAAACCGGGCACGTCTTCGTCAACGCTTAGACATCCTTCACCTGTAGGTAAATAACCATCTTGTACGCTATGGCTTACGATTTTAGGATTGACGATACCCATATCATATGAATTGCCATTTCCATCATCTGGTAAATAAATGGCAAACATACGTTTAGGTACATTGATTTGAGGTGCAGCGAGACCTACACCACTACGTAATTGGTATTTTTCAGCAATTTCTGGATCTTGACTATTTCTTAAAAAAGTTTGCATATCTAATAAAGTTTGACGTTCTTCGTCAGTTAATGGGAACTCCACTTCCTTTGATCTTTGGCGAAGTGTTGGATGTCCATCTCTAATAATATCTTTCATTGTTAACATATTTGACACCTTCCTTACTTATTAATATATCAAAAAATGACTTAAAAGTGATAGTCGTTTACTCTTAATTACTCAATAATTATTTGACAAAATTAAAAAGGAAGTTGTGATTTTATTCTATACTATGCTAACATCTCTAAAAATGAAAAAGTGCCACTTTTAAGTATGGTTTAAGACGTATTTTACGGGTACCATATTATTTTAATTTAAATAGACCTCCTTTAAAAGTTTACGCCAAGTTTAACATATTAATGCATAATATTGAGTTGTATGCGATGTGTTTTGGTATAATGACAAATGAGTGAGATATGACTCAGCAATTCAAAATCGTTACAATGATAAGCTTTTGTAAAGTAAAGTTATGAATTGACGCAGAAAACGAAGCATCATTTGAATTATGAAGGAAATTTCATTAATATAGCCATTGACAATATAAGGAGGACCATAAATTATGAAATTCAAAAAAACAATGGGTGTAGCAATGGCTGCAACGATATTGCTGGCAGGTTGTAATAACGACAAAGAGTATTTTGAGAATTACAATAATGGACTTGAAAAAATGCAAAAAGCAGAAGCGCCAATTCAAAACATTAATAAAGAAATGAATAAACTCGAAAAAGAGAAAGAAAAAATTTCTAAAGAAGTAAGTGGAAAAGATATTAGCAAAGTCCAAGATAAGGTTAAAGCTTTCTTAGATAATGCAGCACAAAGAGAAAAACAACTTGATAAAGAGTCTAAAGCAATGGCGCAATCAGAGAAAGATTTTCAAAATATCAAAAAAGAATCTAACAAAATTGAAGATAAAGATGACAAAAAAGAATACGACCAGTTAAACCAAGCATTAGAAGAAAAATATAAAAAGCATAAAGATTTTGTGAAAGGCTATCAAAATATTATTAATAAAGAGAAAGACTTATTTGGTTATTTCAAAAATTCTTCTGGCACACAAGAAGAAGTGGATAAACGTTCCGAAGCTTTAAATAAAGCACAAAAAGAAATGAAGAAAAAGGTTGATAACTATACAAAAGCAATTCGAAAAGTTCAAACAGAGAAGCAAGATGTCGATGAAATCGCTAACAATTAGAATATAACAGTTCGAGTTCAATAGTATAACAGTTGGCCATACTGTTGTTATATCAAGTGTTACAGAAGTTGCATAAAACTGTTTAACAGTTTTTATGTTTTGTGTTACACTAAAGTAAGTTGAATTATATTTATAAACGGGAAAGGTATGGTGAATTGCATGGCTGCTAAGTTAAAAGCCCAATTCGATGCAGAACAAGTATTGAAAGATACTGAGTCGAAATTTGAGATGGTTCAAATCTTAGATGCAGATGGAAATGTAACGAACGAAGATTTACTTCCGGATTTATCGGATGAACAGTTAGTTGAATTAATGAGAAGAATGGTATGGACACGTATTTTAGACCAACGTTCAATTTCATTGAACAGACAAGGTCGCCTTGGTTTCTACGCGCCGACTGCTGGTCAAGAAGCTTCACAATTAGCTTCACAATACGCTTTAGAACAAGAAGACTTTATTCTTCCTGGTTACCGTGATGTACCACAATTAATTTGGCACGGCTTACCATTGACTAAAGCATTTTTATTCTCACGTGGACACTTTGTAGGTAACCAAATGCCTGAAGGAGTGAATGCGTTAAGCCCACAAATCATTATTGGTGCACAATACATCCAAACTGCAGGTGTGGCACTAGGTCTTAAAAAACGAGGTAAAAAAGCCGTAGCTATCACTTATACTGGTGACGGTGGTTCTTCACAAGGTGACTTCTATGAAGGTATTAACTTTGCTTCAGCATACAAAGTACCTGCGATTTTTGTTATTCAAAATAACAACTACGCGATTTCAACACCACGTGATAAACAAACTGCAGCTAAATCATTAGCTCAAAAAGCAATTGCAGTAGGTATCCCTGGTATTCAAGTTGATGGTATGGATGCTTTGGCAGTATACCAAGCAACTAAAGAAGCACGTGAACGCGCAATTAATGGTGAAGGTCCAACATTAATTGAAACAATGACTTACCGTTATGGCCCACATACAATGGCTGGGGATGACCCAACGAAATATAGAACTTCTGATGAAGATTCAGAATGGGAGAAAAAAGATCCGCTTGTTCGCTTCAGAAAATTCTTAGAAAATAAAGGCTTATGGTCAGAAGACAAAGAAAATGAAGTCATCGAACAAGCTAAAAATGAAATTAAAGCTGCTATTAAAGAAGCAGATAAAACAGAAAAACAAACTGTAACTTCATTAATGGAAATTATGTATGAAGATATGCCTTACAACCTTAAAGAACAATACGAAATCTACAAAGAGAAGGAGTCGAAGTAAGCCATGGCACAAATGACAATGGTTCAAGCGATTAATAATGCGCTAGCAACTGAACTTAAAAATGACGAAAACACTTTGTTATTTGGTGAAGACGTTGGTGTAAACGGCGGTGTATTCCGTGTAACAGAGGGTTTACAAAAAGAATTCGGTGAAGACCGTGTATTCGATACACCTTTAGCTGAATCAGGAATCGGTGGTTTAGCTTTAGGTCTTACAACACAAGGATACCGTCCTATTATGGAAATCCAATTCTTAGGTTTCGTATTTGAAGTATTCGACTCTGTTGCAGGACAAATTGCACGTCATCGTTTCCGTACAGGTAACTCTAAAGCTGCACCAGTTACAATTCGTACACCATTTGGTGGGGGCGTACACACACCAGAATTGCATGCTGATAACTTAGAAGGTGTTTTAGCACAATCTCCTGGTTTGAAAGTTGTTATCCCATCAGGTCCATACGATGCAAAAGGATTATTAATCGAAAGTATCCGCAGCAATGATCCAGTTGTTTACCTTGAACATATGAAATTATATCGTTCATTCCGTGAAGAAGTACCAGAAGAAGAATATACTATTGAAATCGGTAAAGCTAACGTTAAACGTGAAGGTACTGATTTAACAATTATCGCTTACGGTGCGATGGTACAAGAATCATTAAAAGCAGCTGAAGAACTTGAAAAAGAAGGTCACTCAGTTGAAGTAATTGACTTACGTACAGTACAACCATTAGATATTGATACTTTAGTTGCATCAACTGAAAAAACAGGTCGTGTGGTTGTTGTTCAAGAAGCTCAAAAACAAGCAGGTGTTGGAGCGAACGTGGTATCAGAATTATCACAACGTGCCATCTTATCATTAGAAGCACCAATTGGTCGCGTAGCTGCACCAGATACGATTTACCCATTCACACAAGCAGAAAATGTTTGGTTACCAAATAAAAATGACATTATTGAGCAAGCAAAAGCAACGCTAGAGTTTTAATAGAGAAATTGAGAAGATGTGTTAAACGAGAAAGTCACAGAGGCACAAATGGAGAATGAAACGGTCGGCCGTTTCTTCTCCTAAATCTGTGTGGATAACTTATTATTAAAAATTGATTTTTAGGAGGAAACAACGTGGCATTTGAATTTAGATTACCCGATATTGGTGAAGGTATCCACGAAGGTGAAATCGTAAAGTGGTTTGTTAAAGCTGGAGATACTATTGAAGAAGATGACGTATTATGTGAAGTACAAAATGATAAATCAGTTGTTGAAATTCCATCACCTGTAAGCGGTACTGTAGAAAAAGTACTCGTTGAAGAAGGAACAGTTGCAGTAGTCGGCGATACAATTGTAATGATTGACGCACCTGATGCTGAAGAAATGGAATTCAAAGGCGGTCATAGTCATGACGGTGGTTCTGATAAAGCAGAAGAAGCACCTCAAGAAGAAGCAAAAGCTGAACCAGCTGCAGCACCTCAAGAAGCTGGTGAAGTCGATGAAAATAGACACGTTAAAGCAATGCCGTCTGTACGTAAATATGCACGCGATAATAATGTCAACATTAAAGCTGTAAATGGTACAGGTAAAAATGGTAGAATTACTAAAGAAGATGTAAATGCATACATTAATGGTGGTGGCCAAGCAGCACCTGAATCACAAATTGCATCAGCATCTGAAGCACCTCAAGAATCTGCAGCACCAGCAGCATCAACAGTTTCAACTGAAGGTGAATTCCCTGAAACAACTGAAAAAATCCCTGCAATGCGTAAAGCAATTGCTAAAGCAATGGTTAACTCTAAACATACAGCACCTCACGTAACATTAATGGATGAAATTGATGTTCAAGAATTATGGGATCACCGTAAGAAATTTAAAGAAATTGCTGCTGAGCAAGGTACAAAATTAACATTCTTACCATATGTTGTGAAAGCATTAGTTTCTGCATTGAAAAAATACCCAGCACTTAACACTTCATTTAATGAAGAAGCAGGTGAAGTTGTTCATAAACATTATTGGAACATCGGTATTGCAGCAGATACAGAAAGAGGTTTATTAGTGCCTGTTGTTAAAAATGCAGACCGTAAATCAATGTTCGAAATTTCAGATGAAATTAATGAACTTGCTGTAAAAGCTCGTGATGGTAAATTAACTTCTGACGAAATGAAAGGCGCAACATGTACAATCAGTAACATTGGTTCTGCAGGTGGTCAATGGTTCACACCAGTTATCAACCATCCAGAAGTTGCTATTTTAGGTATTGGCCGTATTGCACAAAAACCTATCGTAAAAGATGGTGAAATTGTAGCAGCGCCTGTATTAGCATTATCACTTAGCTTTGACCATAGACAAATCGATGGTGCAACAGGTCAAAATGCTATGAACCACATCAAACGTTTATTAAACAATCCAGAACTATTATTAATGGAGGGGTAAAATATGGTAGTCGGAGATTTTCCAATTGAAACAGATACTATTGTCATTGGGGCAGGTCCTGGTGGTTATGTTGCAGCAATCCGTGCTGCACAATTAGGTCAAAAAGTAACAATCGTTGAGAAAGGTAACTTAGGTGGTGTGTGTTTAAACGTAGGTTGTATTCCTTCTAAAGCGTTATTAAATGTTTCTCACCGCTTTGAGCAAGCTCAACACGGTTCAGACCTTGGCATTACAGCAGAAAATGTTTCTTTAGACTTCGGTAAAGTTCAAACTTTTAAAGGTTCAGTTGTTAACAAATTAACAAGCGGTGTAGAATCTTTATTAAAAGGTAATAAAGTTGAAATCGTTAAAGGTGAAGCTTATTTCGTTGATGCACACAGCTTACGTGTTATGGATGAAAAAAGTGCACAAACTTACAACTTTAAAAATGCTATCGTTGCAACAGGTTCACGTCCAATTCAAATTCCTAATTTTGAATTTGGTGGTCGTGTTCTTGATTCAACAGGCGCATTAAACTTACAAGAAGTACCAGAAAAATTAGTCGTTGTTGGTGGCGGTTATATCGGTTCAGAATTAGGTACTGCTTATGCGAACTTCGGTACTGAAGTAACAATTCTTGAAGGTGCAAAAGAAATCTTAGGCGGTTTCGAAAAACAAATGGTTGCGCCAGTTAAGAAAGAAATGAAAGCTAAAGGTATGAAGATCGAAACTGAAGCTTTAGCTAAATCTGCTGAAGAAACTGAAAATGGCGTTAAAGTGACTTATGAAGTTAAAGGCGAAGAAAAAACAATCGAAGCTGACTACGTATTAGTAACTGTAGGTCGCCGTCCAAATACAGACGAGCTTGGTTTAGAAGAAGCAGGCGTTAAACTTACAGATCGTGGTTTAATTGAAGTCGATAAACAAAGCCGTACTTCTGTTGATAGTATCTATGCAATTGGTGATATTGTTCCAGGATTACCATTAGCACACAAAGCAAGTTATGAAGCAAAAGTTGCTGCTGAAGCGATTGCTGGACAAAATGCAGAAGTAGATTACATTGGTATGCCAGCGGTATGTTTCACTGAGCCTGAATTGGCACAAGTGGGTTATACTGAAGCACAAGCTAAAGAAGAAGGCATCGAATATAAAGCTTCTAAATTCCCTTATCAAGCAAACGGCCGTGCATTATCATTAGATGATACAAACGGATTCGTTAAATTGATTACACTTAAAGAAGATGACACATTAATCGGTGCGCAAGTGGTAGGTACAAGTGCATCAGATGTGATTGCTGAACTAGGTTTAGCAATTGAATCAGGTATGAACGCTGAAGACATCGCTTTAACTGTACATGCCCACCCAACTTTAGGTGAAATGAGCATGGAAGCAGCTGAAAAAGCTTTAGGATTACCAATCCATACAATGTAATAATAGTTATATAGACGAGGGACTGAAACATCGCTGTTTCAGTCCCTTTTTTCATTTCTCGAACAATGTTAGAATGAACAACGAGATGTGTGGAATGGATTCCAACTTTAAGGAGGGGCTAGAATGGATTATCATTATCCGATTGATATGGACTGGTCAAAAGATGAAATTATGGATGTCATTACATTTTTTAATGCGATTGAATCCTACTATGAACAACATATTGCAAGAGAAGTTTTAATGGCACGTTATCGTCGTTTTAAAGCAGTTGTTCCTGGTAAAGCTGATGAGAAACGTATTTTTGAGGATTTCAGAAAGCACAGTGGCTATGACAGCTATTTTGTAATGAAACAAGCTAAAGAAAATCCGGATCAAGAAATTTTATCAAACAAGTAAAAAACTATTGTAATTTCGTGAGCGATTTGTTATTTTTATTAAGCATTAAACAAAATGTTTAGTAAAAGTAAACAAGTCGCTTTTTTGAGTGGAGGAACTTTATGGAGATTGGTCAAAAGATTAAAAACTTGAGACGCTTAAAAAATTTAACGCAAGAAGAGCTTGGTGAAAGGACAGATTTATCTAAGGGCTATATTTCTCAAATTGAGAGTAATAAAACTTCTCCAAGCATGGAAACATTCTTAAATATTCTAGAAGTGTTAGGTACTTCTCCAAAAGAATTTTTTGATACGAAATACGTCACAAAAGTACATTATCCAAAAAATGAGCAACTGACTTATGATGAAGATGAAAAAGGGTATTTTTTACAATGGCCAGTAAAGCGTTCGAATGAGTTTGATATGGAACCTTTATTACTGACATTGCAACCTTATGCGTCATATAAAGATTTTCAGCCTTCTGTCTCTGACACATTTGTATATTGTTTAGAAGGGAAGGTTACACTAACTTTAGGCGAGCATCAATATACTGCTGAACAGGGGGATGCACTTTATTTTAAAGCACATGCCACACACCGTTTATCTAATGCGGGTCATGTTTGTGCAAAGTTGATGATTGTTGCTACATCATCATATTTATAGGAGGGTTTTAGAATTGAGTGAGTTATTATCTTTTAAGAAGATTACTAAAAAGTATGATGAAACGACAATTTTAGATGCAGTCGATTTAGAGATAGAATCTGGTTATTTTTATACTATACTTGGGCCATCAGGATGTGGTAAGACGACGATGCTAAGACTGATTGCCGGGTTTGAATCACCGGACGTGGGAGAAATTGTGTATTTAGGTAAAAATATTAATCAACGGCCTGCAAATCAGCGACAAGTCAATACCGTTTTCCAAGATTATGCTTTATTTCCACATTTAAATGTATATGATAATGTGGCATTTGGTTTGAAATTAAAAAAGCTAAATAAGCAACAAATTGATGAAAAAGTAAAAGAAGCACTTAAATTAGTAAAACTTGAAAGATATATTGAAAGTTCTATACATGCATTAAGTGGTGGACAAAAACAACGTATTGCGATAGCACGTGCAATTGTCAATGAACCAGAGATTTTACTACTCGATGAATCGTTATCCGCATTAGATTTGAAATTGCGCACTGAAATGCAATATGAATTAAGAGCGTTGCAGAAACGACTTGGAATCACTTTCGTATTCGTAACACATGATCAAGAAGAAGCTTTAGCGATGAGCGACTTCATTTTCGTCATGCGTGAAGGAAAAATTGAACAATTTGGAACACCACTTGATATTTATGATGAGCCTGTCAATCGATTTGTGGCAGATTTTATTGGTGAATCGAATATCGTTGAGGGTGTTATGATGGAGGACTATATCGTCAATATCTATGGTCAAAACTTTGATTGTGTAGATAAAGACATCCCATCACAAACGCAAGTCGATGTCGTTATTCGACCAGAAGATATTACAGTTGTTCCTGAAGAAAAAGGGCTTTTTAAAGCGACTGTGACGAGTTCGCTATTTAGAGGTGTACATTACGAAATGATATGTGAAGATCGAAAAGGGTATGAATGGACAATTCAATCGACTAAAAATGCAAATATAGGAGCGCGTGTAGGACTCGACTTTGAGCCAGAAGCGATTCATATCATGGTGCCGGGTGAAACTGAAGAAGAGTTTGATAAACGAATAGAAGGTTATGGAGAATTAAACTATGAAACACATTAATCGTTGGCTCGCTATCCCTTATTTGCTATGGATGGTTTTCTTCATTATCATACCTGTCGTTTTACTCCTTTATTTTTCATTCGTCAATGAAAATGGACACTTTACTTTGATGAATTATCGTCAATTTTTAACAGCACATTATATGATGATGCTCGGTGAATCTATTATTTATGCCTTTATAATTACCTTGATTTGTCTTTTAGTTAGTTATCCGGCTGCCTATTTTATTCAACAATCTAAAAATGCAGCTACTTGGTTGTTAATCATGATTATACCAACATGGATGAATTTACTACTTAAGACATATGCATTTATTGGTATTTTCAGTCATGATGGATTTATCAACAAAATTTTGATGTCCTTTCATCTACCAGCACAGCCTATACTATTCACAGCGCCAGCCTTTATCTTTGTTTCGGCATATATTTATATTCCGTTTATGTTACTTCCAATTTATAACAGTATGAAAGATATCCCTGATCAACTCTTTTTTGCAGCACAAGACTTAGGGGCAAGTCGAGCGACGGTGATTAGAAAAGTTTTATTACCGTTAACGGCTGAAGGTGTGAAAACAGGTATTCAAGTGACTTTTATTCCTGCATTATCTTTATTTATGATTACAAGATTGATTGCCGGTAATAAAGTGATTAATATTGGTACAGCGATTGAAGAACAGTTTTTGGTGATACAAAACTATGGTATGGGCTCAACAATTGCAATATTTTTAGTGCTATTCATGGCATTTGTCATGGTATTAACACGAAGTAAGCAAAAAGGGGGCACATCAAAATGAAATGGTACGGTAAAACTTATTTGTACACTTTATTAGTCGTTTTGTATTTGCCGATATTCTTTTTAATGTTGTATTCATTTAATAGTGCAGGGAATATGACACATTTTGAAGGTTTTACATTGGAACATTATCAAGCTTTATTTCAAAATAAACATCTCTTGCAAGTTGTTTTTAATACGATTGCGGTTGCGTTATTAGCAGCGAGTATTGCAACCATAATTGGTGTTTTTGGAGCATTGTTGTTGTACCAACTTCGGAACCAAACATTAAAAATGTCATTGCTCACTTTAAATAACGTTTTAATGGTTTCTTCTGATGTTGTAATCGGAGCTTCATTTTTAATTATGTTTACAGCGATTGGTCATTTTACGGGATATGGATTAGGTTTTACATCTGTCCTCATTTCACATATTGCCTTTTGTATCCCTATTGTCGTCATTATAGTTTTACCAAAATTATACGAAATGAATGATTCGATCATGAATGCAGCACGTGATTTAGGTGCTACAGAGTTTCAATTATTGAGTAAGGTGCTCATTCCGCATATCATGCCGGGAATTATTGGCGGCTTTTTTATGGCGTTAACTTATTCTCTGGATGATTTTACAGTTAGTTTCTTTGTGACAGGTAACGGCTTTAGTGTTTTATCTGTTGAAATCTATGCGATGGCACGACGTGGTGTGAGTATGGAAATTAATGCAATTTCTACGATTTTATTTGCATTGATTATGGTTGGCTTAATCAGCTATCAGTTGATACAACGCCATAAACAGAAGAAGCAATCCAGTAAAAGAGGTGTGACGATATGAAACAATTGATACAACTCATTGGTGGCGCACTCTTACTGGGTTTAATCAGTTTGGGTGTCGGGTATTGGATTAACCATGATGAAATTGGTGGTAAGCAACAAGAAAAGCTGTACGTCTACAATTGGGGAGAATATATTGATCCTGAAATAATTCAGCAATTTGAACACAAAACAGGGATACAAGTGGTTTATGAAACATTTGATTCTAACGAAGCGATGGAGGCAAAAATTCGCAATGGCGGAACGCATTATGATGTGGCCTTTCCGAGTGATTACACGATAGAAAAAATGAGTAAAGCGCATTTATTGCGTCCACTTGACCATGAAAAAATTCCAAACATGAAGCATCTAGACCCGCATTATATGAATCAGCCTTTTGACCCTAAAAATACTTATTCGATTCCATATTTCTTTGGTACAGTCGGCATCTTATACAATAAAGAAAAATATCCTGATATTGATTTTAATAGTTGGAATGATTTAAAAAATCCACGGTTAAAAAACAATGTATTATTGGTGGATGGTGCCCGAGAAATTATGGGTCTATCCCTCAATAGTTTGGGGTATAGTTTAAATGATACGAATGTGGCACATTTAAAATCGGCAGAACAAAATTTAAAAACGTTTTCTCCTAATATTCGAGGTGTTGTAGGCGATGAAATAAAAATGATGCTTGAGCAACATGAGGCGAATGTTGCCGTCATTTGGAGCGGTTCGGCAGCACCATTGTTTCAAGAAAACGATGACTTTGACTATGTCGTGCCAAAAGAAGGTTCAAATTTATGGTTTGATAATATGGTCATTCCTAAAACTGCACAAAATGTTGAAGGTGCACATCAATTTATTAACTTTTTGTTGGATCCTAAAGTGAGTAAGCAAAATACCGAATGGGTGGGTTATGGTACACCCAATCAAACGGCTAGAAAATTATTGCCAAAAGAAATGAGTCACGATCATCGTGTTTATCCAACACGACAAGAGCAAAAACGTCTTGAAGTATACAAAGATTTAGGGCCAGATGTTTTAAATGAATACAATGAGCGTTTCCTAAATTTCAAAATGGCATTATGATTCTAGTGATTTCAATTGAGTTTAGTTATAATTAAATGAGTAAGATAAATAAGAGGAGTGGAAGCATGACTGGAGAAGCATATACACAAATCAGTCGTCCTGTAAATCGCCTTGCTGAGAAGATTCTTGGCTGGTTGAGTTGGATTTTATTATTAGGTGCTACAGTTGTGGCGATGTTTTTTGGCTTGGTTCTCTTTAGTAACGAGAATTCAATTCAAAGGCTAGAAAATGGGGTTGCCAATAACGCCACTTTGCAAGATTTTTTAGCGAGTAATAATTTAAATGCAACCCAACTTGTGATTATGTTACAGAACGGTGTATGGGCATTTATCGTATATTTAATCGTATGTCTATTGATTTCATTCCTAGCATTGATTTCAATGAATCATCGTATTGTATCAGGACTACTATTTTTGTTAGTAGCGATTATTACATTACCATTATTTTTTATTTTAGTTCCATTATTCTTTTTTATTGTTGCACTAATGATGTTTGGAAGAAAAGAAAAGTATGAACTTGTACCTATGTACCAAGAAATGGGTGGCTATCCATCATATAGAGAGAATACGTATTATGAAGATGAGGGGAATATGCCTCATACGCAACCGGTACACGTCAATGTGGAGAATGAGGAAACGCATGCTGAAAAAGAGGGTACATCTGATGACGAACCGGTCGTATTATCACGGTCTGCAAAGTATAATCATAAGCCGATTAAGAAAAATGAGAATGAACAATCAGCACATGATAGCAATGATGCAGAAGACGACACTCTCATATATGATAGTCGTACAATGTTACACCAAACTGAGGCTGAACAAGATGTGGAAAATGATATAACGGCTTCAGAAGAATATGGTGAGGCTGATACGGTTACATCACCTGAAGCGCTTAAAGCACAACGTAAGCAAGAGAAAGCAGAACTCAAAGCACAACGTAAAGAAGAGAAAAAAGCACGTAAGGCGTATGAAAAAGAACAAAGAAAGCATAGAGTGAGTGCATCGACACAACGTCGCCAAAATTACGATAATCGTTTGAAACTGCAACAAGACAGACCGAAACAGTCTGCTGAAGACAGCGAGCAAGAAGACGAAAAGCAATAAGTTATTCGAATCGCAAAATAAAAAAGGCACTTATTTCAGTGCATGCCTTTAATCATTAAAAGTTAGATTTTAGTATCGCTTTGAGATTAGACATGAACATCGGAATAAGTGCCTTTTAATAATGTAGAAAATAGGTCAAGCTTGCCAATATACTTTGCAACGAATATGATAATAAAAGTCTCAATAAATTGTAGGTTTAGTCTATTTATTCAAATTTTAATATAATTATCTTTAAATCTTATCTATTTTAATATATCATTAATTTTAGGTGTCCGTTTGACGTTTGGTACCAACCCGTGTATGACGTCGAAGATATTGATTTTATTTTTATTAATAGAAGATGAAACTTATGGCTTTATTGTAAAATGATGTAAGTTTGTGTTAGACACCCCAAAAAATTTAGCACTACAGATAATATTAATTATTATGGGTTTACAAGCTTGAAAAAAGGCAATACAGTCAATAAGGAGGTTTTAATATGTCAGATCAATATGTTTATAATCAGCATGAAAATCATGAACGCATCGTCAATAAAAATGATGCAAAAGTACCATTTAAGCGTACAGCAGAGAAAATTTTAACGTGGGTAGGTATTGTTCTACACGCGATTTGGTTCATTTTTATTATTGGTGCAATTGCTATTTTTAAGAATCCAGAATTCCAACAACAAATTGAGATGACTGGTCAAGATGCATCTCAATTGAATAGCATTAATCCAACTTCATTGATTACTTTTCTTGTTCCTTTAGTTATTGCGCTTGTGGCTGTATTCTTGTTTAAAAAGCCTATTTTAGCAGGGATATTACTGATCATAGCTGCTGCAACAGGTGTATTTTTAAGCGCAAGTTTGATTTCAGGGATTTTGTGGTTAATTGCAGGTATTATGTTACTTGTCCGCAAGCCAAAAAATGGAAACTACATTTATCAAAATCCTAAACACCATTCACAACAATATCAAGAAAATCCTCAAGATGTTGAAGCACAACGTCACCAGGATAGACAAAATGTTGTACATGAACCACAAGATAGAGAAGTTGATCACAACAAAGCGCAACACACAGAAAATAACGGAAATCAGTATCAAAATAATAGAGATGAATCACTAAAAAGATTAGATGATTTAGATCGAGATGATAAGTAATAATAAAAAGACTTGGCTGTGACCAAGTCTTTTTATTATGGCGTGTATGCTTTACACTAACCGTAAAATTTTAAAAGATGCTTAAATGTATCTTCTAAAAAGGCAATAAATGCTTTATCCGTTTTCAAATGCTCAGATTGAGGAGGGATTGCACGTGCTACAAAAAACTCGCCCTTTTTAACATTTTTAGCGCGTGCGATGCCTTTTTGAACTTCTTCTTTTGATAAATCTTGTATACGAGATTTATCAGGCTGTGTATGATCTAAAGATATTTGGAAGTCGCTAGGCAGATCAAGAAGCGTTTCGAATTTGTTTTCAAATACTTCAACATCTTTAGCTTTATTTTTATCTTCATGCATAAGTCCATACATGACAAACAAGTGATCTTCGAATAAGCCAATCTGAAAATGAGGCATCATTTTATAACCTCGTTTATTTGTTGCTAAAGCGACCCAAGTATCTTTGGGCGGGTTGACTGTACGTCTAGCATGTTTAGCTACATGTGCATAAAAAGTATCGCCAGTTAAAGTTTCAAGATAATCCGTAAAATAATCTCCAAGTGCGTGTAATTGAGGTCGAATTTGTTGTTCTAAAGCTTCCATTCTTGCATCTAGACCTTCTACTTCAAAGACTTTAAAATCTTTGGGTTTAAACGTATATTTTGTCATCATACGCCTCCTTATGTATCCGTGTTGAACTGATTTCATTGTAGCATATACCGAACTGCGAAACATTCATCTTGCCCCATTTTAGTGTATAATGAAATTAATAGGAGTGAGTCGAATGCATTTATATGATTTTGCGAAAAGTTTAGTTTTAGAAGCAGGAAATAATATTAGAAAAAAGATGGGTGACACACTTGCAATTGAAGCTAAGTCGAACCCCAATGATTTAGTAACGAATGTAGATAAAGAGACAGAGCAGTTTATTGTGAGTCAAATCCAAGAGAGCTATCCAAATCATCGCATTATTGGTGAAGAAGGCCACGGTCATGACATTGAAACGACTGAAGGCATTGTCTGGGTGATTGACCCGATTGATGGCACGTTAAACTTTATTCATCAAAGTGAAAACTTTGCAATATCAATAGGTATCTTTAAAGAAGGGAAGCCTTATGCAGGGTTTGTCTATGATGTGATGAGAGATGTACTTTACCATGCCAAATCAGGTAAAGGGGCATTGATGAATGAAGAACCTTTACCTCTTTTAGAGGATACCGTCGTAAGTGAGAGTATTATTGGGATGAATCCGAATTGGCTCACAAAACCTAAATTAAGCACAATGTTAGTACCTATCGTAAGTGACTCAAGAAGTGCACGCGCATATGGCTCAGCAGCACTCGAAATTGTATATGTTGCTACAGGGCAGCTTGCCGCATATATGACACCACGTTTACAACCGTGGGATTATGCTGGAGGCCTCATTATATTAGAAGAAGTTGGCGGGATTGCGACAAATTTCTTAGGTGAACCTTTAGCAATGACGTATCCAAATTCTGTTCTCGTAGGAAATAAAAAAGTACACACAGCAATTCGAAAGGATTATTTACGTCAGCATGATGAGACACTCATAGCTTTGCATGAAAAGTTGAAAAACAAGTAAAATGGGTATAAACAAAGGGCTGGGACATCAATGTGTCTCAGCCCTTAAATTTATTAAAAGATGCAGTCATTCGTGGTTGTTATAGCCAATCATTTTCACGGTATTTCTTTTTTAAAGAAAAGCCTACACCAAACGTTGCTACCATTAAAATAAATGTGACGATCATCCAAAATACATTGGTTGCAGCGATTGCAAAGCTAAACATAGTTAAAAAGAAAATTGCAAGAATTGATAGCAATAAAAAAATTGATTGAGATTTTTTCATCTTAATCCCACCTAACTCTATTTCTTCATTTCATTTCTATGATATAATAAACGAGTTGTAAAAGAAAGTGGTAATTTACCCGAGAAAGGAATTAAAGTATGACAAAATTTAGAGAAGATGTTCGTAACATTGCGATTATCGCTCACGTAGACCATGGTAAAACGACATTGGTTGATGAACTATTAAAACAATCTGGTATTTTTCGTGAGAATGAGCATGTTGAAGAACGTGCGATGGATTCTAATGACTTAGAAAGAGAACGTGGGATCACAATATTAGCGAAAAATACAGCAGTTAACTATAAAGACACACGTATTAATATTTTAGATACACCTGGGCACGCTGACTTCGGAGGAGAAGTTGAGCGTATTATGAAAATGGTAGACGGTGTTGTTTTAGTTGTAGATGCATATGAGGGGACAATGCCACAAACACGATTTGTTTTGAAAAAGGCATTAGAGCAGAACTTGAAACCTGTTGTTGTTGTGAATAAAATTGATAAACCTTCAGCTCGTCCTGAGGGAGTGGTGGATGAAGTTTTAGATTTATTCATTGAACTTGATGCAAATGATGATCAACTTGAGTTTCCTGTTGTCTATGCTTCTGCGATTAATGGTACTGCAAGTCTTGATCCTGAAAAACAAGATGAAAATATGCAAAGCTTATATGAAACGATTTTAGAATACATTCCAGCACCTATAGATAATCGTGACGAGCCTTTACAATTCCAACCTGCATTGCTTGACTATAATGATTATGTAGGTCGTATTGGAATAGGGCGTGTGTTTAGAGGGACAATGCGCGTCGGTGAAAGCGTATCATTATTAAAATTAGATGGTTCAGTTAAAAATTTCCGTGTGACTAAAATATTTGGTTATTTTGGTTTAAAACGAGAAGAAATTCAAGAAGCCTATGCAGGTGATTTGATTGCTGTCTCAGGTATGGAAGACATTAACGTAGGTGAAACAATTACACCACAAGATCATCAAGATGCATTACCTGTATTACGTATTGATGAACCAACACTTGAAATGACTTTTAAAGTGAATAATTCACCATTTGCAGGTAGAGAAGGTCAATTTGTAACGGCACGACAAATTCAAGAACGTTTAGACAACCAACTTGAAACAGATGTATCATTGAAAGTTACCCCAACAGATTCACCAGATGCATGGACAGTTGCCGGACGTGGGGAACTTCACTTATCAATTTTAATCGAAAATATGAGACGTGAAGGTTTTGAATTACAAGTTTCAAAACCACAAGTTATTCTAAAAGATATTGATGGTGTGTTACATGAACCATTTGAACGTGTTCAAGCTGAAGTGCCAGAAGAATATTCAGGTGCAGTGATTGAGTCTTTAGGTCAACGTAAAGGTGAAATGGTGGATATGGTAACGACAGATAATGGATTGACACGTCTAATCTTTAACGTACCTGCGCGTGGATTAATTGGTTATACAACTGAATTCATGTCCATGACACGTGGTTACGGTATCATTAACCATACATTTGATGAATTTAGACCTCGTATTAAAGGTCGTATTGGTGGACGTCGTAACGGTGTGTTAGTTTCTATGGACCAAGGATCTGCAAGTGAATATGCGATTTTAGGTTTAGAAGACCGTGGTATTAACTTTATGGAACCTGGAACAGATGTATACGAAGGGATGATTGTAGGTCAAAACAATAGAGAAAATGATTTGACTGTCAATATTACTAAAGTTAAACATCAAACTAACGTACGTTCTGCGACAAAAGATCAAACAGAAACAATGAAAAAACCTCGTAAGTTATCGTTAGAAGAAGCGTTAGAGTTTATTAACGATGATGAATTGGTAGAGGTAACACCTGAAAACGTTAGATTGAGAAAGAAAATTTTAAATAAAGGCCTACGTGAAAAAGAAGCCAAACGTATTAAACAAATGATGGAATCAGAAGACAATTAATAAAATGCGACAGGTGAAAGTTGCTAATCAGGATGTGTGGATTAGACTGGTTAGATAACATGTGGCATGATACACGAGGCATTTAAGTCAATGTGTATCGTAATGATGTGACTTTCATTTAAAAGAGTGAGACAAAAATCGATTTGATTTTAACGTCTTGCTCTTTTTATTATAGGTGAGAAGTGTCTACAGAAATTCTTTACAGTCGTTATTGTGTTTGCATTGTTAACTAAATGTACTTGATTAATTGAAAATAGAGAATTTTTTAAATAAGAGTAAATTTGTTTTAATATAAGCTGTTTATTTTATTTATAATCGGTCTTGTATTAAAATGTGTTCGAACACATTTGAGGAGGAGTTAAAATGGAGCAAAAGTTTGAGCCATTATTCGAGTCACTAAAATTACCTAACGGAAGCACATTAAGAAATCGATTTGTCTTAGCACCGTTAACACATACGTTGTCAAATGATGATGGGACAACGTCTTCTACAGAGTTGGGTTATATTGAACCTCGAGCAAAAGATGTAGGCTTAGCTATTTCAGCTGCAAGCTATATCAATATTGAAGGTAAAGCATTTCCTGGTGAACCATCAGTATCGAAAAAAGAAGATTTACCTGGATTGAAAGAACTAGCGCGTACAATGAAAAAAGGAGGCGCTAAAGCAGTCATCCAAATTCACCACGGGGGCGCTAAAGCTTTGCCAGAATTGGTTCCTAATGGTGATGTAAAAGCACCTAGCGCACTTTCAACAGGTGGTTTTGGTCACAAAGAACCACACGAAGTGCGTGCGATGACTGTTGAAGAAATTCAACAAGCTATTGTTGATTATGGTAAAGCAGCTTCACTAGCTATTGAAGCTGGATTTGATGGCGTTGAAATTCATGGTGCGAATCACTATCTCATCCATCAGTTTGTATCTCCATTTTATAATCGTCGAGAAGATGAGTGGGGCGAGTCTCTTCGTTTTCCTATGGCTGTTGTTAATGAAGTATTACGTGTCGTTAATGAAGAAGCACCAGATGACTTTATTGTAGGTTATCGTTTTTCACCAGAGGAAGCGGAAGACCCAGGAATTTCAATGGAACTCACACAACGTTTAGTGAGGGAGTTAATTGAAAAACCACTTGATTATCTTCACGTTTCACTGATGGATATTCACTCAGTAACACGCGAGGGTAAATATAAAGGTCAAAAACGTATCGGCCTATTGCTTGATTGGATTAACAATCGTATGCCACTAATTGGTGTCGGTGCCATCTTTACTGCTGATGATGCGGTAAGTGCATTGAGTACAGGCGTTCCGTTAGTGTGCCTTGGACGTGAGCTATTATTCGATCCAGCATACATTTCAAAAATTAAATCTGGTCAAACGGATGAAATCATTTCATATTTCGATCCAGAACGTGAAGATAAACACCAATTACCTGAGAGATTATGGGAAGCATTTGCTTCAGGTTTTTACCCATATCCTAAAAAAGAAGAAGCATAAACTATAGAAATAAAGAGCGACATCACTATCTTGTGATTGTCGCTCTTGTTTTTATTTTGAATGATAAGATTGCGTGTGAGGTGATGAAATTGGTCGTTGTTTGGGTGTATCTAAGCGACTTTTACATTCATCGCACATAAATGTTTTAATTGGATTGTTTTTCAATCGTTTTGCTAAACGTGTGTGCTCATCCAATAAAACTTCAGTATCACATATCACACATTTCACTTTCCACAAATTAACGCACCTCGATATGAGTCACATGCTTGAATTCATATTGATAGCCATCTTCTACTGTGTAAACAAAGCTGTCGATGCCATTATCTTCATATAAACGTTTGCCTTCTTTGGCAAATTGGAAAAAGAGATAAGGTAGAAGTTCAAAAGGGATATCGATATGAGATTCCGCATTAGACAGACGAATAATAGTGGCCTCTTTAAGAGGCTCTGCATTTTTGAAAAAGGGTGTCATATTAATAGCAAATGAACCTTGTAACACAGCGCGCTTTTTATAATCAATCTCAGAGTTTAGTGTAGGTGGATTGGTTTGGCCTTCTAATATAGCTCGATTCCATTCTCTATTATCATCAAATTGAATCGGTTTTTGACCTTCAAAGACGCCTTTTTCTAAATCTTCTAATGTTACTTTTCGATCGTCAAAAATCCAAGTCGTACTATCAAGCGTGATTGGAAATTTAACAGCACCTTTAATCTGAATCATTGTTAAACACTCCCTCAATTTAGCTAATTTCATTTTATCATACTTAGGAATGAGGCATACTAAATTTACTTGCTTTTTAATATCCGATAAGATAAAATTTTTACTATAAAAGAAAATTTATGGGGGGACGCTGTCATGAGTAAGCAACAACATATGAGCAATGTTGCATATGACCAGTTGAATAAAGATGCAGAACGTATTTTGCAACTAATTAAAGTTCAAATAGATAATTTAACATTACCTCAATGTCCTTTATATGAGGAAGTTTTAGATACACAAATGTACGGCTTACAAAAAGAAGTTGATTTTGCAGTCAACCTTGGCCTTGTGAGTGAAGAAGATGGCAAAAAGCTAATGTTACGTTTAGAAAAAGAATTATCAAAATTACACGAAGCATTTACACGTGTCTAACGTTTGCTATCGGTACAAAGTGTAGCACGTTTTTCGCATCGTAAGTGCGATGAATTGGATGAATTAACATATGAATAATATGAAAAGATTATTTCGATATATTTTGAGATCCTCTAAATATATCGATTTTCCATTATTAATTACATATCTTGTACTCTGCTTTATTGGATTAACAATGGTTTACAGTGCAAGTATGGTAGCTGCGACACGAGGAACTTTAACAGGCGGTAGACCGGTGGCTGGAACATATTTTTATACAAGACAGATTATTTACGTATTGATGGGTTTTAGTATTGTATTCTTCATGGCTTACATTATGGATGTTAAAATCTTAAAAAAACGTAATGTACAACTCGGCATGATGGCGATGATTATATTCTTACTTTTTGCGACACTTGCATTTGGATCTGAAATTAACGGTTCTAAAAGTTGGTTGAATTTAGGATTTATGAATTTACAAGCTTCTGAGTTATTAAAAATCGCAATTATTTTATATGTTCCATATATTATAGAAAGAAAGCGTTTCGAAATTCAGCGAAATCCTTCTGTTATTTTATGGCCAATCCTATTTGTAGGTTTTTGTTTAGGTCTCGTCCTTTTACAAAAAGACGTAGGTCAAACGTTACTCACTGGTGCTATATTTTTTAGTATTATCGTTTATTCAGGTATTGGTGTCAAAAACCTAATTAAGATTGGTTCTTACGCTTTAGGGGCATTAATTGTAGTCATTATCATTATTGTTATTTTTAGAATTAATGTTTTACCTTCATACTTGACTGCACGATTTAGCGCGTTGGAAAATCCATTTAACTATGAATCAGGTATAGGTTACCATCTTTCTAACTCACTATTAGCAATAGGTAACGGTGGCTTGTTTGGTCGAGGCCTTGGAAATAGTATTATGAAACTGGGTTATTTACCTGAACCCCATACCGATTTTATATTCGCTATTATATGTGAAGAACTTGGTTTGGTGGGTGCGTTTTTGGTAATCGGTTTGATTTTCTTTATCGTTTATCGCGCTTTTGAGCTTGCATCACTAACAAAATCATATTTCTATAAGTTAGTTTGTGTAGGTATTGCAAGTTATATTGCCTTACAATCATTTGTTAATCTAGGCGGTATCTCAGGCTTAATTCCATTAACAGGTGTGCCACTTCCATTTATTAGTTTTGGTGGTTCATCTATGCTCAGCTTAAGTGCTGCGATGGGATTACTTTTAATTGTTGCCAAACAAATTAAATACGACGATGCAAAGCAACGTTATTATGAAAAGCAAAATAAAATCTAGCCATCTCAAAGAACTTCACAAATTTAAAAGCATGTGTGCATAAAAGCGAAATTTTAATTTTAAATATCGTTTTTATGCACTTTTTTTATATCTTAAAAAGCTTTATACAATGGCAAACGCCATTAAAGATCACTTTTCTTTTTGACATCAATCACGATAACAGATAAAATGATTTTATCTATTTGTATAAATTATTGTAAATGATAAGTTTTATTTATCGTAATTTTGATAGTTGATTTTAAAATACAAATGATTTTTAAACTTGACACTTTAAAATACTGAGCTATTTTTGTTATAATTAATATTGTATTTTTCGAATTTTCGAACTATTTAGGAGGCTTATAAAATGAAACGCATCAATAAGCTATTAGTAGCTAATCGTGGTGAAATTGCTATTCGTATTTTCCGAGCGGCGACAGAGTTAGGCATTCAGACGGTTGCAATATATTCAAAAGAAGACATGAGTTCATTACATAGATACAAAGCAGACGAATCGTATTTAGTTGGCGAAGATCTTGGGCCATCAGAAAGTTATTTAAATATTGAACGCATCATTAAAGTGGCAAAAGATGCAGATGTTGATGCTATTCATCCGGGTTATGGCTTCCTAAGTGAAAATATGCATTTTGCAAAACGATGTGCTGAAGAAGATATTATCTTCATTGGACCGCACCTCGAACATTTAGATATGTTTGGTGACAAAGTCAAAGCCCGTGAAACAGCCATTAAAGCAGAGCTACCCGTGATACCGGGAACAGATGGCCCGGTTGATAATTTTGAACGAGCTAAAGCATTTGCGGAAGAAGCAGGCTTCCCGTTAATGATTAAAGCGACAAGCGGTGGTGGCGGTAAAGGGATGAGAATTGTAAAAGAAGCATCAGAACTTGAAGAAGCCTTTACACGTGCCAAGTCCGAAGCAGAAAAGTCATTTGGTAATAGTGAAGTTTATATTGAAAAATTTATTGATAATCCAAAACACATTGAAGTACAAATCATTGGTGATGAGGCAGGCAATATCATTCATTTATATGAAAGAGACTGCTCAGTCCAACGTCGTCATCAAAAAGTGGTAGAGGTGGCACCTTCTGTAAGTTTATCGACGTCATTAAGAATGCGTATTTGTGATGCGGCAGTCGATTTAATGAAAAAGATTAAATATGTCAACGCAGGAACCGTTGAATTTTTAGTTTCTGGTGACGATTTTTACTTTATAGAAGTAAACCCACGCGTTCAAGTTGAGCATACGATTACTGAAATGATTACAGGTGTTGATATTGTTAAAACACAAATTTTGATTGCTGACGGTGAGTCTCTACATGATGAAGCGATTGCAATGCCCCGCCAAGATGAGATTCATACTTTAGGTTATGCAATACAATGTCGAATCACGACTGAAGATCCTACTCAAGATTTTATGCCTGATACGGGTCGCATCGTAGCTTATCGCTCAAGTGGTGGTTTTGGTGTTCGTTTAGATGCAGGTGATGCATTCCAAGGTGCAGAAATTTCACCTTATTATGATTCATTGCTTGTTAAAGTATCAACACACGCCATCAGTTATAAGGAAGCACGAGAAAAGATGGAGCGCTCATTACAAGAAATGCGTATTAGGGGTGTAAAAACGAATATCCCATTTTTGCGTAACGTCATTAATCATGCCCAATTTGCATCTGGCGATTACACAACGAAGTTTCTTGAAGCTTCACCAGAGCTATTTGTGATTCAACCTTCGCGTGACAGAGGTACAAAAACATTAGAATATATCGGTAATGTTACAATAAATGGTTTTCCGAATGTAGAGAAACGACCAAAACCAAATTTTGAACACCCTGATATTCCTACTTTTGATATGAAAGCAATTGCCCAGTTAAGAGGGACGAAACAGTTGTTAGATGAGAAAGGTCCCCAAGCTGTTGCGGATTGGGTTAAAGCGCAGGATGAAGTCCTATTAACAGATACGACGTTTAGAGATGCGCACCAATCTTTATTAGCGACACGCGTGCGGACACATGATCTTTTGAAAATTGCGCCTGAAACAGCCAATGTGATGAAAGACAATTTTTCACTTGAAATGTGGGGCGGCGCTACATTTGATGTAGCCTATAACTTTTTGAAAGAAAATCCGTGGGAACGTTTAGATAAATTAAGAAAAGCGATACCGAATGTACTATTTCAAATGTTATTACGTGCGTCAAATGCTGTAGGATATAAAAATTATCCAGACAATGTCATTCAAAAGTTTGTTGATGAAAGTGCTGCAGCGGGTATTGATGTCTTTAGAATATTTGACTCACTCAACTGGGTAGAGCAAATGAAAATTGCGAATGAAGCGGTTCAAAAAGCAGGCAAAATTTCAGAAGGGACGATCTGTTATACAGGCGATATTTTAAACCCAAAACGTTCGAATGTTTATACGTTAGATTATTATGTGAAGATGGCACAGACACTCGAAAGAGAAGGCTTCCATATGTTAGCCATTAAAGATATGGCTGGTTTATTAAAACCGAGAGCTGCATACGAATTAATTGGTGAACTGAAGTCAGCAGTTAATCTTCCTATTCATTTGCATACACATGATACAAGTGGAAACGGCATTTTAACATACAAGCAAGCTATTGATGCTGGCGTAGATATTATTGATACTGCGGTTGCTGCGATGTCAGGTTTGACGAGTCAACCAAGTAGTAACTCAATTTACTACGCAATGAGTGGTTTTGAGCGTAAGATTCGTATGGACATCGAAGGTCATGAAACACTTTCTCATTATTGGGATGCAGTACGTCCATACTATAGTGATTTTGAAAGTGATATGAAATCGCCACATACGGAAATTTATCAACATGAAATGCCAGGTGGCCAATATTCAAATCTTCGTCAACAAGCTAAAAGCTTAGGTTTAGGTGAACGTTTTAGTGAAGTGAAAGACATGTATCGTCGCGTGAATTTCTTATTTGGTGATATTGTTAAAGTAACGCCATCTTCAAAAGTTGTCGGTGACATGGCGCTTTATATGGTTCAAAATGAGTTGAACGAAAAAGATGTTGTTTCTCAAGGGCATAAATTAGATTTTCCAGAATCTGTTGTGTCATTTTTTAAAGGTGAGATTGGGCAACCTGTTAATGGCTTCAATAAGGATTTGCAACGTGTTATATTGAAAGGACAAGCGCCACTCACTGAGCGTTCTGGTGAATATTTAGAGCCAATCGATTTTGATGCACTCCGTGAAGAATTGCAAGAAAAGCAACAAGAAAAGGTGACAGAGCAAGATCTCATTAGTTATGCGCTATATCCAAAAGTGTACGAGCAATATGTTAAAACGTATGAGCAGTTTGGTAATGTTGCTATTTTAGATACACCAACATTCTTCTTCGGCATGAGAGATAATGAAAAAATAGAAATTGAGATTGATAAAGGTAAAATTTTAATTATCCAACTTAAAACAATTACAAATCCTGATGAAAATGGTGTACGAACTGTCTTCTTTGATATGAATGGTCAAGCGCGTCGTATTCAAGTGAAAGATGAAAACATTCAAGCTTCTCATCTAGCGAAACCGAAAGCGGATAAAACAGATTCATCACATATTGGTGCACAGATGCCGGGGACAATTATAGAAGTTAAAGTAGCTGAAGGTGAGCAAGTTGAGGCAGGACAGTCATTGATTATTAGTGAAGCTATGAAAATGGAAACTACTATACAAGCACCTTTTAAAGGAACAATCAAAAAAGTTCATGTTTCAGCTAATGACAGTATTGAATCTCAAGACTTACTTATTGAGATAGAAGCAGAATCATAAAATATTTCGAGTTGTAGCGATTTCTACAATAAAAAAGCTAATTCCCAACTTTTAAAAAGGGAATTAGCTTTTATGTTAAATAAAATGATTAGTTGCAAATTGTGCTATTGTTCTCCGCGATTTGACCGCAATATAAGTAGAAGGAAATAACTGATTAGTCCAAAGAGCAACGTGATAAATAAGGCGTGGAATAATGCAATGATTAAATTAACGTTTGTAACGATAGATAATGCCCCAGTTGTTACTTGTAAAATAATCAGTATAAAACTTGCAGTGTACCCGTATTGGATTGTTCGGATATTCGGATAATATTTGACCGCATGAATGTAAGCAACAAGGACTGCGATAAAGGCAATCAGTGCCATAAATCTATGAGCGAGTTGTACCCAATCATGTACATCATGTGGGACAATGTCATTAAATGGTATAGGCCATGAACCGTATGCGAGACTAGAATCCGTGTGTCGTACAAGTGCACCTGTATAAATGGTTAAATAAATAATGATAGTCATCACCCAAGTGTATACTTGAAGTGGTTTTTTAATATGTACCTTATTCGCTTCATATTTTTGGTCTAAATCAAAAATAATTAATGTTAAAACAAAGACTGATGAAAAACTAATTAACGAAATACCAAAATGTAGTGCTAAAACATAATCATTTTGTTGCCAAACGACAGCAGCAGCCCCTACCAAAGCTTGAATAAGTAAGAAACCGATACTAATAAGACTTAAAGGTTTTACCTCTTTAATATGACCGATATTTTTCCAAGCGGTAATGACGAGCCATGTTACAAATATCACTGATAAACCAGATACTGCTCTGTGACTCAATTCAATGATGGTATCTATAGGTAGATTTTGGGGCAAGAAAGCACCATGGCATAGTGGCCAGTCAGATCCACATCCATCTTCTGAGCCCGTTTTTGTAACGAGTGCACCACCAAGTTGAACCCAAGTCATTATCAATGTTGATACGACAGCTAGCCACTTTAGGTTTCGCTTATTAAACAATCTCAAACACCCCACTATTACATAAAATAGTAAATCATTTTTATTAATTTACATTACTGCCATTATATCAAAAAGCTTCCATAAAAATGTGGTTTTAGAGTGAAGTTTTTCAGAATGTCGATAAAGTGTCACAAATTTTTCTTATTTAAACTGGTCATTCTTACGCCTTTCATATATCATTGGTGTATATGTTATTTGAAAAAAGGGGGGGAATTGATGGCAAAGTCAGAAGTTATATCACACACTTCCGGCCGCATCACTTATAAGGAACTGAAACAAATTATTAAGTTAGGTCTTGTTCAAGGCAACTTAATTCCTTCATTTGCGGGTGCTTGGTTAGCGATTGTGATGTCTCATCATGCGTTTTTAGCTTCTATTCCGCAAATTATTATTATGATGTTGGGGTCAACACTCGTAATGGGAGGCGCATGTGCACTTAACAATTATTATGACCAAGATATCGACCAAGTGATGCCAAGTAAACAAAATAGACCGACCGTTAACGATCGTATTTCAAACCGTCAGTTACTTCTATTAAGTTTTGGAATGATGATTGTTGGTGAAATCTTATTGTTTATGATTAATATGCCGGCTGGCGTGATTGGTTTAACAGGTATTGTCGGCTATGTGTCATTTTATTCTATATGGTCAAAACGTCATACAACATGGAATACTGTCATTGGCAGTTTCCCTGGAGCGGTACCACCTTTAATTGGATGGGTTGCAATCAACGGCGAACTTAGCTTGATGGCATGGGCATTATTTTTAGTTGTATTTTGTTGGCAACCTATTCATTTTTATGCACTCGCAATTAAGCGTAAAGATGAATATGCGATGGCTCAAGTTCCTATGTTGCCGTCTGTTAAAGGATTTAAGCGTACACGTTTAGGTATGTTTTTGTGGTTGGTTTTACTCTTGCCACTTCCGTTCTTAATGCACGAATTAGGTAGTGTATTTATTGTCTTAGCATCATTATTGAATATCGGGTGGATATTATTAGGATTGACAAGTTTTAAAACGTCAACGAATCAAACAAAATGGGCAACAAAGATGTTTATCTATTCTTTAAATTACCTCGTTCTGTTTTTTGCTCTTGTTGTCGTTATCTCTTTAATTAAAATGATTTAAAAAGATTACGAGTGAGGAATGAATATCATGAATGTACCTATTTTACCTACAATAAGTACGACGTGTATTGTTATCAGTGCCATATTAGTTGCGATAGGTTGGCGCTTGATATGGAAACGTCGCATCGAGCAGCATAAAAAAACAATGCTATGGGCAGCAGTGTTTGCAGTGACGTTCTTTCTAATTTATGCGAGTCGTACGATATTTATCGGTAACACTGCTTTTGGTGGGCCTGCTTCCGTCAAAGTTTATTACACGATTTTTCTAATATTTCATATTACACTTGCCACAGTTGGTGGTGTGTTAGGTTTAGTACAAATTATTACGGGATTAAGAGACAAATACAATGTACATAGAAAAGTGGGGCCTATTGCATCGGTAGTTTGGTTTTTTACCGCTATTACAGGTGTAGCTGTTTATGTTCTTTTATATGTTCTTTATCCTGGTGGAGAAACAACTTCTCTAATTAAAGCAACATTTGGGCTTTAAATATTTTGATTGAGCCTCTTTAAGACCAATCGCATTATTTTAGAAGAGCGGAGCATCGAAATCTACTTTGTGACTTTAGATTTCTGTTCCGCTCTTTTTAGCTTATTTTTCGACTATGGCGTTTTAGTCATTTTTGAAATTTGAGACACGCGTGTTAAATGATGGAATGGATTTGGGGTTAATTTTTTCTCACAAAGGGTATTGTTTTGTTAAAATAAATACGATTGTCTTTTAAACGACTAAGGCATTGAAATGATGGTATAAAAAGCACGACGATTTTACAATATGCATTTTGTGATAGTAATGTCATTTGTTAATCAATTAAAGTTTACGACTCTAGCGACTTGATGAGAGTGACAGACATACATTTAATATTGGCGTTTTTAACTCATTAATATATTTGTTTTGAATCCTAATAGTTCAAATTAATAATTGTAGCATTGAAAATACGTATTTCCAATATTACAGATTATACAAAATGACAAAGTTCGTTATATAGACGACAAGCATAGGTGAAGGGAGGATACAATGAAAAGTAAAGTTTTAAAAGTAGTTGCAGTTTTATTGTTAGTAGGGTTTTTAGTGTATCTTTTTTATTCGCCAAAGTTAGAATTTGATGTTCTAGAAAATCCGAATCAATCTACAACGACAAAGAAAGAAAAGACGCCGCATATTAAAAAAAATGAAGGTGAAAATCCAAAATTAACGAGAGGTGTCGGAACTTTAATGGGTAAGCCGATTCAACATGTTATGGATCGATACGGTATCGCGGATCGCATCTATTCATATCAGAAAGATTATAAATGTTTTGTTTTTAAAGATAACGACCGTTATATGTTGTTTTTAACAAAACACAATAAAGTGAAATCGGTTTATGTGACGGGGGAGAAATCTCAAAATGAAACAGGTCCTATCAAAATCAATGAAACAGCGTCGAATCTATTTAATTCATATTCAATAAACACTGAGCCTGAATTTACCGTAAAAAATCAAAATTATCATTATGAATTATCTGATAAAGACATTAAAACGCAGTCTCTTATCCAATTCGGTAATATTTATGCGCAAGTCTTTATTGATCAACAAAGAAATAAAGTTATCGGTATTCGTTATCTCGACAAAGAAGCATTAGCAGATATCAATCCTTATGCCCAAAACAATAGTAGCTCTAAAGAAGTGGATAAGGAGGACGCAAAAGATAAGCCTTCAGATCAAAATGTGAACCAACGATTGACATTGTATGAGCTAACCAATGAAATTCGCAAACTAAATGGGCGTCAACCATTAAAAGTGAATCAGACTTTAGAAGATGTTGCAACTGTTGATTTATTTAATTCTGGAGATCTTGCTAATACAGAATTTACAGAAAGTAACTTAAACGACCTTGTTAACAAAACAGATTTACATTATCAATCCGTATCGCAAAATGTAGGTTATAATTTCAATGATGTTCCATCTCTCGTTCATAGTTGGATTAATTCAGATGTTCACCGCTCACGGATGTTAAGTAAAAAATATCAAGAAATGGGTGGCGAAGTCGAACAACAATATTATTTATTAATATTTTTAGAGAAAGGTGATGAAGAAAGTGTACGATGAAGCGCTCATGGCAGTTTTAGATCAAGCTGATGAATTGGCTGATAAAATTAAAGCTTCAGAAGCTTTCGATGCTTACCAAAAGGCAAAATCATCTTTAGAATCCGATCAAGTTGCGCAAAGCCTCTATGCAGAGTTTTTAAAAAGTAAAGTGAAGTATGATGAAGTTCAACGTTTTGGTCGCTATCATCCTGATTATCAAGAAGTGATGAAACAAACAAGACGTCTCAAAAGAGCGTATGAAATGCATGAAAATGTTGTTAATTTTAAAAGATGTGAAACAGAATTGCAGCAACTCTTAGATGAAGTCGTAACGATTATTGGAACTAGTGTTTCAGAAAATGTAAAGATTGATGCAGGTACACCTCTATTTGAGGCTTTGACTACAGGCGGTTGTGCGACAGGCGCAAGCTGTCAATGTCATCCACAACTTTAAGTGGATGTTAAGTAAAAAGTGCATCAAATAATGAGCAATAGCAAAAAGCCAATTTAAGCATGTTAAGAAATTTGTTTTTCTAAATGTTTAAATTGGCTTTTTGCGTTAGGATGATGTGTGCGATGAATTCTGGATATTGGATTGATAAGCAGTGAGAAACTGACGTCCAATCGTAGGACGATCAGTGACAATCGTATGCACACCTTGTTCTACAAGGTCATGCATTGCATCCACACTATTAACCCCGTAATAGCCAGGGATAATATGAGATTGGTTGAGCCAGTTGATCAATTTTGGCTGAACGAGTGGAATACGATGAAAATAAGTAGGCATTTGAAACGTTTGTGCATGTCCACGATACCATGCATGTAGCCCTAAATATAATTTTAAAATTGCGTCAGTTACCTCAGCTTGACTTGCGCCAAGTGCAATTTCACCGCGGCTGATGGCGTAAAAACGTTCGATTTGTACTTTATAAAAGCTAGTTACTAAGACACGTTTTTCTGCGTGATTCCGCTTGATTGCCTCATATAAACGTTGGGCAGCTATTTGTCCTTCGTAACTTTGAGGTTGATCTTTAATATCAATATTGACTAATTGATCAGGATAGCGAGATAAGAGTTCATCCATCGTCATAATTTTTGCGTCCGGATGATTTTGGTAAGGTTTTTTACCATTCATATCTTTAAAACGATAACCTGCATCAAGCGATTTTAATTCATCCAAAGTATGGTCACGGACGTAACCTGAACCGTTTGTTGTACGGTTAACGTCAGCATCATGAAATACAATCACTTTTTCATCTTTAGTTATGCGAATATCTGTTTCAAATCCTGTTAGATTCATTTCAACTGAATGATCGAAAGCAAGGATAGTTGATTCAGGGCGTTCTGCCATACCGCCACGATGGCTAAATATATAGGGGGCAGGATGCTGGAAAAATTCAGGGATTTGTCGATGCATCGATCCTTTTTTATAATGTTTAATAAAAGCTGCACCGCCTATGAGCGAGGTGATGCTTAATAGAGTTCGAGTAATCAAACGTCGTGATTGTGTCATTCCACATTCCTCCCATCGAATGATAGATTCTTTAAAGCGCCTTTTCGGATGACCAGTCTCATGGTACGATACTATTGTAAAGATTGAGGTGAAAATATGAATATCATACAACGTGAAAAGATTATTATTTATTTAAAAAATATGAAACATGAACGTCATATTAGAAAATATGGCCATATCGTTTATAGTAATCCGCAAGAACAATACGTTTCTATGTATGTCAGCCAAGATCGTGTAGATGAAGTTGTGACAAAATTAATGAAACTAAAATATGTGACTCGAGTTGTTGGCTCGCCTTATAAATATTTAAAAAGAGAATACTCAAAAGAAGTGAACGAATAATGTCATTCTAAATGAGGAATCCAATTTTGTAATCGTAACACACTTTTTAAATAATTAAAATATAATGCTAATTCAGGATAATCATCAGGTGCATGCACGTCAATACCTACCATTTCAATATTATAGGGTTTGGCAAATGATTGTATCAGCTCATATTTTTTATTACTCTCTGGGTATGGATAACGTACTGCATCTAACATCATATATATTGCTTGAAATTTACGTCCCTCAGTAGGTTGCATAATCATAGCGACAGATGTTAATTGTTTTTCTGACTTAGGCGTATGAAAGAAAACAATACGATTAATACGCTTATAGTTATATTGAATTAATGTTTTAAACTCATAAAGGTCGGTAAGACCATGTCCTAATACGATAAAAGATTGTTGCATGATGATATCCTCCTTATAATTCAAAGTATATTAAAAATGAAATCAGATTGGAAGTGTGAATCAATGCGGGTCATTGCAGGAAAACATAAAAGTAAGCCTTTAGAAACATTGGAAGGGCGTCATACGCGGCCTACGATGGATAAAGTGAAAGAAGGAATATTTAATAGTCTTCACTCAGTATCTGGCTTAGGTTTAGATTTGTTTGCGGGGAGTGGTAGTTTAGGGATAGAAGCACTTTCTCGTGGTATGGATCAAGTTATTTTTGTTGATCAAAACATCCGAGCGGTAAAGATTATACATCAAAATTTGAACAAATTAGGTTTAACACAACAGGCAGAAGTTTACAAAAATAGTGCAGAACGCGCTTTGAAAGCTTTGTCTAAAAGAGAAATTCAATTTGATGTGATTTTTTTAGATCCTCCTTATGAAAAGGGGCTTATTGATCAAGCACTTCAAAAAATTCATAAATTTAATTTATTAAAGCAAAATGGTATGATTGTTTGTGAATATAGTCACCGTGAATCAATTGATACGTCACTATTTGAAGAAGTTAAACGTTATCATTATGGTTTGACAGATACTTGTGTTTTGAAAAGAGGAGAAAATAACCATGGTTAATACAAAAGCAGTCATTCCTGGAAGTTTTGACCCCATTACGAAAGGCCATTTAGACATCATAGAAAGAAGTGCTGGCCGTTTTGATGAATTACACGTTTGTGTGTTGCGTAATAGTAGTAAAAAAGGGACATTTACAAATGAGGAACGTGTTTCTCTCATTGAGAAGTCTGTAGAACATCTTTCAAATGTATACGTGCATTCATTTAGTGGTTTGCTTGTTGATTTTTGTGATGAAATTGGTGCGACGACAATTATTAGAGGATTACGTGCGGTCAGTGATTTTGAATATGAACTAAGAATCACCTCAATGAATAAGAAACTCAATGATAAAGTCGAAACATTGTATATGATGAGTTCTATGGATTATTCTTTTATAAGTTCGAGTGTCGTGAAAGAAGTGGCACAATACGACGCTGATATTTCAGAGTTTGTGCCAAAACACGTTGAAGCAGCTTTATTAAAAAAGTTTGGAAAATAGACAAAAACCAACGTCGAACCATGAGCATTTATTAAAAGATATACAATTAATTGAAAATGAAGCGCTAAAAACGCTATGACGTCAATTGCGTTCAATGGTGTACTGTTCAACGTAAGCATCTGTTCTTACAATGTTTACGGTGAAAAAATGATTTTCTCAGTACAACCTTGAATAACAAATTTAATAACAAACTGGAAAACGTTTTGAGTTGGAGTGAACCGATGGTGCTAGCTATTCAAAACGTTTTCTTATTATTTATGATAGTTATTTGTAAAAAAAGAGTTTCTATTGCACTTTGCAGCTGTAAAACTTTATTGTGCGATATAAACAGGTGTGTTGAAATCATTTATGGTTTCATCTGTTAATAAATTGTATATCTCTGTTGCTTTAATTTCATGTTTGAAAAGGGGAGCATTTTCACGATTGACATTAGTAATGAATTGTTTTTCGGGTGCAATCGATTTTAAATGTTTTAAATATTGTTGGCCCTTTTGAGACATTGCCAGTATTCTCACACCGGGGAGTTGCTTATTGACATCGCTATATTGAAAGTTAAGTAAAATATTCATCAAAATGCGTTGAATGTGTGTATAAGTATAGCGTTTTGTTTTTAGTGCTGTCATCAATTCATCATAGTTTGAAACTTTAGTAATAACTTTATGTAATCTATTCTCAAACCCTTCGCTCATCGTATAAATACTTTTTAAACTTGAAGGAGATTGTTGTAATATTGACAATTTAATCAATTGAAATAACCGTTCTGAGTCGCAATAGGGTTGCGTCATGAGTTGAACATTTTGTTTAGGAACCATCGTTTTCCAAACATCATCTTTACCGCATAAACTTTTGCGAATGGCGGTACCACTTGCTAGGGAGTCATGTTGAAATTGGTCATCGTGGTGGTGCGTGTGCGCTCGACTTATAGTCATCGGCTGAAGTTTTGGATTATGGCGCAATATATTTTTAATGTAAGCGATTGCAAGTACATTATTAGGTTCTGCTAAAATGTCGGTATGTAAAATTTCACCTGCGATGCGTGCATAGCTTTTACCAGATTTAACTTCACGTTTAAAAGCGTCTGTCTCTTCTAGTTCAAGCAATTGCTCTGCAGTTTGTTTCAACTGAATCCTATCACCACTTTCGCTACCAAAGCTGAGTACATCTGCTTGCATATACGAAGCCACTTTGATTCCCATTTCAGCAAAAATATCGCTAGATGAAAGTGATCCGAGTAAAGGCAATTCTACAACAATATCACAAGCCACTGTAGCCATTCGTGCACGTTTAAATTTATTAAATATAGCAGGCATGCCACGCATCATAAATTGACCGCTCATAATAGCGATAGCGACATCAGCATTAGCCTCTCGTTGACTTTGAGTTGCATGGTAGAGATGCCCGTTGTGGAATGGATTATATTCTGTAATCATGGCGACGCTTTTCATTTGCATTCTGTCCTTTCGTGTTTCATTATAAATATTGTATCAGAACATAAGATGTTAAGAAAAAATCTTGACAACTTAAGATTCAAAAGTTAAAATAAATTTTGTGCTTGTTAGAGGTGAAGCCATATGAAATGGTCAATAACACAATTAAGAAAATACCAAGGACAACCTTTTAAATTTAGTCAAACCGTGACATTTAACGATCTTGTTCAAAAATTAGATATTTTGGACTTATCTCCTATTCAAATAGAAGGGGAGCTTACCGTTAAATCCAACGAAGTAGTTGCTCAAATGCATTTAACTGGGAATTATACTATGGCATGCGCGCGAACATTAGTCCCTGTGGATGTTCCATTAGATGCATCAACAACAGAAGTGTTTGACTTAGATGGTTTGTATGAAGATGAGGACGATGAGCATTATCATCTTGCAACGGATGGCATGATTAACCTCCGAGATATCGCCGAGGAAATCGTAATGCTTGAAAAGCCAATGCGCGTTGTTGCTGATGATAGCGAAGACATGCTGACTGGTGGTCAAGGTTGGGAAGTTATTGACGAAGATGATTTGCATAATGACCCATCTCATGATGAATCAAAAGTAAATGTCGATCCAAGGCTTCAGAAATTACAACAATTATACGATGATCGTAACCATGCACGCTAAGCTTTTTGAAATACATGCGTCTAATCGAATAAAAGGGAGGATTAATCATGGCAGTACCAAAAAGAAGAACTTCTAAAACAAGAAAAAACAAACGTCGTACTCACATTAAATTAGCAGTACCTGGTTTTCAAGAGTGCGGAAACTGTGGTGAATTTAAATTAGCTCACCGTGTATGCCCAAGCTGTGGGTCATACAAAGGTGAAGAAGTCGTTTCTAAATAATAGACTTTTTACAGTTTAATAATATTAAGTTAAAATAAGGCTGGAACTATTGCTGTTCCAGCCTTATTTTTCTGGATATTATAATATACTTTAACCAAAATTGAGACAGTTGCCACATATACAGCATAGGCGGAAGTGAAAAGAGGTTATTATGGAACAAATCACATCTATACAAAATGCAAAAATCAAAAATTTTAATAAGTTAAAAAAGAAGAGAGAGCGGGATAAACAAGGTTTAGCGATTATAGAAGGACCACATTTAATTGAGGCCGCTTATCAAAGTGGCATTAAAATCAGGCAATTATTTATGATTGAACCACAACGGGTCGACCAAGAGATGATTCAACATACTGAAGAAACGTATGAAATCACTCAAAAAGTTGCTGAGAGTTTGTCGGGTACGATGACCCCACAGGGTGTTTTCGCGGTAATAGAAAAGTCTGAAGTGAATACCAAGCAAGCACAGCAAGTGCTTATTTTAGATCGTATCCAAGATCCAGGGAATTTAGGGACGCTTATTCGAACAGCGGATGCTGCAGGCTTAGATTTAGTGATACTCACTAAAGGGACTGCAGATGTTTATCAAGATAAGGTTTTGCGTGCGAGTCAAGGAAGTGTTTTTCATATTCCTATCCAAGTTGTCGATAATGTTTTAGATTTTATCACTCACTTCGATGGCCCGATATATGGAACGGCACTTGAAGAAGCAACAGTTTATCATCAAGTGGCTACGCGCCAATCTCGCTTCGGATTAATTGTTGGAAACGAAGGACAAGGGGTTGCACCTGAATTATTGCAACACACGACTCAAAATTTAACCATCCCAATTTATGGACAAGCTGAAAGTTTAAATGTAGCAGTCGCTGCAGGGGTTTTAATGTTTTATTTGAAAGGATAAAAGAGAACGAATCTGGGTTGACCCTTTCTAACTGCATGTATATAATAAACGTATTAACAATTCAACAATTGCGAACAAAAAGACGTAAACTATTAAAGAAGTTGCCTAGGGAAGTATGACATTAACTGAAAGTGATACTCAACTTACATAGTTTTTTTCACCTTTTTAGCTACTTAAAGAGATTTAAGTCGGAGTGATATCCGTTATCAACATCAAATCAGAGTGTATGTATTTATTTTACATAAAACTGGGTGGTACCACGGAAAGATTTCGTCCCATTTCTATTGGGGTGGAATCTTTTTTATTTTCATTAAATGAATGGAAAAGAAGTATAGGCTAGGACAAAATTGCCGCTTAGTCAACGAAAAATCTAAAATGATAAAGTGGGGAAGGTAAAAAATTAACTTTTTACTTTTTTGATGACGAGGCAAGTGTTGGTTTAATTAAAGGAGGAACAATAATGGTGCAAAATGATGAAATGACGAAAATCAAACATCAGGCGATTGAAGACATTCAACAAGCAGAAGATGAAAAAGCATTGCAAGATGTTAAGGTTAAATATCTAGGTAAAAAGGGTCTAGTCACTGGACTTATGAAACATATGAAAGACTTGCCTAAAGAAGAAAAACCAGCTTACGGTCAACAAGTGAATGTCGTTAGACAAGCGATCGAAAGTGATATTGAAGCACGTCAAACGGTTTTAGCTGAAGCTAAATTAAATCAACAGCTTGCAGAAGAGTCAATTGATGTGACACTTCCAGGTAGAAAAGTTGCGAACGGTGCACAACATCCGTTAACGCGGACTATAGAAGAAATTGAAGATTTATTTTTAGGATTAGGTTATGAAATTGTTACAGGTTATGAAGTAGAACAGGATTACTATAATTTTGAAGCATTAAACTTACCGAAGTCACATCCAGCTAGAGATATGCAAGATAGCTTTTATATCACAGAAGAAATATTACTTCGTACACACACATCACCTGTACAAGCACGGACTATGGAAAAAAGACAGGGGCAAGGTCCTGTTAAAATTATTTGTCCAGGTAAAGTTTATCGACGCGATTCAGATGATGCAACACATAGTCATCAATTCACACAAATTGAAGGTCTTGTTGTAGATGAAAACATTAAAATGAGTGACTTAAAAGGAACGTTGGAGTTATTAGCAAAATCACTGTTCGGTGCCGATCGTGAAATTCGCTTACGTCCAAGTTATTTCCCGTTCACTGAACCATCAGTAGAAGTTGACGTGTCTTGTTTTAAATGTAAAGGAAAAGGTTGTAATGTATGTAAACACACAGGCTGGATAGAGATTTTAGGTGCAGGCATGGTGCATCCAAACGTGCTAGAAATGGCAGGCTTTGATTCAACTAAATACTCTGGATTTGCTTTTGGTATGGGGCCTGACCGAATTGCAATGCTCAAATACGGTATAGAAGACATTCGCCATTTCTATACAAATGATGTACGTTTCTTAAATCAATTTAAAGCAGTAGAAGATAGAGGTGACCAAGATGTTAGTATCTAAAGAATGGCTAGAAGAATATGTTGAAATTGATGTTGCTGTCGAAGATTTAGCAGAACGTATTACACGTACAGGTATTGAAGTAGATGATATTCATGATTTTACAAAAGATATTAAAAATTTAGTTGTAGGTTATGTTGAATCAGTGGTAGCACATCCAGATGCAGCTAAATTAAATATTTGCCAAGTTGATATTGGTGAAGAAGCACCTGTACAAATTGTCTGTGGGGCTCCGAATATTGGTGAAGGTCAAACTGTCATTGTCGCAAAAGTTGGCGCTAGATTACCGGGTGGCATAAAAATTAAAAAGGCAAAATTACGTGGAGAAGTCTCTCATGGTATGATCTGTTCATTACAAGAAATAGGCTTATCAAGTAGTGTTGTGCCAAAAGCTTTTGAAAACGGAATCTATCAATTTTCATCTAAAATTACACCAGGAACAGACGCACTTGAAGCACTCTATCTCAATGACCAATCTATGGAATTCGATTTAACGCCAAACCGTGCAGATGCATTAAGTATGATTGGAACAGCCTATGAAACAGCGGCGCTTTATGGTAAAAAAGTAGCAAGACCTGAAACAACAGCGACTGAATTAGAAGAAAACGCAGCTGATGCAATATCAGTCAAAGTAGAAAATGCCTCAAAAGTACCTTATTATAGTGCGCGCGTTGTAAAAAATGTAAAAATTGAGCCTTCACCAGAATGGATGCAAGCACGTTTAATGAAAGCAGGTATTCGCCCATTTAACAATGTTGTAGATATTTCTAACTATGTCATGTTGGAGTACGGTCAACCACTACATATGTTTGATAAAGATCAAATCGGTTCAAATGAAATTGTAGTTAGACAAGCACATGAAAATGAGTTGATGACGACTTTAGATGATCAAGAAAGAAAATTAGTGGATACAGACATTGTTATCACAAATGGCAAACAACCGATTGCGCTTGGTGGTGTTATGGGTGGAGATTTTTCTGAAGTTACCCCACAAACACAAAACGTGGTGGTCGAAGGTGCCATTTTCGATTCAGTATCGATTCGTCATACTTCACGCCGTTTAAATTTAAGAAGCGAATCTTCTAGCCGTTTTGAAAAAGGACTGGCAACAGAATTCTTAGATGAAGCGGTCGATCGTGCGTGTTATTTACTAGAAACACTTGCGAGTGGACAAGTTTTAAGTGGTCGCGTTTCAGATGGAGATTTGGGCACGTTGACTACAGAAATTAAGATTACTACTGATAAAGTAAATCGAACAGTCGGTTTTAATCTTACAGAGGCAGACATTATCCGTGTCTTTAATCAACTAGGCTTTGAAACTGAAGTAGATGGTTCAGAAATCACTGTTAAAGTGCCATCACGTCGTCGTGATATTACAATACAAGCTGATTTAATTGAAGAAATCGCAAGAATATACGGTTATGACAACATTCCATCAAGTCTACCAGTATTTGAGCATGTAACAAGTGGCGCACTTACTGATCGTCAACGTAAAACACGTGTGGTTAAAAATGCATTAGAAGGTGCAGGCTTATCTCAAGCGATTACTTATTCTTTAGTTGATCAAGAACGTGCCTCTGCATTTACAACAGTAGATCGAGAAACGATTTCATTATTAATGCCAATGAGTGAAGCACATTCAACATTACGCCAAAGCCTTATCCCACATTTAATAGATGCAACACAATATAACGTAGCACGTAAAAATCATAATATTGCTTTATATGAATTGGGTAATGTCTTTTTTGGTAACGGGGAAGGCACGTTACCAGACCAAGTGGAATACTTAAGTGGTATCATGACTGGAGAATATGTCTCTAATCCTTGGCAAGGTAAAAAAGAAATAGTTGATTTCTATCTGTTAAAAGGTGTTGTTGATCGTGTAGCTGATAAATTAGCATTGGACTTTGAATATGAAACAGCACAAATCGACGGGCTACATCCTGGTCGCACTGCAGCTGTAATTTTAAATGGAGAAGCGACTGGTTTTATCGGTGAGCTTCATCCAACAGTAGCAAAATCTTATGACCTATCACGTACTTACGTTTTTGAATTGAATTATGAAAAAATCATGCAACAATCTGTGGGATATATCAATTATCAACCTATTCCTAAATTCCCAGGTGTAACAAGAGATATTGCATTAGTTGTGAAGTCAGAAGTAAGAGCTGCTAACTTAATACAAAGGATTCGTGAAAATGGCGGAGAAATTTTGAAAGATGCTTCTGTGTTTGATGTCTATGAAGGAGAACACATGGAAGAAGGTCAAAAATCCATTGCGATTCGACTTGAATATTTAGATGAAACAAATACGCTAACTGAAGAACAAGTCGCAAAAGTTCACGAACAGATTCTTTCTGCTTTAGAAGCTGAAGGCGCGACTTTAAGAGCTTAATAGAAAATTAAATCTATTTGTAATAGTTTTGAAGTTATCCCTTTATTATAAATTTGGACTGGTAAACAAACGTTCCTCGTTTTACCAGTCCATTTTTTATGAGAATTATGCATTTTAAAAGGTTGTATATTTTTAACGATTAGCTTGCTAGTAAATAAGCTTAAAAACAATGAGTATAAACCTTTATTTACTTTTCAGAATTTTAAGTATATTATTAATTTTAGAATAACAATGCTTCTTTAGGATATATTGCACTGAATAACATAGGTGATA
>NZ_PPQN01000023.1 GCF_002901995.1 Staphylococcus coagulans | reverse complement strand
TATTATGTCATTAATATTGTAATACTTATTAAATTTTAAATTAATATTTGAGACCGCAAATATATTAATGTTATAATGGCTGTTTATAAAATTCAATTTATTTTTTGTTTTAAGTTTTTCTTAATTAAGATTTTAACCTCTTATAAAAATGTATTATTTCATCTTTTTAGAACAGATACTTTTTTTATTCTGCTAATTATGTATTCATTTTCTATTTTCTCTTAATGTTAATCTTTCAAATTTCATGAATGCTTGAAAAAATTCTACAGTTTATATTTCAAATGAGTATGACTTAAGGCCATACTTTGAGGATGTTATACTAATGTTATAAATCGTTGTTAATATAAAATTTTCGCGAGTAAGTCTTTGTGAAATTAAATAAAGGGGGATTTAAAATGTCAAAAGTAACCATTATTGCAGGTGGGCATAAGGTGGCATCTCGATTGACAGGTGTCATTGACTATACAGAGCAGTTTCTTAATCAAAGAGGAATAGAGACAGAGGTCATTCAAGTGCATCAATTAGATGCTAAAGCATTAATCACAGCTGATTTTACAAGTGAATCGGTTACTGTAACCCATCAATCAATCGAAAACTCAGACGGTATCGTCATCGTCTCGCCAGTATTTAAAGCAGCTTATTCAGGGATTTTGAAAACATATTTAGATTTATTACCACGTGGTGCTTTTACAGGTAAAACCGTTTTACCTCTAGCCGTTGGTGGCTCATTTGCACACACACTTGCGATGCAGTATAGTTTGGATCCTGTCATTAAAGAGTTAGGTGCGGATACAATTCATAAAGGTCGTTTTATTCTTGATCAGCATATTTCTTATGTTGAGGATGGTCATTACGTCTTTGATCAAGAAGCTGAGGCATCATTAAATAAAGTACTTAAAAAATTTGTAAACGATGAATCACACGTGAGTGATTAGATTTCATCCTTTCGCCCGAGCAAGGACGATTGAGATTACAATATCATATACAAAAATGGATGGGTTGAGATGTTTAAATGTCTCAACCCATTTGTGATTTTTGATGTTGATTTAATTATTCTTTATTCGTTCTTTTTGGGCGTCTCACAACAGCAAACAATGCGCCTAAACTGATTAAAAGCATGCCCCACAATGTTGTATCGGCATCTTCCTTACCTGTGTTTGGTAATGTGGATTGTGGATTAACTTTTTTATCAGTTTTTTCTGTTTCACTCGGCACTAGCGGTTGTGAAGGAATCACGATTTCTTTATCTCTTGGCTGTTGTATGTTATGTCCGGGTGCTTCTGGTAATGCAGGTATAAGCTCTTTCGGTTTTGCTGAGTCATCTGGTGATTTTGGTAAAGATGGCACTAATTCTTTTGGCATTTTTGGTTGCTCTGGTGCCTGTTCTTTTGGATCCATTGGCTTTTCTGGTGCTTTCGGTGTCGGTTGCTCTGGTTTCTCTGGTTGTTTTGGCATTTCTGGTTTTTCCGGAATAGGCGCTTTAGGTTCCATTGGCTTTTCTGGTACTTTTGGTGCTGGTTTTTCTGGATGTTCTGGTTGTTTTGGTTGTTCAGGTGCTTTAGGTTCTTCCGGCTTTTTCGGTTCCTCTGGCGCAGGTGGTGCTGGATGCGTTCTGAAGAAACCACTATCAATTGTTAAATTATCACCATCTTTGATATCAACAACTGAACTTATGTAATTAGAATCTAAATCTTGTGTGACATTCGGTGCACGGTCAATCGTTGGTTCGTATCCTTTTGGTGTTTCAAAAAGTACTGAATATCTTCCATTCTTAATATGATTGAAAACGTAGTGACCTTGCACATCTGTTACTGTACGTCCGACTTCTTCTTCTTTGTCATTTAAAATGATAACAGTTACACCAGCAATGCCTGGTTCGCCTACATCTTGTTTACCATTTTTATTGATATCTTCCCATACAAAATCGCCTATTTTGTATGTTTTTTCAGCTTCGTTCGTATTTTTGATTAATCCAAAATCAACAGTCAAATCATCTTTATCGACGATTTCCACGAATGCTAGTCTTCCGTTAGAGTCATTTTCCATTGTTGAAGAAGTAGCATGCGTTACTGTAGGTGTATAGCCTTCAGGTGTGTGGAATTGTATAAAATACGCATCTTTTTTGACACCAGTAAAAATATATTCGCCGTTGCCATTTGTGTGAACGGTTTGTAATAATTGTCGATTCTTGTCTCTCAACTCTACTTTCACATTTGCGACACCTGGCTCACCTGTATCCTGCTTACCGTTTTTATTGACGTCTTGCCAAACTCGATCACCAATACGGAAGTTTTCAGCTTTTTCTACTTCAGGTTTTGAAGAATGCGCTTCTTTTTCATGTGTGTTTGTAGATGGTTGATGTGCAACGACTTGGCTGTTAGATTGAGAAACCACATTGTTATCAACAACTGCATGTTCTTTTTCTGACTCAATTACACGATTTTTAGCTTGATTTTGTGATTGAACTTCATTTGAAGTCGCGTCTGCTTGTTTTTGATCAATTTGTTGTGCTTGTGGCTTTATTTCTGAAACGAATTGTGATGGTGCATCCTTTTCTAATTGTTGAGATGCTACTACTACTTGAGAGTTTTCTTCTACTTTTGATGTATCCGTATTTTCTACAGCGACATGCTGTACCGCTTCTTTCTTTTCGCTTTCAGCTGCTTGTGCATCATTTTGTGCACCAAAAACTAATAGTGCACCTACAATGAGTGACGCTGTGCCTACTGTACTTTTGCGAATACCATATCGGTTGTGTTTACTTTCTAGATGTTTACTTTTGATACGCATTTTGTTTTCCACTGATATCACTGCCTCCTAATAATTAATGGCGAAATTCATTTCATTTAAATAAATATGATTGGTCAATTTAAGAATAATTTTATTTACGATAATTTAATTATACATTCTATTTTTGATATTTCATTAGAATAATAAAAAGTTAAGATTCTTATAATTTGGTGCCATTGAGGAGGCTTGTTTTTGCTCGTTTTTATTGTCATATCAACGAAAATATTAACTTAAAGTTAATAATTACAAAGTGGAATATGATGATAAAAGTGTTAAATTATAATAGACATTTTTATCATATAGATTTATTTTATTAGATTAGGAACATTCTATTTTAAAATGCTATTACATATAAAATGCATATATTTAATACCTATATTGTATTTTGAAATAGGTAAACACCATCATTAAAAGGAGTTTAATAGATATGGAAAAGATTCAATCATTTAGTATTCGAAAGTTCAGCATTGGGGTAGGCTCTATCGTTTTAACAAGCACGTTATTGACGTCAGAGCATGCTTAGCCGATGAAGCACCATTTTTATCATCACAATCAAATGATGTAAGTGAAACAATTCTCAAATAGGTCATTAATCAGCTGAAAAACATTCAAGTGAAACTTCAACAATCAAAGCTTTACCTCAAACAGGTGAAAATGAATCACTTTTCGGTACAACTTTATTAGGAGGATTAAGCATTGCTCTTGGAGGTTATTTGGTTAGCCGCCAAAGAAAGTCAAACTAATTCATTATCAATTAAAAAGTCATTACTAATACCCTATACTTATACTTACACACGGATCTAATCAATACGTTCGCTTAACATGGATGATTCGAATTGAGGACAAGTAAGTGTTCCCCCTCAGTTGAGTCATCTACTGTCATACATCACTTAAAAAACTCACATTAATCTAAATATGAAAAAACCTACTCTTATTTCTTCATCAAAAAACAGGCAACGTTAGTTACCTGCTTTCTCTATATTTATTTTCTTCCCGAACGTTGTCCAATTGTAAAAAGAATACCAATCGCAAGTAATAGTAATCCCCAAAATGATTTCGGTGTCCGTTTCATGCCGGTTTCAGGTAGAGCACTTTTGTGTGGGTGCTTATGATTGTCCTTATGTTGATGACTATCCTTTTGATGTTTATTCTTATGTTTCTCTGCTGTAGACTCTAACTCTTTTACGAATGTACGTGCATCTTTTTCCGAAGGGATCACATACGAATTTTTAGATGATGGTTCTTGTACAGACATATTCATAAGTCTATACGAAACGTGCGCTGTATCTATTTCTTCAGGTGTCACACCCTTGTGAGATTCCGGATTTTTAGTTTTTGAGCTTTCTGTTTGTTGTGGTGTCTCTTGTTCTTGTGGTGTTGGATTCTCTGGTTGTTTGGGCGCTTCTGTTTCTGTTGGACTCTCTGGGTGTTTTGGCACTTCTGATTCTTGTGATGTCGATGCCTTTGGTTTATTAGGCATTTCCCGCTCTTGTGGTGTTGGATTCTCCGGCGTTTGTGGCTTTAGCACTGGTGGAACTTGCTGATTTGGCTTTTCATTTTTGGTATCTGTATTAGATTCAGATAAAGTTGGATCTTTATAGAGCGCAAAATCAAAACTTAAGTCATCTTTATTGTTAATATCCACAAGGTCGATTCGCGTATTCGAGTCATTTTCAGTTGTGGTTCCTCTCGCAAATGCGATTGTCGGTGTATAACCTTTAGGAATGTCAAAAAAGATATAATAACGGCCGTTTGGCATGTCTGTAAATACATAACGACCATTAGAATCTGTATATGTTTCTTTTAATGTCTCTTTATTTTTATCTGTTAATCTTACTTTTACGTTGGCAACGCCCGGCTCACCCTTATCTTGCTTACCATTACGGTTAAGATCTTCCCAAAGTTGATTACCGATTCGGTACGGTTGACCTTGTACAGCGTCATCTCGACTCCCACTTTTATTGATAGCGCTCTTTGCACGCTGACCAATCGGATTAACATTGGTTTTAGACATTTGTGATGCAGTGCGTGCTGAAGGGAAATGATTCGTATATTTTTGTTCAACATCTTGAGGCTGATGTTGTGTCACTAACGAATCAGGCTGGCGCATTTCGGGTTGCCTATGATTCGTTGCTTCGGACATTTGTGGTGCTGATATAGGTGCTTGAAGCACTTGAGATTGAGGCTTTGAGATTTGTGCCTTTTGATTATCACTTGCTTGTTTACCCGACACATCGCCTTGTTTTAGCGATGTTGCTCTGGGTGGGCGTGTTTCCGCATTTGGCAATGTTTGCTTCTGATTTTCTGGTATTGAATCACTATTTTCTTTAGTTTGGTCGCCAGTAGATGCTATTTGTGTTTCACGTTCAACTGGCACGTTGGGCATTTCTGCAGCTTCAGCATCATGTGTATGTAGTCCGAACAATAATATTGAACCCATGCATAATGTTGTCATTGCAAAAGTTTTTCTACCGATATGATTTTGATTGCGTTTATTTGGCCTGTCAAAAAATTTCTCATTCACCAAAATAAACACCTCCCCAATTCCTCATTATTTTTAAATTTGCATTCGTATAATAGTAAAGTATCGCTTCAAACTTCATACTGCCATAGAGAAAACAAATTCAAATTGAAAAGTATTTCAATCTTTTTATATCGATCCTGTTCTTATTAATACTGCTATGACAACGAACAACAAACTTAGACAAAATTATTTTTACTCCTTTAGTATATAATTTTTTCAAAATAAAAAACTAAACAATTTGAGTATGCGGATTATTTTATTATGGTCTTAAAATTTTTTCAATCTTTTATATTTCAGTTTAAAAGTGTATTTCAATTTGTTGTATGATTAAAAATTGTAATTTTATAAGAAAAGCCTTGAACGTTTCAGGTTCTCAGTTCCTCTTTTCAACTGAGAAAGCTTCTCCTTAAATATGCATTTGCCTAATACTTTATAAGTACAACCTATACTTCAAAAGCATAAGATGATATGTATCAACCTTAAATGAAACGCTTCTTAAAATATCCATAGATACCTGTAAAAGCTGAAAATGACAACGATTTTAGCGTTTATTTTTTGAAGTACAACCTATTACATTTACAATCAAATTCATTTTCTACTCAAAATCACCCGTAGATTGTACTGTACATTTGTACAATGAAGCGCAATGTCTCCCCATTTAGTCACGTTAGCAAATGACGTATTAAAAAAAGCCGTCACCTCTTATCTAAGATAGAAGTGACGACATCCTTTATTGTTCTAAGGCTGGAATGGTAGTCTCAATATTAAAGTATTGTTTTAATAACGCTTGATAGTTGATAGGTGTGACATCAATTTGTTGTTTTTGCCCATTGTTGATTATATTGACATGATTTTCTGTCATTGTAATATGACCGTTATCTGTTTTTTTATTAATGAGCAAATGATGTTTAAAATTATATTGTGGATTAAAAACCGTATAATCAAAATCTCTCATAAAATCGATTAAAGCTCGTGGCTCACGCTTAAAATTCAATAGGTCAATCCAATTTTCTTTAGCTTGCTTTGTTGTCTGAACGTAATAACTTTGAGAATCACCATCGTAAATAATACGATAAAAGTCGTCTTCATCTTCAACCACTTCACCAGTCAATGGAATAGGCTGACTCGGAAAATGACCAAATCCGGTATCTGCCAAATAATGCTGATGATCGATAGTAACGATATTTGTTAAATGCGTCGCCCGCTTCTTCCAATCTCGTTTAGGGGGTTTCACATACCCAGCAACCATTATCGTATCAAAGCCTCGTGCTGTCAGATAAGCGTTTGTGACGACATTATTTTCATAACATAAACCGCCACGATATTTTTTTGTAAATTTATCAATATTCGTTTGCACATCTGTTGAAATCGTTCTTCCATTATAAATATCAATCGCTTCAAACGGAATTGTATATAAAAATTTTCGGATATATGATGTTAAATCTTCAAGGGTGTTCCCTTCTTTTTCTGAGGCTGTGAGTCCAATGTGCGATTCCAATGCTTCAAAATTCATTGACAAAACCTCTCTTTATCTCTCATTGATTAGTGCACGAAACAACACTGATTCACCTATCTACAGTCCTATGACATATGAAACACAACTATATGTTTGTTTAAGACAACTGATCCAAAAAAGCTTGGGTTGTCATTGTTTGTCCCATTGTTGGGAACGTATAATTCACAGAAAAATCATGTAGATGTTCAGCAGGTGCTGTCATCATATCTGTTAAAAAGTATTGATTATAACCGTACTGATAAGCGTCTCGTGCTGTTGTATCAACACCCATATGCGTAGAAATGCCTCCAATGACTACCGTATCAATGCCGCGACGTCGTAATTGTAAGTCTAAGTCCGTACCGAAAAAGCCGCTGAAATGTCTTTTCGTTACGACGTAATCTCCTTCACGATAATCCAATTGCTCTGGAAAATCAGAAAAAGTAGGATCAGATTCGTCAGGCAGTTGCACCATCGCATTCGGTTGAAGTTTGTCTTTACCATCGTAAAAAGCCACATGTACAAAAGCAATAAAGCCATTATGCGCACGGAATTGTTCAATCACTTGATTCGCATGGTTCACTACCGATTCAGTTGAATGCGGTGCACCGTCTAAAGCGACAATCCCTTTTTGTATATCTACTAAAATTAACGCTGTTTTTTTAAAGTCTATCATTTAAAAGCCTCCATTTATTTTAAATATATTTTGAGTAATTTCTCTAAATACGCTTCTCTTGTATAACCGCGTGTAAATCGTTCATACATATAAATGTCTGAAGAAAAAGCGTTGAATAACATATCCAACTTCAATTCTATGTTTTCAATATTTCTAGATTTTTCAATCTCTTGTTGTATAATGCGGTACAAGTCACCATAAAAAGGCGCAGCATTTGTCGCATTCGCTTTTAAGCCGTTCTTTTCAATAAAGCTCAGTAATTTTAAATTGCGCTCTTTCAATTCTAAAAAAATGGCTAGTGCACCATAAATCCTTTTATGCAATGGTGCATCTTCATTTTGTGACAAAAAATGTTCAATTTCTATGAACATATCATCGATTTGGTCATCGATCACTGCGCGACACAGCATCGATTTACTATCAAAATGACGATATAATGTCCCTACGCCTACGTTTGCTTCTTTTGCAATCGCCGACATACTGATAGATTTGATATCATCATTTTCGCCAATCATTTTTGTTGCTGTTTCTAATATCATTTTCTCGTTTCTACGTGCGTCTAAACGTTTTGTCGTCTCTTTGCTTGTCATATGCAACACACCTTTGTCTTATTCTTCTGTATCTTGCTCCAAACGTGATACAGTAACGTCTAATCCAAAGTATTTTTTCAAAATTGCTTTGTAATTTTCGGATGTCACATCGTGTTTTTCTTTCTTGCCTTCTTTTGAAATCGTTAAATTTTCGTGAGACATTGTTGCTCTACCGTATGGCTTAGGCATTGTGACAATAAGTCGTTTGACGAATACAGAATTAGGATTGGTTTGATTGTATTCGATGTTGTCAGAAAAATAGTCTAAATCGCGTGCTTGTGGCTCTGCTTCGTATTTCGTTTGCCATTCTTCATCGACCCATTTTTGAACATGAATAGTGTCATCAATATATACTGCACGATAAGTACCTCCAATATCTTCCACAATATCTGAACCGTCATGTGTGACATGAAGGGCATCTGCAGGTAAATCTCCAAAGCCTACATCAGCAACGTAACTTTCACCTTCTATTTCTACAATCAATGACATATGCGTCCCAAATCGACTCCGACCGCCATTAGGTGTATGAATCGTTGCACCTACAAAATGCGTATCAAAGCCTTTTTCTTCGAGATAAGCACCAAAGAATGTATTGTTTTCATAACAATACCCACCACGATTACGCTTGATGAGCTTGTCATACAAATCGTCCAATTCTGTTGAAATACGAACACCATTTTGGACATCCAAATTTTCAAACGGGACATGATACATAAATTGTCGTGTATAGTAATTGAGCGCTTCAACACGACCTTTGAATTGTTTTTGTTCATTGATTTCTAATTTCTTCTCTATATTTTGTATATCCATAATGGCCTCCTTATTTTTTATGCCTCTAATATTAAATGGAATTTGCAAATTTGACAAATGGAATACATTCCGCTTAAAATAAGTGATAGTCAATTCCGTTTAGAAAGAGGTGACATATATGTCGGATAGGGCTACTTCGAACGATTCGATGCAACATCATATTCCTGCAATCGCAATGATGATGATTGGTGCTTTTATCGCAGTACTCAATCAAACTTTAATGACGACTGTGATTCCTAAAATAATGGAGGAATTTCGTCTTACAAGTGGCACTGCACAATGGTTAACGACCATCTTCATGCTTGTAAACGGGATTATGATTCCGATAACCGCTTATCTTACACAGCGTTTTTCATTAAGACGGTTATTCTTTACAGCTATGCTGTTATTCGTCGTGGGTTCCTTATTATGTATGCTCGCGCCTAACTTCACATTACTTTTAGTAGGTCGGGCGATTCAAGCAATGGGTGCAGGGATTTTGATGCCACTGACACAAATGTTTTTATTCCTTGTCTTTCCATTAGAAAAACGCGGTATGGCCATGGGACTTTTCGGATTAGTCATTGGTTTTGCGCCAGCAATCGGTCCTACTGCTGCAGGTTGGTTTGTTACTGCATTTGATTGGCGCTATTTATTTTTAATCATACTCATCATTTCAGTGATTGATTTATTATTCGGTTATTTTAAAATGATGAATCTGACTGAATTATCCAAACCGAAACTTGATATTTTATCTGTGATATTATCAACGGTTGGATTTGGCGGTTTATTATTCGGCTTTAGTTCAGCCAGTCAATTTGGATGGGGCAATCCTATCATTTATTTAACACTTCTCGTAGCCGTCGTGACATTGGTCACTTTTGTTATGAGACAGCTTAAATTAGAAACACCTATGCTTGAAATACGTGTGTTTCAATATCGGGCTTTTACGATACCAATTAGTTTAGTCATTCTGATGTTTTTGATATTTATCGGGACATTGACAATACTTCCAATCTATATGCAGACGATGCGTGGCTTAACGCCGCTTCAATCCGGTCTCATTTTACTCCCGGGTGGTCTTGTGATGGGGCTCCTTTCACCTGTGACAGGTAAATTGTATGACATCATTGGCGGACGCATTCTCGCAGTGAGTGGGATGACGCTTATTTTTATCGGCACATTGCTTCTCTCATTTTTAAATGCAGAATCATCTATCACTTATATCGTCTTATCATTTTTAGTGATGATGTTGGGTAACTCTGGCATTATGGTGCCGATGACAACTGAAGCACTTAATGCTCTACCAAGAAAACTCATCCCGCATGGGACTGCAATGAATAACACGTTACGTCAAATTTCTGCTGCGATTGGAACGGGGTTACTGGTTACGTTACTAACACAACTCGCTATGGGACATGGAGGTAGCACTGTTGCCAGTCACATTTTTGGATTGCAATGGACGTATAAAGTAGTTGCATTTCTAAGCTTAATTGGGACACTCATTGCCCTTCGTGTATCAAAAAAAGAATCATCAAATTAAAAAATTAGGAGGTTGTATGATGTTATTAAATCATGCGATTAACGCTTACGTTGCAAAGGATATTATTAAAAGTGGTTTGCCAAAAGTGAGAAATGATGAAGTAATGGCAACACAATTTAAAGAAGCATTTAATATAAACAAAAACTTGATGCAAATTGCTGGGGTATTTGAAATTGTAGGTTCTATCTTATTATTAACTTCTACATTTGGCAAAGCAGGTGTGAAGTTTGTACGTCTCGGTGCTGTAATGATTAATCTCATTATGAGCGTTGCAATGTACCAACACATTAAAGCCGGTCACGGTTATAAAGCAACACAATCTGCTGGTAAATATTTCCTATTAAATACGTTAACACTGATTGATACTTTCAAAAAGTAAAATATGCGATTGTTATTCTACTTTATTGGGTAAATGTATGTTATGTGGGTATAATTACAATACCTTACACCTTAGTTAGTATACATGACGTCTAAGAAGCCATGTAAAATAAGACACTGACGCTTCGACAATCGTTTTGAGAAATTCGATTCTCAACGATACATTGTAAATTTGAAATGGAGATGATTGTGAGCATGACTAATATAAAAGCAATTGATACGCATGCACACTTATGGAGTGAAGCTTACTTAGAGCGTTTAGGCAAACTCGGCAGTCAAGGTACAGAGGTTGCAAAAGGGATTAACCAATCCGACTCAGAAGAAGACTTAAAAAAACGTTTTAAAATGATGGATGATGCGGGAGTTGAAAAACAAATCATTTCAGCCACACCGCAATCGCCACAGTGGGGAAATCAAGAAGAAGCCAAAGTTTCGGCAGAAATGATTAATGGATTGTATGAATCACTCGTACAAAAATATCCAGAACGTTTTTTAGCATATGGCGCCGTGTCACTTCCCTATATCAATCAAGCCATTGAAGAAGCTAAAGCGCTATTAGCTAAAGATGAATTTATAGGCATTGCCATTCCGACACTCGTCAAAGATAAAGTGTCAGTTGCTGATTTACAATTCGAACCTTTTTTCAAAGCAATGAATGACCAACATGCGACACTTTACGTTCATCCTACGGGTTGCGGTGCTCAATCACCAATGGTCAATGATTTCCAATTACATTGGGTCATCGGTGCTCCTTTAGAAGCGACTTTTGTGGCATTGCATTTACTCAAAAACAATATTCCACAAAAATATCCTAACATTAAATTTCATATTTCACATTTAGGAGGGGCGTTGCCTTTCTTTATGCAACGTATTGAAGATAACTACGAAGACTGGAATGCTTTTGAAACAAGTCCTTGGGAAATCTTAAATCGTCAATTTTACTTTGATACAGCCAATTTTCATGGGCCTTCATTAATCAACACGATTGAAACCTTTGGTGCTGAGCGCTTAATGATGGGAAGCGACTTTCCATATTTCCAAGATAAAAAATATACACGTGCGGTTGAATATATTAAAAACAGCGGTATTGAAGCTGATAAAATTGATGGCATTCTACGTGGAAATGCAGTAGAATTCTTTGAAATCAATCGTCAAGAATAAACAATTTTAAAGTATAACACGAAATCGCTACTTTTCTTATCATCTCATAATAAGGAAACTGGGAGATAAACCCCAAAATAAATATAGCGCTAAGATGATTTTTACTAGAAAATCGTCTTAGCGCTTCTTTTTTATATTTATTTTCTATCATTGAACTGAATTACAGATTAAACAAGTCATTCAATGCTTCAGCCATTGTTGGATGCGTATAAATTTGATCTCTCAAAACGGTGTAAGGGAGTTTTTGATCCATAGCTAATTTAATAAGATTGATTAACTCTTCTGACTGTAAGCCATATAATGTGGCTCCTAAAATTTGTTGACTTTGTTTATCTACAACGGTCTTAAATATGCCTCGTGCGTCATTATTAATCTTATGACGAGGCAGCGTATTAACCGCAACAGTGTTTTCCAGAATCTCTTTCCCTTTTTGGCGCGCTTGTTCAGCCGTCATTCCCACACGAGCAAGAGGCGGATCGATAAAAACAGTATAAGGCACATTACCACGCTGTGCCGTTGTGCGCGAACCATCGCCAAAGAGTTGAGACTTTAAAATTCTAAAATCGTCTAACGAAATATAAGTAAATTGCATATCGCCATTGACATCACCAATTGCGTATATGTGATCAATCGTAGTTTGTCGCTTCTCATTCACTACAATCTCACCACGTTCTCCCAATTGTACGCCGACAGCTTCAAGGTTTAAATGCGCCGTATTCGGTTTTCGACCTGTCGCAATTAACACAGCTTCTGCTTCAAAGTCACCCTGATTTGTTTTTACGATTGTTGTTTTGTCTTGGTCAACGATTGCTTCTGTCTCAACTTGATAAACAAAATGAATCCCTTTTTGTGTCAAATCATGCTCTACTTGTGCTGCAACTTCTGAATCTTCTCGACCTAAAATATGATGTTCTTTTGCTAATACGGTTACTTCAGTCCCGAAATTAGCAAAAATCGATGCAAATTCAAGTGAGATATAACCACCACCTATAATAACAAGGCGTTTGGGCTGAGTCGTAAGGTTCATGATCCCTTTAGAGTCAAACACACGTTCAGAAGTATGGATACCTTCAATTGGTGGCATGATGGGTGTTGCCCCTGTATTTACAACAATATTTGTGCCTGTTACACGCTGAACGGTTCTTCCTTCTGTATCCAACAAATTAATTTCTTTATCTGTTTCAAACTTGGCCTTTAAATTAATCACATCAATTGTTGGCTCATCTGCTAGCATATGATAATTTTTTTGGTTCAGCCCTTCTACGACATTTTGTTTACGATGCATACTTTCTACAAATGAAGCAGATGTTAAGCCGTCATGTACTAGAACTTTTGAAGGGATGCAACCGACATTAATACAAGTCCCTCCGTACATTTCAGAAGATTGCTCAACGACTGCCACTTTTTGTCCTTGTTGTGCAGCAAACTTCGCTAAAGTTTTACCGCCTTTACCAAAGCCAATAATGATTAAATCGTAGTTATTCATGAAAATCACTCCAATTTCATATTGATTGATATAACTTTCTATAGAAAACAACAAAAATCTTGTTGAATACTCTCAATAAACGCGATTTCAAAAAATATTCTATCTAAATTAAATATATTTCCTAAATACCACACTTATCAGAATCCCAACCTTATCTTTGTTGTTTCATCCAATGAGGTGTGTTCGTTTTAAATTGTTGAAAGAGACCGTCCTTTTCTGGACCAACGCGATCGATTTAATGGTTATTAAATTTTGTTTTAGAATGCTTTTTATTGAGATCTCGTTCAAGTGTTAAATATTTTTCAAAGCGCTGAATATACGCTTTAAAACTTTCAATATCTTGAGGTTGCGGTGACCACGTAGAAGTATGCAAGTTATCTGTAAAAATCGTGTTTAAATAATCATCTAAGGTCATGTGGTTTTCTAATACGTAACGCGCTAAAACTGCGATTCCCCACGCGCCACCCTCATTGGCTGTCTCCATAACAGTGATTGGCGTTTCTAAAGCAGCAGCTAAATAGCGTTGAACAACATTTTTAGTTTTAAAAATACCCCCATGACCGGTCATACGATCAAGCGCAATATTTTCATGTTTTTTTAATCGATCCACCCCGATTTTCAACGTACTGAGCGCGCTATAGATATGTGTTTTCATAAAATTAGCAAGCGTCAATTCACGTTCTTCTAAACGCATAAACAGTGGAAAGCCTTGCTTGATATCAGTAATAAATTCACCTGAAACATAACCGTACGATAACAACTGACCTAAATCGTCATCCCCTTGTGTCGCCTGTTCAAACAGTCGCGTCCACAGGGTTTCTTTATCATACGAGACACCCATAACTTGGAAAACTTCTTCAAATAGATGCATCCATTGATTGATATCTGACGTACAATTATTCGCATGAATCATCGCGACCTCGTCTCCAGCTGGTGTCATTACAATATCCACATCTGGATCTACTTGCTTTAATGGTTGTTCGAGGACAATCATAGAAAATATACTCGTTCCTGCCGACACATTTCCAGTCTTAGGTGCGATGCTATTTGTCGCAATCATCCCTGTTCCTGCATCACCTTCAGGCGGACACATCACACATCCCGCTTCTAAAAAACCATCAGGATCCAATCGTTTGGCACCTGTAGCGGTTAATAGACCCGCACGCTCACCCGCTTGATAGACTTTCGGTAAAATCGACTCAATAGACTGAGAAAAACCTTGTCCCTCCATCAATGTATCAAATTGTGCCATTAAATCTTTTCGATATGTATGTTGTTGCGCATCGATGGGAAACATACCAGATGCATCGCCTATCCCTAATGCTTTTTCACCTGTTAATTGCCAATGGACATAACCGGATAACGTTGTCAGATAGGCCACATTTTTCACATGCGCTTCTCCATTGCAGACACACTGATAGTATTGTGCAATACTCCAACGTTCTGGAACATTGAACTGAAATTGATGTGTTAACTTTGCACCTGCTTCTCGTGCATAATTATTTTGCCACGTACGAAAAGGAACTAATAATTCCCCCTCTTGATCAAAAGCTAAGTAACCGTGCATCATCCCACTGATGCCAAGAGCCGCAAGCTTTTTCAAACGGATACGATACCGATCATATATTTCCTGGGACATACGGTGATAACTTTCTTGCAAGCCACGCCATACTTCATCGAGCGATAAAGACCAGTAGCCTGCATTCAACTGTTGCGTCCATTCATAACTTCCCTTTGCGATTGACCTTGTCGAATTATCAATCGCAACTGCTTTGATACGGGTTGAACCGAGTTCGATTCCTACTGTGATGTCGCCTTTCTCTATCGCTTCACGAATGTCTGTATCCACCATCAAATCACCTCATTTGTTCATTGCATTACGCTTTCATTTTATGATGCAGCCGCTCACACCGTCAATCTTCACTGACTACAAGTCAAAAGTGATATCGCAATAAAAAAGAACAAAAGCGACATCCATGAAGATTCGGATGACGACTTTTGTTCTCTATGCCTATATTATAAAATGGATGTCCATTGTAAAACTACAAAAGTGATAATCCCTAATAAAGCAATACAACATACCGATGTTGCCATTTGTCTCAAAATCATCTTGCCACCTTCTCGAAGACCCAGTTGGCGCATTACCATAGTCATTGTTACAGAACAAGCCGTAAATGTTGAACTGAAAAAGACGAGTAATAGCACTTGCCATGCGGAAAGACTTTGTATCACACTACCGCCACCCATGTTAAAGAGGAGCATTCCATCTTTACGGATCATCGAAAATAATATACCAACCGATAAGTCATGCGGAATATGTAATAACATTAAGATCGGTACAAATATTTTTGAGACCATTGTCAAAATAGGTGTAAGTGCTAGTGTACTTGCGATTAAACAAATCCCAATAAATATCGGCATCGCTTGGAAAATAAACATTTTTACCGTTTCCCACATTTGCGAACCTACATTTTTAAAATCTGGCCATCGTATTTTTTGACCTACTGCTACACTATAAGGAATAAACGGTGTTTCATCTCGATACCAAATTTTGTTGTGGATGACACCTCCGATAAATACGAGCATTAAGTATGGCGCAAACAACCACGAGTGATGTGAAACATTGAATATCGATAATGTCGCACCGATTTGATAACTACATGAGGAACCAAAACTAATCAGACTCATACATTTTGATCGCGTACATGCACGACATTGATGACCGGCTTGAACGATTGCCGCTGCATTACAGCCGAATCCTTCTAAAACAGGAATGATATCTGTACCATCTAAACCCATTTTTTCCATCGTCGGTGAAATCGACCAAATCATATACTGTTTAATATGACTCTGTTCAATAAGTGCTGTAGAAAAACTCAACAAAATCACGACAGGCAATGCCCACACGAGCGAATATGTCCCTAAAGATAAAACACCATAGTCTCCAAATAACAACGCTTGCACAATACTTTGTTGAAAGAGATCATGTTGAGAGACGCGCTCAATCCATGGTGCAATATACTCATTTTGAAGCCAATCTGAAAAATGATAGGCGATATAAACTGGAAATGCAAACATGAAAAAGATAGCGAGCCAACCTATCAGACTTTGATACCATTGTGGGCGTCGATTTTCACGGGCTTGCATAAATTCTTGCAAATGTGTGACCACATGCTTCGTCTCATCAGACGTATGCATGACACTTTCGTTCAAAGAGAGATTTAATTTATGCTTTACAATATACTGTCTCAATTGTTGTTGGTCTAATCGTCCAAGATGATTAAAACCTTTAACGACAAACGCATGTGTCGCCTCAGGAATCTCTGGCATTTGATTTTTCTTAAAATCATAAACAACGGTTAGCATGTGCAATCCACACCACAACAGCTATAATCATCTAAATACATTTGATTCGCTTTATATTCTTCAACGATGTCTGGATTCACGTGCAATCCTTCACGTTGCATGATGGCATGAGTTAAAACAGCAAAACGCGCTCTGAATTTGTAAATATAGCATAAAATTGCATCCGCATGACGAACTGTTGCGCCAATTAAAAAAACATTAGGATAGCGCGTTGATTCATCTAAATCAGTGAGGCTGACTTCACCCTCATTCACAGTAAACAGTTGTTGAATCAGTGGGTTGCGTGTAACATCAAATCCTGTCGCGATAATAGGTTCTGTTTGACTATAGACAACCTCTCCATTCGTAAAGAGAATCGCATATTGACCGTCTCGGAAATCAATAGCATCCGCTTGGTAATGCACCTTCATTGTAATAGAAGCACCTTCTTGGACCGCTTTTCTTAACCGCTGTTGTGTATATGGAGAAAGTCGAATACTCGGATCTGCTTCTTCTGCGTTAAATCCTGTTGAGTGCGTATAAATCGTAACTTCCGCCCCTTGTTGTGCCAAGTGAATGGCTGCATCAAAGGCGCTTTCGTTCCCACCGATAATCGTAAAGGCTTTTCCGGGTAATTCTGTAAAATCTGTCACTTCGCTATAATGAATCCCATGTTCAAATGGTTGATTTGGAAAAGCAAAGTCTCCTGTGGCGATAAATAAATAATCTGCAGTAAACGTACCTTGAGAGGTTTCGAGTTCATAGACACCATCGACCAGATTCACCGCATGCACATGTGTCTCTGTTTGAACCTCAATCTCATAATGCCGAGCCACTACTTCTAAATATTCTGCATATGTTTCGCCTGATAGATGTTCTTCATTAAATGTAAAGGCCGGAGAAGTATCTTTACCTATCGCATTCATATCAGGCATGCCAAAGCCATTTGTTGTAAATGAAGGTGTAATCGTACGCGTTGATTTTGGCCAGTTTTTAAATGAATGTCCGATTGTACCACTCTCTATGACACAGACATCATCCAATTGAAATGTTTTCATCGTTACAGCCATACCTATACCTGCTGCACCTGCACCAATGATGATCACACGTCGATGTTGTTTGCTCATCACAATCCTTCTTTTCAAATCGAAATAATTACGATTTATAATTATATCTCTTCTTTAATGAGAATGCAATGTGAACAACCTGACATGATTCACCCTGTCGTAGCAGAGTTCAGCTTGAACATAAAAAAGGCTTTGCAATTGCCCTTTCGAAAAAGGGTGCAAAACCTTAGTTGAATAGACTTACTTCTCATAATGACTTATAAAGTGCTCTAATCGATCACACGCTTCTTTAATGGTCTCCATATCACACGCAAAGGAAAGTCTAACGTATCCTTCCGCATAATCAGAAAATGATTTCCCAGGTACAATGGCCAGTTGCTCCATTTCTAACAATTGATTACAAAAACGGAAGGAATCTGAATCATAAGCAGAAACATCAGGGAAAATATAAAATGTCCCTTGTGGAAGCGTTACAGGTAATCCCATATCAACTAAGCGTGCATAAATATAATCACGTCGCTCACGATAGGCTGCGTTCATTTTCTGTATATCTTTATCCCCTTCTTTTAAAGCACGAATCGCACCATATTGACTCGGCGTTGCAACACAAATCGAATTATACAAATGTACTGTAGTTACTTCTTCAATCAACTCAGGTGTCGATAACACATAACCAACACGTGCACCTGTCATCGCATGCGACTTAGATAAACCATTAACAACAAAAAGCTGTTCCCTAATTTCAGGAAATTCCATAAACGAATGGTGACGGCCCTCAAACACATTTTCACTGTATATCTCATCTGTAATAATAAAAACAGATGTCTCTTTTAATACCTCAACGAGTGCACGGATTTGCGCATAACTCAATGTCATACCCGTAGGATTCGTCGGATAGTTAAACATAACCGCTTTTGTTTTCGGTGTAATAGCTGCTTTGATTGCCTCTGCCGTCGGTACAAATCCTGTGTGAGACGTGTCAATCCATTTGACCTCTGCCCCTTGCAGTTTAACAATCGGTTCGTACCCTAAATAAGTCGGCCCAGGCAAGATTACTTCATCTCCGGGATTCAATATTGTTCTAAGTACATCGTCAATACCTTCTGATGCACCGTTTGTAACGACGATTTCTGTCTCAGGATTATACTTTACACCAAATCGTGACGCGTTGTATTCGGATATCGCCTTTCTCAGCTCGATTAATCCTTTGTTATGTGTATATTTGAGTTGCCCCGCCTGTATCGCTTCCACCATCGCTTCTTGCACATAGGAAGCAACAGGAAAATCAGATTGTCCAAGTGTTAAATCTAAACAATTCGGATACTGATCTACCCTATTCGCAAATTGTCTCGTTCCCGGTACTTCAATATCTTGAATATGATTATTTAATAAATACATTGCCACACGCCCCTTACGTTATCAATCTATCATGTTGCTTGACGTCCGTTTTTTCCTCTATCATATCGACCTTTTTTCGAATCAAAATATGATACAACTATCAATATTATAGCATTGATGACTATGGCGTAAAATATCGTCGCCGTGGATTGTGGACCCACAATGAAAATTGAAAGTAAAATGAACACCACACTCGCAATAATGGCTGAGAAAGCAGCTTTTGGCGTTAGCCACTTAATAAATAAGCCTAACACGACCGGCATAAACATGCCTCCTGTCAAAATCGCATAAGCGATATCAATGGCAACAAGCACTTCTTTAACCCATATGGATATAACAATCGCAATGACAGCTAAACAAAGTGTGGTTACCCTTGTTAATCCTAAAAATTGATGATCTTCCAAATTTTTAAATACATACGGTTTCAACAAATCATTTGAAATAATCGTGGCTGACGCTAATAAAGTTCCTGATGCTGTGGACATGATTGCTGCAATGAGTGCCGCAAACACAATCCCTAACAGACCTGCTGGCAATGTTTCGAAAGCCATATGCGCAAAAACATTTTGTGTATTTTGAATATGTGGAAATAAAACGTACGCACACATACCGATAATGACCATCACAATAGAATAGAGCGCACTATATACACCAACTAAAAGGCCCGATGTTTTAGAAATACGTTTCGTCTTCCCCGTAAAGAAACGCTGCCAAATATCTTGTCCTACCATTACCCCTAATGTATACGTAATAAAATAGTTCGCAATTTCACCGAAACCAATATTAAAAAAGCTCAAATGTGAAGCGGGCATATTTTCAAATAATGAAGAGAAACCACCGACACTGTATAAACTCATAGGTAACATGATTAAAAACATACCGATAGTCATCACAAGAAATTGAATCACATCAGTAATTGATAATGTCCACATACCACCTAAAATCGTATAGACAAATACAATGCTTCCTCCAACGAGAATGGAAGTAAACAGACTCCAATGAAAGATTTGAGAAACGACAGACCCCATCGCAATCACTTGCGTCACGCAAATCATTAAAGTATACATCGCTGTTACAACAGCACCAATAATTCGTACACGATGACCAAACAACTTGTACAATAATTCACTGATTGTAATCACACGCAAATCCATAATACGATCCAATAAAAATAGACCAAAAATGGTAATCCCAACACCTAAAGCAAAAACAAACCAAAACCCCGACAAACCGACTTCATAACCAAGTTGTGACGAACCAATTGTTGAAGAGCCTCCTAAAAAGACTGCCGTCAAACAACCAAACAACATAAACAAACCTAAATTACGGTCAGCAACCATATACTTTTCAGAGGATTTCGCTTTTAATACTCCTAAAATACCTATCGTAATCAATGCAGCAAAATATACAATAAATACTATAAAATCAATTGTCCCCATCTTTTTCAACTCTCTTTGTTTTAATGACAACATGTGGCAGTCTAAACAAGCAAAATAGCAGAGAACCTTTGAAATAGAATAGGCTTCTCTCTTAAATCACGCACTTTTCAAAGTGAACAATATAATGATTTGAAGATTCTGAATATTTAAAGGTTCTATTTTACTTTTAAGAATCCTACCTACATGTCATTAACATTTTGATAGCTATGCCTTAAACACGGCAATCAGTCTCAAATGATAACTCATCATTTGATCCCTCAGCTCGCCCTGTTATTTATCCTTTCCCTTATTGGAATCATATTAAGCTTTTTGAGCAGTATTGATAACATTTCCTATTATTGTGACGCTACTTATTTAATACGATAAATCATTTATCTCACATCATTCATTATCGTTAATGCTAACTTCTATGTTTGATTATTGATAGACTTTACCTTCTTCCCCCTAGATAACAAGGCATCATCTATCAAATAGCGCCTTTAAAGCAATTAAAGTAAATTTAAAAAATAGGCGTCCTTTTGACTTTTTAAAGTATTCGGTTATAGATTATAAATCTTATCTCTTGGTCCAAGTCGGTGAGTGGTCGTTAATTCAAGAATCCTTTGCTACATTTGTGATTATGGTCATCTTTGCCATAAGAATCGCTTATAACATTATAAAAAAACACTTTCCGATAAGCATGAAACTTAGAAACCACTTACCTCTATCGAACTTCATTATCCTCTCCAGTTTTAAGGTGTTTCTCAAATACATCACAAATACATCACAAATACAATAAGAGCCAAACCTCCTATTATCAGGGAAGTTTGGCTCTCTCTTTCACTGCACTTCTCATGCGTGCAATTCAAATTACTTTTAACCGATATATGCTTTTAACATCCAAATGTTGTGTTCTAATTCAGTCGCAATTTCAATAAACATATCCGCTGAACGATCGTCGCCAGCTTCTTCTGCGTTACGTTGTGCGACTTTCAATTCTTTTACAATTGTTTCGAAGTCTGTTGCTAATTGCGCTACCATTTTTTCTGCGCTAATTCCGTACTCAGCTTCTTCAATACTAGATACTTCTAAAACTTCGCTCATTTTACCCACTGGGTTACCTTCTAATGCCAATGCACGTTCTGCAATTTCGTCCACATAAACTGCAACTTTATTATAAAGTTCTTCAAACTTTTCGTGCAATGCGAAGAAGTTATGTCCTTTTACATACCAGTGATAGTTGTGAATTTTAGTCCATAATACAGTGAAGTTTGATAATTGTAAGTTTAAGTCTTCAACTACTTGTTTTTTGTCTTGAGCCATTGAAAAACAGCACCTTTCTCGTTTTAGTTTAGTTTTTTATAAAATCACTCACTTATTTAAATAACCTTTATTATACGGTTTAAACATCGTCCGTCCAAAGTTCATGACTTTGTCATTCATCGTTCTAGGATATTTTCGTGTGTAAATAATCTGACATTGCTTTGACATCATCAGCGTTACATTCTTTTAAAGTAAATACGCCATAATCAAATGTAATTTTTAATTCATGTTCGTCCGATTCAATCTCTTTAATTTCATTGAACTGAATATTACGATAATAAAATTGCCCATCCATATCCACATTCAATATTAATCTTTCATTCGTTGCCACATATGCCGCATCATAAATTTTTGTCATATCTTTAACTGTGTATGGCATTTTACCTAATACAGAAGTTTCAACACGTTCAGTAGGAAACAAATCATCAGGATTAATCTTATCTAATATCATGTCATAACCTCTCATTAAAAAATAGCTTACAAAAGTGAAGTGGCATTAAAAGTCCCTCACTCAAACCTCTAAATCTACCAACGTGCCATCATCTTAAATGAAGTGCCCGCTGCCTCATCTTAAAATCATGTGAAAATTACTTAACGGTCAAGAAGAATCGGCTTGCAAAAGCCTAGATACAAAGGCGTACGCAAACCGATCAACTCTTGACCAGGTTTACTTTCATCGTCCTTAATCGGACAGACTTAAGCTTCTATTTCAGCAATAATGCTTTCCAATTGATCTTCCATGCCAAGTGCTTTCGCTACACCTGTACCATAGTTAACATCTGCTTGGTAACAATGTTTAATGTGACGACGTTTCACTTCGTCTGTTGTGCCTTCCATTTCACTTGCTGTTGTTTTAAACATACGCTCTTGTTGCTCTGGTGATTGGAGACGGAACAATTTACCCGGTTGTTCGAAGTAATTGTCATCATCTTCTCTAAAGTCGTGCTCATAAGCCGTACCATTCAATTCTAATGGTGCACGTTTGTATTCAGGTTGGCTTTCATGCGCACCGTAGCTATTTGGATAGTAATGTGTTTTACCACCTTGGTTACCATCTAAGAAACGCATTGCACCATCACGGCTAAATGGACAAATGTTTTCTATGCCTACACCTTTAGGTTGGTTGACTGGAATTTGCCAGTGGTTCACACCTAAACGATAGCGTTGTGCATCGCCGTAAGAGAATAAACGCCCTTGTAACATTTTGTCAGGTGAAAAATCAATACCCGGTACAATGTTTGTTGGTGCAAAAGCAGCTTGTTCTACATCCATGAAATAGTTTTCAGGGTTGCGGTTTAATTCAAATTCACCGACTTCAATTAATGGATATTCCCCTTTGTACCACACTTTTGTGAGGTCAAATGGATTATCTTTATGATTTCTGGCTTGTTCTTCAGTCATCACTTGGATGTACATTTTCCATTTCGGGAAGTTGCCTTCTTCAATCGCATTGAACAAATCACGTTGTGAAGATTCACGGTCTTTAGCGATAATTTGTGCTGCTTCTTCATCTAATAAGTTTTCAATACCTTGTTGTGTTCTAAAGTGGAATTTCACCCAAACACGTTCATTTTGCGCATTAATCATGGCATAAGTATGTGAACCGAATCCATGCATATGTCTGAATCCTTTAGGAATACCACGGTCAGTCATTAAAATCGTTACTTGGTGTAATGCCTCAGGTAATGATGTCCAGAAATCCCAGTTATTTTGAGCACTTCTCATGTTTGTACGAGGATCACGTTTAACAGCATGGTTTAAACTTGCAAATAATTTAGGGTCACGGAAGAAGAAAACAGGTGTATTATTCCCCACTAAATCCCAGTTTCCTTCCTCAGTATAGAATTTCAAAGCAAAACCGCGAATATCGCGTTCAGCATCAGCTGCACCACGTTCCCCTGCTACCGTTGAAAAACGTGCAAACATTTCTGTCTGTTTCCCAACCTCTGAGAAAATTTTAGCACTTGTATATTGTGTGATGTCGTTCGTAACTGTAAATGTACCAAACGCACCAGAACCTTTCGCATGCATACGTCGTTCTGGAATGACTTCGCGATCAAAGTGTGCCATTTGTTCTAAGAAGTACCAGTCTTGCATTAATAAAGGTCCCCTTGGTCCAGCAGTCATAGAATTCTCACGATCACCCACAGGATGACCGAATAAGCCCGTCAATTTCGATTCGTTGTTATTGCTCATGTTATTCACACCTCTAGTTTAGAATTATTTTAATCTAGTATACCATTACTTTAAATTAATTACAAAGTAATTATACCCCAAAATAAAAACAATTTGTGACAATGCCTTGATTTAAACACCTATTTTTAGCCTTTAACTAATTAATAAAATAGGCTAAATATTTTCAATTATTCCTCTTAATTTTGATAGAATATCGTGTCATAAAATCGCTTTCTTCTTAATTAAAGAAGCTACAATGTTATAAAAATTCCTCACTCTTGCCGAGAGCTAGTTGAATATGTGCTAAATGATGACGCTCGTGCCAAGATAACTTTGCGATTGTTTCTCCTACTGAAATTTCACCTGTACCTTCTAATAAGAAAGTACGAGACAAATCACTTTTTGATAACTGTCGACCAATCGTTGTAATACGTCTGTTAATCATTTCTAAAAGCTGTATAGAGATTTCTACAGGGAGTTGAGAATCTGGTAATTGAGCCCACGCATCTTGTTTAAACTCTGCAATTTTTGGCTGTTCATCCGTCAATGCTAGTTTTAAACGCTGATACAGATTGATTTGTGAATCTGCGATATGATGGACAAGTTGTCTAACTGTAAAGCTGCCCTCACGATATGTTTGGTTATATGCTATTTCGTTAAGGGGTATGACAACTTTCTTTAAATTTTGTACATAACTTTCAATCTCGTCTAACCATTGATGAATATGCTTCAATGTAATCGATTCAGGTATTTCTAACTGACCAATTGGATATCTTAAGTTCATAACGACCCCTCCATCCATTTGTAGTTACTTTCATCTTATCATTTCATCTTGAATTTAGCATGTAAATACCGGTTCAACCCAAATCAATTAGTATCTCCATTGTTTTTATTTTTAAACAGAGAAATATAGAAATATTTTTAATCAAACTTTGACCTTGACTATCTTTGACCTTAGGTGTATACTGTAACTATAAAGTCAAAGGTGCTTAATATATCTTCACTAAGTACCTTTCTCAAATCATTATTAATAATACAAGGAGAGATGGATTATGGCATTTGAAATGAAACCATTCAATAATTCTTTTTTCAATATGGAACCCAGTGACTTTTTTAAAGACTTTGGCCGTCATTTTTTCGACGACAATTTTGCTCAAGCTGCCATTACGACTGATATTAAAGAATTAGATGATGCCTACATCGTTGAAGCTGAACTTCCTGGTATGGACAAAGAAAATATTCGTGTGCAGTTTGAAAACAATATCTTAACAATTGCTGCACAAAATACGGGTGAAAATAACAATGAAGATGATGAAGGACGCATCATCCATAAAGAACGAAGCTATCGCAATGTTCAACGTCAATTTAGTTTTGATCATGTGGATGCTACTCAAATTAAAGCGGCTTATCAAAATGGCATGCTTAATGTAAAACTTCCTAAAGATATGCGTAATAATCAAACTGATAAAAATATCCCTATCGATTAGTAACTAAAAAATAAACAATGATGAAAACTACATGATTAAAATGAGCGTAAACCAAGAGAACTGACATGTAGTCTGGAACATCGGTGGATAACTGTTTAAAATAAGGAGGCAAGACGTTGAAGTCTGCCTCCTTATTTGATTGGGTACCGTTTAGAATAGCCTTGAAATAAATTATAAAAATCAGTACCTATAACTTTTAATCATTCATCCAAAGAAATAGATATCGCATTCAATCACCAACAGTCGACCAAGCACCATAGCTTCAATCTCGTGATTATCAATCTAGACGAGACCGCTAGTCAAGCGCGGGTGAGTACGTATGAATATGATGATTTTTACCCCCTATCTATTTGGGCTAGTTAATATCTCATCTCTTATCTTAATAATTTAAAGATAAATTATTCACATTTATTGAAAAGACACTCCATTTGACGGACTTCTCAAATTTTTGATACTCGCTTTTCTATACATACTTTTCTCATATCACAGGGTTATCTTCTATATTTTCATTATGGCAATATGATTGCCATAATGAACGACACTTCATCCTTTCTATAAACGAAATCATCAAACACTTTATACCTTAACCTTCCTTTTTTACTATATTTTTATAGTATTTTCCCTAATATTTTAAAGTAAAAAATATTTATTTGTTACGAAATATTGAAACAAATAATGTATATATTTATTTTTATAAAAAAGAGATTATGATGGAGATAAACTAAGAAAAGAGGAGGTATTCTATACATGTCACTCCAAAGAAATATGTATAAACGTTTAAATAGAGTTTTATTGACGATACTCGCTTTAGTGTTTTCTATTTTGCTAATAGGAGGGTGGTTTATATTTCAAAATGAAGCACCTCGTCCCGCAAAAATTGTGGATACACACGGAAACACAATAGTGACAAAATCTGAGTTAATCAGCGGACAAGCCATTTATGAGAAATATGGCCTTACTGATTATGGGTCATATTTAGGTAATGGTTCATATCTTGGTCCTGATTATACAGCAGAAACACTACATCATTATATTAGAGGGATGCGGACTTATTATGCGCACACATTGTATCATAAACCATTGAACCGTTTGGATGAGGCGGAACGCGCTGCTGTCAAAGATAAAGTAACTAAAGAAATACGGGTAAATCGCTATGATCAACAAAAGGATCAACTTGTACTTACAGATGCGCAAGTATACGGTTTGAATTATATCCAAAAGTATTATAAAAAAATATTTATCAACAATCCTAAACAAGCAGGCCTTACTGAAAATATGATTAAACAATTTAAGAATGATGACTATATGGTTTCTGGAAATAAAATCGAACATTTAAGTCAATTCTTCTTTTGGGGGGCTTGGCTCTCATCCACTGATAGACCAAGTCAAAATTTTTCATACACTAATAATTGGCCATATGATCCTGATGCGGGCAATATGTTACCGAGCTCAGGTGTGCTTTGGACAGCCATTTCAGTAACTTTATTAATTGGCGGACTCGCATTCATTATTTATATTCAAAGACGTTACGAATTCGATATGAAGGCCACCTATCAATCTGAAAAATATCTCCCTAAAATCGAAGTGGATTCTATCATCACACGAAGTCAACAAAAGGTAGGTAAATATCTTGTTATTGTGATGCTTTTATTCTTAATTCAAATCTTATTAGGCGAGCTTATGGCTCATTATTATGTAGAAAACAGCTTCTTTGGCATCCCTATACAACAGTTTTTACCATTTAATCTTGCTAAAACTTGGCACTTACAATTAGCAATTTTCTGGATTGCCACAGCTTGGTTGGCAGCAGGGATATATATTGTTCCTAAAGTTTTAGGTTCAGAACCTAAACATCAAAGTTTACTCGTAGATATTTTATTCTACGCATTATTAGTAGTAGTTATTGGTAGTATGCTAGGTGAATGGGGAAATATTTTAGGTGTGATTAATCAACATTGGTGGTTATTCGGTCATTTTGGATGGGAATATATCGAAATGGGGAAATTCTGGCAAATCTTATTCATCATCGGCATGGTGCTATGGATTATCATATTATATCGTGGTTTTATTCCAGCAATTCGTAATAAAATACAAACCAATTATGATAAGAAACATTTGCTTTCACTACTCTTTATCGGTGCGATTGCAATCCCATTATTTTATTTAGCTTCTCTTTTTATCATGCCTAACACGCATGTTACTTTTGCTGATTATTGGCGTTGGTGGATAGTGCACTTATGGGTTGAGGGGATATTCGAAGCATTCGCAGTTGTACTGATAGGCTTTTTAATGGTCAATATGAAACTTACAACTATTCAATCAACCATTCGTGCTTTATATTTTCAACTCATTCTATTACTTGGTACAGGCGTGGTAGGTATGGGCCATCACTATTACTGGCAGGGTGATCATTCCATTTGGTTAGCGTTAGGTTCTTGTTTCTCTGCCTTAGAAGTGGTGCCACTTTGTTTACTCATTTGGGAAGCATATACACATTATCGTTTATACAAAAAAAGTGATATGGCTTTTCCATATAAAGGTACATTCATTTTCTTAGCTTCTACAGGCTTATGGAATGCTATTGGTGCGGGGGCCCTAGGCTTTTTGATTAATACACCCGCAGTCAATTATTTTGAACATGGCACCCAATGGACAGCTGCACACGCACACGGCTCAATGGCAGGCGTCTATGGGATGTTTTCTATTGCTATTGCTTTATACGTTTTTAGAAACATCACTCAAAAAGCATTTTGGTCCCATAAAGTTGAGAAATGGATTAAAATTTCATGTTGGACATTAAATATTGGGTTAGCTGGAATGGTCTTATTTACCCTTCTTCCTGTTGGCTATATCCAATTAAAAGATGCGCTTAATTATGGTTATTGGCATTCTAGACTCGCTACTTTTTATGAAAATCCACTTGTAGCTGGATTAATCTGGGGAAGAATGCCTTGGGATATCATATTTACTATTGGTGTTCTTATTTTAGTATCCATTTTTGTCAGAGGGTTCAAATATATTAAGCGTTAATTGTTCAATAGTGTGATTCATTTTTATATTTACTCATAAACGCATAGCTATTTGTGAAATATTCGTTTTTTTCATATCTTTTCAAAATATATAGCAGAGATGACGAAATCAATTCTTTTTTGTTTCCCTTTGTCTATTTCTTTATTTGTCGATGTATTTTTCATTAAGATTTAGACTTTAATTTATTTTCATTCAAAAATAATTTGGTAATTTCTTTTTTAAATTTAAATACTTACCCATGCTTTTCATATTAAATGAGTGGCGTCAATATCGTATTATTCGGGTGATGATTTATATTTTAAAATTGACTTAATTGCTTTACATAACTTATTAATATAAAACAATGCAAGTATTTTGCTCAATTATTAAATAGTTATTAACTATTATTAAATATACTTACTAACGCAATATTTACCAAAATAATATGTTATATTGGTGTCAGAAAAATAAAGGAGTTGCATAATATGAAGAAATTATTAGTTTCAACTTTAGCAGTTGGTATTTTATCAACAGGTGCTTTTGCATTAAGTCATGAAGCAGACGCGAAAGTAACAGCACAAAATGGTATCATCTTACATGACGACTCAAAACTTTTAGAACATGAACTTTCTTACGTTGATATCTTAATTGATGACAACGCAAGTGCTGATTCAAAACAACGCGTGAAAGCTTATTTTGATAAACAAGGCTTACACAGTGTGAGCGACATTATTAAAAAAGCAAAAGCTGACGGGCTCGACACATCTAAATACGATCATTTAATCTAACATTTCTATATATCTAACGCTCGAGGTTAACAATCATTGCTATGTTTGCTAGCCCGGAGACTGTCCAAAACGTTTCAAACGTGTTGGGCAGTCTTTTTGTTTTCCATTTCTTTATTTCATATGCGATTCTTCATAAATCATCTCAAACACTCATTGCCATCAGCACAACTCAATTGAACTATCTTTTTAATTTCTAACAATTGATTATTTTTTATATAATTTTAACATTTCAATTTATAACCATTGTTTTCATCCCAAAATAGGCATATAATAAAAGTGTAAATATTATAGAAGAAGGTGCTTAAGATGAAAGCAGCAGTTTGGTACGGACAAAAAGATGTACGTGTTGAGGAACGTGAACTTCGTCCATTGGGTAAAGACGAAGTAAGAGTTCAGGTCAATTGGGCAGGTATTTGTGGTACAGATCTCCATGAATATTTAGAGGGACCCATTTTTATTTCGACTGATCAACCCGATCCTTTTTTAGGACAAACTGCCCCAGTGACATTGGGACATGAATTTGCCGGCGTTATTTATGAATTAGGTTCAGATGTAAAAGACTTTAAAATTGGTGAACGCGTTGTCGTAAACCCTACTGTTTCAAAACACGAAAAAGAGGAAAATGTTGATTTATATGATGGCTACACTTTTGTTGGATTAGGGGCTGACGGTGGATTTGCAAGATATACAAATGTTCCTGCAGAAAACATTTATCGTTTACCTGACAATGTATCCGATGAAGAAGGTGCACTTGTTGAGCCGACAGCTGTCGCAGTACAAGCCGTTAAAGAAAGTGGTCTTCTCTTCGGAGATACGGTTGCCATTATTGGTGCGGGACCTATCGGATTATTAAACATCATTGCAGCTAAAGCAGCAGGTGCAAGCCAAATCTTTGTCTTTGATTTATCCGAAGAGCGTTTAGCCAAAGCGAAAGAATTAGGTGCAACGCACGCTGTTAATTCTGGTAAAGAAAATGTAGAAGCTTACGTTGCTGAACATACTGACAATGGTGTTGACGTGACATTTGAAGTTGCAGGTGTTGGACAAACCTTAAAAGATTCAATCAATATTACGCGTCCACGTGGAACAGTCGTTATCGTTTCTATTTTTGGTAAACCTGTAGAATGGCATCCGATGCAATTAACAAATTCCGGTGTTAAACTCACTTCTACTATTGCCTATACACCTACGACTTTCCAACAAACAATTGATCTTATGGCTGCAGGAAATTTAAATGTTAAAGGTGTCGTAACTGACCACATCCAACTTGACGATATTGTCAAAAAAGGGTTCGAACAATTAGTTAATGATAAATCACAGGCTAAGATTTTAGTCAACATTGCAGAATCTGAATAGCACATCTTTCTCACAACAGCTAAAGGCTTAAACATTGCCTTTAGCTGTTTTTGTCTCTCTTTCATATCTAATACATAAATTTGTGAAACTTTCCTATATCTCCACCATTTTATAGCACATGTTAGGAATTACCTCTTTATGATCTTAAACAAGAATGTCCCCTTTTATCCCTCCGCCTTCTTTTTAAATACCTTTGAAATACTTGAAAACACATTGAAGATTTAAAACTTGAAAACGGACACCCCTCTCATTTATAATATAATTATTCTTAAATGAAGTGGAGATGACTGCCATGTCAAAACGAAGTGATGCCATCAAAAATGAGCAGCATATCATGAAAACAGCACACGACCTTTTTAACGCTAACGATGTTGAAAGTGTCAGCATGAAGAAAATAGCCCAAACAGCTCAAATTGGAACGGGGACCCTTTATCGCCATTTCTCTAATAAGTCAGAAATTTGTTCTGCTTTGTTAGGTCAGCATATTCGACAAATGTTCGAAAAAATTAAAGTTCAGCGACAACAAAAGGATCCACAAGAGCGCCTACGTTATATCTTTTTATCCCTCATTGCAATAATGGAAGACCATGTCAACTTGATAAAAGAAGTAGAACGTACAGATAAACAAAATCGAGTGATGATGCAAACACCATTTTATCTCAAGCTTAAAGAAGAGGTCATATCTTGTATTACCCAACTCGATATTGTGACGGATCCTGATTTTCACGCAGATATATTACTCAATTCTTTTTCGGCAGATGTATTTGAATATCAACATTACGTTAAGAAAATACCGTCAGAACAATTTGTTGATCGTATTTTAAAAATTTTCGTTCGGGGTGTGCAATCCAAATAAAACTTCATATTTAGATAAAAAGAAAGGAAGATTCGTAATGAATTTTGAAAATACAGCTTTAGTTTTAGTAGACTTACAAAAAGGTATTGCTAATCACATGCAAACGGCACCACATAGTGTTGATTCAGTCTTAAATAATGCGAGTCAAATGGTTCAACTTTTCAAAGAAAACAGTGGATTTATTGCATTTATTCGTGTCAATTTTGTAGATGGAAAAGACGCTTTACAACCGAATGCAATGCGACCGCTTCCTGGCGGTCCACCTGATTCTGACTTTGCTGAGTTGGCGGAAGAACTTGGCGCTGATTCACATGATTACATCGTAGACAAACGAGGTTTCAGTGGTTTTTTTGGTACAGATTTAGATTTACAACTTCGCCGTCGTGGTATTAAAAATATAGTCATCGGCGGTATCTCTACCCATATGGGCGTAGACACGACAGCGCGTGACGCTTACCAAAATGCCTATAATCAATACTTTGTTTCAGACATGATGGCTGCACCAGAGGCCACATTACATCAATTTTCTATTGAGCATACATTTCCTTACATGGGACAAATCGTGACAACCGAAGAAGCCATTCAATTACTACAAGCTGAAAAATAACAGTCATCATTATATAGAAAATGTTAGCACGGAAGTCTCCCCTTTGATTTCCGTGTTCTTTTTAACACTAAAGGCGTCAAATCTTAAATAGAAAAAGGAGAAACAATGATGAAAGAAAAACGTATGTCACCTTTATTCATCTTAATTATGGCAGGACTGTCTGCATTTGGTCCGCTTTCAATTGATATGTATTTACCTGCATTACCTGAAGTTAAATCGATGTTGAATACGACTACAGCACATGTGCAATTAACACTGACATTTTTTATGGTGGGCCTTGCTGTAGGGAATGTTGTACTGGGGACACTTTCCGACAGTACTGGACGTAAAAAACCTTTGATGGTGAGCTTAATCATTTATATTTTATCTTCTATAGCGATTGCACTAACACCCAATATTACAGTGCTTATCATTTTCCGCTTTATTCAAGGCGTCTCTGGAGGCGCAGGGATTGTTTTAGCAAGAGCGATCGCGACTGATTTATATAAAGGAAAAGTACTAACACAATTTTTAGCTATGCTCATGCTTGTCAATGGAGCTGCACCCGTTTTAGCACCGATGTTTGGTGGTGCTATTCTAAGCTTTGGTAATTTTCGTATTCTTTTTTGGATACTCGCGACCTTGACCCTTTTCATGTTGATAGGGGCACACTTTAAAATTGATGAAACCTTACCACCTGAGTTACGTCGACAAGGTAATTTCAAAAGTGTCATCACTGACTTTAAAATACTGTTAACACGGCGTTCTTTCGTTGTTCCAATGTTAATCCAAGGTTTTACGTTTGCGATGTTTTTCGGTTATTTAGCAGCTTCTCCATTTATTATGCAAAATATCTATCATCTCACTGCACAGCAGTATAGCTACATTTTTGCACTAACAGGCATTGGGTTAATTGGAACAGCACAGTTAACAAGCCATCTCGTTGAACATATCAATCAGCACACAATGTTTCGCATTTATTCAATGATTCAATTGATTGGAACTGGTATTGCGATTGTTGCACTTCTTAATCATCTCAGCCTATGGATTCTGTTACCGTCATTTTTACTTATTGTGGCACCAGTCGCAGGCATTGGTACTTTAGGTTTTGCGATTGCGATGGAAGGCCAACAAAAAGGGATTGGGAGTGCATCCAGTTTAGTCGGTCTCATGCAATATTTTATCGGTGCAATTGCCACACCGCTTGTCGGCTTACAAGGTGAACATAGCTTTATCCCTTATATCATCGTGATCACAATTACAATGGGCTTAATCGTAATATTTCAGCTATATCAGTTTTTTATAGTAGAAAGAAAATACACAACATCTCAATCATAAAAAAGAAGCGCTAAGACGATTTTCTATTCATAATCATCTTAGCGCTATTTATTTTAAGATTGAATTCCAACTTCACATTTATGCTAAATATGTTTTTCGCTTACTACAGTCATTTGTTGTCGATTGTGATTGCCACTTTCAACTTCATCTACAATTGCAAGCGCCATATCAGGGTAGCTTAAATAACTTTCACCATCTGAATTATATAACATGACGTCCCCACCGATACGATATCGACCTGTACGTGGTCCTTCTGGATCATAAAATGCTGATGGACTCACAAATGTCCAATTTAAATCCGAAGTTGCTTGTAAATCTTCTAAATTTTTAGCTTGTCCTATTGCAATTTCATATGCAAAATCTGGAACAGTGCCTGCTGAAAAGCCATTTTGCTTGCGTGAGGCATCTACATATAAACTTCCTGCGCCACCTAATACGACTAAACGCGTTTCTGTTCCGCTCAAAGCTTCAATCAATACACGTCCTGCATCAATATGGGGCTGAGTTTGTCCAATCGGTGTGCCAAAAGCATTCACCACAACATCAAAAACAGATAGATCCTCAGTCGTCAAATCAAAAATATCCTTCTCAACCACTTTGGTTTTGGATTCTTCTAACTTTGATGCATTCCTAACGATTGCCGTAACGTCTAACCCTCTTTTCAACGCTTCTTCTGTAATCAAGCGACCTGACTTTCCTGTTGCACCAATAATTCCAACCTTCATTTCGAAGACCCCCTTATTTCTTATTACACTTTGAATCGTGTCCATTATAGAGCCAGATTGTAAAAAAATGCAAACATTGTTGGTTCACATTTAAATCCCCTTTTGAATAAGCACATTTCACTGACGAATTGTAGGTATAGCATTCAAATTCAACGCCTAACAAAAGTTTATATTTAAATTAAAACACCATCATATCAGGCTTGAAACAGAACTTTTTGATGAACAGCCAAAAAAAATATTACGAATTCGAGATTTTATTATTGATATATTTTTTATACCTGTTATAATAAGACTATGAATTCGATAAAGAAAGGGAAGTATTAAATATGACTAAATTACTTTATATTACAGCACATCCATTAAATGAACTTGTATCATCATCTATGGCAGCAGGGAAAGCATTCAAAGAAGCTTACGAACAAGCACACCCTGAAGATGAAGTTGTACACATTGACTTATTTAAAGAAGATATTCCACAAATTGATGCAGATGTTTTCTCTGGTTGGGGTAAATTACAAAATGGCGAACAATTAACTGAAGACGAAAGTCGTAAAGTAAATCGCTTAAATGACATTGTAGAAACATTTATCAATGCGGATAAATATGTTTTTGTTTCTCCAATGTGGAACTTGTCTATTCCACCTGTACTTAAAGCATATTTAGACGCCGTTTCTGTTGCAGGTAAAACATTCAAATACACTTCAGAAGGTCCAGTTGGTTTATTAACTGACAAAAAAGCATTACACATTCAAGCACGTGGTGGCTACTATTCTGAAGGTCCTGGTGCAGAATTAGAACTTGGTGATCGCTATGTAAGAACAATGATGGGATTCTATGGTGTACCTTCTTATGAAACAGTGATCATCGAAGGTCACAACGCTGAACCAGAACGTAGCGAAGAAATCAAAAACGCTGCAATCCAAAAAGCAGAAGAAGTTGCTCAAACATTCTAATTTAGTATGAAATGACCTGATTTACCTCACCCTTTTAGCTCGAAATCTTTCGGCTAAAAGGGACTTTTTATGATGATTTAAAACATAAAATTTTTAATAATTGATTCAGAATCCCTTTTTGAAAATAACATATTTCTTAACTTTTCATTAAACACCACTCAAATAAATGAATTCTTATATATACTGTGTTATATTGCAAACAAGAGGATAGAATGTTATTAATTTAGTTATTTTAAAAACTCTCATAGTTATACCATTCTTTTTATACTTAAGCCTACACCACTTCAATATTTAATAGCATCACTATTCCCATAACATTGTAAGTTAATATAAAGGAGTTATGAAAAATGAAAATGAAATATTTACTCGGTTCAACAGCTTTATTATCAACGTTAGTGCTTGCAGGGCAACCTAGTTCAGCAGAAGCATCAACAACAGATGCTTCATCACAAAACAATCAAGCGGCACATGTCATCGATCCAGGTTTTGTTCAACCGACAAATGATGAGTTAAAAGAAGGCTATTTAGCTGAAAACGATCACGGCTTTGTTCAACCTACAAATGATGAACTATATCAAGACTACACACCTGAAAATGATTTCGGTTTCGTTCAACCTACGAATGATGAGTTAAAAGAAGGCTATTTAGCTGAAAACGATCACGGCTTTGTTCAACCTACAAATGACGAACTATATCAAGCCTATACACCTGAAAATGATCATGGGTTTGTACAACCTACAAATGATGAGTTGAAAAAAGGCTACTTAGCTGAAAATGACCACGGCTTCGTTCAACCGACTCAATACAGTGCTAACAAAGATTACACACCTGAAAATGATCACGGTTTCGTTCAACCTACGAAAGATGAATTGAAAAAAGGCTACTTAGCTGAAAATGACAACGGCTTTGTTCAACCTACAAATGATGAGTTATACCAAGCCTATACACCTGAAAATGATCATGGCTTCGTTCAACCGACGAATGATGAGTTGAAAAAAGGTTATTTAGCTGAAAATGACAACGGCTTTGTTCAACCAACTAAAGACGAAATGAAGAAAGACTACTCTCCAGCAAACGACCGTGGATTCGTTCAACCGACTAAAGCAGACATGGCTATGGGTATGAACAAATCTCAAGGACAAAAAGTATTACCAGCAACAGGTGAAACGACTTCTGCTACACCTGCAATCATTGGCGGCGTTTTATTCGCTTTAGGTAGCGGTTTACTTCTTCTTAAACGTCGTGCGACTAAATAAGAATAAAGTATAATAAAATAAGCTAAAAAGATGCGCTATAAGTATGAACCTTTCTACTTACGCGCATCTTTTATTTTCATCCTATATTTTTTAAAATATACTTAAAGTAACTTTATTTTTGCCTTATGATATCATCCAAATCATTCAGGTAAAATGGGAAATAATTATCTAATGAAGGAGATTAAAATGAAAAAACTCGCTTTCCTATTTATTATTTCTTATATGATTTTTGTTTATATCGTGCTCTTTGTTCTTTTACCAGCACTCCATATTACTGCTCATTGGCAAACACAAGGTGTCACAGTATTACTCTCTCTTTTAGGCCTGTTTTTAGGTATGAGAGTAAGACGTCGATTTTTAGAATAATAAGGTGTATCAGTATCAATAGTGACGCAGTGATATAGATTGTATGATTCACTTTGAAACTGAAAAGTGCCTTTAAGAAAATCAAGAACAACGGCTATCTATTCCGCTTCCTATTTTTCCTTTGAGCAATCCATTGTCGTAATTTGTTTTGGCTGCTGTTCTAAAAAAGTGACATAGTGATCAAGGTGAATATGGTCATCCACAAAAATAATACGTCCACCTTGACGCGTCCCTGCTGCCTTGATTTGATGAATACGATGATAGCCTGTTCGACGTGTTGCGAAATAACCCGTTGTATAGTTCAAATCATCGGACACGCAGAGCTCCCCTTTTACAAAGGGCGAAGCAGTCGTACAACTGGCAATAGCCAGTGCATCTTTGACGCGAGCTGTGTAGGTTTGAGATGTTTGGTCATCAAAGCAAAATTGTGTGACACGTATACCTCTGTCACCACTTCTATCTAATCGTTCACCCGTTTTTGCACTTAAAATCAAAGCCCCCGAATATTGAATCGAATTAAAAATATATGCCATCCCTTTATTTAACGCCTCATGCGTAATACCATTATCATTACATAATTGCGCAACCTTATCGTCCGGACGATCGATGATTGGTAGTGCTGGTAAACGCAGTAACGGTTGAGTCACTTTTTCAATTTTTAAATTTAAAAAATCTGCTTCTCCATTTTCATGATGAAACCCTTTTTCAAAAAATGCTTGAATCACATCAACAATCTGCTCTTTTTCACAAATCGTTTCTGCACCGCTTGTATGTTGCTCATTTTGATTCGCTCTCATTTTTACACTGTACATACTCGGCCTCCTTTACTGAATTTCTTCCATGACTTCAAAAAGTCGCTCAATGTCATGTTTATGGTGTAACCAAGAAAGTGAAATGCGTAAAATTGGCTGTTGGACCGTTGGATATCGAAAAAGGCTCAGTAATATACCCTGTGCGCTCAATTGTTCTTGTGCCTTTACAGCCTTTGTATTATCAGTAAATGTAATTTGTTTAATTGGAGACAAAGCCATCTCTGGATAGCACTTTTGCGTATATTCAGCATATAATTCATTAAAACTTTGACTTAACTGTTGTAGCTTTTGACTTCGCTCTGTATCTTTCAACATCAAGCTTAGATTGTTTTGAATGCGATATAAATTAAAGAGTGGCAGTGCACTTGAATAGATGAGTGCCCGTGCGGTGTTAATCAATACTGTTTTAAACAATGCGGAACATAATATCGCGCCTCCATGTGCACCTACTGCTTTCGATAAGCTGGTCGTTAAAATATCAATATCTTCATAATATGGATGTAACCTTAATCCAAATGCATGGGCGTCATCTACAAAAAGCCATGTATTCGGATAGTGCTTTTTTAGTTGAACAAGCTGTTGTAAATCCGCAAGTCCACCGTTCGTTGAAAACACACTGTCTGTCACAATGATTTTAGTCTTTGATTTTGGATATTGTGCCAACAAATTTTCCAAATGTTGCACATCTCGATGTCGATAGATTTCTTTGTCAATACGACTCAAGCGAATACCATCAATCAAACTCGCATGATTCTCTGCATCAGAAAAGACAACAACAGATTCATCTTGAAAAGCTTGAAATACAGCTAAATTGGCATCATAACCACTATTCGTTATGAGCGCTGCTTCAAAACCAAAATGTTGGCACATTGTCGTTTCGATTGCTTCATATATTTCAGCGTTGCCACTTACCCACCTTGAACTCGCCAAATTTTCAAAGACAGCTAAATGTTCTTCATCTGTGACATTTAGAGAAAACGGCGCTTGACCTAAGCCTAAATAATCATTCGAAGTAAAATTAAGTAACTTTTGTCCGTCCATTGTCAGCCATTTTCCTTCTAACCGTTCAACGGGTTTGAGTTCTCTAAAATGACCTTGAGCCTTAATTTTGGCTAGCTTATGTTCTAAGTTCATCGAGAGGCGCCTCCCACCGATTCAACACGGTACTGATTTAAAAGCACTTTTTTAAAAATACGCACCATTTTTTTAATTTCCTTGTTCGACATACTCAAAACGGGCACAAATGTAATGACATTTTCTAAATTTCGAATCATAAGCCCCTCTTGTTTACACTGATCAATAATGGCTTCCACACTTTCTATTGCTAACGGCGTCTTTTGTTCTTGATTTGCGACGAGCTCTACACCATACATCAAACCTCTACCTCGAATATCCCCTACATAAGGATGAGTGGATAGCGTATGTAATTGTTGTGCAAGCGTTTGTGATGTTTTTTGAATTTGCGATATAAGATGACGTTTTTTAAATAATTTAATATTTTCTAATGCTACGGCACATACGACTTGGTTTCCTGTATACGTATGACCGTGAAAAAATGTCTTTTCGGCATGCGTATGACTTAAAAAGGCATCATATATTTCTTGTGACGTTAACGTTGCAGCAAGCGGAACATAGCCTCCTGTGATGGCTTTGCCTAAGCACATCAAATCAGGTTGCACATCTTCATGCTCACATGCAAACATCTTACCAGTACGACCAAAACCAACTGCCACTTCGTCAACAATCAGTAACACGTTATACTTTCTACATAATTGTTCCACAGCTTTCAAAAAGCCTTTAGGATGTACAAACAAACCTGTTGCGCCTTGAATTAATGGCTCAATAACAAACCCTACAATTTCATCACCGCGCGTTTGTAATAGCTTTTCAATTTGGTCGAGTATGTGCGCTATCATCTCTTCTTCTGATTCAGCATCACTGTGATAATAAGAAGGGCATGGCACTTGGATATTTTCAAAGATTAAGTCATTAAAAATGCGATGAAATGTATCGATTCCACCGACACTCACCGACCCAATTGTATCGCCATGATAAGCTTGATGTAAGGTCAAAAATTTATTTTTCTTCGCATACTTTTCAGGGTCTTTATTTTTCCAATATTGATATGCAATTTTAATGGCGATTTCAACAGCTGCACTCCCTGTGTCTGAATAGAACACTTTTTTCAACCGTTCAGGTGTGATTTGAACTAACTTTTCCGCAAGCTTGATGGAAGGAATATTTGATGAACCTAAAAGGGTTGAATGCGCAATGGACTTTAACTGCTTTTGAATTGCGCGATTTAACTGCTGATCTTGATGGCCATGTACATTAACCCATAGAGAGGCATAGCCATCTAAATAACGCCGTCCTTTCGTATCATATAAATAACTCCCTTTGCCGCTTTCGATAATTATTGGTTCTTTTTCAGCATACACCCCCATTTGCGTAAAAGGGTGCCATACGTACTCTAAATCTTTTTGAACTAGTGCCTTATGTTTCATCATTAACCGCTCCTTTAATTTTTGATAAGAAAGATTCTGAGAAGTCTAATGCCGTCCCATTTTCTGGGAACACTTCAAGAGATTGACCTGTTAATTTTTCTATCGTTTCAAAATTGTCTTGTTCTAATGGACGATATTGATAGCGATTGAGCATGAATAGCGTCGGTGGTAAGGCCATCGACTGGATAAAATGATGATGAACGACAGCATCACTAATAGCACCTAATTGCGCAGGTAAAATCGTCAGAACTAAATCTGCTGTTTCACGAATCAAGTCTGTCGTCATATAAAATTCTGTTTCTCCTTCATATATCGGAACAGCAATGCCACCTGCACCTTCAATAATGACAATATCAAACTGTGCGTCTAACGTTTGGATACGATCAATAACGGAGTGAAGATCAAAATGCTGTTGTGGCTCACGTTTAAAAGCTAAATGTGGAGAAACCGGATCTTTAAATGTATAAAGTGACGTTCTTTCATAACTCAAACCACAGTCCCTTTTGTAACTTTCTAAGTCGGGGTAAGTGCCATCAGCTAGCACCTCTGTCTGAAAAGGCTTGAAGATTGTCGTACGCCACCCCTGTTGTTGTAAAAAATGAAATAAATGCTTTGTCACATATGTTTTTCCAATATCTGTGGCCGTTCCAGTCACAAAAAGTTTCAAATTCATTCACCTCTTTAAAAAAATCTTTACAAACCATATCTTAATCATTCCACTTTTAATTGTAAACTTATTATATATTCAAGTTTACAATTAAGCGCTAATCATTTTTGAAAGATATAAAAAAAGACGAGACAGAAATCGATTTGATTTCATTGTCCCGCCTAAGTGATGTGCAAACTGAACAGCATCTGCACAGCCACTTGAAAAAGGCTATTCTATTGTTTTACGTCATGACGTCTATGTAGACGACTCTATTTGAGCTACTGTGACTTTCATATATTCCACTCATAATTTAAAAGAAAAATGTAACGAAAATGTAAGCACTCAATCCAACGAGTGCACAATAAAGGAGTGCAGGTCCTAAAGTTTTACGAATGACGCCACCTTCTTTACCTGCCATGTTGACAACCGCACATACGGCCACAACGTTATGAACACAGATCATATTCCCTGCTGCACCACCAATGACTTGCGCGGCTAAAACGGTATAGAGATCTGCACCAATCGTATGCGCAATATTTGCTTGAACTGGCGCAAAGGTAAGTGTCGAAACTGTTGCACTTCCTGTAATGAATGAACCCAGTGCGCCTAAAAACGGAGCAACAAAGAGCCACATATCACCAAATGTATGCGCCATACCATTTGCTATGTATTCCGGCATACTAATCAATTCTTTCGTATTTAAGCCTGAGTTACTAAAGACGTGGACCATCGCCAAAGTTGCGACAAGTGTAACACCTGTTGTGCGAATCGTTTTGGCAGAATCTTTACACGCCTTCCCTAAGCTTTTAAATGATTTACGTTGAATAATCACCGCAAAGATTGCAGCTATAAATAAAATGGTCCCTGGTGAATACAATAATTGCCAACTAGACGAGATCGTATCATAACCTAAAATATGGTTCCATGATAAATCGAGCGTCTTCGTTGTAAAAGCTTTAATTGGTTCTACGATACGTGTTAAGAGTAATAAAGCGACCACAATTAAGTACGGTGACCATGCTGAAAACAAATTCATTTCATGTGGTTTAGATAAATCCGCTTCGATATGATCCTCCACTAATGCGTCTTTCCATTCATTTTTAGGTACGAACCAACCTTTTTTAGTCAAAAGTACTGCGACAACTAAAGCAGTTAATGAACCTAAAATCGATACAAATTCTGGACCGATTAAAGTTGCATATCCCCATGCAGAAACAGCATAAGCCACCCCTACAATTAACGTCCAAGGTACCATTTCTAAAATCGCCTTTAACTTATGAGATTGACCAAAAAAGATAACCATTGTCGCTACAATCATCAATGGAATAAAGACACCACTTAATAAATCGATAAGTGTAATGTGAATCGCAGTTTGTGAAAACAATGTATCATCCGCATTTTTAAGTGTACTTAAACCGACTAATATTGGCGTCCCTACAGCACCAAATGAAACGGAAATACTATCCGCAATCAATGCCGTTGTGACACTGACAATAGGTCTAAAGCCTAAAGCCACCATTAACGGCGCCGTCACCATTGCAGGTGTCCCAAATCCTGATGCTCCTTCAATGAGTGAACCAAATAAAAAAGCAACGATAATCACTTGAATGCGCATATCACTTGAGATACTTTGAAAACTCGCATTAATACGTGCGACAGCGTTTGTTTCTCTTAATGTATTTAATAAAGTTAATGCACCGAATAAAATTAATATAATCGTTAATGTTTTATGTGTCCCTTGTAATAGCGAAGCACCAATGACACCTGCATCGATTCCCCACACAAAGAACCCTAATACAGTGACAACTATGGCACTAATCGTCATCCCCACAAGTGCAGACATACGTAATAATACCAAACATATAAATGGCGCAATGACAGCACTTAACGCCACAATCATTAATAAGGTATTCATTTTTGGATCCCCCTCATATCTCTTTCTCCTTAAATAGACATCTAATGACTAGATGACTATATCGATAGAATTGTAAGCGTTTTTATACTATATTGCAAACAAATTTTTAAGCTTAAATAAAAGCATTGTTCACTCATTTTACTTTTTTACTATTTTAAATAAACTTTTAATTCATTTTTTCACAAATACATCTTTTAAAAACCACTTGTTAGCAATCCGTATTGACGCTTCTTTTTGGAATATTACATTCATTCCTAATATTTTTAACTGTGTCCAACCTTATTTCTCTGCACTATATTTAGGATATCGCATTGGACCGCCCGTTTTTATCTGACGTTTTATCTCATCTCACTGTGATAACTGGCGGCTCTTTTCACTCATCCATGATCAACGGATTACTTTTCTACACTAATATTTAGCGAGTCGAAAAAAATTTAAAAATTAGACAAATTTTTAATCTTATGTGGGGTAATCTGTTTTCAATTCGACAAATCATCATCGAAATCGAGCATCCATATTGTAGAGCGGGAAACCCCCATAAATAGAGCTTGATTGAATAGAGATTAATTGATTTTATAATTAAAATATGCATTAATTTATATTTAACCCGATACAATTAAAAGTTGAAAATTTTCTGAAAATATGACAGAATGAAGGCAAATCTATGAAGAGGTGATTCCATAATGAAAGCACTTGTATATCGTGGACCCGGCCAAAAGGAATGGATTGAAGTCGAAAAGCCTACATTGCAGAAGCCAACGGATGTGATTGTTAAGATTTTAAAAACAACGATTTGTGGAACAGATTTACACATTTTAAAAGGCGACGTCCCAGCGGTGACTGATGGTCGTATTTTAGGTCATGAAGGTGTCGGTGTTGTGGAAGAAGTGGGAGACTCTGTGACACAATTCAAAAAAGGGGATAAAGTCATTATTTCGGCAGTAACAGCATGCGGTTCTTGTTACTATTGCAAAAAGCAACTTTATGCACACTGTGAAGATGGCGGTTGGATTTTAGGCCACCTGATTGACGGCACACAAGCGGAATATGTTCGTATTCCACATGCTGACAATAGTTTGCATCGCGTACCAGATGGTGTAAGTGAGGAAGCTTTAGTCATGTTAAGCGATATTTTGCCAACAAGTTTTGAAATTGGCACTTTAAGCGCTAAAGTTAACCCAGGCGACACGGTTGCTATTGTCGGCGCAGGTCCGATTGGTTTATCAGCCGTGCTTACGGCTCAATTTTATTCTCCAGCAGAAATTATTATGATCGATTTAGATGACAATCGTCTGCAAGCTGCCAAAGATTTAGGTGCAACACAATTGATCAACAGCACAACAGAAAATGTGATGGAAAAAAATCAAAGCGGTAACTGAAGGCCGCGGCGTCGATGTCGCAATGGAAGCAGTAGGAATTCCAGCCACATTTGAGCTTTGCCAAGAGATTATTAGTCCAGGCGGTCGCATCGCTAACATTGGCGTACATGGTACAAAAGTCGACCTCCACCTAGAAGAGCTGTGGATTAAAAATATTTCTATTACTACAGGTCTTGTCAGTGCCTATTCAACACCTTTATTATTAAAAACTGTAGAATCAGGTAAAGTCCAACCTGAAAAACTCATCACACATCGCTTTAAACTCGATGAAATGTTGAAGGCTTATGATGTATTCAGCAATGCTGCCAAAGAAGGCACGTTAAAGGTTATCCTCTCGAGTCATTAAGCTACTACATCACAGATTGACTTTTATTGAATTGATTAATAATCAGGATTTTTAGGGCTAGGATGCCAACGCGTCCTAGCCCTATTTATCATACTATTTTAGAGTGACTTCAGTGTTCGGTCAGTCCCCCGGCACACTTCCTGCTATTCACGATAAAAGCGACTCACCTTCCATAAATAACCAAAAGCATTGTATCCGAAAAGGATGATCAAAGCAATGATGCCTGGTGCTTGATTATAATTTCCAACAATTGAAATCCACACTAACACTAAGATACCGAGAAGCAGTAAAGAGATATTAAAGTGATACACTTTAAACATCGATACAATCGCAATGTGACGCTCACCTTCATCCATTATCTGCATACTTTTTTCAACATAATTTGCTTCCCCTAACTTCGGCATTCTAGCGTCAAAACGATGTTGAAACACCCCGACCATCACCGCTGACACCGATACAAGTAAAAACGGAATCATGCCTATAAGTAAACCCTCACTATCAGCACCTCCAATTACTAAAAGTAATAAACTGATAAAACTTAATACATATTGTCCATAAACAATGACTGATGCAGTGAGAAACTTAATGTTTGCTTTTCTTTCTATCTGGTCGGTTTGGTCCCCGCCCATATGACTAGAAAATTGGTTTTTATAGCGTATCGCTTCATGTTGTACTTTGGCCTGAATAAGTGTCAATAGCAAAATAAGTGCTGAAAAAATGAGGGTCATCCATATGATAAAGGAAGTCGTTGCGAATTGATCGGCATTCATCCACCCTTTTAAATCAATCCAGTCACTTGATACTCCAATTATCCCACCTATAACGGCTCCTAAAAGGATTAATAATATATATCGTTTCACTTTCATCATTCTTCCTCCTCGATAATAAATACATCTTCGACACGTTCTTTAATTACACGGGAGATTTTAACTGCTGTCAAAATCGAGGGTGTAAATTCGTTCCGCTCTATTAAAAAAACTGTTTGTCTTGGGATACCTGCCCGTTTCACTAATTGTGTTTGGTTATAGCCCTTTCTCGCTCTTAATGCTTTTAATCTATTGCTCATCGTCACATGCTTCTTTTTAATATACATTATCATTGTCAAAATGACAAATATAATAGTCATAAAACTTTTTAATATCCTACAATATCTTTTAAAAAGACAGTTATATAGAAATATTATTCTTTTAAATATTTTGTCGTGAAACATTTTGTAAGCAATCTTATCAAGGGTTAAATAAAATATTTGAACATTCAGATGATTCCGATTATATTTTCATTTTAAATTTATCGTATTATTATTTGACATTGTACAACTTTGCATTTACTATTTACGTGAATTAATTCACATGCTCTATAGCTATAGACACTTTATAACGTTATTTTTAATATTAAAAATGGTATTTATTTATTATTTCAATCAAAATTCAATTTCAATTTCCTCACTAGGAGTGGTTTGCATGAAAATTGGTATTGTCAAAGAATTAAAAGCTGGCGAAGGTCGTGTCGGCTGTACACCTGAAAATGCTCAAATTCTTAAAGATCAGGGACATGAAGTCTATGTTGAGCATGATGCAGGCGCAGGTTCTGGTTTTACAAACGAAGCTTATGAAGCTGCAGGTGCAATAATTGCTTCACATGAAAAATGTTGGGAAGCTGATTTAATTATTAAAGTTAAAGAGCCTCATGAAAAAGAATTCCAATATTTCAAAAAAGGACAAGTGATTTGGGGCTTTCAACACCTTGCATCATCTAAAAAAACAGTTGAAAAGATGCAACAAGCAGGAGTTACTGCGATTGGTGGAGAAACCATTGAACAAGATGGAAAAGCCATTTTATTAGAGCCTATGAGTGCCATTGCAGGTCGTCGTTCAATGTTAATGGGTGCTTATTATTTAGAAGCACAACACCAAGGTGAAGGTATTTTAATTTCTGGAATTGATGCCATTTCAGGCATTCCTGCTGGTAAAGTGGTTATCTTTGGCGGAGGCTCTGCGGGATTAAATGCAGCGACAATTGCTTTAGGTCTGCAAGCTGAAGTCGTCATAATTGAATTAAAAGATGAACGTATTGCTTGGCTTGAATCACACTTCAAAAACGATAACGTCACTGTCGTGAAATCTAATGAAGCCAACTTAGCCCGTGAAATCCAAACAGCTGATGTCTTTATTTCAACAATTTTAATCCCAGGCTCAAAACCACCTAAACTTGTCACTAGAGAGATGGTACGTCGTATGAAAAAAGGCTCCGTTCTTGTTGATATTGCCATTGATCAAGGTGGTACCGTTGAAGGCATTCGTCCAACAACAATTGGTGATCCAATATATGTTGAAGATGGTGTTATTCACTATGCTGTACCTAACCAACCTGGCGCTGTCCCTCGTACCTCAACAATGGTGTTAGCAGCTGGTAACATTGATTTCTTATCTGAAATTAGCAACAAAGGCATTGAACAAGCGATTAAAGAAAATCCTGTTTTAGCATCCGGCGTCAATATTTATCAAGGCCACATTACAAATCAAGGCTTGGCCGAATCACATGATATGCCGTATGAAAAATTAGAAGATCTAATCTAGCGCGTCCATTATAAATTTGAAAAGAGGTTGATGATTATGGCAACAAATGCTGTCATGATACAAACTGAAAAATACTGTAATATTCAAGACGTTAAAGAAGCAAAAATGAAAATTCAAGATTACGTTCGCGAAACACCCCTCATTAAATCAATGTTTCTAAGTAACAATATTACAGGTGGTAACGTTTTTTTAAAACTTGAGAATATGCAATACACCGGTTCATTCAAATTTAGAGGTGCCCTTAATAAAATCTTGCATTTATCAGATGAACAAAAAGCAAAAGGTATTATTACGGCTTCTGCCGGCAACCATGCACAAGGTCTTGCGCTCACTGGGCAACTCCTCGGTATTGATGCAACTGTTGTGATGCCCGAAGAAGCACCTATTTCAAAACAAGAGGCCACCCGAGGGTACGGCGCTGAAGTCATTCTCAAAGGCGAAACTTTTAATGATTCCCGGCTTTATATGGAGCAGTTGGCACAAGAAACAGGTAAAACGATTGTGCATCCTTATGATGATTGTGAAGTTATGGCTGGTCAAGGAACAATCGGTCTAGAAATATTAGATCAAATTTGGGATGTCGATACTGTCATTGTACCGGTTGGTGGCGGTGGTTTGATTTCTGGACTAGCAACCGCTTTAAAATCATTCAATCCATCCATTCATATCATTGGTGTACAATCTGAAAATGTGCACGGTATGGCAACATCGATTAAGGCAGGAGAGATTACTTCACAATTCACAGCACACACGATTGCAGATGGTACAGAAGTTGCAATCCCTGGTGACAAAACTTATGCTGTAGTTGAAAAATTAGTAGATGAATTCGTTTTAGTTTCAGAAGATGAAATTGCAAACGCAATGCGTCATTTAATGCAACGGACAAAAATCATTACTGAAGGTGCAGGTGCATTACCAACAGCCGCCTTATTAAGTGGTAAAATCGATCCACGTTGGATTAAAGGTAAAAATATTGTCGCTTTAGTCTCTGGAGGTAACGTTGACCTCACTCGCGTTTCACATATTATCGATGACTTATTAAAACCTGCAGACACAAGTAAAGGCGTCGTAGGTTAGTCCATCCTAACAAGAGAATTGGAGGCAACAGCATGAGTACAGATACAGCTTTAAAGAAAAACATCGGCTTTTTCGCATCTCTTTCACTTGTGATGGGCTCAGTCATTGGCGCGGGTGTATTTTTTAAAGTATCAAGTGTAAGTGAAGTCACTGGCTCTACGAGTATGGCCCTGTTTGTATGGTTGCTAGGTGGTATTATGACGATATGCGCAGGTTTGACCGGCGCTGAACTCGCAGCAGCGATTCCTGAAACAGGTGGCCTCACGAAATATATTGAATACACATATGGAGACTTTTGGGGATTTTTGTCTGGATGGGCGCAAGCATTTATTTACTTTCCAGCAAATATCGCCGCACTTGCGATTATATTTGCAACTCAAATTATTAATTTATTGCATTTAACGACATCTTTGTTATTACCGATTGCTATCATCAGTGCAGTATCCATACTACTCATTAATTTTCTTGGCTCTAAGGCAGGCGGGACTTTACAATCTATCACACTCGTCATCAAGTTAATCCCAATTGCGCTGATTGTCATCATTGGTTTCTTTCATAGTAGTGATGTATCATTTTCGCTCTTTCCCGTTGTAAATGGTACTGACTCTAACTGGTTTGAAGCGATTGGTGCAGGCCTACTTGCAACCATGTTTGCATATGATGGTTGGATCCACGTCGGTAATATTGCCGGGGAAATGAAAAACCCTAAAAAAGATTTACCAGGTGCGATTGCACTCGGTATCGGTCTTGTTATGATTGTTTATTTACTCATTAACGCAACATTTTTAATGACTCTCCCACTTCACCAAATTGAAGGCAATTTGAATGCCGCAAGCGAAGCGTCTTCTATATTATTTGGTGCAGGTGGCGGAAAATTAGTCACAATCGGTATTTTGATTTCTGTATATGGCACGATGAATGGCTATACGATGACAGGGATGCGTATTCCATATGCCATGGCAGAACACGATCAACTTCCGTTTAAGCGTTTATTTTTAGACTTATTACCATCACGCACACCATGGCTAGGTGGTATCATCCAAATCATCATTGCATCGATTATGATGCTCTTGGGTGCTTTTGACACAATTACAAATATGCTCATATTTGTCATATGGACATTTTATTGTATGGCTTTCTTAGCAGTATTTATACTTAGAAAACGAGAGCCTCAATTACATCGTCCATATAAAGTGCCATTGTACCCCGTTATACCAGCGATTGCACTTTTAGCAGGTACTTTTGTCTTGCTTAATACCCTATTCACACAGCCCCTTCTTGCAATCGTAGGTATCGGGGTCACAATGATAGGCATTCCGATTTATTACTATCAGAAAAAGACACAACATTCTTAAATGAACCTCTTAACTCATTAAATTAAACATAGCACCGTCTATAATATAAAAAAATAAAATCACACCCATACTAAGCAGAAAAAACTTACCCCCGCTTAGATGGGTGTGTTTCTTTTTGTTTCACTTTTCAAAAGATTGTATCGTCTAGCTTTCACTTCCAATAACCAATATTTTGAAGATAATCGGTCGCTTCTTGGGCTTCATTTAACAACGCTGTTTTAATCGTGGATAAACCTTTATGCTCTAAACGACTGACCGGACCTGAGATACTCAGCGCTGCACGGATTTGATGATGTGCGTCTAAAATCGGCGTTGCGATACACATTAAACCATATTCGTATTCTTCATTATCTATCGCTAAATGGGCATCCGCACGTGCTGCCATATGTGCTTTAAATGGTTCCAGTTCTGTTATCGTGTGAATTGTTCGACGTTCAGCCCTAGAAAAATAAGCTGTAAGTTTTTCATCAGACCATGCATGCAGAAATAATTTACCAATTCCAGAACAATGAAGCGGCGTTGTCGGTGACAGATGGGTTTGTAATGTGTACTGATCACCATATTCGGTGTGTAAAATCAGCACCTCATCCTCAAGCAATATCCCAAGATTTACAGATTCGCCAGTTGTTCGAACTAAATTTTGCATAAAAGTTTTCAGTTGATTCACGAGCGCATCTGTACTTTTAATTTGATTTTGATAAGTTAAAATTTTGTAACCGAGATGGTAATTTTCATTCATATCTTGTTCTACGATGGCCAAATCAGAAAGCGTTCGTAGATTTCTGTAGATGGTGCTTTTAGGTAAACTGAGTACCCTTGCCATTTCACTGATACCCATCTTTTGATTGTCTGACAGTAAATCTAAAATTTCGAACGCTTGGACGACCGTTTTAATCGGGGTATAATCTGCCAACTTAAGTCACTTCCTTCTTTTTTCACGCAATGACTAAAATAAAAGTTTAACAAATAATATCACAAAAGGGAGGGCAATGAACGTTCTTTCCAAGAAAATAATGACAATATGTGAAAATTTTTTGATCGCATTCGCTGAAGTCAGTAACGTCGCAATTTCAGATAAAAAGATTAATTGTAAAATACTCATCATTGCGATAACAACTTTACTTGAAGTTTCTGTAATATGTGAACCTAAAATAACTGGCAAATAATTATCTGCAAAGCCTGACATGATGGCACTCGCTGTTGTTGCGGCTTCAGGAATACCTGCAATCTGTAAAATCCACTGAATTGGATAAGAAATCCATGCTAAAACTGGTGTATAAACCGAGATCGCTAATGCCAATGTGCCCCAACATACGATAATCGGCATTAACCAAACAACGTAAAACATCATATTGTCTTTTTTATTTATAAAGTTACTCGCAGTCACTTCAGAAGCACGTTTTGTAGCCATTACAGTAGCTGTTTTAAACTTTTGATGATGTGTAGCTGTTGATTCCTCTGTTTTTATCGTACCATCTACATACGTGTCCGGGTACTGCGAAATCGGTGGAATACGAACACATATGAATGCAACAATCATTCCAATAATTGTAATTCCAAGAAAGATATATCCAAAGTAATCAACGACGTCTAACACACTGCAGACGAGGACAACCCAACCAATACTCGACGTAGAAAACTGACTACCTAAAATTGCGGTTTCTTTAACCGTATAGTAACCTTTTTCAAAAAGCTCTTTCGAAGCTAAGATGGCCGCATTACCCGGTCCAACCCAAGCACTGATTGCACTGACTGCACAGATTTCAGAGATTTTAAAGATAGGCTTGATAAGGAAACCAATCAGCTCTCCAATAAACTCCATAGCGCCAAATTCTAGAATAAACGTTTGAAATAACAGCATAATGGGCACAATCACTGATAGTTGAACAGCTAAATTCACCATCGTTGTACCTGTGTCTTCAGAGATAAGAAATGTCGGTCCAATATGGAACAAACACATGAGTGTAATCAATGTTCCTAATATACGGTTGACTGTATAAAAAGGTGTCGTTGAAAACAAAGGTTTTAATGTGCGGTTTTGTCGAATAAAATCAGGCTTCCAAATTTGATCAATGATAGCCATTATCGTACTGATACAAAAGATAAGTGCGATGAGTAGCGTGATTGGAAATTGAAATGCACCTACAAAGACCTTGATATAATGGAACAAAATCGTATCTACACCATTGGCAAATGAGAATGGAATCAAAACAATTATAATCCCGATTAACGTAGCAACAATAAATTTAATTAAATTTTTAATATCACGTGTCCCTTTTAAAGTTGCATTAGCTTTTTTATTCATCTTCAAAACTTCCTTATTATTAGTATCGTAACCCGAGTCATTTTAACTGATCAATGTAGCTTCTCATCACGTCGCATGAAGCATATAACTGTGCATGCTCTTTTTCATTTAACAACTGTGGTAACCGTTGTTCCACACCTTGGCGACTGACAATGCTAGGTAGGCTGATATAAACCTCTTTCCCTGTTTGCGTTTGATATAAGTGAGATACAGGTAAAATACGTCTTTCTGAGTGACATAATGCATCGATTAGGCATTTAATCGCATCTGCAACACAAAAACAATTAGGCCCTTTCATTTGCCAAACATCAAAAGCTGTCTCTTTAACACGTTGCGCAATGACTTCAGTAAAATCATGTGGCAAGGTCATACCTTGTGTTTGAGCAAAATCTTGAACGGACAAGCCACCAATTCGTGTTTGACTCCACAATACAACTTGTGCATCACCATGCTCCCCTACAACAGAAGCTGTAATACTTTGTGGACTGATATTGAAATAGTCACTCAAAATATATTTTAATCTTGAAGTATCTAGCAAAGTCCCTAGACCTATCACATTGGCAGTTGGGATAGGGGCAACTTGATAGGTCATATACGCTAATATATCGACCGGGTTGCTCACAGTAATAATTTTGGTTTTAGGGCTATAGTTCACAATCTGCGGTACGATGTCTTTCAAAATATCTGCATTTTTTTGCATAGGAACGAGTCGGGATTCACCGACTTTTTCAGGTACCCCAATCGTAATAACCACAATATCTGAATCCTCTGTATCTGCATAATCCCCTGCCGTCACTTTTCTTGAAGTCGACACCCCGACACCATGCATCATATCGAGGGCTTGCCCCGTTGCACGCGCCTTGTCTAAGTCGACTAAAACCACTTCGTCAATCCATTCTGTATTAGACAATAAATAGGCCGTTGTCGCACCAACTGCACCTGCACCAATAATACTGACTTTATTCATTTTCCTTCATCCTCTCAAAATGAAACGCGTTTCGTTTTATTCGAATTTATCATAAGTCAATATTTTGTGTTTTACAATACTTTTGTGAAATTAATCACAAATATGTCACAACTGCTTCATCACAATCTCACACCTAATAAAAAAACAGCCTAAATGATAATCAAAACCACCCGTGTGAACGGGTGGTTTGTTCTTCGGCTGAAAGCCTCTGTTACTGACCAGCCCTTATAAGGGCACTGAGAAAATCAACCAACCG
>NZ_PPQN01000022.1 GCF_002901995.1 Staphylococcus coagulans | reverse complement strand
CTAATGGTAAATATTCACTTTACAATGTTTATGAAAAATTTATGACATTCTCAATCTAATTGTTTTGAATATGCAGGTGGGCTTATTGTATAATATGAAATAACGTTGAATTAATCGCCTCTTAGAAGTGCATTTTCAAGTTAAAATTATTCATAAAGGAGTTCCTATTATGGCTGAAATTACACATCGTAAAAATACGCGCCCTGTTAAAGTCGGTAATTTAACAATTGGTGGTGCAGATGAAGTTGTTATTCAGAGTATGACAACGACGAAAACTCACGATGTAGAGGCAACAGTGGCTGAAATTAAACGCTTAGAGGAAGCAGGTTGTCAAATTGTACGTGTTGCATGTCCAAACGAAGAAGATGCGTACGCTATTAAAGATATTAAAGCACAAATTAATATCCCGCTTGTAGTAGATATCCATTTTAATTATAAATTAGCATTGATTGCGATTGAAAATGGTGCGGACAAAATCCGTATTAATCCAGGTAATATCGGAAGACGTGAAAAAGTAGAAGCTGTTGTGGAAGCTTGTAAAGAAAAAGGAATCCCAATTCGAATTGGTGTTAATGCGGGTTCTCTTGAAAAACATATTCTAAAAAAATATGGTTACCCTACTGCTGATGGTATGGTAGAAAGTGCATTACATCATATTAAAATTTTAGAGGATTTAGATTTTCATGACATTATCGTGTCAATGAAAGCGAGTGATGTTAATCTCGCAATTGAAGCTTATACAAAGGCTGCACAAGCATTTGATTACCCATTACATCTTGGTATTACAGAAAGTGGTACATTGTTTAATGGTACAGTTAAATCTTCTGCTGGTTTGGGTGCAATTTTATCTCTTGGTATTGGTAACACAATGAGAATTTCACTTTCAGCAGATCCAGTTGAAGAAGTTAAAGTTGCAAAGTCTTTATTAAAATCTTTTGGCTTAGCAAGCAATGCGGCAACTTTGATTGCATGTCCAACTTGTGGCCGTATCGAAATTGATTTAATTTCAATTGCAAATGAAGTAGAAGAATACATTGAGAAACTTCAAGTTCCTTTAAAAGTAGCAGTACTGGGTTGTGCCGTAAACGGTCCAGGTGAAGCGAGAGAAGCAGATATTGGTATTGCCGGCGCTCGTGGAGAAGGCTTGTTATTTATGAAAGGGAAAACAGTGAGAAAAGTACCTGAAGAAACAATGGTGGATGAATTAAAAATGGAAATTGATAAACTTGCTGCTGAATGGGAAGAAAACAAGAAAAAAGAAGCAACTGCAAATCAAAACTAGACATCACGTGTTTACCCTATTTTGCTGAACAAATATCAAAACCCGAACGTCAAAGAAAGCAAACGTTCGGGTTTTTACTATTTTTACAATACATTTCATTTTTTACTAAAGTAAATAGAGATCTCTCTAATTAAACAAGATGGTAGCCTTTTTGCTTACATTTTTCACACATACCGTAAACTTCTAATTTATGCATTTCAATGTCAACATTTGGTAGTTTTGCTTTGATTTCAGACATTGGACAAAAATCAATGACTTTTGTATCTCCGCATACTTTACAAATAAAATGGTGGTGATGATGAGAAGTGCATGCCGCACGAAACTTCATTTCTCCATCCATTTCTGTTCCTTCGATGATGCCTAAAGTTTTAAATAAGTGTAAGTTTCTATAAATTGTATCGAAAGATATACCTGGATAGTGCGCATTCATGTGTTGTTGGATGGTCTTAGCATTGATATATTTATCCTCATTAATAAACAGCTCAATCATATCTCTTCTTTTGTTCGTATATTTATGCCCATTATTTTTTAATATACGAATGGCTTCATTTGTTTTCATTCTCATTCACTCCTTTAAATTTTCTGACTACAAAGGACTGATAAAATAGCGTTAACATTAACATCATGACTAAAATAACAACAATAATACCACCAGGTGAGATATTTAAATAAAATGCAGTAACCAGCCCAATAATGACAGAAAACTCACCAATCGTGATACTTAAGAATATAAATTGCTTAAACCCTTTTGTCCAACGCATTGCAATTGCAACAGGAAGTGTAATTAGCGCACTAACAAGCAATACACCAATAACACGCATAGAAGCAGATATCACTAAAGCGACAATAACGATAAATAAAAATTGAATCCACTTTGGTATACCGATAACTTGGCTGTACTCTGTATCAAAAGAGAGTATAAATAGCTCTTTATAAAATAACATGATATATAATAACACTAATACCGTAATTGTAATAATTGTAAACAAATCACTCAGCGATACAGCACTAATAGAACCAAATAAAAGGCCTAAAAGTTCCTGGTTAAAGCCTTTGGCTAAAGATATAAATATCGCACTTAATCCAATACCTGTACTCATAATAATAGGTATAGCGATTTCAGAATAGTTTTTATAAGATGTTCTAAGTTTTTCAATTAACAACGCACCAATAATTGCAAAAATAATACCTGTCCATATCGGATTTATAAATGCAAATACTGATGAGACAGTTAACAAGTACATGCCGAATGATATCCCACCAAGAGTCACGTGACTTAAAGCATCTGCAATTAATGATAAACGTCTTACAACGATAAACGTACCGATTAATGGAGCAATAACCCCTATCAATATACCACTAATAAAAGAATACCTGATAAATTCAAAATTCAATAATGCATCAATCATACACAACAATCCCTATCATGTTTATGGTCTACAAATTTAATGGGGTGGCCATAAATTTTAGAAATTTCAACTTCATCAAGTGATTTGAATTCACTTGTTGCCCCATGGAAGTGCAAATGTTTATTTAAACAAGCCACTTCAGTTGCTGTATCAACAACAACACCAATATCGTGTGTTACTAAAATAATTGTAACGCCTTCTTTTTTGAGGTGATCTAACGTCTCATAAAATTCACCGACATGTTTCGCATCTATACCATTAGTTGGCTCATCTAATACAAGTACAGAAGGTTCAGAGACAAGTGCTCGTGCAATTAATACACGTTGCTGTTGCCCTCCAGATAATTGTGCAATATTTTTATGTTTTAATTGCGATATATTCAATCGATTCAAGACCTGATCTACTTTCTGATCATCAGAGTTGCTAAACCATCTGAAAAGACGCTTTTTACGAGTTAAACCACTCAAAACGACTTCTTTTACAGTAGCTGGAAAACCAGATGTAACAGATGACGCTTTTTGTGAGACATAACTGATTTTATCGGTCGTCAATTTTTTGTGATATGACTCTCCATCAATAAGAATTTCGCCCTTTTGAATTGGCAAAATACCTAAAATTAATTTGAGCAACGTAGACTTACCCGCGCCATTAGGTCCAACAATTGCTAAAAATTCACCTTTATTGATACGAATGTTGATATTTTCTAATACTTTTTTATTGTCATAAAAAAAGTCTATTCCTTTTAATTCAAAGACTGGTTGTGGCATCTTTTCACCTCAATTTTCACCATATTGATTTAAAGCATACAATGTAAATAGTAATCTTTCCGACTTCGATTTATTATAACATTAAATACGCGATTTTTATAATGTAAAAATTTAGTACTAATTCAATCAAAATTTAAAGGAGTGAGACTAAAAAATTAGCGCTCACCCCTATTTGTGCAACTTGTATATCTCAAGTGCACTTTTGAATTTAGATAACTGACACAATATGCCAGTTCAAAAAATCATTCTGAGCTATAGATTAAACTGACATAATCTTATTTTTCATTTCAGGATCGAATTTGTTGTTTTTGAAAGCTTCTATTTCATAACGATAAGGAGGTTTTTTATTTTTCTTATCTTCCCCAACGTATGGCGTTTCTAAAATTTTAGGAATATCCTTAAATTGATCATGATGTACGACATAATTGAGTGCATCAAATCCGATATGACCAAAACCAATGTTTTCATGTCGATCTTTATGAGCTGAAATTGGGTTTTTACTATCATTCACATGGACGACTTTAATACGGTCTACCCCTATAATACGGTCAAATTCGTCTAAAACACCATCAAAATCATGAACGACATCATATCCTGCATCGTGAATATGGCATGTATCTAAGCAAACAGAAAGTCGTTCATTGTGTGTAACACCATCAATAATTTGAGCGAGTTCTTCAAAAGTTCGGCCCACCTCTGAACCTTTTCCAGCCATTGTTTCAAGCGCTATTCTAACATCGTTTTGGTTGGTTAAGACTTCATTAAGTCCCTCAATAATTTTTTTAATACCGACTTCAGGACCAGCACCAACATGCGCACCTGGATGTAAGACGATATCTTTGGCTCCAATTGCCTCTGTACGCTCAATTTCATTCTGCAAGAAATTTACACCTAGTTCAAAGACTTCTGGTTTGTTCGTATTAGCAATATTAATAATGTAGGGTGCATGTACAACAATATTTGATAAACCATATTTTTCCATTGTTGCTTTACCGTTTTCGATATTAAGATCTTCTATCGCTTTGCGACGTGTATTTTGGGGTGCTCCAGTATAAATCATAAATGTTGAAGCCCCGTATTGATGTGCCTCTTCAGCGGATGCTTGTAACATTTTTTTACCACTCATTGAGACGTGAGAACCTATTAACATAATTATCCTGTCCTTTTTTATCTTTTATTCTTTCGAGCTTGTCGTTTTTTACTTCTGCTAAACTGTCTTTTTTCTTGGCGTTTTATCTGTTCAAGCTCTTGCTTATATTTTTTCTTATACCCTGGTTTAACTTTTTTCTTATTATTACGTTTCACTTTATGTTTTACTTGTTGCGTAATGTGATCATCTTGTTTTTGACGTAGTTTTCTCGTATTGTGAGCTTTGATAGGTTTTAATTCACCATTTTTAATATCTACATTTTCAAACTGATATCCTTTTTGTTCAATTAAATGAATCAGTTCTTCTTCTTCAGGTGTATAAAGTGTAATTGCAATGCCCTTATAATTACCGCGTCCCGTTCTGCCAACACGATGTGTAAAGAAGTCAATGTCTTTAGGTACATCAAAATTAATGACGTGACTGACCCCTTCAATGTCGATTCCTCTTGAAGCTAAATCACTTGCAATCACATATTGATAATCTAAGTTTCGGATTCGCTTCATTTGTTGTTTACGTTCGCGTGGAGACAAGCCACCATGAATCATACCTACTTGAATGCCCCGTTGCTGTATCTCATTTGCGAGCGCATCCGCACTGTCTCTACTATTACAAAATATAATTGCGAGATATGGATTTAAAAGTTCAATTAGTGAAACGGTTTTATCTATCTTTTGTGCGCCTTTTGTAGGAATAAGGAAGAATTCAATACTCTTTTTATTTTTCGATTCACTCTTAACTTCGATAAATTCTGGTTGCTCTAAATATTTATTTAAAAATGGATATAATGTCTTAGGAATTGTTGCACTAAAAACAGCCATTTTTGCTTGTTCATCAAGTTTAGACGCGATTTGATCCACGTCTTCGATGAGACCTAAATCAATCATTAAATCAGCTTCATCTACAACTAAATAGTTTGCTAAATGAACATGTAACGCACCCGATTTAGCGAGATCGTTTATGCGCGTTGGTGTACCAATCACCAATTGGGGTTGAACCGTAGTCTTTTGTTTGTCTTTTTCAAAATCAGTTCCACCAATAAATAAGCTTACTTTTACATTCTTTTTAAATTGACTAAGGTGTTGCGCAGCTTGGTAAAGTTGCGTTGCTAACTCACGTGTTGGTGCAACGATAATGGCTTGTGGTTCCTCGTATGTGGGATCAATTTGTTGGAATAACGGTAAAAGAAATGCATGAGATTTCCCTGTACCCGTTTGTGATTGACCAATCAGATTTACACGTTTCATTATTTTTGGAATCACACGTTGTTGTATTTCAGTGGGTTGTTTAAAATTTAATGATTTAATTGCTTCAATTAAGTTTGAATCAAAACGAAATTGGTCAAATGGATGATTTGCCATGATTTGGCCTCCTTAAAGATTCGTCTCTATATTATAAATGAAATCATGTTTAATGAAAATAAGCAAAGTGCATGTTTTTAAATATGATTTTTACATTTGTAGTTGTGAGACTAAATCTAGATTTTATTTGTATTTTAATTTTAAAAGTACGGTGTTACTGATATAATGATGTATCGAAGGAGGTTCGTGTATAAAAATGGAAATTATTAAGATTACCCCTCGTGGTTATTGTTATGGTGTTGTCGATGCGATGGTGATTGCTAGAAATGCTTCGCTTGACCCTAATTTACCACGGCCTATCTATATACTTGGTATGATTGTTCATAACAAGCATGTAACGGATGCTTTTGAAACGGATGGTATTATCACATTAGACGGACCAAATCGATTAGAGATTTTAGAACAGATTTCAGAAGGTACTGTTATTTTCACTGCACATGGTGTTTCACCAGAAGTGAAAAAACGTGCTAAAGCTAAGGGACTAACATGCATTGATGCCACATGCCCAGATGTTGAGAATACACACGCTTTGATTAGAGAGAAAAAGGCAAGTGGCTATCATGTCATATATATTGGTAAAAAAGGTCATCCTGAGCCAGAAGGTGCTGTCGGTGTTGCACCAGATATTGTTTATCTTGTTGAAACGAAAGAAGATGTAGAAGCTTTACCAGATACACTCAATGATTATCCTTTGATTGTGACCAACCAAACAACGATGTCTCAATGGGATGTTTTACATTTAATGGAGGATTTACAAGAGAAGTTCCCACACATTGAACAACATAAAGAGATATGTCAAGCGACGCAAGTGAGACAAGAAGCAGTTGCTGAGCAAGCTGGTGCAGCTGACCTACTAATTGTTGTCGGTGATCCAAAAAGTAATAATTCTAATCGCCTTGCACAAGTTTCTAAAGATATCGCACATACGCAATCATATCGAATTGCAGACATTTCACAACTTAAACTTGAATGGCTTAAAGGTGTTGAGACTGTAGCTGTTACTGCAGGGGCTTCGACGCCAACGCCAATTGTAAAAGAAGTGATTAACTTCTTGAAAGATTACGATTCAATGAATCCTGAAACTCATACAACTCACTCTAATGTGCCTGTTGAGAAAATTCTACCTAAAATTAAAAAAGCTAAACCTGTTAAAATTATGGAATAACATATAAAAGTCGAAGCAGTTTGATACAATTGCTTCGACTTTTGCTTTAGTAAAAATAGATTTTAATTGACCATTAGCTAACTTTTCAGCTTTTGTTTGTGAATTTTATAAGATTTTTACACTATCTTTTATAAATAATCGTAAGGATCGGTATTGCGTGCGGAGGCTTCAATTTTGAATGAATGTTCCAGTTCTGGCTCTAACCAATTTCTTAACAAATGAACGAGCCCTTCTTTCATTACATATTCACTATAATGGTTAATATCTAATAAGTTGATACCTGCTATTTTTGCATCTAATGCATCATGATGTTTAATATCTCCTGTTATAAAAAGGTCCGCACCAGATTGCTGTGCTTGCACCTCATAGCCCATTCCAGATCCACCAATAATTGCAACGCGTTGAATTGAAGCGTTAATATCTCCAATAAATCTTACACTTGGCATTTGTAAAGCATTTTTAACCTGATTGACGAAGGAATTGACCGTCATTTTATGTTCAAGATTTCCGATCATCCCCAGACCATGATGAGATGTTCGTGTCATTTGAATGACATCATAGACGGGTGTTTCGTACGGGTGGTATTGATGAATTAATGCTTCTGCTAGAGAACGTTGATGAGATTGAATCATAAATTCAATTTTTTGTTCTTGCACCGTCTCAACTCTACCAATTTCACCAATATGAGGATTTGCGTTTTCTAAAGGCTTAAATTGCCCCTTTCCATTTGTATTAAAGAAACAGTACGCATATTCTCCCTCTTGGGCAAGACCATGCTGTGATAAAGTATCTTTAAAAGCCTCAGCATTTTCTTCAGGAATATATATTTGAATTTTATAATAATGCTCTTTTTCTTTGTTAAGAAGTTCGAAATCTTTTAGACCAATCTTTTCAGCAAGCATGGCATTTACGCCTTCAGGATGAACGTCTAAATTGGTATGCAATGCAATTAAATTAATGTTATTTTGAATTAAGCGGTATATAATTGACCCATATGCATCATCATCAATAATTTGTTTGATGCCTTTAAATATAAGAGGATGATGCGCAATGATGGTGTTTATATTCTTTTCTATAGCTTCATCGACAATTTCACCCGTACAATCAAGCGCGGTTAAGATACCTGTAACTTCACTCTCTTTATTGCCAATTAATAAACCTACATTATCCCATGATTCAGCAGTATGGAATGGGACATTTTTATTTAAAATTTCTAAAAGCTTTTTGAGTTGCATTGTGGTAACACCTCTTTTATGTCACTTTCTAAATTGTTTATCTCGTTCCAACGTTGCTTATGCTTTTCAGGATTGAGATTTTTCTTAATGTCCGATAATGCCTCTAACTCTCTTTCCCACTTTTCAATAAATAAATCATTGGGTGATGGGTGTAAAAATGGACCAAATTTTAAATCTCGTTCAGACAGCTGCATTTTACCGGGATCCGCAACAATGATTTCATAAATATGCGCACGCTCTTTCAATAATGTTTCTGTAGTAATTTGATAGCCATTTTTTTGTAAAAATTCGCGTATAGGCTGACTTTGAATATTAGACTGCAAAACTAATCTCGGTTGATTTTGAATGTATGCGGCACCTTGTTTTAAAATTCGAGCAATCAATGGTCCGCCCATGCCACATATCGCCACGGTATCTATCTTGTCGTTCTCAGTTAGAATAGTTAACCCATCTCCAAGGCGCACATCAATTTTAGATTGATAGCCGTGAAGCTGTACACTTTTCACAGCAGATTGATATGGTCCTTTAATGACTTCTCCTGCAATAGCATGATCTATCAAACCATTTTCAATACAAAACATAGGTAAAAAAGCGTGATCTGAGCCAATATCAGCAAGGACATCACCGGTAACATATTCACTGACCTTTTTTAGTCGTTTATTTATTGGAATGATAGTAATCCCTCCTCTATGTAAAATGCTAAATAAAATGACGTATCAATTAGATGTTGATACAAAAAAAGAGTGGGATAGAAATCTAAACTGAATTTAAATTTCATAGTCCCACCTTAACAAGGCTGACTAAAGCATTAATATCTTTTTAAGTCGTATGAAGCACTTTAGTCGAATTTGAAATAAAGCCTTTATTCATCTATCCCATTATTATATGCGCTTTTAGTCTTAGTCCATGAAATCTTTCAAACGTTTACTGCGACTTGGGTGTCTAAGTTTACGTAAAGCTTTAGCTTCAATTTGACGAATTCGTTCACGTGTCACACCAAATACTTTACCGACTTCTTCTAATGTACGTGTTCGTCCATCATCAAGACCAAAACGTAAACGAAGTACATTTTCTTCACGGTCTGTTAAAGTATCAAGGACATCTTCTAATTGTTCCTTTAATAATTCATACGCTGCATGATCAGAAGGGCTTTGAGCTTCTTGATCTTCTATGAAATCACCTAAATGGCTGTCATCTTCTTCACCAATAGGTGTCTCTAAAGACACAGGTTCCTGTGCAATTTTTAAAATCTCACGTACTTTTTCAGGAGGTAAATCCATTTCCTCACCAATTTCTTCAGGTGCTGGATCACGACCAAGGTCTTGTAATAATTGACGTTGTACGCGGATTAATTTATTGATTGTCTCTACCATATGAACAGGAATACGAATTGTTCGCGCTTGGTCGGCAATTGCACGTGTAATCGCTTGTCTAATCCACCATGTAGCATACGTAGAAAATTTGAATCCTTTACTAAAATCGAATTTTTCTACCGCTTTGATTAAACCCATGTTACCTTCTTGAATTAAGTCAAGAAATAACATGCCACGTCCGACGTAGCGTTTTGCAATACTTACAACAAGACGCAAATTCGCTTCAGCTAAGCGTGCTTTCGCCACTTCGTCACCTTGCTCAATACGTTTCGCTAATTCTATTTCCTCTTGTGCACTCAAAAGATCCACACGACCAATTTCTTTCAAGTACATTCTTACAGGGTCATTAATTTTAACCCCTGGTGGTGCACTCAGGTCGCCAGGATTTAATTTATCATCTGTATCTGAACTATCTTTTTCATTTACAAGTTGGATGTCATTATCATTGATCATATCGAAAAATTCATCCATTTGGTCAGAATCCATATCAAAGTTTTGTAATTTATCTGCTACCTCTTCATGGCTTAGATGACCTTCTTTTTTACCTTTTTCAATAAGTTGTTTTTTTACATCTTCTAATGTGAGTGTCGGATCAATGGTTTCTTTTTTTATTACTTTTACCTGGTTATCTGACATAAAAAGGCCTCCCGAAATTATTCTTGACTCTTCAATCTAGCTCTATTTTTATTGACAATCATCTCTAAATAGTATTTTTGAGATTCTGTATCCCCGATTCGGGTTGCTTCGCGCAACTTTTCATGGAGTGTTTCAATCGATTCTGAAAATCGATGTTCAGTCATCAACTTAATATAATCAGTGATTTCATTTTCAAACGGTTCACGGTTAAGTGGATAATCTACTAAATGTATCAACACTTCTTTTAATTCTTCCTGATTAACATAAGTGATAAAGTCACTCATCACAAAGGAATCATTATTTGAATAAAACTCCCGTAAAATACTAAATATACGTTTAAAATGTTGATTTGTAAAGTCTGTTTCTTCAATATCTTGATAAAAGCTTAAAAATACTTCTTTATCACTGATAAAATGTTTTAAAAGTGCACGCTCGGCTTTTTCATATTTAGTAAGTGTTGTGTATTGTGGTGTTTCATGCTGAACTTGTCTGGGTGCAACATTTTGTTGTGGATTTATTCGTTCTACTTCATTATTTAGACTCTCAGCACTTATTTTAAACACTTGGGCAGCATCTTGTATCACTTTATTTCTTAAAATTTTTGAATTGATGTGTGCTGCATCTTCTATAAAAGTTTTATAATATTTCTCATAAGATAAATCGTTGTTTTGTATTTCGCTTTGGTTAAGATGAAGTTTAAAGCTTACAAATGATTTTTTCTCTTTATTAACAAAGTCACGGAACTTTTCTGCACCAAATTTACTTATATACTCATCAGGGTCCATTTTAGTGGGCAATTGAACGACATAAACATTAAATTGTTGCTGTAGCAGCGTTTGACCCGTTTTTAACGCTGCGTTTATCCCAGCATTATCACCATCATACATAATTGTAATATGACCACACAGTTTTTTTAGAAACGTAATATGCTCATTTGATAGTTGTGTACCCATACTGGCAACTACATTTTTTAAGCCCGCGCTATCAGACTTGATGACATCCATAAATCCTTCGAGTAAAATAACTTCATCATTTTGACGGATGCTTTTACGTGCTTTGTCTAAATTATAAAGCATCTTTCTTTTTTGAAATATAGGAGATTCAGGACTATTTAAATATTTAGGTTCTTGACCCGTGTACGTTCTACCCGAATAGCCAACAATACGACCTTGAGCATTGGCAAGTGGAAAAATAATACGATCACGGAAACGATCATAATAGTTAAATTCTGTTTCATTTCGTGATAATATACCTGCTTCATACGCAAGTTGTAAATCATAGCCCTTTTTTTCCATAAAGTTCGTTGCAAAATGTGATGAATTTGGTGCGAATCCTATCTTACGCTCGTCTATTATTTCATCTGTAAAGCCACGATCATATAAATATTTGAGCGCTTTCTCGCCTTCAACGGTTTTTTTCAATAAATAGTGATAATAATCAAGCAATGATTCATGCATTTGAATCATTGTTAAATCATCTGATGCAATGTGCTCTAACTCTTTTGACTCACCGGTATCTACTTTAATATTGACCCGTGCGCCTAATTTTTTAACAGCATCTGTAAATGAAACATTTTCAATTTCTTGGATAAATTGAAACACGTTCCCTCCTTTTTTACATCCAAAGCAGTGGCAAATTTGTTTGTCCTCTGAAACGGTAAAAGAAGGTGTTTTTTCGTCATGAAAAGGACACAAACCGATATAATTGCGCCCCCTCTTTTCAAGTTTGACATATTCGCTCACTACGTCTAATATGTCCGATTGTGTCTTAATTTCGTCAATCGTACTTTGTGGAATTCTCATTTCATCACCTTATATTACAATTTACTGCATCATAATTTTGTGAATGATTAAAAGACAGTTGTATTATTATACAATTTATCCATTAAAAAAGGAATTATTATGCTCAATGATTTGAATAATATTATTGGCAGTTTCCTCAATCGCTTTATTAGAAACATCTAAAACTGGACAGCCTATCTTTTCAACTATTTGATTAAAGTATTCAAGTTCTTCTGTAATACGTTGATCTGTCGCATAACGTGCGGAATCAGATAATCCTAACTGTTTAAGTCTTTCTTTACGAATTGCATTTAATTTTTCAGCACTTATTTTCAACGCAATACACTTCTGCGGATCTATTTCAAATAACGCATCAGGAGGTGTCACTTCAGGGACGATAGGAACATTCATCACTTTGTATCGTTTATGTGCTAAATACTGTGAAATAGGTGTTTTTGAAGTGCGTGATACCCCAATTAAAACAATATCTGCTTTAGGTAACCCTTTAGGATCTTTGCCATCGTCATATTTAACAGCAAACTCCATAGCCTCTATTTTTTTGAAATAATCTTCGTCAAGCTGATGTACAATTCCGGGTTCGTTTAATGATTTTTGGTTAAATGTTTTTTCCATCACTTGAATCATAGGCCCCATAATATCAACCGATTTGAGATCGTATTGCTCTATTAATTCTTGCATATAACTGCGGATATCAGGGCGCACAAGTGTGTATATAATGATAGAATCGACTTCTCTTGCTAAGGCAATGATTTCGTCGATATTTTCTTTTGTTTCTATATAAGGATAGCGTAATATGTCAGATGAGTGATCGCTATGTTTAAATTGAGAAATACATGCTTTAGCTACTAGTTCAGCAGTCTCTCCCACTGAATCTGAAGCAACAATTACTTTTACATTTTTCATAGATTATCCTCCTAATGATCAAATAGCGATACGAATAGTTTAGTGATTGTGGTTTTCGAAATACGACCTGTCACTTCAAACTTGCCATTTTCTTTTGCTCGTACTATAGGTATTGAGTCTATTTCTTTCGTTATCATTTGTCGTGCTGCATACAAGACTAAATCATTCTCATTGAGCAAGACAATATTAGGCATTCTTGTCATAATAATATTGACTGGCATGGTGTGTATGTCTTGCCCTGCCATTGAAGCTCTAAGTAAATCTTTTCTCGAACAAACACCAACGAGTTCATTTTCATTATTAACAATGAATAATGTTCCTACATCTTCAATAAATATCGAGCAAATCGCATCATAAACTGTCACATCGCTCTTTAAAATCACTGGATGTGATTGGTAATCTTTAACGATATATTGTTTTAATTGTTCAGTTAAAAGTTGTGATCCTGACTTACCAGAATAAAAGTAACCGACTCTAGGTCTTGCTTCTAAATATCCAGCCATCGTTAAGATAGCTAAGTCAGGTCTCAGTGTAGCACGAGTTAAATTTAACTGTTCTGCTATCTTTTCACCTGTAATTGGTCCGGAAGACTTAACAATTTCTACAATATGGGCTTGTCTTTGACTAAGTTCTATATGAGTCTCTAACTATTTAAAACCGAAAACGGTTATGCTAATTAAATAGCAGAAGTGCCTCCTTTTTGCATACTAGCACTATATTTTTATCTGTTGGCAAACCAGTAACATTAAATTGTTAATATTGCATCGATTATGGAAAACGATATATTGAAAGTTTATAGAAGTAAAACATAGTACCTCATATAAACTTTGAGTTGGCATGCAATCAAAATTAGATTGACTTTGCATTTTTAGTACAATATTCATTATAACTTGTATTCGAAAGTGATACAATTATGATTTTACTTGCCTTTCTAATTCGTATAATTTAAAATTAATAATAAAGCGAGTTAAGGATGGTGGAAGCTTAACACACTGATTTGGCGTATGATTTGAATTGAATAAAAGTGAGTGGCGACACTAATTTGGGTGGAACCGCGGATTATTATTATAATTCGTCCCAAGGCAAAGTTGATTCTTTGGCTTGGGGCTTTTTTATTGTTAAGGAGTGTAAACTGAAATGGATAAAAACATGGATACTATTGTACAATTAGCCAAACACAGAGGATTTGTTTTTCCTGGTAGTGAAATTTATGGTGGTTTAGCAAATACTTGGGATTACGGTCCATTAGGTGTTGAATTGAAAAACAATATTAAAAGAGCATGGTGGAAAAAGTTCATTACGCAATCACCTTATAATGTAGGTTTGGATGCTGCTATTTTAATGAACCCTAAAACTTGGGAAGCATCAGGACATTTAGGTAACTTTAATGATCCAATGATCGATAACAAAGACAGTAAAATAAGATATCGTGCTGACAAATTGATTGAAGACTATATGTTAAACGAAAAAGGCGATGAAAACTTTATTGCAGATGGTTTAAGTTTTGATGAGATGAAACGCATTATTGATGAAGAAGGCATCACTTGTCCTGTAAGTGGTACTGCGAATTGGACAGACATTCGACAATTTAATTTAATGTTTAAAACATTCCAAGGTGTTACTGAAGATTCAACAAATGAAATCTTCTTACGACCTGAAACAGCTCAAGGTATTTTTGTAAACTATAAAAACGTACAACGTTCAATGCGTAAAAAACTACCATTTGGTATTGGGCAAATTGGTAAATCTTTCCGTAATGAAATTACACCAGGAAACTTTATTTTCCGTACACGTGAATTTGAACAAATGGAATTAGAATTTTTCTGTAAACCTGGTACAGAAATCGAATGGCAAAACTATTGGAAAGAATTTGCTGCGAATTGGTTAACTAATTTAGGTCTTAACAAAGACAACACACGATTACGTGACCATGATGAAGATGAGTTATCTCACTACTCAAATGCTACAACAGATATCGAATATCGTTTCCCGTTCGGTTGGGGCGAATTATGGGGTATTGCTAGTCGTACAGATTACGACTTAAAACAACACAGTGAACACTCTGGAGATGATTTTAGATATCATGATCCAGAAACAAATGAAAAGTATATCCCTTACTGTATTGAACCTTCATTAGGTGCCGATCGTGTAACATTAGCGTTTTTATGTGACGCTTATGATGAAGAAGGTGTTGAAGGAAGTAAAGATGCACGTACAGTATTACACTTCCACCCTGCCATTGCACCATATAAAGCAGCAATTTTACCATTAAGTAAAAAACTTTCTGCAGATGCAATTAAAGTTTATGAACAACTTAGTGAAGATTTTGTAGTAGATTTTGATGAATCTCAATCTATTGGTAAACGTTATCGTCGACAAGATGAAATTGGTACACCTTACTGTATTACATTCGACTTTGATTCACTTGAAGATCAACAAGTAACCGTGCGTGATCGTGATACAATGGAACAAGTTCGTATGCCAATTAGTGAATTAAATGCATTTTTAGCAGAAAAAGTTAAATTTTAAATAAGAAAATGGAGTGGATCACATTGATGTGATTCACTCCCATTTTTATATTGTTAAATTTTTCTTTATGCTTCTACACTTATTAGTGAATAAGCAAACCTTTCATCGATCAAAATTTTGATTCATTTCAAGCCGATGTAGTTGATTAATGAGCCTTTGACTTCTGAAATACATGCCAGCATACTCCTTATACAGGAGTAAAATAAATTGAGACATTTCGTCAATAATGGCATCTTGAATATGAATTTCTTTAATTTTATTCAAGGGTAAATTTTTTAAGACTTGAGTAAGATAGATTGTTTTATTTGATAATGGATAGGCATGTTCATCTTGAGGGGCAGCCTGTTGGGATAAAACGCCGTTAAATTTAAAACTATAGTGTGAAAAATGACCTGGATGGGTATCTCTTGTTACCACACATTGAGACAAGTTTACATCAAAACCAAAACGTGACATACATTTTAACATCACGATATTTGCTACAAGCTGTGGAGAGACACCTTTATGAATTCGTTCAAATACAAAAATAAGTAATGCGTACATATTCCGATTGACTTCATCTACTTCCATTGAGCGATCAATCGTTTCTAGACAAAGACTGGCATAACTATTAGTATAAATATCTTGACGCAATTCATAATTCAAATCAATTACATCAATAGATGTCAGCGTTCCCATACCTTTCCATTTGTTGTATATGAACAAACCTTGTACAAAAAGTTGAGTAGTAGCTTGAAGTCCTGATTTAACTTTTTTGGCACGCTTTACCATAAGGGGAACTTTAGCGCCATGTTCATTTAAAATGGTAATAATTTTATCAGATTCACCATAATCTACAGATTTAATGATGATGCCTTTTTGTTTCACTAACATGTCGCCACCACCCTATTAACAAAATCATTCGTCTTCAATGTAACCCATTTGCTTAATAAATGTAGCCTTGTTTCGCCAATCTTTTTGGACTTTCACCCATAAATCAAGGTATACTTTTGAGCCGAGTAGATGTTCAATATCAAGCCGCGCTCTTTTGCCGATTTCCTTTAATTTTTTGCCGCCTTTTCCAATGACAATCCCTTTCTGTGAATCACGCTCTACAAAAATCGTAGCCTCAATATGAACACGATCTTCAGATTCTTTGGTCATACGCTCAACATTGACGCCAATAGCATGAGGGATTTCTTCAGAAGTTGTTTGTAGAATTTTTTCACGAATGAGTTCACTCACGACAAATTGTTCTGGGTGATCTGAAATTTGACCATCTGGATAATATTGTGGTCCTTCAGGTAAATAAGATTTTAATACATTTAGAAAATGTTTGACATTATGGCCTTCTAGCGCAGAAATAGGTACAATTTCCGCAAAATCCATATAAGTTTGATATTGTTCGATTTTTGGCATTAATGCATCAGGATGCACTAAATCAATTTTATTTAAGACTAAAAAAACAGGTGTTTTTACCGTTTTTAACATCTCCATGATATATTGATCGCCTCGACCAATCTCCTCATTGACATTGACCATAAACATTACTGCATCAATTTCAGAAAGTGTATTTTTAGCCACTTTCATCATGTAGTCCCCTAACTTATGTTTAGGTTTGTGAATACCCGGTGTATCCAGAAAAACGATTTGTGCATCTTTTTCTGTCATGACCCCTTGTATTTTATTTCGTGTCGTTTGTGCTTTGTCTGACATAATCGCAATTTTATGACCGATGACACGATTAACAAATGTAGATTTACCAACATTGGGACGGCCAATGATAGTTACAAATCCTGATTTATATTCATTCATTATTTAAATCCTTTCCAGAAAATCCATAAGGTAAAAGTTCAGCAACAGTAGACGTTCTTACTTCTCCTGTTTGATTCGTCATATACACAGGCATATCATCATCACATAATTCTTTCATCACCTGTCTGCAAGGACCACATGGTGAAGCAAGTTCAGGACTATCCACTGTTATCGTAATCGATTCAAAATCTCCAGGGCGATAACCTTGAGAAATTGCAGCAACTAAAGCTGAACGCTCAGCACAAATTGATGATGGATAAGCGGCATTTTCAACGTTTGCACCATGGAATGTATGTCCATCTTTCGTGATAAGATATGCACCAACTTTAAATTTACTATAAGGTGCATATGCTTTTTGTTGCGCTGTTCTAACTTCTTTGTAGTGTTCTTCTGTATAAGCCATGTTTTTTAGCTCCTCTTATATCAATTTAGGTATAAAAATCATACAACCAATAATTATAGCAAAAATAGATGCTAGCAACACACTGAATGCTGAAATATCTTTTGCGTTTTTTGCAAATATATGAAATGAACCTGTTGTCAAATCTACGGCGTACTCAATTGCTGTATTAATCGTTTCTGTAATGAGAACTAAAAATATTGCTAGTAAGATTAACATCCATTCGATTCGATTTAACGACAAGAAACTTCCAAGAATTATAATTAAAACCGCCAATATAAGATGGTATAAAAAGTTTCTATCTTTACGCAACAATGTGAGACCACCTTGGAATGCGTATTTAAAACGATTCATCATTGATCCCTAGTTAAACCAAAGCCTTCTAGTATTTCTTTTTGGCGGCTAAACATAATTTTTTCCTCTTCTTCAGTCATGTGATCATAACCTAATAAATGCAAAAAGCCATGTAGTGCTAAAAATCCTAGCTCACGCTCAAATGAATGGTTATACTGTTGCGCCTGTTCTTGTGCCACATCAGTACAAATGATGATATCTCCTAATATACGTGGCATATCCATGCCTTCAAAAATGTCTTCTTGTTCTTCAAACGCAAAAGATATAACATCTGTGACACGGTCTTTATCTCTATAATCACGATTAATAGATTGAATTTCATCTTTATCTGAAAATGTCACTGATAGCTCAGCTTCTTCATTTATACCTTCTTCAGTTCTTGCGTAATCTAACAACGCATTAATTTGTTCATACCATTCTGCTTTCACTTGTCCTGTATGATCACTAAAGTCAATTGTAAACATGGATTAATCCTCCTCGTATCGACTGATTATTCTTCCAACTAAAGGATGGCGGACGACATCAGCTTGATCTAAATGTTGAATTGATAGTCCTTTAATATTTTTAAGCCGTTGTTCTGCCTCTATTAAGCCACTTTTCACGCCTTTAGGTAAGTCGATTTGTGTTTTATCTCCAGTTACAACCATTTTTGAGCCGAAACCAAGTCGTGTTAAAAACATCTTCATTTGAGCATGGGTTGTATTCTGCGCTTCATCTAATATGACAAATGCATCATCTAACGTTCTCCCTCTCATATAAGCTAAAGGTGCAATTTCAATAATACCTCGTTCGATAAAGCGTGCGGTTTGCTCAACGCCAAGAACTGTATTCAGACCATCATATAAAGGACGAAGGTAAGGATCCACCTTTTCTTTTAAATCGCCGGGTAAAAAACCTAGGGATTCCCCTGCCTCTACGGCTGGGCGAGTAAGTACAAGTCTTTTCACTTGACCAGCACGCAAAGCTTTTGCGGCATAAACAACTGCTAAAAATGTCTTCCCGGTACCGGCTGGACCAATACCAAAAACTAAGTCATTCTTTTTCATTGCATGAATATACATACGTTGCCCCATCGTTTTGGCACGAATGGTTTTTCCAAATGCATCTTTAGTGATTTCTTCTTCGTATAAATCAATAAGATGTTCGATTTGTCCATTTTTCGCCATTTTGATTGCCGCTTGTACATCTTTAACTGTAACTGATGCACCTTGCTCAATCACTTTTAGTAAGTTGATGAGTACAGATTCCGCTTCAGTAACAGCATCCAGCTTTTCACCTTTGACTGCTACTTCTTGTCCTCTTGCATGTATGACAACATCAAACGCGTCTTCAATTAGTTTAATATGTTCATCATTATTCCCTAATAAAGCTTGTGCTTGATTGATATCGTCAATCTGAATAATTCCAGGCATATAGTAGCTCCTTTACATGTATTGTTATTACAAATGTATCAAATTTAAATTGTATGTTGCAATTGTTCTTTTATCGCTATAGGTTTATTATATCATGTTTGCTATATTTCAACCGTAAATCTAACATGAAATGACATAAACTTGTCAGCTTGTTAGCAGGAGATTACTGTTATCATTGTGGCCATTAAGGCCAACTAATAACGATGAATGTAATAATATCAACTAGAAAATGAACTTATAAAAATAACCAAAGGAAAAATCCCTTTGGTTATTAGAGTGAGTTTATTTTAATTGTTTAGGCTTGGTTAAAACTTCCGACCAAATCAAACCGTTTACTACCTCATTTTCAGAAAAGGTTAAGTCCCCTTTTAAAGCTGGGGCTGGTTCTCTTCTCTCAGTGAGTTGTTGTAATTTCATTCGCTTAGTACGATTAGATAAATACTCATCTTGAATAATTTCTTTTGCCTTACGTTCCATGCGTTCAAACTGTTTAAGACGCTCTTTATTAAGTTGGGCGTCGATTTCATCCATTTGAGATTGTAACAGTTCTTTGAGTTGCTTTGACGTATCTTCTTGCTTTTTTTGTTCTGACACTTTAGGTTTTATTGGCTCAACTTGCTTTTTAGGTACAGGTTGTTGTGAAGGTTGATATTGCTTTTCTTGCTGAGGGACGTGTTCAGGTTCTGAAAATTCTTTTTCAAATTCTTCTAGCTTTTCTTGTACTTTATCTAAAAAGCTTTTTTGATTCGTGTTTTCGGGTTCAATATGTTTTTGTTGAGGAGGCTTACGATTTTGGCGTTTCTCATGACTTTTATCATTAACTGCGCTAATGATTGAAACAACGACAGAAATGATAAATATGATCACTCCTATACTCATAGAATCACCTCAATTAATGTTCTGATGTAGAGTTATCATTATTTTGAGTGCTTTTATTAATCGCTTCTCTCATACCTGTATCAGCTTCTATATTTTTAAGGTTGTAATAATCTTTGACACCTAAATTTCCTGAACGTAAAGCTTCAGCTAATGCAAGTGGAACTTCTGCTTCCGCTTCTACCACTTTTGCATGCATCTCTTGTACGCGTGCTTTCATTTCCTGTTCTTGAGCAACAGCCATCGCACGGCGTTCTTCTGCTTTTGCTTGCGCAATGTTTTTATCTGCAATTGCTTGTTCAGTTTGTAAGTCTGCACCGATATTTTTACTAATATCAACATCAGCAATATCAATTGATAAAATTTCAAATGCTGTTCCAGAGTCAAGACCTTTACTTAGCACTGTTTTAGAAATATTATCAGGATTTTCTAAAACTTGTGTATGGTGCTCACTTGAACCAATCGTTGAAACGATACCTTCACCGACACGTGCAATAATTGTGTCTTCTCCAGCACCACCGACTAAGCGTGAAATATTTGCACGTACTGTAATACGCGCTTTCGCTTTTACTTCAATCCCGTTCATTGCTACACCTGCGATAAATGGTGTTTCAATAACTTTAGGGTTTACAGACATTTGGACAGCTTGTAAAACGTCACGCCCTGCTAAATCGATAGCAGCACCACGTTCGAATGGTAAATTGATGTCAGCACGTTGAGCGGCAATGTTGGCATCAACAACACGGTCTACATTACCTCCAGCTAGATAATGTGATTCAAGTTGGTTCGTTGTAAGGTGTAAACCGGCTTTATGTGCTTTGATTAATGGACCAATGACTTTGCGTGGTGATACACGACGTAAGCGCATCCCAACTAAAGTTCCAATGCCGACTTTCACACCGGCTGCAAGTGCAGATATCCATAATCCTACTGGTACAAATGAGAATAATATGATAAGTGCGACAATTATAAGTGCAGCGATGATAATAAATGATATAAATCCAGTTGTTAACATTGCATTCTCTCCTTTATATTTAGTTTTCTCTTACTACAACACGCGTACCTTCGACTTCAATAATTGTGACTTCAGAATCCTTATTGATAAAAGAACCCTCTGAAACAGCATCTATACGCTCGTGATTGTATATAATAATTCCTGAAGGTCTCAAATCGGTATACGTAATGGCTTTCTTCCCCACTAAGTCTGATCGATCGTTGTGAGAAGTATAGCCAGATTCTTTATTCGTTGAATCTTTTAAAACAACCTTATCAAAGATAGAAATACTCTTTTTAAAGAATTTCACTAAAATCACCCATTCAATTAATGTCAAAATTAGTGCAACGACAACATTGAGCAGCATCATCGGCAAATCATTACCCATCGTAATCAAGCTGATAATGATTAAAATCATACCTATGATACCAAGAACTGCACCAAAAACAAATAGTTCTATGATTACTAAAATTGCTCCAATTGTAAATAACATAATCGTAATCACAGATAAACTACCTTCTATGATAAAACCTAAAAATATAAGTAATAAAGCGAACAAGGCAATAATACCAGCAAAATTAATTTTTCGAGAATAAAGTTGATATAAAAAACCAAGAAAGACTAGACAGGTTAGTACTAACGAAATACTTTGTGTGGTTAACCATGAGCCAATATGCTCAAAGCCACTTTGATTTGTTACCTTATCAATCATATTCAAATTATGTATGACGAATTTAATTGTTCATACACCTCACTCTCTTCTTTGTAGTATACATGAAATTACAGCTGACATGTAGTAGTTATGCATTTTTATTTTTTAATGTTAAAAAGCCTAGAACACGATGTTCTAGGCTTTTATATATCATTATTTGAACGTTGAGGGAGTTCAACACAATGAAATTATCTGAATTTACGTTTACGAGCAGCTTCAGATTTCTTTTTACGTTTTACGCTTGGTTTTTCATAGAATTCGCGTTTGCGAACTTCTTGAATTGTACCGCTTTTAGAAACTGAGCGTTTAAAACGACGTAAAGCATCTTCTAATGATTCGTTTTTGCGGACTACTGTTTTAGACATCTGTATTTCCCTCCCTCCAAATATCAAAAAAACTTTTATTCATCAGTACATGGCTATGAACCATATACACAATAGTATAAATTAAATCTCTATTTCGGTCAATCTTCAAATTTACATTTTTAAAGATAAACGAAATCTTTTTTAATATACGATTACAAAGGATATAGAAGATAAAAGGATAGAAACATGCTATTTTGATAAGGATAACGTCCATTGAAAACTGTATAAACGAACAAGATATATACTAAAGTTTTTAATAATCTGTGGAAATCTATAAATTAATGTTAGTTTGATATAACTTACTTTAATTAAATAAGTACATGCTCGTGTTCGGAAGCGTTTGAAGCATGCGTAACCACACGTAATAAAGAACCTTGATTTATAGGATAGCCGGCCTTTGTAATTTTAACCTTACAAATATGACCAATTAAAGAAGTATCTCCTTCAAATTCAACTTTCATATAATTATCAGCATAACCAACCAATACATTGTCGTGCGACCCTTTTTCTTCAGGGATTACTTCTAATACGTCATTTTCAAATTGAGAAGCATACGTTTTTGCGAGTTGATTACTCAATTCGATTAACTTATGAACACGTTCGTTTTTGATTTCTTCATCTATTTGATCGTCCATACGGGCTGCAGGTGTCCCAATTCTCGGTGAATATGGGAAAACATGTAGTTCAGAAAAATGATGATTAACAATAAAATCATAAGTTTCTTGAAACTCTACTTCCGTTTCACCTGGAAAACCAACAATAACATCACTTGTTACAGCTAAGCCTGGTAGTGCTTCGTGTAATTTTTGAATACGTTCAGAAAAATGAGACATAGAATATTTACGACGCATACGTTTTAATACACTGTCTGAACCAGATTGAAGTGGCACGTGCAAGTGTCTCACCACTTTATGTGACTGTTTTAATACTTCTATTACTTCATCAGTCAGCTGACTTGCTTCTATAGATGAGATTCGGATACGTTCAAGGCCATCAACAGTTTCAAGATCTCTAAGCAATTGTGCAAGGTTATAATCTTTTAAGTCTTGTCCATAACCTCCTGTATGAATACCGGTTAAAACAATTTCTTTATAACCGGAATTAACAAGCTGTGTTGCTTGTTCAATTACTTTTTTAGGATCTCTTGAACGCATTAAGCCACGTGCCCATGGTATGATACAGAAAGTACAGAAATTATTGCACCCTTCTTGAATTTTTAAAGACGCACGTGTGCGGTCTGTAAAATATGGGACATCTAATTCTTCATAAGTACGATTTTTCATAATATTACTTACGCCATTAATAGGTTGGCGTTCTTTTTGATATTCGTTTATATAACCAAGTAATTTATGTCTGTCTTGCGTACCTACAACAATGTCAACACCGGGAATTTCCATAATTTCGGCAGAAGAAGTTTGTGCATAACATCCTGTCACACACACGACAGCTTCTGGATTACGTCGAATGGCACGACGAATCACTTGTCTACTTTTTTTATCGCCTGTATTTGTTACAGTACATGTATTAATTACAAAAACGTCTGCATTTTGTTCAAAATCAACACGTTCATAGTTTTCTTCTTTGAATAATTGCCAAATTGCTTCTGTCTCGTAGTGATTTACTTTACAACCTAATGTGTGAAAAGCAACTGTACTCATATACTCACCCCATCAATTCTATTTCATAACTTATGGCACTTAATGCATATAATGGTGCTGTTTCAGCACGTAAAATTCTTGGGCCTAAACCAATACAAGTTGCAACTTTTTCAAAAGCTGCCACCTCTTCATCAGAAAAGCCACCTTCAGGACCAAATAGCATTAAGACACGAGCACCTGGCTTTAATTGTTGAATCTTAGTCTTAAAAAATGCCCGTTCATTTTCTTTTGCAGATGCCTCATAAGCCATAAGCACACAATCATATTGATTTATCATACCATAAATGTCTTTTAAATTCGAGGTAAAGTTAACTTCAGGGATGATTTGACGATAGCTTTGTTCAGCTGCTTCTTTAACGATTTTTTTCCAACGTTCTACTTTTTTATCGGCTTTTTGCTTATTTAATTTAACAATAGATCGGTCCATTTGAGTTGTGATGAATGCACTTGCACCAAGCTCAGTCGCTTTTTGTAACAACCACTCATATTTATCGCCTTTAATAAGACCACTACAAATAGTGATAGAAATAGGCAATTCACTCGCTATATCAACTTGTGCCTGACATTCGATTGAAATGTCGCTATCAGATATTGCTATAATTTTACAGCGAAACGTTTGAGCATCTAAAAAATTAACGATAATCTCATCGCCTATTGATAAACGCATAACATTTTTAATATGGTGTATATCATTTTTATCTGTGATAAAAAAACGCTGATGAAGTTCAGCGTTTTTATGAATAAAGTATCTTTGCATATTAAATCTCCTTACGCGCTATAATGCAAACCCAACCTTCTTGTAACTCAGTGTTAATAATTGTAAAACCAGCTGCTTTCATTTGCGCTTGTATTTCATCACGCTTTTCTTCAATAATACCAGATGCAATGAAATAACCGTTAGGATTCAATCGCGCATAAGCGTCTGTAATCATTTTTTCGATAATATGTGCCAATATATTAGCAATGATAACGTCATATTGTTCTGTTTCATTGACCAATAAGTTGCCTGTGCCTGTTTGTATAGCGTCAAGACAATGATTTTTTTCGAAATTTTCTTGTGCAACTTTTACAGCCATTTCATCTAAATCAATTGCTTTAATTGCTTTAGCACCAAGTAAATAAGAGGCGATACTTAAAATACCAGACCCTGTGCCCACATCTATAACGCGATGTTCAGGTTGTATTGTTGTCTCTAAAGCACTTAAGCACATACTAGTTGTTGGGTGATCACCTGTACCAAATGCCATACCTGGGTCTAACTCAATATAGAGATGATCAGATGTACGGTCTACTGACTCCCAACTCGGCACTATATAGAAACGATTTGAAGCTTGAAACGGATGAAAATAGTTTTTCCACTCATTCTCCCAATCTGATTCCTGAATAGTCTTTTCACTTAAAGCTAGGATGGATTGATCAATTAAAGGCGCATGCGTAAATTGGGATTTAATATTTTCTTTTAAGGTTTCATCATATTGAAAATCATTAAAATAGGCTTTAATAATCATGTGTCTCTCAGGGTAGTCTTCTGGATTCAGTTCAAAAATCTCTCCAAATTGATCTTCGCGTTCTTTTGAAAGCTCTCCCGAATCTTCAATCGCAACACCACTTGAACCGGCTTCTTGAAGAATTTCAGTAACAACGGCTTCTGCGTCTTGGTTTACGGTTACAGAAAGTTCAATCCATGTCATTGACTAATCTCCTTTGAAAAAGCGACGTGCTTTATCTTTAAAATTAGATGGCTGTTCAGTAATATTTTCTCCTGATTCACTCGCAAATTCTTTTAAAATTTCACGTTGTCTTTCAGTTAAGCGTGTAGGCGTTTGTACACGGATATTTACAAATAAATCACCGTATCCGTAGCCATGTACATTTTTAATCCCTTTACCTTTAAGTCTGAACTGTTTGCCAGTTTGTGTACCTTCTGGAATGGTTAACATGACATGCCCATTTAATGTTGGGATTTTAACTTCATCACCTAATGCAGCTTGTGCAAATCCAATATCATGGTGATATAAAATGTCATCGCCTTCACGTTGGAACTTATCAGATGGTTTAACGCGGAATACGACAAATAAATCACCAGCAGGACCACCATTTTCACCTGGTGAACCTTGACCTGCTAAACGAATTTGTTGATCATTATCGACACCTTCTGGAACAGTCACTTCAAGTTTGACGTTTTTAATTTCTGTTCCTTTACCTTTACAAGTTGGACATGGTTCTTCAAATTCTTCGCCAGTTCCATTACATTCAGGACAAACTTTCTCAGTTCTTACACGTCCAAGTATTGTGTTTTGCTCTACTGTTATATGGCCTTTACCTTTACAGTATGAACAAGTTTTCTTTTTAGTTCCTGGTTTGGCACCTTCCCCACCACACGTATGACAAGTAACTTCTTTACGGATAGAAATTTCTTTTTTCGTACCGAATACAGCTTCCTCAAAAGAAATAGTCATTGTATATTGAAGGTCGTCACCTTTACGTGGGGCGTTTGGATCACGCTGTCTTTGAGCACCACCAAAAAATGAGCTAAATATATCTTCAAATCCGCCACCAAATCCTGAAAAGTCCTGGCCACCAAAACCTTGACCAAATCCACCTTGAGGTCCAGAATGACCAAATTGATCATAATTTGCGCGTTTATTATCATCGCTAAGTACTTCATAAGCTTCACTTATTTCTTTAAACTTAGCATCTGCGCCCTCTTCTTTATTAATATCTGGATGATATTTTTTTGACAATTTGCGGTAAGCCTTTTTAATTTCATCCTTGCTTGCGCTTTTGCTTACACCAAGAACTTCATAATAATCTCTTTTTGCCAATGCCATCTCTCCTTTATATGCAAATTATGATTAAAAAGGGGCTGGGACGATTGAATGTCCTAGCCCCTTTGAGCGACTTTTTACAGTCAATATATACTTAGTGACATGACCTATTTATGTGATTGATCGTCGTCATTTACTTCTTTAAATTCGCCGTCTTCAACTGTGCTTCCTTGTTGAGATGCATTGCCTTGACTAGCTTGAGCTTGTTGCTGTGCTTGCTCATATACTTTCATAGAGAGTTGTTGTACAACTTGTTCTAAAGCTTCTTTTTTCGCTTTAATGTCTTCGATATCGTTACCTTCTAAAGCAGTTTTAAGCTCGTCTTTTTTCGCTTCAGCATCTTTTTTATCATCTTCGCTTACGTTTTCACCTAAGTCTTTTAATGTTTTATCTACTTGGAATACAAGTTGATCTGCTTCATTTCTTAAGTCTACTTCTTCACGACGTTTTTTGTCAGCTTCAGCATTTTGTTCAGCATCTTTAACCATACGATCGATTTCTTCATCTGATAACGCTGAAGAAGATTCGATTGTAATGTTTTGCTCTTTATTTGTACCTAAATCTTTAGCAGTTACGTTTACAATACCGTTTTTATCAATATCAAAAGTAACTTCGATTTGAGGTACGCCACGTGGTGCTGGTGGAATATCAGTTAATTGGAAGCGACCTAATGTTTTATTATCAGATGCCATCGGACGTTCACCTTGTAACACATGAATGTCTACAGCGGGTTGATTGTCAGCGGCAGTAGAATAGACTTGAGATTTTGATGTTGGAATTGTTGTATTACGTTCAATTAAAGTGTTCATACGGCCACCCATGATTTCAATACCAAGTGAAAGTGGCGTAACGTCTAGAAGTACAACATCTTTAACGTCACCAGTAATTACACCGCCTTGAATTGCAGCACCCATAGCTACAACTTCATCAGGGTTAACACCTTTGTTTGGTTCTTTACCAATTTCTTTTTTGATTGCTTCTTGTACTGCTGGGATACGTGTAGAACCACCTACTAAGATAACTTCATCAATATCAGCTTTTGAAAGACCAGCATCTTGCATTGCTTGACGTGTTGGACCCATTGTTTTTTGAACAAGTGAATCTGCTAATTCTTCAAATTTAGCACGTGTTAATGTTGTTTCTAAGTGTAATGGTCCAGATTCTCCTGCAGAAATAAATGGAAGTGAAATTTGTGTTGAAGAAACCCCAGATAAATCTTTTTTCGCTTTTTCAGCTGCATCTTTTAAACGTTGTAATGCCATTTTATCTTGAGATAAGTCTACACCGTTTTCAGATTTAAATTGTTGAACAAGATAATCAATAATGACTTGGTCAAAGTCGTCCCCACCAAGTTTATTGTCACCTGCAGTAGCAAGTACTTCGAACACACCGTCACCTAATTCTAAGATAGAAACGTCAAATGTTCCGCCACCTAAGTCAAATACTAAAACTTTTTCATCTTTTTCTGTTTTATCTAAACCATAAGCTAATGCTGCAGCTGTAGGCTCGTTAATGATACGTTCAACTTCTAATCCAGCAATTTTACCAGCATCTTTAGTTGCTTGACGTTCAGCATCATTGAAGTAAGCAGGTACTGTAATAACAGCTTTTTCTACTTTTTCGCCTAAATAGCTTTCAGCAGTACTTTTTAGATTTTGCAAAATCATTGCTGAAATTTCTTGTGGTGTATAATCTTTGCCATCAATATTTTCTTTGTGATCAGTACCCATGTAACGTTTAATAGATTGAATTGTATTTGGGTTTGTAATTGCTTGACGTTTAGCAACTTCACCGACTTGTGTTTCTCCACCTTTAAAAGCAACTACAGATGGTGTTGTACGCGCACCTTCAGGGTTTTGAATTACTTTTGGTTCGTCTCCCTCTAAAACTGATACACAAGAGTTAGTAGTACCTAAATCAATTCCAATAACTTTACTCATAGTCTAATTCCTCCTAAATTTCAAACATTGTTATTTTTACATAAATGGTATTTTCAGTCAAAATTATTGATTTACTTTTACCATTGAAGCACGTAATACTCTGTCATTCAATTTATAACCTGGTTGTAACTCTTCTGTGATTTGTCCAGATTCATAATCCGGATGATCATCTTGAATTACAGCTTGATGATAGTTCGGATCAAATTGTTCGCCTTCTGTTTTGATACGTTCTAATCCGTTATCCTCAAGTGCTTTAGTAAGGCTATCATAAACCATTTCTACACCTTTTTTAAGTGAATTGAATGATTCATCATCACCTTCTATTTTTAAAGCGCGCTCAAAATTATCTAATGCAGGCAATACATCAGTAAGTACACTTTGAGCTTGATATTTCTTTTGAATTTGTGCTTCATTTTGAATACGTCGTTTATAATTTTCAAATTCAGCATACAAACGAAGATACTGTTCTTCTTTTTCATCTAGCTTAGATTTTAAAGATGCAATTTCTTCATCTCTTGGATCTACTGTTTCAGTCTCTTCGCTATTTTCTGAACTACTTTCATTTTCAGTTTGAACATCTTCTACAGGTTCAGAAGATAAATTTTCATTTCCATTCTGTTCCGGTTCAATTTTTTCTTCGTTATCACGAATGTCTTTTTCCTCTGACATTTTCAAACCTCCATTACGTATAAGCATGCGTGTATGCCTATTTTATGATATTCGACTAAGCAATTGTATCACGTTTTGATAACGCATTGCTGTAGGACCGATGACGGCGATATAACCATTCAAATCTTTTTCGATTTGATATGGGCTAGTAAGAATGGCTACACCATGCAAATTGTTCTCAATTTCAGTACCAATGCGTATATTGATTGGATGATTAGAAACTTTATGAATAAATTCTGTAATCTGCTCAGACTCAATATACTTCAAGATAGGTTGAATGGATGCTACATTTGATTCATTTAACCCTTCAATTAATTGATGTTTGCCACCTAAGTAGACATGAGATGATTCGTCTTTATTGCATTGTTCAATTAACTGATAAATATGCATGATTAAGTTGATTTCTTTATCATCAAAGCCTAACATACGATACATTTCAAAATGATGATTTTGGCCATCGTTGAGAAATGTATGAATACTTTGAGAAAGATAATTTGAAACTTTGATAATAGATTGATCATCAATGGTTTGCTGTGTGGAAACATGTAAATGTTTAACATGTCCAGTTTTATAAACCAGTACAACAATTAAATGATGAGGGTTTACCTTCATTAAATGTACATCTAAAATGGTGGACTTTGAATGATCAGGTCCTATTACAAGAGTTGTGTAATGTGTTTGAATTGAAAACACTTTTGCAAAGTTATCTAATGTAGATGAAATATCATAATGATGATTGACAAACATTTCATGTAAACTGAGATGACTTTGCTCATCTGAATCTAATGACGCCTCTAACAATCGATTGGCATATAGCCTAAACCCTTGTTCAGAGGGCACACGCCCAGAAGAAAAATGTGTTTTTTTAATTAAATCATTTTCTTCTAAAGACTTCATGTCGTTTCTAATTGTCGCAGGACTAACATCAACATTATGTCTTCGTATTAGTGTATTAGAACCGATTGGTTGTCCTAATTCAACATAATCTTCAACAATCGCATTTAAAATGCTTAATTGTCTTCGTGTAATCATGTTTTTCACCTCATTAGCACTCTTTTGTTTCAAGTGCTAACTATAATCTATCAAATTGGTCAAAGTAAGTCAATGTTAAAGCATCAAATATCAAAAAAAGATTTTACACCTGTATAAATGCTTCAAAGACTTCATTTCCTACTATTCGACCTTTATCTGTAAGCTTTATTTCCGTAGGTGAATTTTCAATGAGTCCTTGTTTTTCCAATTTTAAAATTTCTTTAGAATATACGTCTTCTAAACGTCGTTGATACTTCATTTGGAATGTATCTTTATTGACACCTTGGTTCATTCTAAGTCCTAAAAACATTTCTTCTTCAATCTGTTCTTGTTCAGTAGGTTCTGTTTCAGATAACCTTGGTTTCAAACCTTGGTTGACTTTTTTAATATAATGATTAACGGGATTTACATTTGTATATCTAATCCCGTCAATATAGCCACTTGCGCCAGCACCAAACCCATAATAACTTTCATTTTTCCAATAAACTTTATTATGTGCAGATTCATGATTGTCTTTTGCGAAATTAGAGATTTCATATTGGTGTAATTCACTTTTTTTGATTCGATTCATCAAGAAATTATACATTTCAGCACCAATATCTTCATTAGGAAGCTTTAACTTTCCTTTTCGATATTGGTTATAAAATTGGGTCTGAGGTTCTAAAATAAGTCCATAACTTGATAAATGATCAATATTCAAAGATAAAGCTTCATCAAGACTAGTTTGAAATTGTTTTAAAGTTTGACCCGGCAAATGATACATCAAATCTAAACTAATAGATGGAATGTCATAATATCTTGCATTTTCAACCGCTTGATAAATATCGGATTTTTGATGACTACGCCCTAAAGTTTTGAGTAAATCATCATCAAACGTTTGGACACCAAGTGACAAACGATTTACCCCATATGATTTGAGTAAAGCTACTTTTTCAGCCGTTAATTCATCTGGGTTAGCCTCAAAAGTGTATTCTCCTAAAATTTTAAATTGTTGTTGAATCGTTTCTAATAGGTATGTGAGTTGCTCTACTGACAAAGCTGTAGGGGTCCCTCCGCCTACGAACAAAGTCTCTAATGTAGAGGCATTTGATTGCTTTATTTCCTCTCTTAAGCATTGTAAATAAGCATCAACTGGTTGATTTTGAATGAAATATTTATTGAAATCACAATAAGTACAGATTTTAACGCAAAAAGGAATATGAATATATGCACTTTTCACTATCATCATGCCACCCCATAAAATATGCCCCCTAAACACCTTAATGTATGGGGAGCATATAACAAAATTTTATTCTTCATCCATTTTTAATACGGCTAAGAAAGCGTCTTGAGGTATTTCAACATTACCTACTGCTTTCATTTTCGCTTTTCCTGCTTTTTGTTTTTCTAATAATTTACGTTTACGACTAATGTCGCCACCATAACATTTAGATAGCACGTTTTTACCCATTGACTTAATATTTGTACGCGCTACAATTTTATGGCCAATTGCAGCTTGAACAGGCACTTCAAATTGTTGACGTGGGATAAGCGTTTTTAATTTTTCAACTAAAACTTTACCTCGTGCATATGCAAAATCACGGTGAACGATAAAACTTAAAGCATCAACTTTATCTCCGTTTAAAAGGATATCCATTTTAACAAGGTTACTTTCTTTATTTTCGATAAACTCATAATCAAATGACGCGTATCCCTTAGTATTTGATTTGAGTTGATCGAAGAAATCAAATACGACTTCAGATAGTGGAAGTTCGTATACAATATTTACACGTATATCATCTAAATAATCCATGTTGATAAATTGACCACGTTTACGTTGACATAATTCCATAACTGCACCTACGTAATCGTTTGGTACCATCATTGTTGCTCTTACATAAGGTTCATATATTTTATCAATTTGATCTCTCTCTGGCATTTGAGCTGGGTTGTCGACTTGTAGCTGATCACCATTTCTCAACACCACAGTGTAAATAACTGAAGGCGCTGTCGCAATCAATTCAATTCCAAATTCTCGTTCAATTCGTTCTTGAATAATTTCCATGTGTAACATACCTAAAAATCCAGTTCGATAACCGAAACCGAGTGCCTTTGATGATTCGGGCTCAAATTCAAGAGAAGCATCATTAAGTTGTAATTTTTCTAATGCTTCACGTAAATCATTATAATCTTTATTATCAATTGGGAATAAGCCACAATAAACCATCGGATTCATTTTCTTATACCCTTTTAATGGTGTCTCAGCAGGGTTTTCCGCATGTGTGATAGTATCCCCAACTCGAGAATCGTCTACATTTTTAATGCTTGCAATAATATAACCTACATCGCCTACTGTTAATTCGTCTACAGGCAATTCTTTTGGTGTATTAATTCCGACTTCAGTCACTTCGAATGTTTTTCCTGTCGCCATCATCTGAATGCGGTCGCCTGCTTTAACGACACCTTCAACGACTCTAATAGATGAAATAACCCCTCTATATGGATCATACTCTGAGTCGAAGATTAAAGCTTTTAAAGGTGCACTAGGGTCACCATCTGGTGGTGGTACCATTTCAACAATTTTTTCTAAGATTTCATCTATACCTATGTTTGATTTTGCACTTGCTAATACTGCATCGTCTTTATCTAAACCGATGACGTCTTCTACTTCTTGTTTGACGCGCTCAGGTTCTGCGGCAGGTAAATCTATTTTATTAATAACAGGAATAAGCTCTAAGTCATTATCTAATGCTAAATATACATTCGCTAATGTTTGTGCCTCTATTCCTTGAGCAGCGTCAACAACTAAAATCGCACCTTCACACGCAGCAAGAGAGCGAGAGACTTCATAAGTAAAGTCGACGTGACCTGGTGTATCAATAAGATGGAAAGTATAAGTTTCACCATCATTGGCTTCATATTTTAAGCGAACTGCATTTAATTTAATTGTGATCCCACGTTCGCGTTCTAAATCCATTGAATCTAATAGCTGTGCTTGCATTTCGCGAGATTCTACTGTTTTCGTATTTTCCAGTATACGATCTGCTAAAGTGGATTTTCCGTGATCTATATGTGCTATGATCGAAAAATTCCTGATATATTTACGTCTATTTAAACGTTCTTGATTATCCATATCATCATACTCACTTTCATAAAATTACCCGTCAATTAACGATTACATCTTTGCTATAATAACGTTTTTAAGTTATAAATGCAACTGAGTCTAGAGGTGTTTAATGTTAATATTTCTATTATAACCTATTTTCTTAAACAATCCTGAATAGGCCTTATATTTCGTGAGTTTTTATTGAATTATCAAAAAATACAGCTACACTTGAATTAATCGTTGCACATTGATTTGAGTTTTGATAGAATGAATCTTGTTGTAATCAAATTATTTTGATACCAAGATGATTATAGGAGGTGTCTTTCATGCCCAATATTAAATCTGCAATTAAACGTGTGAGAACAACTCATACAGCTGAAAGCAAAAACATTTCTCAAAAGAATGATATGCGTTCTGCAGTCAAAAATGCTAAAAAAGCTATTGAGACAAATGCCGATAATAAACAAGAATTAGTAAGCAATGCAATTAAACGTATTGATAAAGCTGCTCAAAAGAATTTAATTCATTCTAACAAAGCTGATAGAATGAAATCTAAATTGATGTCAGCAAAATAATTCAATATTTGTTTGATAGTTATAGATTATGAGTGTGGGACATTCGTTCCCTCTAGCATTAATCATTAAAAGCTTTTATTAAGCATTAATGTGGTTATTTATTGCTGATTTCATTAATTTAATAACTTTCATAGGTTGAGACTTACCAATGTCTCAACCTTATTTTTTTGCAACAAAATCTTAGTCATTTAATCAACCATTAGAAAAATATTAACGGTTGATTAAATAAACACTTAAAATGTAACGTGGTTCGCCATAAAAAGTTGAATGAAGAAAACGCACCGTAGCACATAACTATTTGAGAGTGTCGCGGAACTGATCGCCATACGCTACAAGCTGAGTATAAATAATTCTAAAATTAAAACTTTATCCATATAGGAAGACTTAAGTTTATAATCTGTTTCAGCGCATCGATCAATAATCGATAATAATGATTCTAATTGATATCTTTTAACTTGGTTGAGTGCTAATTTAACTCGATAAGGGTGTGCACCAACAGTTTTAGCAATTTGTTGCCCAGAATATCCTTTTTGACTCAAAATTTTGGTTTGATAATACAATCGATAATTACTAGTGATAAGTGCTAATAATTTAATAGGTTCTTCTTTAAGCTGAATTAAATCTTTAATGAGTTGAATTGCCTTATCCTTTTGACCTTTTTGAATATATTCGGTTAATAGAAAAACATTTTGCTCAAGACTTCTATTAACAATCATTTGTATATCGTCTTTATTTATGACGGGGCGCTCTCCTACAAATAATAGCAACTTATCAAGCTCTTGTTTTATAACACGATATTGTACGCCTGTTAATGATAATAAGTGCTCTAATGCATCTTGTTTAATTTCCTTATAAGATGTATTTAGATACGTTTTAATCCAATTCAACATTTCTTGTTCTGACATTTGTTCAATTTTTTTAATTGATGCATGCTTTTTTAAAGTTTTTACAAGCTTCTTTCTCTCATCTAATTTCGCTGATTGGACTTGAAATATCAGTAAAGCCTCCCCATCGTATTTTTCTATAAATGCTTGTAACGCATCTGTATGAGCAATGTAATCTTTAGGTGGTTTTTCTCCTGTAAAAACGAAACTATTTTGAACAACAATCACTTTTTTATTTGAAAATAGCGGAAGTGTCAAAGCTTCTTCGATAATTGTATGAATATTGACCTCATATAAATTATACTTTACATAATTAAAATCATCCTTAGGTTCATTATCAAGATAATGATCGATGAGTTGATATGTTTCGCGGTCTATTAACTCAGGGACTTCCCCATGAATGACGTGAATGTTTGACATACATATACTTCCTCTCTTATTTCTCAATCGTATTTATACATTATATCATGAAAAGTAAAGGTGATTCCTATTTATGAAGCTTTCTCAGTATGAATTTGATACGATGTCTTACCTTTATCATTAAATTCGATATTTATATGATGATTATCAGCGGTGTTATATACTTTTGCATGAATGGCCCTTAGCTTTTGAATAGTAGTTGGATGTGGCAAATGATAGACATTATTTCTACCTGCTGATATCAGTGCGATTTGAGGTCGTATTTCATTGATAAAGGTTGTTGATGAACTCGTTTGACTTCCATGATGTCCTACCTTTAAGATTTGAATTTTCGGTAAGCGATAATTAGCGAGTAGCTTCAGTTCATTTTTTTCTGTAGCATCCCCCATTAGTAAGATATGGGTTTGATCAATCGATGCTAAAGTAATGATTGAATGTTCATTTGGGTCAGCACTGTTTTCAATATTTGTATCCAATAGAGTAAATTTAAATGCGCCTAAATCGATAAAAGAAATGTCTTTATAGGACAGTAATTTTGTATGTTGGCTTTTCGCAATATTTTGAATCCATTGCAACTTTTCTTGGTTAAAATGAGAAGGATTAATAATAATATTTTTGATTTTGATATACTTTGAAATATGCGCAAGTTCGCCTAAATGATCATTATGACCATGGGTGATAATTAAATAATCAACATGATGAATACCCCTCTTTTTAAATAACGGATAAGTTGATTTTTCCGTGATGTTGTAGTTTTGTTTTTTCATGCTCCTATGTTCAGCTAAACCGCCAGTATCAATTAGGAGTGTTTTACCATTTTTATTTTGGAAGAATATGGCATCGCCTTGTCCAACATCTAAAATCGTCATTTGGTTAGGATAATTTGGATGTAAGTGAGTCGCTATAAATAGGAAAGAAACAGCAGTCAAAAAGAACAAGAGATATTTTTCATTAGAAAGGAAGTAAAGAAGAATAAAAGTAACGATTGTAATCATTAAAAAGCCAACTTCTCCAAAATCTGCAATGGGAAAATGATACTGCGTAAGCGGTTGTAAACCTTTTAAAATGAAATTTTGTATCGTGAAAATAATCATCGACAAAGGCTTAAAAAGGAATAACAAAGAGGGATATATTAATGCACATAGACCTACAATGAATGAGAAAGGGATGATGACAAAACTATATAGTGGAATAAAGATAATATTGCTGATAACCCCCTGCCATTGTATTTCATTAAATTGGAGATAGTTGATTGGCAAAACAGCAACAATTGAAATCACAGATGCTAAAATAAGCGAATAGACGAACTGATACTTATTTAAAAGATCTTTCATCAAAATAAGAACACTACTAATGAGAAACGAATATATAAAACCTAGATGATGGTGATATTGAATATTCAAAAACGACATGAAAATATACACACATGCTAATGCTTGTATCGACGTGAAATGAAAGTATTTTGAAAGTATTAAAATTAACATTGTCATTAATACAGCTCTTTGTGCACTGGGGCTTGCATTAACAAATATAAGGAATAAGGGCAGAAAGAGAAGTAATAGAGATTCAATCACATAAATGGGAACGGGTAACCGCTTAGTGAACATATAAAAAAGCGCAATTAATATACTCACATGTGTCCCACTAATCGCATATAAATGTGATATACCCAAGTCTCTCGCTCGTGCCTTGATTTCACTAGACATATCATCTGTGGAGCCTGTAGCAATTGCTAATATTTCACCTTGTCCTATAAAATGATGCGCTCTAATGCGTTCAATCAAACTATTACGTGCATACATGATATAGTCTTTAAATTTGGGTTGCATGCTTATGCATCTATTAAAATCAATTTTTTTAACAAAAAGAACTTCCAATTGTGAAAGGTGTTGAGGATCACGATATATTCCCTTCACCGGACAAGCATGGTTCAGAAAGAAATTAGCATTTGGAACGTTGATTTTAGCTTTAAAAGGCGCTTTTAAAACTAACTGTTTATTAAAGTCTGATATATTTGCCGTAAGTAACCCTTCCTTGATTAAAGGAAGAGAAGAAAAATGAATCAATACGTTCTTTTTCTCATTTGGTTGTTGAGTATAGGAATGTTGAATATGTTCTAAAGGCGCATGTTGCTTTTTTTCAATTCCATACCCTATCGATACGATTAAAAAACTGATTACCATCAATAATTTGTTTTTTCTTTTCCTATACATAGTAATTAATATAATGAAAAATAGAAAAAGCGCAGCCATTAAATGATGATAAGCGATTTGACCAATAATATAGCATAATAACAGATAGGTCATTTTGTATTAAGAAGATAATTAGCAATAGTTTGAGCATTAAAGTCGATCTTTTCAAAATTAATTCCAGATTGCTTTAATAACTGGATTGCATAGGGATGATTATGGTAATCTTCGGCATAATAAACGGTTTTGATTCCGGCTTGAATTATAGATTTTGTGCAATTTAAGCATGGAAAATGCGTCACGTAAATTGTAGCCCCCTCTGTTGAGACACCTTGCTTGGCGCATTGCAATATTGCATTCATTTCTGCATGAATCGTTCTAATACAATGACCATCTTCTAACAAACAACCTTCATCAATACAGTGGACTTCTCCTGAAACTGAGCCATTATAGCCTCCAGCAATAATCCGATTGTCTTTAATAATAGTTGCACCGACTGATAATCGAGTACAAGTTGATCTCAATGCAAGTAAATGTGATTGTGCCATGAAATAGTCATGCCATTGAATACGTTTCAATTTAAGCCACTCCTCGAAGTTATTTCCAATGATTCTTTATTAAATTATAACTTTTTCTATAGTATTTCACTAGTTAGATTCTACAATCAGACTGAAAAGTAAGATTTGATTCTCTGGTTTTTACCTCAATAATCACCCGTTATAACACATCTGAATGAGATTTCAGCATATAGATAGGTTTTACATATGAATTCACCAAAAATGATAAAGTATAAAAACGGTTTCTATACGGTTCGATCTCATGCACTTTATGAGAGATTATTTAGGTTTGGATTGTTCAACGGTAGACGCTACACCACCGTCAGCACCTTTATGTGCATCTTGTATTTTCATACAAGCACAGACTATATCTTTTCCGTTGGCATTATCCAATACGGCGAAACCACTTCCACACGCTTGTGTGTACTTCCCTCAAGAGGAATAGTCGTTGAACCTTCCTATTTCTAGGCTTGGCTGCTAGTTGCCCATTGTAAAAACACTTAGGTTTTAACCTTATGTCATCCTGCTTATTTTTTCTGCAGTTTCGCAACCTTCACGCTTGAGTTTGATTATCTCTACGTTGTGGTCAAGCAGGCTTTAGGGTTTTCAAGCAATTCAATTTCTTTGTTGGACAGTCGTACTGTCACGATGTGCAGATTTCTCTACACACTGAATAAAAGAGGCGCTTTGACTTGAAAAATACATCTAAAATGTCAAAAGCTTAGGTCTTTTCATTATTCAAACGTTTTATCACCGATACCTTTAATTTCTTTCAATTCGTCAACAGCATTAAAGCCATTGTGTTCTTCTCTATATTTAATGATTGTTTGGGCTTTCGAAGGTCCAATTCCAGGAACTTGGGTCAAGTCTTTTTCTTCTGCTGTATTTAAATTAATGACTTGATTTGAATCTGAAGTCTCATGCTCTTTATCTAATGATTCAGCATGTGCCCCAACTTGTTGTTTATCGTTAACAGTTGGAATATAAATCATCTTTTGATCACGTAACTTTTCGGCTAAATTAACCGTTGATAAATCTGCGTTCTTAAGTGGCTGAGCTTTATCCAATAAATCCTTTATACGCGCGTTAGGTTTCATTTCGTATGTTCCCGCATGCTTTATTGCACCTTTTATATCGACTATGACGGTTGAAGGCATCGTCTGTTCATTTGGCTTGGATTGCTTATCTTTCCCAACACTTGACTCTATCAAATCACTTTGATGTGGCAGAGATATCTCATCTTTTGATTCTTTGCTGTCAAATCCCGTAAAAAAGAATATAGAACAAAGAATAATGATTAATGAAGAAATACATAGACATAAGTGAATCTTATAATGCTTAAGCAAATCAAAAACATGTTGTGTAGATCGCATAAAAAAACCTCCTTGCGTTTATTTACACGCAAAGAGGGATGGTTTTACTTCTATTTTTTTGCTATAAAAAAGAGTCGATCACTCTCACTATTTTTATTACTATAATCGAAATCATAAAATGTTTCAATATCTTTAAAACCAACTGCTTTAAGCATTTCTATATACTGGGCTTTTTCTAACGTCCGTTGAAACTGTGATTCATCTCTTCTTAAATATTGACCGTCTTCTGTTCGGATGAAAAATGTTAAATCATGCCAAACACTATGAGGTAACTCGCCAGTTTCGGTTTGCCATACGAGCGTTAAGTCTTCACGATCATCTAAATAAACTTGTTGGTTGAACTGTGTATCCATTTTATAAATACTGTGCACATCAAAGATAAAACTTCCTTGTTGGTTGAGATGATGGAAGACATGATTAAAAGTTGCCATTACATCCGCTTCTTCTACAACGTAATTTAAACTGTCACAAAGAATCGTCACTAAATCAAATTGGCGATTTAAGTTAAATGCTGTCATATCTCCTTGTATCCAGTTTACATGCTCAGATTTTTGCTGTGCACGTGCTATCATCTCAGGACTTAAATCCATTCCTACTACCTCGGTCGCTAGTTGTGGTAAAAACTGTGTTAAATTACCAGTCCCGCAACCAATATCTAAGATGGAATGAGCTTGAGCGGCATGAAGCGTATCCTTTATAATGGCAAGCCATTTATCATAAGGCTGATCCTCAGTTAATCGATCATAAAATACACTTAAATTCTCATATTGCATTATGAACTCATAACCTCTTTATATCCCATCATTTCTACATCTTGATAAAGTTTTTCTAAATTGTAATAACTGCGCTCATCTTTATGGAAAACATGAACAACAACATCTGCTAAATCAATTAAAATCCATCGGCCTTCATTGAAACCTTCTATACGTTTCACTGTAACGCCTTGTTCTTCCGCTTGTTCTTTAACAGCTCTTGCGATAGCTTGAACTTGTCTTTCATTGTTTCCATGACAAACAACAAAGTAATCTACAATATCAGAAATGCCATGCATATTAAGTGAGATAATATCTTCGCCTTTTTTATCGTCTGCAGCTTTAACAGCTAACATGAGTAAGTCTTTTACGTTCATTGAATCATCCTTTAATTAGAGTCGTTTAAATTGTAATAATTAAGACAATCAATAGTTGATTGAAAAACGTTAACATCTTTGTTCACAAGATACAATACTGTACGTTTGGATATTTCATATATTGTTTTATCTAAGCCTACACCATTATAGGCCATATCGCGTATTTCATCTACACCAGGTGTTTTACGTCCAGGTTCGATATAGTCAGCGATAAACACTAGTTTTTCAGTTTTCGTCATTTGTTTACGCCCTGTTGTATGATTATAGATTGCTAATAAAATTTCTTTATCGTTTACACCATATTGATGTTTCATCAATGCCGCACAAACAGGACCGTGTAAAATCTCAGAACCATAACCTAAAAGCTCGTGATCTAACTGATAGCGCGTCACTTGTTGATATAAAAAACTGAGGTCGTCATATTTACAAAAATCATGTAAAATACCTGCTAATTCCGCTTTTTCTTTATCCCCTTCATAAATATCTGCTAATTTAACAGCTGTTTCTGCAACACGCATTGAATGTTCAAATCTTTTTTTAGGTAACTTTTGCTTAACCAATTCAATTGCAAACGCTTGATCCATATAACCCCTCCTTAAAAATATACTGTTCGACATTTAACGGTACCCACATATGAATCGTTTTGTCTTGCTTACAACGTTCACGAATTTCAGTTGAGCTGATTTCGATATTAGGAATATCAATCGGTTGGATAGATTCTGATTGTGATTGGATTGGATAGCCTCTATTAACAACAATAAAAGTAACGATTTTCTTTAATTCCCCAATTTTATACCACTTGTCTAATTGTTCATATTGGTCAGTGCCAATTACAAAATAGAGTTGCGCGTCTGGCGCTTCATTTTTAATTGCGACTAATGTATCGTAAGTGTAACTTTTTCCTTTACGATGTATTTCGTCTAAACGAAGTGTGCCAAATCCCAGATTTTGAATGACAAGTTCGACCATTTTTAAACGATGTTTGACATCGATTAAACCGGTTGGTGTCTTTAAAGGCGACATGTAACTCGGTATAAAATAAAACGCATCTGGTCTAATCTGGTCATTCACCTCGCTCGCAACCATCTCGTGACCACTGTGAATTGGATTAAACTGTCCCCCATAAATAACGATTTTTTTCATATTAAGGGAGTTCAATCGTTTTATTTTCTTTAGATTCCTTATAAAGAACAATCATAGATCCAATCAGTTGAACCAATTCACTTTGAGTTTCATTTGCTATTGTTTCTGCAAGTGTGGCCTTATCTTCTAAATTATTTTGTAAAATATGAATTTTAATTAATTCTCGTTTTTCAAGAATATCTTTAATTTGAACAATCATATTTTCATTTATACCTGATTTTCCAATTTGAAATGTAGGGTCAACATGATGTGCTTGACTCCTTAAATATCTCTTTTGTTTTCCTGTTAACGCCATAATAGCCTCCTTATTAATTCGTTTCATTTAATTTCTTTAGTACAGCTTGTCTCATTTCTGAAATGTTACTTTCTAGACCCGTCCAAATCTTAAAACTTTCTGCGCCTTGAAAAACAAACATATCCAAACCATTGTATATCCTATACCCTTTTTGAGCAGCTTGCTTTAAAAATGAAGTTTGTAAAGGGTTATAAATGATGTCACATACAAGTACGCTAGGCTTTAATTTTTGAAAAGTAATGATACTATCAGTAGATTGATGCATGCCTACTGGGGTTGTATTAATAATAATATCAAATGTCTCCAATAGCGGATGAACCTCATTCAAAGTATACTTAAGCACATCAAATTTCCAACTGTCAAAGCGTGCCATTGTCCTATTGGCAACCGTAATTGGAAGTTTGCATACTTTTTTTAATGCATACGCGATTCCCTTACTCGCCCCACCTGCACCTAAGATAAGGATTTGTGCGTCACTTAAATCTCCATATTTTGATTGCAATCCTTTAACAAAGCCGAGGCCATCAGTATTGTGCCCAATCCACTGATTATTGATAATTTGAACAGTGTTCACTGCACCAATTGCTTGCGCCTCTTCAGTAAGTGAATCTAAAAAAGGGATGATACGCTCTTTATGAGGAATAGTGACATTAAAACCATCTAAATCTCTTTCGGAAATGATATCTTTAATATGGTGAAAATCCTGTTCTGGAATATTAAGCGCTTCATATTGATCGTTTAAATTTAAACTTTTAAAATTTGTCTGATGCATGATGGGTGATAAAGAATGGTCGATTGGATGCCCGATAACTGCAAATTTCATACATGCTCACTCCTTACATAATGGAAGGTCTTAATGTTACTTCAACATTTTTAGGAACCGTCACATCTAACTCTGCACCAGCGTCAACGGTAACGAAGCCTAAACCAGAAATCATGATGTCTTTTTTCTCATTTCCTGTATTCAAATGAATCGTATTGAGTTGTTCAAAATTAAAGTCTTGAGGTTGGGACGGTGGTGTTAATAGTGAACCAAGTTGAGTTTTCCATAATTGATCAGCTTTTTCTAGCTTAGTTCTGTGGATGTGAAGCTCATTAGAAAAATAACAAACTAGAGGTCGTTTTCCTCCTTTTAAATAATCGACACGAGCCAACCCTCCAATAAACAAGCTTTGTAATTCATTGAGTTGATAAACGCGCTGTTTAATTTCTTTTTTAGGCATAATGATATTGAGCTCTTTTGTTGTTACAAAATGTGTCATTTGATGTGCCTGTATAATACCTGGTGTATCATACATGTCACTTTGATCATCAATTGGGATATCTATCATATCAAGTGTTGTACCTGGTACTTTAGATGTTGTGACAACATCTTTTTCTCCTACGCTTTGTTCTATTAAGCGATTAATCAATGTCGATTTCCCGACATTTGTTGTGCCAACAATATACACATCTTGCCCGTCACGATGCTTTTCAATCGTTTGGAGAAGTTCATCAATACCGAACCCTTTATGTGCAGAAATGAGACATACATCTTCAGGATATAAGCCATAATTTTTAGCAGATTTTCGTAACCACTCCGTTACACGACGCTTATTAATTTGTTTTGGTAATAAATCAACTTTATTCGCTGCTAAAATAATTTTTTTATTTCCTACAATTCTTTTAATTGCATTAATAAACGAACCTTCAAAATCAAACACATCTACCAAATTAACTACAATCCCAGGTTTGTTCGATAGGCTATTCAATAATTCAAGAAAATCATCACTGTCCATACCGACATCTTGAACCTCATTGTAGTTCTTTAAGCGGAAACAACGTCGACAAATGACGTCTTCTTTTCCCATGCTTGCTTTTGGGACGTAACCAGGTTTTTGAGGGTCAGTCGATTGTAGGACTGCACCACAACCGATACACTTTAAAGTTTCAGTCAATTAAGATTCCTCCCATTTAATATAACCTTTTCGCTTAAAATGATTTAATAAGCGTCTCTCTAATAGCCGGTTAAACTTAGTGATAAATCCATCTGAATTTTTAACTGGGACAACCATAATTGTATATAAACCACTGCGATTTCCACCAAATACATCTGTTAACATTTGATCTCCAATGACTACGACCGTATCTTTCTCTAACCCCATTTGATGTGTTGCACGTCTTAGAGATTTTCCACGTGGCTTTTTAGCTTTAAAAATATAATCTACATTTAAGTTTTGGCAAAAAGATTTCACTCTTTTTTCATTATTATTAGAAACAATCGTTACTTTCATGTTTCTATCTTCAAGGCCTTTAAACCATTCCTGAACTTTAGGTGTGGGATCTGCTTCATCCCAACCTACTAATGTATTGTCTAAATCTGTAATGACACCTTTAATGTTTAATGCGTGTAATTGGTCAAAGTCGATTTCATGAATTGATTTGACATATTGGTTAGGCAAAAATAATCGCTTGATAATACCCATTATAATCCTCCATTTTAAAATACTTCATTCGTAGTATTATAACACAATATCTTCTTAAAAGCGCTTTGTTTATAATTCTTTGACTAATTCACTGACCATTTTGCTTGAAGACTGTGAGGCTACTTTTAAAAATGCTTCAAAAGTCATCCCAGCTTCTTCATCCGCTAAATCAGATATTGCGCGTGTGATGATAAATGGCGTATTAAATTGGAAACACGTTTGAGCGATGGCTGCAGCCTCCATTTCAGCTGCTAAAGCATGTGGGAATGAAGCTAAAATTGTTTGACGTTGCGCGCTAGTACCAATAAAGCTATCTCCAGATACAATGAGGCCTTCTTTACCATTTTGACTTAAAGATTTTAATACTTTATCTACTTTTTTAAATAATTCTTGGTCCGCTTTGTACGTTGCAGGCATACCAGGTATTTGCCCTATTTCATATCCGAAAGCGCGTGCATCAGCATCGTGATATGCCACTTCCGAACTAATGACGACATCCCCTAATGACAAGCCAGGCTGAAGTGCACCTGCAGATCCAGTATTTATAATATACGCTGGTTTAAATTCGTTGATTAATAATGCTGTTGAGATAGCGACATTGACTTTACCAATTCCGCTTTGTGTTAAAATAATTTCTTTGCCATTTAATAAGCCTTTATAGAAAACCGTGTGTGCGATTTTGATCTCTTCTAATTCCACCATCTGAGATTTTAAAATTTCTATTTCTTCTTCCATAGCACCAATAATACCAATCATAATATTTCCTCCTGTTACACATGTTGAATTATTACTATTTAATCGATAAAAGGTATAATTTTAATTATAAAAGTTTAAGTTGCTTATAAATTTAGGATGTCGAATAGTTTACACAATTCTCATCATTGTATCTAGTAAAGTGCCATTAATTCAAAACAAGAAATACACATCTATAAAATACAACACCCTAACTATCCTCACACATCCGATACCTTACCTTTGCTATTTTATCACACTTAGACCTACAACTTCATAATAAAAAATGGGAGCGGGACAGAAATCGAAAAGATTTCGTCGTCCCGCCCCGGCAAGGATGAGTAGGACTGTTCGAGCTTGAAAGCGAAGAAGCGTCCACTCATCTACTGCGCTTTTATGGATGACTGAAAACTTATCACGCGGGACAGAAATCGAAAAGATTTCGTCGTCCCGCCCCGGCAAAGATGAGTAGGACTGTTTGAACATAAATATATAAAAAAACAGGGTGACATTTGTCATCCTGTTAACACTTGTTTGCAAAGATTGTATTAAAATCATCGCATCCTAATTTTGAAACATTTTCTTATAACCTCAGATTTTAAATCCAATCTTATTGATTCCATAAAGCTGCTAAACCTTGTAAAGAGAAAAATCCTGTAAAAATGGTAACGACAACTGCTACAATCCCAAATATAAGCATCCAAGTTGGGTGTTTATAGTCACCTACGATTCGTTTATTTTTTGAAGCAATCAAAATTGTTCCCAATACAATTGGAAGAATTAATCCATTAAGTGCACCTGCAATAATCAGTAATTTTACAGGTTTACCAATAAATAAGAATATCAAAGTAGAAATAACTATGAAGGCTACAACAACATAGTTATCATAAGTTTTAATTTTATGATGTAATGTTTTTATGAAAGTTGTACTTGTATATGCAGATCCAATAACAGATGACATCGCAGCAGCAAAGAGAACGACACCGAAAATATTTTTTCCAATCGGTCCTACTGCATGTTCGAAAACTGAAGCTGGTGGATTATCTGGATTCAATGTCACACCAGTAACCACGACACCTAAAACAGCTAAAAACAAGAGCGCTCTCATCACACCTGTTGTGAGGATACCTGTTATTGCCGAACGGTTCACAAAAGGTAAATAATTTTCTCCTTTAATACCTGCATCTAATATTCGATGCGCACCAGCAAATGTAATATATCCCCCAACGGTACCCCCGACCAATGTAATGATAGGTAATACGAGTGACGAAGGATTTTCAGGTAAAATCATATGTTTTGCTGCATCAAGATAAGGCGGATGAGACTGCACCATGACATATGCAACAGTCGCAATCATCACGACACCTAATATCATTGTCACAACGTCCATAATCTTTTGACCATTTTTTGAGATAAACACTAATATCGCGATGGCAGCTGTAACCGCTGAGCCTACTCTAACATCGAGTCCAAAAATAGCATTAAGTCCTAATCCAGCACCAGCAATGTTTCCAATATTAAATGCTAATCCCCCTATAGCAATTAATATTGAGATGAAAGTTCCTAATCCTTTAATAACTTCATTCGCAATTTCTTGGCCACGATAACCAGTCACAACAAGGATACGCCAAATATTAATTTGTGCACCAATATCTATAATGATAGAGAGCAATATTGCAAAAGCGAAACTCGCCATAAATTGTTGTGTAAATACAGCAGTTTGCGTTAAAAAGGCAGGCCCAATTGCAGAAGTAGCCATTAAAAATACAGAGCCTAACAACAGTCTCTTATGTGTTTTTGTGAATTGAAAACTTTCATTATTCTCAATTTGATTTGGATCTTTATTCATTTATTAACCCCCTAATGTACTGATATCAACATTTTCATCTGAGAGATGCGATCGAATTTGTTTAACGAAATCCAGTGCATGAGCACCATCCCCGTGAACACAAATAGTATCTGCTTTGATATCTATTATTTCACCTGAAATCGTTTTAACAGTACCTTCTTTAACCATTTGTAAAACTTGTTCAATAGCCTCATGTGAATCTTCGATAACGGCGCCTTCCTTTTTACGACTGACTAATTGGCCGTCATTCTCATATCTACGATCGGCAAAAACTTCAGAAGCCACATTTAATCCTTGCTTTCTTCCCTCCTCAATCAAAATAGAATTAGAGAGCCCCATTAAATATAATTTTGGGTCTATTTGATGGATTGCAGAAGCAATCGCCTTTGCGATGTCTGCATTTCTAGAAGCCATTTGATATAAAGCCCCATGTGGTTTCACATGATTAAGTTTGACGCCTTGAATGTCGCAAAAAGTTTTTAAGGCACCAACTTGATAGACCACCATATTAAAAATTTCCTTTAATGACATGTCTAAGTTTCGACGACCAAAACCCTGCAAGTCAGGAAAACCTGGATGTGCACCGATACCTACATGATTTTGTTTGGCAAGTTTAACTGTTTCAGCCATAACATTTTCATCACCCGCATGAAAGCCACATGCAATATTTGCAGATGTAATTAAAGGTATGACAGATTGATCGTTACCAATTTTGTAATTACCAAAGCTTTCACCTAAATCACAGTTTAAATCAATTTTCATTTTCAGTGACCTCCTTAAATATGTTATGTCGGTCTAAAAATTTAATATCTACTTCTTTTGCATCTCCTTCAAAATATGGCGGATACGAAAGTAATGCATATAAAAAGTCTGCAGTCGTACTAAAACCATCTATAACGAGTTCATCTAATGTTACTTTTAATTTTTCAATCGCATGTTGTCTAGATTCACCTTTGACTATGACTTTAGCTACAAGTGAATCGTAATATGAAGATACAGTATAACCGCTGTATAAAAGCGAGTCAACTCGTATATTGAAGCCATGAGGGAAATGAAGGCGTTGAACTGTACCCGGTGTCGGACGGAACCCTTTTTCAGGATCTTCAGCGTTAATTCTTGCTTCTATGACATGGCCTTTAAACGAAATATCTTCCTGATTTAAATCGAGTTGACCGTTCTTCATTATTAATAATTGTTGGCGAACTAGATCAATATCCGTACGCATTTCAGTCACTGTATGCTCGACTTGAATACGTGCATTCATTTCAATAAAGTAATAAGCATCCTCCGTAACAAGAAACTCAATCGTTCCTGCACTTCTATATTGAGCAGCTTGAGCTACTTTGACAGCATCATTACAAATCTTTTCTCTTTTTTCATCACTTAAAGCGCTACATGGCGACTCTTCAATCAGTTTTTGGTTTTTTCTTTGTACAGAGCAATCTCTCTCGCCTAAATGGATATATTGTCCTTGTCCATCACCCAAAACTTGAACTTCAACATGTTTTGCTACAGGGATAAATGCCTCAACATAAACACGATCATCGTTAAAATATTTATTACCTTCGCTTTTGGCTTCTTTAAATGCGCGTTCTAATTGAGATTCGTCTTTAACAATACGAATACCTTTACCGCCTCCACCACTTGCCGCTTTAATAACAAGTGGATAACCAATTTCTTCTGCAAGTTTTTCAATTTCTTCAATATCTTCTACAGACGATTTTGAACCAGGAATGACTGGCACGCCTGCTTGGTCAACGGTTTGTCTCGCAGTAATTTTATCTCCCATTAATTTCATTGTTTCTTTAGTAGGGCCAATAAAATAGAGGCCTTCGCTTTCTACTTTTTCAGCAAAAACTGGGCTTTCAGATAAGAAGCCATAGCCCGGATGAATTGCATTTGCATTTGTAACTTCTGCGGCTGACAAGATTTTACGAATATGCAAATAACTATCAAGTGGATTAGGCTGCCCGATGCAGACGGCGTCATCAGCGAGTTTCACATGCAAACTATCTTCATCACCAACGGCATAAATCGCGACAGACTCCATCCCCATTTCTCTAAGCGCTCTTATAATACGCACCGCTATTTCTCCTCTATTTGCAACTAATACACGATACATGCTTTCACCCCCATTATTTTAAAGTTACAATTGCTTGATTAAATTCGACATTCTCACCGTGGCCAATTAAAATTTCTTGGATTTCTCCATCCTCATCAGCAGTAACTTCATTCATAACTTTCATCGCTTCAATGTAGCCGATAATGTCTCCTTTATTGACTTTGTCGCCAACTTTAATAACGGGTTTAGTTAATTCTTTTTCATCTTGCAAATAGAATGTTCCTATCATTTGTGAGCGAATCGCTTTTGATTCATTTTCTTCTTGCTTTTGTACATTCTCATTTGTGTTTTGAGCTACTTGTAATGGAGAAGCGTCAAATTGTTCAGTTGATTGACCGTTAGTATTAGTAAACAAGTCCAATTCAAGTTCAATATCATCATCTTTATATTTAAAGTGTTTCGCGCCGTAATGATTTAACAAGTTTAATGTTTGTTCGATTTGTTTTAAATCCATGGTAATTGATCTCCTTTAAGAACAGTTTTAATTTTTTGCTGTGTAGGTCGAATGTTTTTTAAGAAACGTTGCGGTTGTTTACGAATTTTAGCTTTTGCGTCATCAAGCTTACGTCGCTTTCTTGCTAAAATTTCGTTAGCTTCATTAAATGTAATCCATTCAAATTTTATTGTTTCTCCAGGTTGTTTTTGTGCAATATCAACGATGTCACAATCAATGACAGTACCAATTTTTGTGTACCCGCCAACCGTCTGTCTGTCATTTAATAAAATAATTGGATTGCCATCTTTAGGCACTTGAACACTACCTAATGCAACAGGTTCAGAAATAATATCGGCGCTTTGGAAGGGTTGAATCGATTGCCCTTTTAAACGATAGCCCATCCGGTCTGAACTTTCCGAAATTTTGAATTCAAATTGCTCAATCTCCTTAATTGTTCGTCTTGTAAAAGATTCAAGTTGTGGTCCATCCATGATGCCGATCGGTAAGTGTCTTGCTTTATTAAAACTAGAGTAATCACTTGAACGCCCGATTAAACTGAGATCTATACTACCTGGCATGGTTTTCAAAATATCATTTTCCTTTAATTGACGCCCTTTATAGCCACCAATTCGTGTCCGAGTATGTGTAGAATAGCTCCCTTCGACTTTTGGGATATCTAATATTTCAGCAAACCCGATATAGCCTCGCATTCCTTTTTCTACTTTTCCTACATCGAGTACGTCGCCCTTTTCTACCTTAATTACTGTTTGGTGAGGAATAGGTTCGTTATTTAAAGTAGCTGAAAATTGTGCTCCTGTTAATGCAATTAAATTTCTTCTTAAAAACTTGATTTTAGGTCCAATCATTGTCACTTCAATTGCGGGTTGGTTTTCCGTTTCTAATAAAGTATTTAATATTTCATAACTCGGCCTATCTAATACACCAGCAGGTGAATACCCTTCAAACTGATGACTATAACGTCCCATATCTTGAACTGTGGTAAATAATCCGGGCTTTAATATTTTAATCGACATCTTCAATCATCACCCATTCATCATAATCTAGCTGATTTTTTTGTACATATTTTTGTACATGCAGGAATTTTTCCTCATTAATGGAATAAAATTTTATTTTATCTCCAGGTTTATACAATATTTTAGGATCCCTATGGGGATTAAAAACATCAATAGGTGTTCTTCCTATAATTTGCCACCCACCGGGAGAATCTGAAGGATACAGACCTGTTTGATTATTTGCAATACCGACTGATCCCGCTTTTATTTTAATTCTTGGCTCTTCTTTTCTCGGAGTATGGAGCTTCTTGTTCAATCCTCCTAAAAACGGAAAGCCTGGCATAAAGCCAATCATATAAACGAGATAAAATGCTTCAGTATGATATTGAATTACTTGCTCTATTGACAATTGGTTATGGGCAGCAACGACGTCAATGTCAGGTCCCCATTTCCCTCCATATAGCACAGGTAAATTAATAATTCTACGCTGCCCTTGTGCGTTATGTTCATGATTATAATCCAGTTGATTGAGTTTAAGTTCTTCAATTAATGTTTCAAAAGTAATACGGATACCATCAAAATAAACTAAAATTGCTCGATAAGACGGCACAACTTCTTGTATATATGGATGGTTTTTTGAACGAAGATAATCAACCACAAAATTAACATTTTCAAAGACATCTTCACTTATTTCGGATTTAAAATAAATCATGAACGATTGCTCACTGATTTGACGAAAATTCAATTGTAGCCCCCCTTTATAAAAACCCTTACATAATTCCCATTTTATCATTTTGTAAAAGTCCATCGCAATGAAGCGTTGTATTAACAAATAGCTACGAAACGTTGTTATTCAAATTTAATTAAATAAAGTTATTTTTAAAGTTTTTAATTCAAAAAAAGAAACGGTGATTAAACCATACACCGAATCAAAAAAACAAATTTATGTAAATAAATCACTAAGGTGAGATTGAGGACATTGGTTCACTTCAAAATTCTAAAAGAGCAACTTAGATGCCAATGTCCTACTTATTACATTCATCTAAGTTTATTTAATATCTATAATTTTAACGTTCATTTCTCCACCATTTGGAAGAGGAACGCGTACTTCTTCATTTAATTGCTTACCAATTAAAGCTTGCGCCATTGGAGATTCGTTAGAAATTTTACCATTAAATGCATCTGATTCCGCAGATCCTACAATTTGGTAGCTTTCTTCTTCATCCCCAGGAAGTTCAACAAAAGTTACAGTTTTACCAATTTGTACAGCATGGTTATCGCCTGTATCTTCAATAATCAAAGCATGACGAAGCATTGTCTCAATACGTTGAATATCTTGTTCGATAAAACCTTGTTCGTCTTTAGCTGCATCGTACTCAGAGTTCTCAGATAAATCACCAAAACTACGCGCAACTTTGATTTTTTCAACGACTTCAGGACGTTTTACCGTTTTTAATTCTTCGAGTTCTTGTTCTAACTTTTCAAATCCTTCTTGCGTCATTGGATATTGTTTTTGGTTTTCCATTTTACATCTTCCTTTTACATGTATTTAATCTTGTTTACGAACGAGCGCTTGAATTTTCGTTGTCATGATATCAATCGCAACTTTATTAGAACCACCTTCAGGTATAATGATATCAGCAAACTTTTTCGTCGGCTCAATAAACTGATTATGCATTGGTCTCACGACATTGAGATATTGCTCGATTACAGAATTCATCGTACGTCCTCGTTCTTCAGTATCTCTAATTAAGCGACGTAAAATTCTCAAATCCGCATCCGTGTCGACAAAAATTTTCACATCCATCATATCACGTAGTTCTTTGTTTTCAAGCGCAAATATACCTTCTACGATAATAACATCTTTAGGTTGAAATGCAATTGTTTTATCACTACGTGTATGCTTCGTATAGTCATAAGTCGGTACTTCAACACTGTGTCCCGACTGTAAAGCTTTTAAATTTTGAATTAATAAATCATTATCAAATGCAAATGGATGATCATAATTTGTTTGTAATCGCTGGTCAAAAGTGAGATGTGACTGATCTTTATAATAGTAATCTTGTTCCATCAGTGCAACACTGTGGCCCTCTAAATTGTTCATTATTTCGTTTGTCACAGAAGTTTTTCCTGAACCTGATCCTCCAGCAATACCGATTATCGTTGTTGCCATGCTTTAAACTTCCTTTCTCATCATGTTGTTAGGATAAATTGGCTGGTCTACTTTAATTTGTATAATTTGTAATGGATGACGTGCAGCATCAAGTTCATTACCTTCTTCATCATAGATTTTATCTATAATTTGTGAAAAAGTTTGAATTTCCGGACCGAAAAATTCAATTTCTTGACCTGGCTTAAAGTGATTTCTTTGTTGGATTGTAGCAATTTGACTTTTTTCATCATAATCAAGAACTAGCCCAACGAAATCAAAAGGTGCTTTTTTAGAAGATTCATTACCGAACATTTGCTCTTCATAACCCGGTGTTCCTTTAAAGAATGCTGGTGCAGTATCACGGTTAGCACACTTATCTAGTTCAAAAAGCCATTCCGGTTTTATTTTGAAATTCTCTGGATCTTCCGCGTAAGCATCAATAACTTTTCTATATACAGAAACAACAGTCGCTATATAATGAATCGACTTCATTCTACCTTCAATTTTTAATGAATCAATACCTAAGTCCATCATATTGGGAATCGATTCAATCAATTTTAAATCTCTTGGACTCATTGCAAAAGGTGTTGCTTGTCCTTTTTCATCATAATAAACATCTAATTCACCGTCTTGATCGACAGTCAACAAATCGTAATCCCAACGACAACTTTGACAACATCCACCGCGATTGGAATCACGTGCAGTCATGTGATTGCTTAATGTACATCGACCTGAATAAGCGATACACATAGCACCATGAATAAAGGCTTCGATTTCAATATCAACTTTATCCTTAATCTCTTTCATTTCCATTGCACCTGTCTCACGGGCTAATACGACACGATCTAAGCCCTCTTCTTTCCAGTATTCAACAGCTTTATAATTACTTAATGATTGTTGTGTTGAAAGATGGATTTCTAGTTTTGGTGCCACACTTTTACATGTTTCTATAATGAGTGGATCAGCTACAATGATACCTGTTGCACCTGTTGATTCAAGTTGTTGTAAATATTCTTCAAGACCTTCTATATTTTCGTCATGAGCAATAATATTAGTTGTAATATAAACTTTTGCCCCGTATTGATTTGCAAATTCAACACCTTCACGAATTTCATCGATCGTAAAATTATCAGCATTTGAACGCAAACCATATTCTTGGCCACCTATAAAAACAGCATCTGCACCATAGTGAATTGCAATTTTTAATTTTTCTAGATTACCAGCTGGAGCAAGTAATTCAGGTTTTTTTAATTTAGGTTTTGAACCTGATTTAACTTCTTCAAGTACCTTCATCTTTAATCTCTCCCATAAATTAGTAGACTGTTTGCTTGTAATAAAAACCTTCATCAAATGGTCGGTGCTCAGGCTGAATTTCCTCAATTGGCTCTACAAGCATAAATTTTTCATCATCATACGCTTCTGGATCTTCGTTGTATAAATCAATAGCTTCTCGATATTGTTGCGTCACAGTATTGATATAGGCTTCATCATGCAACACACCATCAATTTTAAAACTATCAATGCCTGCTTCAAAAAGTGGTTCTAATTCTTCGATTAAACAAATATCGTTCGGTGACATAATATGTGTACCATTGTAATCCTCAAAAACAGGGTACTTATTCTCACGCTCTTCATCGTAAAGTAGAAGTTGCACATCATCTGCGATATTTTGGCGCTCTATTTTCATTTGTCTCTCTTGGAATGTGTAATAATTACCTAAAAGCATACGCTTAGATTGGAACATACATGTCATCCCGTGAACCTGCACTTCTATTTCAACATCACTATTTTCCTTAATATTGATAATTTCTTCAAGACTCAATTCTCTAGCTAATACGGCTCTTTTAGCGCCTCTTTTCCCCCAATAGTTACATTGAAAATGGTTCGTAACCAATGTTTCTGCATTCCAGTTCAAAGGGATTGGTTCGGCTTGCTGTTTGACAATCATCACGACAGCAGGATCACCGAAAATAATACGATCAACTCTAATTTCATGCAAAAATTCAATATAATCTTCAAGTGCAGGAATATGATAATTATGGAAAATGCCATTCACAGCTGCATATGCTTTTTTCCCTGCCGCATGAATGAGATTGACTGCTTCACGCATCGCATCACGATTAAATTCACCGGCAAGACGCAAGCCAAATTTTTCTTCTCCAATTACGAATGCGTCTGCCCCTTTTTCAATAAGTGTCTTTATATGTTCGATTGATTTCGGCGTCACTAATAATTCAGTCATTTTTACTCTCCTTTATTGAAATGGCTAAACCATCATCCATGTGAACAAAGTTGGTTGAGTAGTCTTCTCTTTGACTCAACCATGCATTATATTTTTGTACTTTTTTAACCATTTGTTTAACATTTCGACTCTTTACTACATCAATATTGGCAACAAAACCATGATATAAAACATTATCTGTTATAATAACACCTTTTTCACGAAGCAGTGGACTATAAAGCTCAAAAAATCGTTGCGATTGCGCTTTCGCTGCATCTATAAAAATCATGTCATAGATTCGATCATTTACAAGTTCCAATGCGTCTGCGGCATCTGCTTCAATCAATTGAATTTGAGACTGGTACCCTAAATTTTCAATGTTTGCTTTTGCTTCTTGTATCATGGCTTCGTTACGCTCAATTGTTGTAACTTGAATATCTGAATTAACAGAAGCAAATTGCATAGCACTATAGCCAATAGCACTCCCTATTTCTAATATTTGTTTAGAATTGTGAATTCGAATCAATTGTTTAATCAAATCTAATGATAATTGATCGATAATAGGTACTTTGTTCTTTTCAGCAATGCTACGTAATGCGTCTATTGGACTGTCATAATATTGCAAACTTAAAAGATAGTTTTGGTTGTAATCTTCCATTTATGTTAACTTCCTTTTAACATTAATCTAAAATTTATCAAAAAATAAACCAGTCTAACTGGACTGATTTTTTGAACACAGGTGTCATATATAAATGTATAGTAACTACATTTAATGCTTTAGTATAATTGAGCTATTGGTGTGTTTCTTTCACATATTAATCTAGCTTTGATTAACAAATAATATGAAAAACGCATACAAATAATAAAGCCAGACAGCTCAATACATCAAAATCACTTCTACATATTTTATCACAGAATTGAATTGTAGGTAAACAGCAAAATCCTTGCCTGTGGCTCTTATTTCATATTTTATTCATGTACGTTCTGTGCTTGATTCGACTCCAATAACAAAAAAGGGCAAAACCCTTAATCTGATTAATTAAAGGGTTTTGCATTTATTTTTCATATATCAAAATTGAGCTCGTCTTCGCTTATATTGGAGACTAAACTTCAGGATCTTCCATATTTGTGTTGACAATTTCTTCAATCATGTCCCACTCTTCATCTGTTTCTACAGGTAAGAAACGTCCACCTTCACCAGAATCATCAGGCTCATTAATCATCGGTACAAGCTCGATTAAGTCATCATCATCCGCTTGTGCGCCTTCTTCAGCTAGAATCACGTATTCTTTTTCAAATCCAGGGTGGTAAAATTCTAACATTTTACGATATAGAACTTCATTACCTTCTTCATCATAGAGTGTTAATAATGTTTCATCATTTTTAATTTCTATTTCTTGATTATGGTTTTCGTTTGTCATATTTTAGCTCTCCTTAATTAATTCTGTCTAAATAGCCTTGTAAAATGAATACAGCCGCCATTTTATCAATAACTTTTTTACGTTTTTGTCTTGATACATCAGCTTCAAGGAGTGAGCGTTCAGCTGCCATCGTGCTTAATCGCTCATCCCACATCACAATTTCTAACTCTGGCATTTGTTCAGCTAAAGCTTCTTTATATTTTAATGATGCTTCTCCTCGAAATCCGATTGTATTGTTCATATTTTTTGGTAAACCAATGACTACAGTACCCACATTTTCTTTTTTAATAATGTCAATTAAGGTTTCAATTCCGAGCTGATTTTCTTCTTCGTTAATTTGGAGTGTATCTAAACCTTGTGCTGTCCATCCCATTAGATCACTAATTGCGATGCCGACAGTACGACTGCCTACATCTAACCCAATAATTTTATGTTTAAGCATGGTCTTTCTTATTATGGTTTTGTAAATAATAAGAGACGAGCTCTTCCATAATATCATCACGATCGATGTGTCTAATTTGATTTCTCGCTTCATTATGACGTGGTATATATGCAGGATCTCCAGATAATAAGTATCCTACGATTTGATTGACAGCGTTGTAACCACGTTCTTCTAGGGTATGATAGACATTGTTTAAAACCGTTTCGACGTTTTCTTTTGGAATATCTTCATAGTTGAATTTCATTGTTTTATCAAAATTTGCCATAGTTTTAACACTCCTTAAACCATAATAGATTACACTTCCATTTTACATGAAACCTAATTGCATTATAAGGATTTAATATAGTTTTTAATAAATTGTAATGCTTCTGTTATCTTTTCAGGTTGTGTGCCACCGCCTTGGGCCATGTCCGGACGACCGCCACCTTTACCACCCACTTCAGGTGCAAGATGTTTAATCAAGTCGCCAGCTTTAACGCGATTTGTATACTGTTTTGGCACTGTTGCAATCAATGAAACTTTGCCTCCAACATCACTTGCTAAAATGATAATCGTATCTTGGAGTTTGGATTTAAAATCATCCATTGTTGTTCGAATTGCTTTTGCATTATCAACTTCAACTTCTGTAATCAGTACAGGGAATTCATTGATTTGCTCAACTTGGCTCTTAATATCGCCCATTTTGAGTTGGTTGAGTGCTTTATTTTTTTCTTCAATCGTACGTTGTAAATCTTTTTCATTATGTTGCAATTGCTCAATTTTTTCTGAAACTTGTTCATCTGATTTTGCTTTGACTAAAGCTTTGATTTCATTAAAGCGTGCGAGATATTGTTCTAAATACAAGAATGCTTTTTGTCCTGTAACAGCTTCAATACGTCTGACACCAGCGCCTGTTCCGGACTCACTTGTAATTTTAAAGAGTCCAATTTCAGAAGTGTTATTCACATGTGTTCCACCGCAAAGTTCAATTGAAAATGGGCTCATATCAACGACACGAACAACATCACCGTATTTTTCTCCAAATAGTGCCATAGCGCCTCTAGCTTTTGCATCTTCAATATTCATCTCTTGAATATCTACATTAATGCTATTCCAAATTTCCTCATTAACGAGTTGTTCCACACGTTCGATTTCTTCTTGTGTCATAGGTGCAATATGTGAAAAATCGAAGCGAAGTCGCTCACTGTCCACGAGCGAACCTGCTTGATTGACATGTTCGCCTAACACAGTTTTTAATGCAGCATGTAGTAAATGCGTTGCACTATGGTTTTTCATAATCGCATTTCTCGCTTGGCTGTTCACTTTAGCTGTAACATTTGCTGCTTCTTGTACTTCACCAAATTGAACAATACCTGTGTGTAAGTGCTGCCCATTTGGTGCTTTAATCACGTCTGTAACAGCGATTTCGAAATGGTCATTTGTAATTACACCTTTATCAGCAACTTGTCCACCACTTACAGCATAAAACGGTGTTTGATTGAGAATGAAATGTACTGTTTCACCGGTATCTGCAGAACTTACACGTGCACCATCTAAAATGATATCGGTAATCACCGCGTCTGTTTCAAATGTTTCATATCCTAAAAATTGACTTGGCGTTTTAATTGCTTTTAAGACTTCACTTTGAACTTGCATTGATTGATTATTTTGTCTCGCTTTTCTTGCACGTTCACGTTGTGCATCCATATGAGATTCAAATGCATCCATATCAATTTGCAAGCCTTCGTTTACGGCAATTTCCTCTGTTAATTCGATTGGGAAACCGTACGTATCATATAATTTGAAAGCATCTTCACCATTGATGATACGATCTGATGCTTTCGCAGTCTCAATGAACTGATTAAGTATAGAAAGACCTTCTTCGAGTGTTTCATGAAAACGCTCTTCTTCAGATTTAATGACACGCGCAATAAAATCTGCCTTTTCTTTAACATTTGGATAATAAGGTTCCATAATTTCTGCCACAATGTCGACAAGTTGATACATAAAAGGTTTATTGATGTCTAATGACTGACTAAAGCGAACAGCACGACGTAATAAACGGCGCAATACATAACCGCGTCCTTCATTCGCTGGAAGTGCACCATCAGAAATAGCGAAAGCAATCGTACGTATATGGTCTGCAATCACTTTAAATGCAACATCGTGTTGCGCATTGACAAGATATTTTTTTCCTGAAACAGCTTCAACTTCTGCAATGATTGGAATAAATAAGTCTGTTTCATAGTTTGTACGTACATTTTGGGAAATCGATGCCATACGCTCTAATCCCATGCCGGTATCAATATTTTTACTTGGTAGTGGTGTATAAGTATGGTCTTTATTGTGATTATACTCACTGAACACTAAATTCCATACTTCTAAATAACGTTCGTTTTCTCCACCAGGGTACATTTCTTCAGCTGGATCATCTTGTCCATATGCCTCTCCACGGTCATAAAATATTTCAGTATTAGGTCCAGATGGCCCTTCCCCAATATCCCAGAAATTCCCTTCAATTCGGATAATGCGATCTTCCGATAAACCTATAAGATTAGACCAAAAATCATATGCTTCCGTATCTTCAGGATGAATTGTCACATAAAGTTTTTCAGGTTCCATTGCCATCCATTTCGGACTCGTTAAAAACTCCCAAGCAAACGCAATCGCTTCTTTTTTAAAATAATCCCCAATTGAAAAGTTTCCAAGCATTTCAAAAAATGTATGGTGACGGGCTGTAAAACCTACATTTTCGATATCGTTTGTACGAATAGATTTTTGTGCATTAACGATACGTGGCTTTTTGGGTATTTCACGGCCATCAAAATATTTTTTCAAAGTGGCTACCCCTGAATTAATCCATAACAGAGAATCATCATCAATGGGTACAAGGGGAGCTGATGGTTCAACCATATGCCCTTTTTCCACAAAGAAATCAATATACATTTGTCTAATATCACTAGCTTTTAAGTTTTTCATCTTTACAACTCCTCATTTCATAAATACAAAAAAACATTCGTCGCAGAAAGGGACGAATGTTCGCGGTACCACCCTAGTTACAGTATGAATCCATACTATCACTCTTTGTTTTTATTATTAATGATACATAGTAGCGTTCGATGTAACGACTCGTACTTTTCCAGCAACAGTACGTCTCTTTAAAAATCAATTAACACCTACTCGGCTATGCATGTGAACTTAATATGATTATATAAAAAAGAATTAAGCTTTGTCAATTTCAAGAAAATCGTATGGTGTGACTTCGCCCATATTAATCATAGGATTGATTTTAAACATGGTTGCTTCGGTCAATTCTATTGGTAAGTCATCTTGATCGCCTTGATTATTTTCATCGGTTTCGTTGTTAAAATATTGTGTTAAAAACGAATATAATTGTGTTAAACGTGCCTTACCCTCTGTAGCTAGCCCCATATTGAAGGCTTCTGAATCGCCTAAAAACACAAGAGATTGTTTAGCGCGTGTCAGCCCCGTATAAAGAATCGGCTTTTGAAGCATTCGATAATACTGCTTGACAATCGGCATAAGCACAATTGGAAATTCTGAACCTTGCGCTTTATGAATAGAGGTACAATAAGCATGTGTGAGTTCCGTTAAATCAGATTTCATATATGTGATTTCATTACCATCATAATCTACTACAACGACATCTTTGTTAAGGGCGTTTTCTTTCGCCCAAAATATGCCGACAATAATACCAATATCACCATTAAAAATATTGTCATTCGGTCTATTGATAAGTTGTAATACTTTATCGCCTTTACGATAAATCACATCACCAAATTCAATTTCTCGTTTAGACTTATCTTGAACTGGATTAAGAATAGATTGTAATATTTGATTTAATCTTTTAATACCAGCATTTCCTCTATACATAGGTGCTAAAACTTGAATGTCAGCCATCGTATATCCTTTTTGGACTGCATTATTTACAACCTTTTCAACGACATCAGGTATCTGTTCGGTGCTACAGGGTATAAAAGAACGGTCATGGAAACGCTGTGTAATATCAACAGGCTCACCTAGTTTCATTTTGTGGGCAAGTTCTATAATACTCGATCCCTCTTGTTGTCGGTATACTTCAGTTAAGTTAATTCTAGGTAGCACATTTGAATCTATGAGGTCTTTAAAAATTTGCCCCGGACCAACGGATGGTAACTGGTCTTCATCACCAACAAAAATGATTTGTGCGTCTAACGGCACGGCAGCCATAAATTGATGGAATAACCAAGTATCCACCATAGACATCTCATCTATAATAATCAGTTTGGCATTAATTTCATTATCCAAAATATCATCAGGCTTCGTTTCTTGATTCCATCCTATTAAACGATGTATCGTCATGGCTTCTAAGCCCGTTGATTCATGTAATCGTTTCGACGCACGACCTGTTGGCGCTGCTAAAACAATAGGATAGTCGTTATTATGGTAATCATCATAATCAAGGGACACACCATGAATCTCTGAATAAAGTTGAACAATACCTTTAATAACCGTTGTTTTCCCTGTTCCTGGACCGCCTGTTAATAACATAACTTTATGATTGATTGCGCATTCTAACGCTTCTTTTTGAGAGGCAGCGTAATGGACTTCATTCATCTCTTCTATTTCACCAATATGCAGTTGAATATCCGAACGTTCAAATTGCGTCAGTGCTTCATTATGACTATAAACTCTGAATAAATTTTGTGTACTTTTAATTTCAGAATAATACAGACTTGGTATGGCAATCATGTGATCAACTTCTATTAACTTTTTTTCTTCGGTCAATTGCGCCATGATGTCTTCAATGGCTTCATAACGAACGTCTTCACCCTCATTTTTAGAAAGAAGTTGTATGGTCTCATTGATAAGTGCCTCTTGTGGTAAGTACGTATGGCCTTGTTTAATACAAGTTTCTTCAACCAAGAATAATAGTCCTGCTTTTAGACGATCAGGATGATTCGGATGAATACCTAACTGTTGTGCAAGTTGGTCCGCTTTTTGAAAACCAACCCCCTTAATATCGTAAACCAATTGATAGGGATTTTGATCTAATACATTGAGCGTTTCATGTTGATAAAATTTATAAATATCCATCGCTAATTTTGAACCAAATCCTAATTCATTGAGGCGTATCATCACTTGTTCACTTTCTTGATTGGAGATAATTTGCTGCACAATTTGTTCTTGCTTCTTTTTAGAAAGTTTTGGCACCTTTTCAATGACTTGATTATCTTTCAATATTTCATTAATCGCATTTTCTCCAATTGTTTCGACAATCAGTTCTGCTGTTTTTTTACCAATACCTTTGAATAAGTCGCTTGATAAATATGCAATTACTGCATCTTTAGTTTGGGGAATTTCTTTCTGGAAAGTTTCGGCTTTTAACTGTTTACCATACTTTGGATGTTGGACAACGCTTCCTTTAAACAGATACGTTTCATCTTCGACCATATTAGGAAAATATCCAACGACTGTGACCATGTCATCGAAGTCGCCATTTGATTCTTGTACATCGACTTTCAGCACTGTATAGTAGTTTTCGTTATTTTGGAACAATATCATTTCAACTGTTCCTTTTACATAGGTTTGATCAAACAGTGTTGGATTATCCATCATTAGTCCTCCTTATCTTGTATAGAACGAAACGTTTTAATTGCATGATGACTTAACAAATGATTTTCATCCATTGTGATTGCACGTTCAAAACCTTGAATTGCCGCTTCAACATTACCATTTAGCATAAATAATGCTAACGTAAGATTATATTGCGCATCTGCATGACGATTGTCTTTTTCTAAAATTTGATTCAGAACTGGCACAGCTTGCTCAAACATTTCTAAGTCACACATTAATAATGCAAATTGAAATTGTACCTCTATATCTTCAAATTCAGTATCTAATTCAGCAGCACGCATTAAATATGGTAATGCTTGTTTTTTCGCATCTAATTCAATAAAAGAACGACCAAGCATATAATTGGTGTCTTTATTATTTAATTCATTCGACATGGCTTGTTGATATAATTTAATGGCTTCTTGATATCGCGCTTCATTAAAATACACATTAGCTAGATTGTAGTAAATCACACCATGATTCGGATTAATCGTAATGGCCTTCTGGAAAAACCGTTCTGCTTTTTCGACTTCACCCGCTTCAGCAAGTAGTATCCCTGAATTGATATAGTTTTCTACTTCTTCTGGATGCGCTTCAATATTATCAAAGCTCGCTTGTAACGCGTCTTCATATTTGCCTTCTTTTATTAATTGATGAATTTTTTCTTGATCCATAATTTCACCTTTTCTTATACAACGTAATCAAGCTGTCTTTCATTTTTGTATACATCGTCAATCGTTGCACCACCTAAGCAAACTTCCCCATCATAGAGAACAACGGCTTGGCCAGGTGTGATGGCACGAACAGGAGTGTCAAATGTGACTTTGATAGCATCTTCTGAGTGCGCTGTAACGGTCACGCCAATGTCTTGTTGTCGGTATCTAAATTTTGCTGTACATTTAAGTGGAACTGACAGATCAACTTGATTTACAAAGGATACATCTGAAGCAATTAAATAATCGCTATATAAAGCATCATGGTGGAATCCTTGTTCAACATATAAAATATTTTGTTCTAAGTTTTTACCTACTACAAACCAAGGCTCTCCGTCTCCGCCAATACCAAGTCCGTGTCTTTGACCAATTGTATAGTACATTAAACCCGTGTGTTGACCTTTTTTCGCACCTGTTAAAGTTTGCATTTCACCAGGTTGTGCCGGTAAATATTGAGATAAAAATGTTTTAAAATTACGTTCACCAATGAAGCAAATGCCAGTAGAATCTTTTTTCTTAGCCGTTGCCAAATCTTGTTCTAAAGCAATTTCTCGTACTTTTTTCTTATCTATATCACCAATTGGAAACATAACTTTCTCTAATTGTTGATTTGTTAATTGATTTAAGAAATAAGTTTGGTCTTTATTATTATCTACACCTCTAAGCATTTCTACTGAACCGTCATCATTTCTTCTTACGCGCGCATAGTGTCCTGTTGCCACATAATCAGCGCCAAGCTTTAATGCATGCTCTAAAAATGCTTTGAATTTGATTTCTTTATTACACATGACATCAGGATTAGGTGTGCGTCCTTTTTTATATTCATCTAAGAAATAAGTGAACACCTTGTCCCAATATTCTTTTTCAAAGTTGACAGCATAATAAGGAATACCGATTTGGTTACATACAGCAATCACATCATTATAATCTTCAGTGGCAGTACATACGCCATTCTCATCAGTATCATCCCAGTTTTTCATAAAAATACCGATTACATCGTAACCTTGCTCTTTGAGTAAATGGGCTGTCACAGAACTATCTACGCCGCCTGACATCCCCACTACTACACGTGTATTTTGATTTGTCACGTATTTTCCTCCTTAAATTTTAAATAGATTTTTTGAATTTCAGTTGCAATCAATTGCATATCTCTAGCAGTCAATTGTTCGTTGATACTAATGCGAACGGATTGATTCACTCTTGGACTATTTTCCCCAAACATTGCTAACAGCACATGTGAGGGTATAGTGGATCCTGCGGTACATGCCGAACCAGATGATACATAAATGCCAGCAAGATCTAGCAAAGTAAGTAACGTTTCTACATCTATAAACGGAAAGTATAAGTTAATAATATGATTTGTACTGTCAATCATAGAGCCATTGTATTCAAAAGGGATAGCACGATCTTGAAGCGCAACAAGTAAATGCTCACGTAATTGTGCTAGATGTACATTGTTATCATCACGTGATGATTCCGCAATTTTGAGCGCTTCTGCTAACCCAACGATTTGTGCTAAGTTTTCAGTTCCAGCTCTCCTTTTTGTTTCTTGTTCTCCGCCTAATTGAGAAAAAGTAACACGTGTCCCATTTTTAATATAAAGTACACCGACGCCTTTGGGTCCCCCAAATTTATGTGCAGTCATACTGAGCGCGTCTACCTTTAAATCTTCTACATCAATCGGCAAATGTCCTACAGCTTGTACAGCATCCATATGAAAATACGCTTGATAAGGTGCCAGCACTTGCTGAATATCATATACGTGTTGAACTGTGCCAACTTCATTATTAACAAACATAATCGACACAAGCGTCGTGTCCTCTCGCAAACTTTTACGCAATTGCTCGATATCAACTAGGCCCTCAGGCGTTACATCTAAATAAGTAACTTCGAATCCTTGTTGTTCTAAGTACTCAAAAACGTTCAACACAGAATGATGCTCGATTTTTGTTGTAATCAGATGTTTACCCTTATATTGATTTGCGTATGCGATGCCTTTGATGATTGTGTTATTGGATTCAGTTGCACCACTCGTAAATACAACTTCATTGGGTTGTGCATTTAAATAGTTTGCTACCGTACGTCGAGATGCATCAAGCAAGCTTCTCGCATCACGTCCTTGTGAATGAATAGATGAAGGGTTACCAAAATGCGTTTGGTAGACGGTCATCATTTTATCAACAACTTCTGGTTTAACAGGTGTTGTTGCAGCATAATCTGCATATACGCCCATAATCACGTCAATCCTTTCTCATAATCAATGTTCCTATTTTAGCATTTGCGGTATAAAAATTCTAGTACGTCGTTTTACTGATTTCACGTTGTTTTATCTTCATTGTAATCTTTAAAACAAGAGAGTTCAACGATAGCATTAAGCAGTTTTCATGAGTTCACTATTTAGAAAATGTTATACTCTATTCTGAAAAGGAGTGTTTTAGATATGACAAAACAAATGAAATACTCTGCCTTAAATCTTGTTCCTATACGTGAAGGCAGTTCTGATATAGATGCAATTGAGCAAATGGTCGATCTTGCTAAGCATCTTGAGCAACAAGAATATGAACGTTTGTGGATTGCAGAACATCACAATGCTCCAAATTTAGTCAGTTCAGCAACCGCGATACTTATTCAGCATGCATTAAGCCAAACAACGCACATGAGAATCGGTTCAGGTGGTATTATGTTGCCTAATCATGCACCATTAATTGTTGCCGAACAATTTGGAACACTAAAAACGATATATGGAGACCGTGTCGATCTTGGTTTAGGACGAGCACCAGGAACGGATATGGCAACAGCTAGCGCCTTAAGAAGGGATCAACATGATGGTGTGTATAAATTTCCTGAAGAAGTTCAACAATTATTGAAATATTTTGGACCCGATTCCAATCAAGGATACGTTAAAGCGATTCCCGCTGTTAATAAAAATGTGCCGCTGTATATTTTAGGATCATCTACCGATTCAGCACATGTAGCTGCTCGAGAAGGGTTACCTTATGTTTTCGCTGGGCATTTTGCACCACAACAAATGAAAGAAGCTCTTGCAATATACAAAGAACTCTTCCAACCTTCAGCCTATTTAAAAGAACCTTACATTATTGTTGCTTTAAATGTTATAGTTGCCGATACTTTTGAAGAATCACAATATTTAGCTACAACACAAGCGCAAGTTTTTGCAAGCATTTTAAATGGACGTATGCGTAAAATGCAACCACCAATAGACGATTTGGGTGATGTTTTATCACCTCGTGAAGTCGCTCTTGCAAAAGCACGTTTACAAGATTCCATTATTGGAGATAAAGCTTCAGTTAATCAGCAATTAGATGCCTTTATTGAACAGTATGGAGAAATTGATGAGATTATGGCAGTTAGTTATATTTATGATACAAAACTACAACACCGTTCATATCAGTATTTTAAAGAAGTAATGGATGAAAGAAATCAACAATAAGATTCAACTGCAATTTGTATCATTTTTGTAGATATTGAATAGAAACGTCTATCTAATATTTCACAAAAAATAAGCTTCCGAGGTTTCCCTTGGAAGCTTATTTATATGAAAATGTTTAATTAGATTCTTATTTATCGTCGCCAGTAAACTTGTTTAAAGCGTCTTTAGCTTTTTCTTTAACGTTATCAATGGCTTCTTTAGCTTTACCTGAAGCTTTGTCACCTTTACCTTCATTTTCAAGTGACTTATTATCTGTTACATTTCCTACTGTTTCTTTAACGTTACCTTTTGCTTGTTCAAATTTATTTTCACTATTTGACATTTAAAGGCCTCCTTTATTAATAACTACTCTATTTATTCCACAAATCATGGAATTTAAACATCGTCATTAAAATTCTTCGTAAACAGCTGGATGTTGTCCTTTTCGTCTTCCATCTTTTTTAGTTAATTGATTAATTAATTGGATGTCTTCATCTGTAATATAGAAATTAAACACATTTAAGTTTTCTTTCTGACGTTGAGATGATGTCGCTTTTGGTATTGGCATTACACCATTTTGAATATGCCATTTTAAAATAATTTGCGCTGGTGTTTTATCATATTTTTCGGCTAGTTGTCGTAAAATCGTTTCTTCCATAACGCCGTTATCCCGGCCTAAAGGACTCCAAGCTTGAGTCAAAATCCCTTTTTGCTGATGAAATTGAATCATCTCTTTTTGGTTAAAGTAAGGATGTAACTCAATTTGGTTGACGACAGGCATTACACCTGTTTCTTTTTCAAGCTGTTCTATATGCTCCGGCAAGAAATTACACACACCAATTTGACGTATTAAACCTGCTTTTTGTGCTGCAATCATTGCATTCCAAGCCTCAACGAATAAGCCTTGCTTTGGATTTGGCCAATGAATTAAATACAAATCAATGTAATCTAAATGAAGGCGATAAAGTGACTCTTGAATGGTTTCATAAACATCTGCCTCTTTTTGATAACGGCCTGGTAATTTCGAAGTCACATAAATTTGATCTCTACCTACTTGACTATTTTGTATTGCTTTACCAACGGCACCCTCATTTTCATAGTTATATGCTGTGTCTAATACACGATATCCTAACTTGAGTGCTTCAGTTATCGCATGTGCACCTTGAGTGCCATTCAATTTATATGTCCCAAAGCCCAATTGATCAATATAATTACCGTCTCTTAATTGAAACTGTTCCATAATTTGTAGCCTCCTTAGAATAACGTCGATTAAATCGTATTTTAAATATAGAACATATAGCCTTCGAGTTCGTCTCTATCTTTATCATCTGCTAAAGATTGTAACGTTGTTTGATCAAGGACCTCTTTAACAGCATTTCTCATTCGTAACCACAGTTGTTGCTGGGCAGGTGGTTCTGATTCCATTCGTTCAACAATAGTCAGTGGCCCTTCTAATAAACGAATGATATCCCCCGCTGTAATTTCATTTGCGGGCATTTTTAACTCGTAGCCCCCTTTTGCACCTCTAACGCTTCTAATTAAGCCTGCATTACGCAAAGGGCCTACAAGTTGTTCTAAATATAAATCACTCAAATGATTTTCTTCAGCAATTGTTTTAAGCGACACACACCCAGTCCCTTGACGTTTTGCTAAGGCAATCATTAATGTTAAACCATATCTTCCTTTAGTCGATATTTTCATATTTTTACCTCACCTTATATAATCCGATTTAGTTTGATTTTATCATTATTTATATTATTATAATACCAATGCAATCAGAGTACAAAACAAATCTTAACGGAGGGATAAAGATGTTAACCGAACCGTTAGCTTCGAGAATGAGACCTAGAAATATAGATGAAGTGATAGGACAAAAGCATCTCGTTGGCGAAAAAGGGATTATTCGACGCATGGTGAATGCAAAAAGACTGTCTTCTATGATTTTTTATGGTCCTCCTGGCATAGGAAAAACGAGTATTGCTCAAGCTATTGCGGGAAGTACCGCATTTAAATTTAGACAACTGAATGCTGTGACTAATACTAAAAAAGATATGCAAATGATCGTTGAAGAAGCAAAAATGTCCGGACAAGTCATTTTGTTATTGGATGAAATCCATAGATTGGATAAAGCGAAGCAAGATTTTTTATTACCGCACTTAGAAAATGGGAAAATTGTATTAATAGGCGCAACAACTTCTAATCCCTACCACGCAATTAATCCTGCGATTCGCTCACGTGCACAAATTTTTGAATTATATCCTCTTGATAAAGACGATATCAAAGTAGCGTTGACACATGCGCTAGAAGATGAGGAGAGAGGATTACTTAGCTATAAGCCTAAGGTGGATAACGATGCTTTTGAATATTTTGCTACTCAGAGCCAAGGTGATGTACGCAGCGCTTTAAATGCTTTAGAGCTTGCCGTACTAAGTTCTAGTGAGAAACCTCCACATATCACAATTCAAGATGCTGAAGATTGTCTCCAACGTGGGGCTTTTCTGAGTGATAAGGATGGTGATATGCATTATGACGTGATGAGTGCCTTTCAAAAGTCAATACGCGGAAGTGATGTCAATGCGGCATTACATTATTTAGCACGTTTAATTCAAGCTGGAGATTTACCAACGATTGCTAGACGTTTACTAGTGATTAGTTATGAAGATATAGGTTTAGCATCTCCTGGTGCAGGACAACGCACACTCGCAGCTATCGAAGCGGCTGAACGACTTGGCTTTCCCGAAGCAAGAATTCCATTGAGTCAAGCGGTTATCGAACTTTGCCTATCACCAAAATCTAATTCTGCTATTAAATCTATTGATGCTGCACTTAGTGATATCCGTAAAGGTCATGTTGGACAAATTCCTGATTACTTAAGAGACGGTCACTATGAAGGCGCGAAATCTCTTGGACGCGCGATAGGTTATCAATATCCTCATGATTTCTCTAATGGTTTTGTCGCCCAACAATACTTGCCTGATTCATTAGCAAAGCGGGAATACTACGAGCCAAAAGACACTTCTAAAACAGAACACCATTTCAAACAAATTTATGACAATATTAAAAAGCAACAGAATCAACTTCATCAAAAGTAAAATGCTCACGTGTTATTAGTCACTATTAATTCATAAACTATATTTGTAAAGCACCTAGGACATTAATCCCTAAATAAATAGCGCTAAGATGATTTTCTATTAATAATTCATCTTAGCGCTTCTTTATTATGATAAAACTTTGTATAGTCTGGCTTCTATTTCCGAGAAGGTAGCCTCAGCCAGTAAACTTCGATTCGTCCTATTCCCTCAGTCGTCTCGTCATCAATCACTATCTATGACACTTAAAAAATTGATATAATTAACTTCTTCAGTGTGCAATTTCTATACTTAACGATCTTTAATACGTTGTAATGGAATAGATTTAAGTATATCGTTACAAACATAACTTGCACATATTAAACCGACGACACTTGGTACATATGCATTAGAAGATGGTGGCATTTGTGCTTTTCTATTTTTGCCTTGAGCATCGCCTACCACTGCTTTGACATCTTCACGAATCACGATAGGACTTTCACCTGAGAAAACTACTGAGATGCCCTTTTTAATGCCTTTTTGTTTTAATTTATTTCTTATTACTCGAGCGATTGGATCTGTATGTGTTTTTGAAATATCAGCAATTTCAAATTGTGTAGGATCTGTTTTATTGGCAGCACCCATGCTTGAGATAATTTTAATACCTCTCTTAAGACATTGTTCCATAAGATGAACTTTATAAATAATCGTATCACTTGCATCAACAATATAATCAATATCATAGTCATTAAATAATTGTTCATACGTTTCTTCAGTATAGAACATATGTAGTGGTGTGACTTTACAGTCAGGATTGATCAGTTTAATGCGCTCTTCCATCAAAGCAACTTTACTTTTTCCAATTGTTGTTGTCAGTGCATGTATTTGACGATTCACATTTGTAATATCAACATCATCTTTATCAATTAAAATAATGTGACCAATGTTCGTACGTGCCAATGCCTCTGCTGCAAAAGAACCTACACCACCAACACCTAATACAGCTACTGTCGATTGTTTCAACTTGTCTAATCCTTCTTGGCCGATTGCAAGTTCATTACGAGAAAATTGATGTTTCATATTAATCTCCTTCATAGCTAAGTTATACATTTATATGTGAAAGCATAAAAAATACGCAAGACAAAGTGTCTTGCGTACCGATAGAATCCGTCATGCCGTAGTTGAAAATGCTTGATCATTTTGGCCTGCTATATACAGGTGGGTGCCCTGTTTCTTGTTTTGCAAGTCCTCCTTGAGAGGCGTGTGCGCTGCAAGAAAACCCATTGGGCTCCCTGATCAAAGAGTGTTAGGTCAAAATACAAAAAGCGAACTTACGAACATTGCAGACGACTATCTTATGAATTCATCATATCACAAATCAGTGATTTAGCAAATAATAAGTTTATCACCCTGTGAAATGATATTTTAAATGTTTTTAATACGCAAAGACAGGTCATCTAATTGTCGGTTAGAAACAGGACTCGGCGCATCTGTTAATAAATCTGTAGCCGATGCAGTTTTAGGGAAGGCGATCGTATCACGTAAATTTGTACGACCTGTCAATAGCATCACAAAACGGTCCAATCCTAATGCGATGCCCCCATGTGGAGGTGCGCCATATTTAAATGCATCTAATAAAAATCCGAATTGCTCTTGCGCAGCTTCATCAGAAAAGCCAAGCGCTTTAAACATTTTTTGTTGTAATTCTCCATTATGAATACGTATAGAACCGCCACCTAATTCATAACCATTTAAAACGAGGTCATAAGCTTGCGCTTGCGCTTTTTCAGGTGCTGATTCTAACAATTCGATATCTTCTACTTTTGGTGAAGTAAATGGATGGTGCGCCGCTACATAACGACGTGCTTCTTCATCATATTCAAGTAATGGCCAGTCAGTAACCCATAAGAAATTCAATTTTTCAGGATCAATCAGACCTCTTTCCTTTCCTAACTTATTTCGTAAAGCGCCTAAACTTTGTGCAACGACCTCTTTTGTATCAGCAACAAATAACACAAGGTCTCCATCTTTAGCATTTGTGAGCGATTGTAATTTCTCAACATGCTCAGCTGCGAAAAATCGTGCAATAGGTCCACTCAAGCCATCTTCTACAACTTTAACCCATGCTAATCCTTTAGCGCCATAAATATTGACAAATTCAGTTAAACCATCGATGTCTTTTCTTGTGTAATCTTTAGCACCATTTTCAACGATGATGGCTTTCACTTGACCCCCACTTTCAACAGCACCTTTAAACACTTTAAAGTCCATGACTTCACCTAACTCTGAAACGTCAATCAATTCCATACCGAATCGTGTATCTGGCTTATCTGTACCGTATCTTTCCATTGCTTCAGCATAAGTCATACGCGGAAATGCATCTGTCAAAGTAACCTGTTTAACATCAGATACAACTTTTTTAGCCATTGCTTCGCCTAATTGAATGACATCTTCTTGTTCAACGAAACTCATTTCAATATCTATTTGTGTAAATTCAGGCTGACGGTCAGCACGTAAGTCTTCATCTCGGAAACATTTAACAATTTGATAATATTTATCGAATCCACTAATCATAAGCAATTGTTTAAATAACTGTGGTGATTGAGGAAGTGCATAAAATTCACCCTCGTGTACACGGGATGGGACGAGGTAGTCACGTGCCCCTTCAGGTGTAGACTTTGTTAAAACAGGCGTTTCCACATCATAAAAACCTTGATCATCTAGAAATGTACGAATTGATTTTGTAATTTGATGACGCATTTTAAATGTTTGAGCTAACTTTTCACGTCGTAAATCTAAGTAGCGATATTTAAGTCGAATATTTTCATCTACATTGATGTTATCTTCATTGATAGAAAATGGCGGTGTCTCGGATTGATTAATAATTTCAATGGATTTTGCTTGTACTTCTATTTGCCCCGTTTTAAGTTTAGGGTTAACCGTTTCTGGATTTCTTTTCGTTACTGTACCCGTTATTTCAACAACATATTCTGAGCGAATACGTTCAGCAACTTTTAATGCTTCTTCAGAGAAATCAGGATTAAATACGACTTGTACATAGCCTTCTCTATCGCGAACATCTACAAAGATAAGCCCCCCTAAATCTCTACGGTTGTGGACCCAACCTTTTAATGTAATCTCTTGTCCTAAATATGCTTCTGTGACTAAACCACAGTACGTCGTTCGTTTGTTCATTACTTTCTGCCTCCATTAATATAGCTTTCAATTTCTTCAAATTTCATTGTTTTTGACTCCCCGGTTGCCATATGTTTCACTGCAACTTCGCCATTTTCTAGTTCTTGATCCCCTATTACGATCGTATAGGTTGCGTTAAGACGGTCAGCTTGTTTCATTTGTCCTTTTAATTTACGTGACAAATAATCTTTATCAGCTGAAATACCATCATATCTCAAACGATTAAGTAATGTTACAGCATATCGATCAGCTTTTTCTCCCATAGTTGCAATAAATAAGTCAATTTGGTTCTCTTCTGGAAGTTCGATTCCTTCTTCTTCTAAAGCTAATAGTAAACGTTCAATACTTAATGCAAACCCAATACCTGTTTCTTTAGGTCCATCCAATAACTCTAACAAGCCATTGTAACGGCCACCACCACAAAGCGTAGTAATTGCGCCATCATACGCTTCGTTATCCATCATCAATTCAAACGCTGTGTGCGTATAATAATCTAATCCACGAACAAGCGTTGGATCCACTTCATACGGGATACCTAAACGATCCAAGTGTGCTTTCACTTCTTCAAAATACGATTTTGAATAATCATTTAAATAATCAATGATCGAAGGTGCTGTTTTCATCTCTGGTTGATTGCGATCGACTTTACAATCTAAAATACGCATTGGATTGGTCTCAATTCGATTTTGGCAATCTTGACAATAATTATGGATGACAGGTCTAAAATGTTCGCGAAGTGCTTCTTGATATTCTTTACGTGATTCTGCATCACCAACACTATTAATGACAAGTTTAAGTTTTTTCAAACCAAATGATTGGTAAATATGCATGACTAATGCTAAAACTTCAGCATCAATACTTGGATTTTCAGCACCAATCACTTCAACGCCAAATTGGTTAAATTGGCGATAGCGTCCTTTTTGTTTTCTTTCATAACGAAACATCGGCCCATTATAATACAATTTAACAGGTTGATTAGGGTTGCCCTGCATTTTGTTTTCGATATAACTTCTTACTACAGCAGCTGTTCCCTCTGGTCGTAATGTAATACTACGATCCCCTTTATCTTTAAATGTGTACATTTCTTTTTGCACAACGTCAGTTGAATCACCAACGCCACGTGCAAATAAATCTGTACTTTCAAAAATAGGTGTTCTAATTTCTTGATAATTATACAGTTTCATTAATTCATCTAATTTTGATTCAATATACTGCCATTTTGAAGTATCTTGAGGTAATATATCTTGCGTTCCACGCGGAATGTGAATCATCTTCATCTCTCCTTTATCATTGATTGCACCAGTCATCAAATTTTGAATAAAAAAAGCCCCTTGTATGACTTTTGCATACAAGGGACGTACTTTAAGCCGTGTTGCCACCCTAATTAAGCACAATCAACTGTCACGATTGTACTTCACTCTATAGCCAGTAACGTTGGCTGTACGACTTTATTTTCATAAAGTACCTCTTCTTGTGTTCAAAAACTTAACTTGAAGGTTTATCTTTCAGCCTAGGATAAACTCTCTGGATTTCTTCAGGAATCTAAAAGTCACTTCAAGAATACTAACGGTGATAAATATAAAATTCATTCATTATCATAACTGTTTTTGTGTTGAGTTTCAAGATGTTAACTTAAAAAATAATTTTTTAATCCATCAACGATGGCAGTTTCAACTATCTTTCTATGATTTACATCTCTAATCAACACTTCGTCAGTTGGATTACTAATATAGCCAAGCTCGAGTAAAACAGCAGGCATTTCTGTTTGACGTAGTACTTGATAGTTTTCTTGCCTTGGACCACGATCAGATAATATCGCTTTCTTTTGAATACTTGCATTTAAGGTTTCCGCAAGTACTTGTTGCTGTTCGTGGAACCAATAAACAGTTGCGCCATTCGCATTAGGTGAGTCAAGGGCATCATTATGAATACTGATAAATACATCGCCTTTCAAATTTCTATCTTTTAATTTAACGTACTCATCCTTAGTGCGCGTTAATTTGACTTTTGCCCCTTCTTTTTCAAGCAGTTCTTTTAATTCTAAACCTGTTTTTAGAGTCATATTTTTTTCTAAAGTTTTCTTACCCGTTTGACTAGCAGCGCCTTGATCTCCACCTCCGTGCCCTGGATCAAGAACGATAACTTTGTTCTTTAATGGATGAGCATAAGGGTTTTCGTCTTCTTTAATGTCTAGATTAGTATGCCAACCAGCAATCCAACCTTTTTCATTGCCATCTGGTGAGCGAACTTCAATCCACTTGCCACTTTGTCCTATTTTGACAAAACTGTCGCCTTCTTTAACTTTATATATCACTGGAAATGCAGCATTAGGACCCGTTCTAATTTCTGCATCTTCCACAACATGAATTTGGCTCGTATGACTCTCTCTAATTAAGATAAAAGAAATAACGATTGCAATGAAAACAGCCAAGATGAGTAACGCTAAATAAAATCTATGCGGTTTGATTCTTTTTTCCTTTAACCATTGATCTACTTTTTTCATAGGATTTTGCCATCAATACTTTCATAGATTATCGTCACGGGTCCATCATTTTGAATATCTACAATCATATCTGTTCCAAATTGACCTGTTTCAACAGCTAAATGATAAGTGCGTAATTGCTCATTAAAATATAAATATAATGCATTGGCTTCGTCAGGAGACATTGCTTTACTAAATCCTGGTCGATTACCTTTTCGCACATCAGCATACAAGGTAAATTGTGAGATTGACAAAATATGCCCTTCGATTTGTTGGACATTTAAGTTTAATTTGCCATTTTCATCCTCAAAAATGCGAGAATTAGCAATCTTCTTAGCGAGTGCATCTGCATCCGCTTTTGTATCATTTTCACCAATGCCTACGAGTAAGCATAATCCTCGATCTATAGAACGCGCTATTTGGCTGTTTTTCACACTAGCAGATTGCACACGTTGTACAACGATTCTCATAATTAAGCACTCCTAATTCCAAACTCGTGTTACTGTATAGATATCGCCGAGTTGTTTGATTTTATCAGCAACTTTATACACTTCATGTACATTTTTTACCATAATACTCAAATTAATGACAGCATTTTTATCAATATCAGATTTACCTGCAACTTTAATTAATTGACTAGAGGTGCTATTCACTGCTTGTAAAACCTCATTTAATAAGCCATTTCTGTCGTAAGCAGTGACTTCTAAATCCACTTGGTATTTCTGAGCTGCATTTTTAGATTTGACCCATTCCACATCAATTAAACGCTCTTTTTCGTTTTGAATATTTGGACAATCCGTGCGGTGCACCTTAATACCGTGACCCTTTGTAATATAGCCTAATATTTTATCACCCGGTATCGGATTGCAACATTTTGATAACTTTATTAAAACATTATCTAAACCTTCAACATATACACCTGAATCTGTCGTAATATGATCTTTAATAGGTGCTGATTTCGTCACTTGTTGTGCTTGATTCAACGCTTTTTGCTTGTTTTCAATGCGAATTCTTTCAGTAAGTTTGTTGACGATTTGAGCTGATGTTACACCACCAAAGCCAACTGCGGCATATAAATCATCTTCATTCGCAAAATTATACTTATCATTTACAATTTTTAAATTGCGTTCAGTTAACAGTTCGTCAGGTTTAAAGCCTTGCTCTTTAAGCTCAGCTTCCACCATAAACTTACCTTTTTCAATATTTGAAGAGCGATCTTGTTTTTTAAAGAAACTTTTAATTTTACTCTTAGCACTTGATGAACGTACGATTTTTAACCAATCACGACTTGGGCCATATGAATGCTTACTCGTTCTAATTTCAACGATATCACCGGTTTGTAAAACGTAGTCAATCGGAACAATTTTACCGTTTACTTTTGCACCTATCATTTTATTACCGACTTCACTGTGAATTGCATATGCAAAATCAATCGGTACCGCGCCGTACGGTAACTCAATCACATCACTCGCCGGTGTAAAAGCGTAAACTTTATCGCTTTGCAAATCAAATTTAAGTGACTCAATAAATTCTTGTGCATCAGAAGAAGTATGGTCAGTTTCTGCAATATCTTTTAGCCAATTTAGCTTTTTATTATACGTTTCACTATCTTTATCAACTTGTTTTCCTTCTTTATAAGCCCAATGCGCTGCAACCCCATGCTCTGCAATTTCATGCATTTCAAAAGTACGAATTTGGATTTCTAATGGGTCACCATTCGGACCAACGACAGTAGTATGCAATGACTGATACATATTTTGTTTTGGCATTGCAATATAATCTTTAAAACGACCTGGCATCGGTTTCCAAAGGGTGTGGACGAGTCCTAAAACAGCGTAACAGTCTTTTATAGAGTTAACGATAACACGTACAGCAAGCAAATCAAAAATCTGATCGAACTGTTTCTTTTGCTTCATCATTTTACGATAAATACTGTAGATATGTTTGGGGCGACCACTGATTTCACCACTAATTTCCATAATATCCATTTCTTTACGTATATTTTGAATTGCATTTTCAATATAAGCTTCACGTTCACTTCGTTTCTTTTTCATGAGATTAACAATTCTGAAATATTGAACATTATCAATATATCTTAATGCAATATCCTCTAATTCCCACTTAATTGTATTGATCCCTAAACGATGGGCAAGCGGTGCATAAATTTCCAATGTTTCTTTTGAAATTCGAATTTGTTTCTCACGAGGCATCGCGCGCAAAGTCCTCATATTATGTAATCGGTCAGCTAATTTTACTAAAATGACACGTACATCTTTAGCAATTGCAATAAATAATTTACGATGATTTTCAGCTTGTTGCTCTTCTTTCGAACGGTATTTTACCTTTTTTAATTTCGTAACCCCATCGACAATTGTCGCAATTTCCACATTGAACATTTCTTCAACATCATCAAAAGTATACGGCGTATCTTCAATCACATCATGTAAAAAACCTGCAACTATCGTTGGTCCATCGAGATGCATTTCAGTTAATATACCTGCCACTTGAATAGGGTGCATTATATATGGTAAACCGTTTTTACGAAATTGTCCTTCGTGTGCTTGGTAAGCAATGTGATAACTTTTTAATACATATTCATATTGTTCATTGTCTAAATATGTTTTTGCTTTATGCAATACCTCATCTACACTATATGGATATTCGTTATTCATTTTGGTCACCCCCACGTTATAAATAATAATTCTATCATACTACATGATTAAAAATAATTGAACCGTATCACAACGCATAATTTTATTACAAAATAATAATAAAAGTGTCAATAATTTTAGTTTTTCAATACTTGATTACATTTTAAAATGTTTATTCAGTTTATTTAAAATATTGAAGCAACAAAAATGGTATCATCAACTTCAAAGTAACATTTAAAAT
>NZ_PPQN01000021.1 GCF_002901995.1 Staphylococcus coagulans | reverse complement strand
AGATGTGTATAAGAGACAGATCTTAGACTGGGCTAAAATTATTTTTAACATTCTTTACATCTCTTTAATATTTTTATAAATAGATCAATTTTTTAAGCACAAAAAAACCTCAAAAGAAATAACAATGCGTTATTCCTTCAGAGGTTTATCGTTTGCTAATAGACAAAGTGATAAAAGATTAAATATAGTGTTTGTGAAAACCTTATAAATGCTAGGGTGAATGTGCGAAATTACGTTACCTTCATCATTTTTATTATGTTAAACAACAAAATATTATGACTCAGCTAAATACAATGCTTTAAAGTTGTTGACTAGCGCTTTAAAATCAGGCACATTAAGTGAAAAATAAATTTTTATTTTTGGCTCTGTCCCTGAAGGTCTTAATGCAATAAAGCCTTCATCAAATGTGTAACGAATTAAATCCGCTTGTGGCAACATGATTGCAGTCTCTTCACCTGTTGGGAGATGTGTTGTCTTTTGCGTTAAATAATCTTCTTTTGTTTTTACTTTTAATCCTACAATATGTTCACTTGTATCATTTCTAAAATGAGTCATCATGGCCTCTATTTTTTGTCTACCTTTTGGTCCTTCAAAAGACGGCGAAAGCGTTAAATCTTTATAGCGACCAATTTCTTTATAAATATCTTCGAGTACCGCTTTAAATGTGAGACCATTTTGATACAATAGCTGTTTATATTTAACGAGTAAAGGGATAAACTGAATTGCATCTTTATCTCTTGATAAATCTTTCGCTAAATAACCATGGCTCTCTTCAAACGCTAACACCAACTGCGCGTCATCATTTTGCTGTTGACGAAGTTCTAACTCTTCAGAAATATATTTAAATCCTGTCAAAACGTTCACAACTTTAATATCTAATGCTGATGCTAATACCTCACTCAAAGCGCCCGTAACGATTGATTTAACCATGTAGAACGCGTTGCCTGATGTTTGCAACTGTTGATAACGTAATTTAAGTAAGATCAAGCCAATTTCATTTCCATTAAAATAACGTGTTGAGCCGTCTTCATAGCGCTCAACAAACCCGAATCGGTCTGCATCTGGATCTGTAGCAATGATAAGTGATGCATTTTCTTGTTCTGCTAAACGCTTGCCAAATTCAAACGCAGCTTCTTCTTCAGGATTAGCACTTTTAACAGTTGGAAATCTGCCATCTGGTTCTGACTGAGTTGTCTCAATGACATAGTTATCAAATCCAAGCTCTGTGAGTATGTCTGCGGCTATGGGTAAGCTTGTCCCATGCAAACTTGTCAATACAACACGTGCATTGTTTTCTTCAATTGTACCAACTAAATCTTTAACACCTTGCTTATACGCCTCAGTCACTTCAGTAGGCAAAGACGTAATCAATTTTTCTTTTTTCAACGAATTGGAATCTCGTGCTTCAATTTCTAATGGAGATTCAATTGCATTAATATATTGGCTCAAGTCTTCAGATGCCTTAGGTAATAATTGTCCCCCATCTGAACCATAAATTTTAATACCATTATAATGACTTGGATTATGACTTGCTGTAATCATGACACCTGCTGTTGCTTTTAATTCGCGTACAGCAAATGACAACTCCGGTGTTGATTTATAAGTATCTGCTAATACTACGCTAACACCTTCAGTTGCTAATACACGTGCAATTTCTTGAGAAAATTCATGTGATAAAAATCGTGTATCAAAGTGAATCACAACTGTTGGATGCTCATTTTTTTGTTTTAAATATTGTGCGAGTCCTAATGCCACTTTACGTATTGTAAACTTGTTTAAACGACCTGGACCGAGACCAAACGTGCTCCGAATTCCAGCGGTACCAAAAGTTAAAACATCTTCAAAGCCCGCTTCTTGTTCTTCCTTTGTTTGTTCTTCATAAAAGGGTTTAACTAAACTTTCATCAAGATGTGACATCCATTGTGCTTTCAAAAAATCCACCATCCTTATTTTGCTCTTTATCATTGGGGTGGGACAGAATCAAAACGATTTTGCAATCTCAAAATTGCAACAAGATACCACGCTTGAGGAAAGCTTTGTATAAAACAACACAACCTCCAGTCATCAACAGCGCGTGCATCGATTTTGGTACAATCATCAATAAAGATCATATGATGTCCCACTTCTTTCATTATTAACTCCATTATACACCAACACGAAGTCCTACACATGAAAAAACAATTTATTTCGAAACGGTGCATCTGAAATGATTGAAATCTTACAATCAATTGCATTACAATATATAATCATATGTTAAAAATATCTTTTTAGGAGCAATTTATTATGAATAAAGGTCTCAAATATCTGTTGTACTTACTTGCTTTAATGCTTGTAATTGTTCCTACAATTTTTGCGTTTATTCTATTTAATTCATCGAAACATGCTTTTGACGATTCATTTTCTCATACTGATGAGCGTCAATCTAAATTAAGAGATAGTAAAGTCAATGCTGCAAAGGAACCTGTTTCAATATTGTTTTTAGGTATTGATGACAGTAGTTCACGAAGAGAAAACGGACAAAGTACGGAACATTCACGTACAGATGCAATGATTTTATCCACTTTAAATCCTGATAAACATCAAATCCGTTTACTGAGTATCCCACGTGATACTTTGAGCTACATTCCAAAAGTCGGTTACTTTGACAAGATTACACATGCACATGCATATGGTGGACCAGAATCTTCAATGGATGCGGTGGAAACTGAGCTTAATGTCCCTGTTGATTATTATGTTCGTATTAATATGGATGCTTTTGCTGATACAGTTGATGAGCTTGGTGGTATTGAATATAATGTGCCATACGATCTCAATGAACCAAACACTAAAGATAAAGGTCGCATCAAGCTGAAAAAAGGCAAGCAAAAATTAAACGGCGACGAAGCACTCGCAATCACACGCACACGTAAACAAGACTCTGACTTAAAACGTGGCGAAAGACAAATGGAAGTTTTAAAAATTCTCTTCCGCAAAGCGCAAGAGACAAACTCTTTACACAAATTAGATGATATTATTGAAATTGTAGGAAAAAATTCTAAACATAACTTAAATTACTCTGAAATTCGTGCACTTGCAACAAACTATTTAGCGAATGATGTCACAATCAAATCTCAACAACTTAAAGGTGAAAATGAATTGCTTAACGGCATTTACTACATTAATCCTGACGTAGATGATTTAATTAAGACATCGAACTTATTACGGGAAGATTTAGAATTAAGACCGCTTAAAAATAAAAGCGATTTTCTGTTACAACGTGCGAAGTCCTTTTACGGTGAAATTCCACCATTAACAGAAATCGATGATCAGCTATTAAAAGGACACCAAAAATCACAAAAAGATAACACATCATCAGAACAACAAAATGGTGATAGTCAAGCATCACCGGCAAATGATCAAAATCAGCCCGCTGTTACTGAACAAGCACCAAGTCAACAGCCTGCTTTACCGCAACAGTCACAAGGGGTTCCAGACCCATCTCAAAATAACAATACATTTTATTAATAAGGAGGTGCCTATACATGCCACGCCCTACACACGACAAAATCATGCAAATCAATGGGATATTCAACATGTTAGAGCAACAAATCATTCACAGTAAAGACATGGCGCATTTTCGACAAGAGTTATTTTATGTGAATCATGCACATCGTGAAAATTATGAAGCACTCCTACTTTATTATTCAGACAGCCAGAATAACCCGGTGATCAATGGCGCGTGTTATATCGTTGCACTTCCTGAAATTTTTGATGCGATCGATGTCTTTGAATCACCCCTCCCATTTTCATGGGTTTATGATGAAAATGGTTTAACACCAGAGATGCAAAATTTGAGTGTGCCTATCCAATATCTCGTTGCTGCAGCATTAGAAGTAACCGATGTTAACATTTTCACACCTTCTGGTTATACAATGGGAATGAACAATTGGAATATTATTCAAATGCGGATTTTTTGGCAATATACCGCACTAGTACGACAAAATGCAATGTAATTTTAGCGCCTAGTGACGCGAAATATGTTCTAATAATCTCTTGCCAGCGCACAATGTGCAGATAATATAACGATTTTGACTTCATAACGATAAATACAAAAACAGGTTGACGTCTGACATGTGTGTTTAAGACATCAACCTGTTTTTTAGCATTGTGCTCACGATAGAAGTTATACAATTCGAATCCCCTATTGTTTGCACGTGTCTAAATTTAGATTATACATTTTACTTCATACTTAGTCTATTCAAAATCATTTATGATAAAATCGATATCATATTGATAAGAAAGGGGTACAGCGATGATTAAAAAAGTAGAAACAGAACATGAATATGAAGATGTATTGGACATCAGAAAGGTCGTTTTTGTAGAAGAACAAGGGGTGTCACTTGAAGAAGAAATTGATGAATTTGAAACAACCGCACAATATATGATTGCCTATAACGATGACCATCAACCTATCGCAACTGCACGCTTTCGAGATGTGAATGGCATTGCAAAAATTGAACGTGTCGCAGTTTTGAAAACTGAAAGAGGTCAAGGGACGGGTAAGGCATTAATGCGCGCGCTCGAGCAAGAAGCGCAACGCCAAGGTTTTCATCATTTCAAATTAGGTGCCCAAACACATGCGATTCCCTTTTATGAATCATTAGGCTATCAAGCATATGGCGATCAGTTTTTAGATGCAGGTATCCCGCATTATTACATGGAGAAGTATCTTTAATTACGAAAGCGTTTAATAGGGCATCATAATAAAACAGGTTACTTTCACTTTATATATTACTTTATTTGAAATATTCTATAATTTCTAATTATGCATGAACTACATAAAATAACGGGGACAAT
>NZ_PPQN01000020.1 GCF_002901995.1 Staphylococcus coagulans | reverse complement strand
GCAATTTTATAACCAAAAAACAAAAAATACGATGAATGATGTTATATTATAGTTATCAGTTATTCAATCTTAAATGTGGGATGAAAAACATTTGAGGTGGTAAAGTGGAAAATAATCAAGGAAATAAGCGTTATATTATCAGAAAGTATTCTATTGGTGTCGTCTCTGTTTTAGCTGCAACGACGTTCTTTGTGAGTACCCATGAGGCACAAGCAGCTGAACAAGTTACAAATGGAAATCATGCACCTGCAGCAGTGGTTCAAAAAGGTGAGCAATCAACCCCTAATGATGTTAACGGCGTAACAAAAAAAGAAATTCCTGCAGAAAAGTTACAACCAGCAACAAATCAACAACTAGATCAACAGGCAAATGTTAAACTAACAGACTTAACGCGATTAAATGCGGTTAAGCCAGAAGTTCAATCGACACCTGAGCTAACTCTGGTTGAACAACAAAATCACACAAATACTAATCAAAATCATATCAACAAGGTTGCCGACGCGTCACATGCAACATCGTTAACAGATCGACAAACTAATAAAGAAATCCCCCTTACATCGATTGAACCAGCAAATAATATTAAACCTGATGCAAAAGAGACAGAAAAAAACACAGAAGTTAATGACAATCACCCAGGAAATGATGACAACGCAACAAATACGATCACTAATAAGAACAATGACCCACAACATGCAACATCTTCTAATCAAGTACCACGCGCGCTCTTGCAAGTTAAAGATAAAACCAATTCAGATATAACAGCGCAAAATCAAGATCAACAAACTGCAGGAAGCGTTGCGCCAAAAGCGAACGATGTTAACCATCATAATGGAAAAGCCAAACAACCAGCGACACATATTGATGATAAAAATGAAAATAAAGCTAAGGCTGTTCCTCAAAGTCAGCCAGTAGCACGCACTTCAACGTTGGCGACAGTGGCTGATACACAAAAAACGTATAGTCACAAACTACGGCAAGCCCAACATATTAATAAGTACCCTATTGTTTTAGTTCATGGATTCCTAGGATTAGTCGATCAGAATACTTTTCCGTTATATCCTAATTATTGGGGTGGCAATAAGTTCAAGGTAGTGGATGAACTGAAAAACAAGGGATATGATATCTATCAAGCGAGTGTAGGGGCTTTTGCTAGTAATTATGATCGCGCAGTAGAATTGTATTATTATATTAAAGGTGGACGTGTGGACTACGGTGCTGCCCATGCAGCAAAATATGGTCATGAACGCTACGGTAGAACGTATGAAGGTATTATGCGCGATTGGCAACCAGGTAAAAAAATCCACTTGATTGGTCATAGTATGGGAGGTCAAACGATTCGTTTAATGGAGCAATTTTTGAGAAATGGGAACCAAGAAGAAATTGCTTATCATAAGCAACATGGTGGAGAAATTTCATCATTGTTTCTTGGGGGTCAGGATAATATGATTGCCTCTATTACGACTTTGGGAACACCACATAATGGTTCACAAGCTGCTGATAAGATTGGTAATAAAGATATCGTAAGAAATATTATGTATGCCTTAAACAGGTTAGCTGGTAATAAAAATTCAACAGTAGACTTTGGTTTGAGGCAGTGGGGGTTTCAACAACAGCCGGGTGAAACACGTCTTGAATATATTAATCGTGTCAGTAATAGTCGCATTTGGACAACAACGGATAATGCTGCTTATGATTTAACCCTTGAAGGAGCGGCAAAGTTGAATGAAATGACCAGTCTAAATCCAAACATCACGTATACAACATATACAGGACTAGCTTCTCATACTGGTCCGCTAGGTAATGAAAACCCAAGTATTGGTCAATTTCCACTTATGGATTTAACAAGTAGAATTATTGGGCATGATGCTAATGTCGCATGGCGTAAAAATGATGGTATTGTACCTGTGATTTCTTCTTTGCACCCATTTAACCAGGCATTTATAGATATTACAGCAGAAGATTCTGGTACAAGAAAAGGGATTTGGCAAGTGAGGCCTATCTTGCAAGGCTGGGATCATGTAGACTTTATTGGTATTGATGCGACTGATTTAAAACATACGGGTGCAGAATTGGCGAATTTCTATATGGGAATCGTAAATCATCTTTTAGGTGTTGAAGCATTAGAGACCCATGCATCGGAAAGGTATCAAAGTTAATCAGATGGATACCTATAGATTGTCTTCTTAAATATTAGATGCAATGTGAAATCGACATCTCTATAAGAGGAAAGGTTGTCTCACTTCTCGATGAAAGTATGTAAGTCAAAGTGGACAGTTAAAGAGTAACGATAGGCGAGCTGTTTATTTATGGGTAACACAAAAAAGACAAAAATTTAGAGGCGAATTTCTATTTCAATAGAGGTCGCCTCCAATCTCGTTTGTTTGATTAAAATGAGGCGTTATTTAAATCTTCAAAATGCGTCTCGATAAAAGCTGTTTTTGATAGTTTATTTTGCCATTCATCGACTAAATAGCCTTCTAAATGACCACAAAATTGACCATCGACCTCGAGGTAAGCGCCATCTTCAGATTCTTGACCATATACACCTACATCATGATGGGCTTGTTCAAAATAATCAATAAGATAAGCTTTCATTTCTTCAAATGCGTTAATATAAGACTCTACCTCATCATTATCGATAACATATGCACCCACTCTCGTTTGTCCTGATACACGACCGTGGACATCTGATATGACTTCTATTGGGTTCCACACAGCTACAATGTCACCCCCATCGGATGTGAAAGTATATCGACTGAGAACATATTGACTTTCCTGCCAATACACTTCTTGATATTTAGGAAGGTCATTGTAGTCTAAATAGTAATTTTCAAAAGTGACATCATCTAAAACTTCTTTATCCACTTTGATACCCTCTACTGCATGAAGCCACGATTTAACATCCGCTTCAGTTTCAAACAATCCGACTACTTGCTTAGTATTAAATTGATGTAATTCTAATAAATACATAAACATGTCTCCTTTATCCATTATTGTCATCATACAGGAAAGAAATGAGTGTGTGCGATTTGTCTTATTTCAGAGAAATTTTTACATAAAAGTGGTTTATATATTGATGATATTTTATTTATTTTAAAGATACATGCCCTCGATACGATTGTCCAATAAAGTGATAAGAAGTATGTAGGGGGAAAAGGAAGTATGTACATAGAATAACGTGGTGACATTCTAAGAATACAATTAAAAATAGAGAGATTCATGCGTGTTTATAGGGTGTGTAAAGTGGCTTTCATATTGAAGGCGTGTGGCTTTAGTCATAGACTTAAAGTAATGAAAGAAAAACAATTGAAGAAGGTATGAATATGTACAATGAAGTTCGTAGTCAATTACGCTTAAGTATCGCATGGTTGACGCTCTTTTTAGTGGGTACAGATTTATTCGTGGTATCACCGCTACTCCCGAATATGATTCGTGAATTTAATATATCTGCACAACAAGCCAGTTGGATTGTTACCTCGTTCGCAGTTATGTATGCGGTTATGGCACCGCTATTTGGTGTTTTAGCCGATCGATGGGGCAAAAAGAAAAATATTGTTATCGGGCTTATTTTATTCTCTTTTGCGAATGGGCTTACTTTTATCGCAAGCTCGTATTTTGTGCTCGTTTTAAGTCGTGTATGGGCAGGTGGGGCTGCAGCCATGATTACTTCTTCTGTTTTTGCACTTACAGGTGATTTAGCGCCTAAAAATAAAAATGGCTTATACCTTTCTATAGCGACTTCGGGTTTTCTAACAGCGATATGGGTGGGTGCACCTTTAGGGAATTTAATTGGCAACATTACGAACTGGCGAACGGTATTTATTATTTTAGCAATAGGGACATTGGCATTAAGTGCTTTAAATAGCTTTGTTTTACCAGAGCATATGCATTCGCAATCACATCGGTCACCAGATTTCGAGAAATTTAAAGGTATGATTCGTGATGTACTTGTTACTACGTTTTGGGCTTTAGCTGTCTATGGTGTCTATACATTTCTTGGTGAAATTTTTAAAAGTGTGACAGGTTTATCTAGCCTCATGACGAGTGTTGCATTTACCTTTTACGGAATGGGTGCCCTAATTGGAAGTGTTTCTGGGGGATGGTTTTCAGATCATCTGGGTAATGATCGCGTTATCAAAATAGGCATGACCGGTTTAGCTGTACTACTCATTGTTGTGGGATTGATCGTTACACATCCTTTATTATTATTTCCATCTCTCACGTTATGGGCTTTCAGTGGTTATTTATTTTTCTCAGCGTATCAATCTTTTATTTCGAAGCGGAATGCTGCTTTTTCGGGGAGTATTATGGCGTGGAATCAGACTGCGATGTATGTAGGGATTACTATAGGGTCATGGCTTGGCGGAGGATTAATAGCTCATCATCTTATTCTCTTATTGTTTGTCTCTTGCGCAGCTTCTGCTTTAATCGGATTAATATGGTATCGCTTCAAAGTTGTGTCATAAGTACAAAAACCAATCTTGTAGAGGATAATCTCTAAGATTGGTTTTTATTTTTAAGAGTTTGGGGTGGATGATTGATCCAGTTTTGTAGAAGAATAGCATGATTATGCTCAGTATCTTTGGCTGCATAAAGTAAGACTACATGTTCATTTTGACCTACAATTTCCTGTAATTCTGCAAATGCGGCGCGTTGTTCATCCAGTGTTTGTAGTTCTTTTAAATATTGATTTTTAAATGCGGCAAAACGTTCAGGATCATGATGAAACCATTTTCTTAATTGAGAGGTCGGACCGATCTCTTTTAACCAATAATCTAAATTTGCCTCTGCTTTAGAAATGCCTCTTGGCCACACTCGGTCGACCAACACACGAACAACATTATTTTCTTGCGCTTTTGTATAGATACGTTCAATCTTAACAGTCACGAGAATCTCCCCTTTGAAATGTTGAATGGGCACGGGTAGAAAGCAAGACGCATTCTTCCCGAAGCTCTTCTTGAGTACATTAGAATATTTGGCGAGTGTTATACAATAATTTCGTTTGTTTCATATGGTGTTTTGAGTAATATGAGGACACCTTCAATAAAACCAATTAGGCTGGGTATACCTGTCCAAGAAAATAGAGCGTATAAGATGCCGAGTCCGATTTTATGCGAATAGAATTTGTGAACGCCTACTCCCTAGAACAATCGCGAGTATAGCGTAAATCCATTTATTGACTTTCATTGTTTCATCACCTAATTGTAATTATACAACAAAATGTGAATAGATTTGAGAGATGACTATCTCGTACAATATAAAATGGCAATAGATAATGCATTATTTTAAATAGTTGATTTAAAGAATAAAATTGTTTTCCATTGCTATTACACATTTTTAAGTTCTAGTTAATATTCAGTTAATATGATTTACCTCTTTAGTATATTAAAGTTAAGCAGTAATGATTTTTTCTAGTAGAGAGGTTAAAGATGTTAAAGGAAAATTATAAATTAAGAAAATTGAAGATCGGTTTAGTTTCTACAGCAGCGGCAGCAATTTTTGTGATTTCAAATGGTACAGCGGAAGCTTCAGAAGATACAACGGCTCAAGAAGCATCAGCCGTGTCTGTTGATGAGAAACAAGTGAATGAAAATCAACAAGTGGAAGACAATACGGCATCAGAACAAGCGGAAAATGAAAGTTTTATACATTTAGATGAAGTGCGCCCAGGCGATACACAAGTTTCAGGCTACACACAGCCTAACAAAGCTATTTCACTTAAAATTGATAATAAAGATGTCGTTAATCTTGAAGATGACTTTCAAGAAGTGGTGTCTGATGAGAACGGGAAATTTACGTATGATTTGAATGGGCGAAAAATCGTTTATAACCAAAAAGTAGATGTTGAAGCAACGGAACCTCTAGACTTAGATGCTTTAGAAGATGATGAAGAAGCGTTGGAAACTTCTGATGAAGAAGCAACAGTGGCGCCTCATGAAGTAGAGCAAGATACTGCGACGCATGCGGTAGATTCAGAAGAAAAAGAAGAGGTAACAGCAGGAGACCATGAAGAAAGTGATTTATCGTTAGAAGGATTACTACTAGACGCTGAAGGCGAAGGTCCTAAAGCTTCGTATACAACGCCTAGATATGAAAAAGCATACGAAATTCCAGAAACACGTATTCCTCAAATTAACGGTCGACACCAAGTATGGATTGAACCTATTTTAGAAGGTACAGGTGTGGTTAAAGGTCATACATCAGTTAAAGGCAAGGTTGCACTTGCGATTAACGGTAAGTTTATTAATTTAGGGGATTCAACTTCAACGCTTGAACAATTGAGTAAAGAAGCGTATGAAACACGTTATGATGGCGTTTGGAAATTTATTGATCCTAAAGGCTTTTTTGAATTCGAATTCAACCGTCTTTTCGATAAATCTTATGCATTGAAAAAAGGGGACCTCGTGTCACTTTCTTTTAAATCAGACAATGAACAAGATACAATGCCTTCATTTGTATTTAATGTTTTAACAGAACCATTTGAAGCGGTTGAAAAAGCCCATACATTATTTGATCATAATGCGATTGAACCTGTAAAAGAATTAAAAGATGTAGATGAAGCGATTCAAATTAATGACATTTTTGGAGATGTTATTGAAACAGCGATTCGTGGTGAAGACAAGTTAATCTTAGAAGGTACAAAAGAGATGACAGGTCGTACGAAATATGCAAATGCACTTATTCGAATTGATTCAAACTTAGGCGAGTATAGACACTTCCCAACGCTTCAAGCAGATCAAGAGGGTAACTTTACTTTCAATATTAAAGAAGCTGGCTATCGTATGTACAATGGTGAAACGTTAACGTTAACTGTAGTAGACCCAACGACACAAAAAACGTTAGCGCAAATTGAAAAATATATTGAACCTGTTGATATTGATGAAATCATGGAAGACGAAGTATTTGACGACTATTCAGATGAAGACGACGATATATTTGAAATACGCAGTTTTAAACCTGCTAACGAAGTCGTAGCACCTAAAGTAGAAGAAGCAACAAAGCAGCACGACGAAGCACAACAAGAAGAAGTGAAACAAGATACGCAAGCTGCAGTGCAACATGAAACGGCAAAAGAAACTGATAAAAATGACGCAAGCCCAGCTGTCAAAGCGGAGCAAAAGCGTGATGCGTCTGAACATCATCAAGCAAGCGCTGAAACACCCAAAATGACGCAACCCACTTCAGTCACAAAAACAACAATGCCTGAACACGTGACACCTGCGTCTGTACCAAGTCAAGGTGAGAACGAACAAGCGGCAGATGCATCGGTATCTGTAGAGTCTGATTTTACGCAAGATATGGAAGACATGGTTCCATACAGACAGCATTTAGCAACATTAAAGTTAGTACATCATGAAAAAGGAAGTATAGGCCATGTGAACGGGTTTCAACTTCAATCTACAATGCCAACAACACCCGTTGATTATTTAGTTAAACCACATATAGCCAAGGCTGAGCCAAAATCTGTATCTGTATTACCAGAGACAGGTCAAGAGAAGGCATCAACGTTATGGTCTCTATTATTAATGGTTTCAGGCGTATCATTATTGGCATACAAACGACGCAAGCAACAAAAACAAACACGTTAATCACAGAATAACGATTTAATTGAAAGATAGAAGTCTTTATTAAAGCTTTGTGTATGAAAGCGGGACAATGGAATCAAATTGATTTCTGTCTCGCTTTCGTCGTTTTTTTGGGAGAAGCGTTAAAAAAGATAACAGCATATTGTATATTTAATTTTATTTGATATATTTATAAGTGTATAGTGCAACGCTTATAAAGTGAGGTATCAGAATGAAAAAATTAATTACAACATGTATATCATTATTAGTCATTTTAACGGGATGCAGTGAGGACAATCATCAAAAGGAAGAAAAAGTAAACAAAGCCGAGCCTCAAACTTCTGAACCGGCTACTCAAGAAAAAGAAACGACAACAGATCAACAACAATCGAGTAAGAAAGCAGCACCAAAAGATAAGAAAGAAGAAGCACAATCACCAAGCGAAAGTCACAAGGAACATCATGAAAAAGTTCAACAAGAAAAGAAAGGTGAAACGAAGCCCCAATCGGAGCCGAACCCGTCAGACATAGACCGGATTGATATTAAAAAGAAAATTGCGCTCGCATTCTTTGTGGAAGATGCGGCCCATTATACAATCACAGCAACAGAAATCGATCAAGGAATGTATGAATATGTGGGAGCAGCTGGAACAGAATCAAGAACTGTAAATCATTTACAGGTGACGTCTGCCAGTCAAGTTCCCAATGCACCTGAAGGCATGCAGTTTTATATGGTGTCGCCACCTAAAGGGAATTTTGTGACGATTGTTGGTGTGAGTCCGAATACTTTATTTATTGGTGGCACACAAAGTGCACTGATTGATTATCAAATGTTATTAAGTTCAGGTAAAGAAATGCCGTTGCTTCCATTATATGAAGCGCATCACAATGACCCACGTTTACACAACATTACGGCAAAGATGTCAATCAGCCAGTGAGGGATTAGATGAGCCGTTTTGCGTTAAAAATCAAGACGTCTGCACGATGATGTGACGTCTTACTTCCTTATTATAATAAGTTCATCTTATTCGATGACGCATAAGTTAAATGTAATTTTAAAAAAATAAATTAAATATTATTAAGGGAAATCATAAAATGTCAAGCAATTGTCATTTTATGGTTCTTTTTTTATAAGCATTTAAATCGATAATGATTATCATTGTTGACAATTTAAAAAGAAGAGAGTAGGATATTTTTAAATCGTTATGATTACGATTTGTAACAAAGCATATTTATTTAAAAAGGAGATTGAATACATTTGGAAATCGTTCATTTTTCGAAATTTAATCCATCTGGAAATATGACAGTCTTAGTAGATTCTACTCATGATCCTTCAGAATATGCGGGTATAGCGCAGCAATTAATGCAAACATCACACGTGGGGTGTGAACAAGTTGGGTTTATTGTTGATGCCAAAGGTGATATTCCACATCAACTTGTTATGAGCGGACAAGAATTTTGTGGTAATGGCACTTTGTCATTTATTCATTATTTGAAAACGCGAGATCTATTACCTTCTTCTTCATTTGAACTTCAAGTTTCAGGTTTGAGCGAACCGACGCAGTGTGCTTTTTATGAAGAAACAGGAGAATATGAAGTTGCGTTACCTGGACCGACGGAAATACTTGAGAAACAATATACAATTGATGATGTTATTTTTGATGGTTTAGAAATTCAATATGATACATATCAACATTTTGTCTGTCCGATTTCAGTATGGTCAGATCGTTTGGCAATATCAGTTGAAAAATTCGTGCGTCAACATCAATGGCCGGAGCATTTCACTGCGATTGGTATCATGCTATATGAAGCACATCAACGACGTTTGCATCCACTGATATACATACCTCAAGTTGACAGTATCATTTGGGAGCAGAGCTGTGGTTCTGGAACAGGTTCAGTGGGCGTTTATGAAGCATATCGCCGACACAGTTCACATATTGAAGAGGAGATTTTGCAGCCGGGTGGCGCATTATCTGTTTCAACTCGTCGACAAGATGAGGGCTATGAAATTTCCATAAAGGGTCATGTTTCTACAGTTGCAACGGGATTAGCATACTTAGAATAAGGAGAGAACCATGATCGACATGCGACAAGAGATTAAACAATTTGAAGCGCAGTTAGAAAACTATGCGCAACAATTCGAGCAATTATACGAAAAAGCACAAGCAAGCGAACACGCAGTACGAGATTTAGAACAATTGGTAGATGATTACAGTGCTTATATTCTTGATGAGCAACAAGCACAAGTATACCAACAGTGGTATACACATCCAGTATCTAATACACAGTTGATTCACGTATTAGCTGAGATTACTTCACGTTGCGTGAAATTAATGGAATCGACACGTGCACGTCGATTAATATCAGGAAATGCAGGTTCATCAGGCTATTTTGAAAATATAGAGCACTGCATTGTGGAAGAATTTGGCCAGTTTGAAATAACACCGGAAGATACGGTATTACTCGTAGGTTCTGGTGCGTATCCCATGACACTCGTTCAGATTGCACAGGAAACAGGTGCTCATGTGATTGGTATTGATATTGATGAAGATGCCGTAAACTATGGCCAAAAAGTGATTGAAATCTTAGCACCGAATGAAACCATTGAGATTCATCGTAAAAACGTGAATGAGTTAGAGGCGATTCGAGATGTGACGCATATCATTTTCAGCTCTACAGTTAAAATGAAATATGATATTCTCGCAGAGCTCTATGAGTTAACAAATCGAGACGTTGTGGTTTCTATGCGTTATGGAAATGACTTAAAATCTATCTTTAACTATCCAAAACAGGACATATATCCACATCATTGGACATGTGTGGCTGATATTACGCAACCCGATCAGATTTTTGATATTGCACTTTATCAAAAAGCAGATGAAAGGGGCGTATCGTAATGTCAAAGTCAGTATTGATAGCAGGAACAGGCCCTGTGGCCATTCAACTGGCAGTGTTGTTTGATCAATACTCAGATAATCAGATTGCGATGGCAAGCCGAAGTTTACAATCAGAGAAATCACGCAAATTTATTGAGGCTTATCAACAAACGCAAAAAGTTGAAGTTTCTGTTCAAAATGAAGCACATCAACAATTAGCTGGAGAAGCAATGTTAGCCGAGGTCTATGAAAGTTATCATGACATTCAAAAGCAATATGATGTGCTCGTCCTTGCTTGTACAGCGGATGCATATAGTGAAGTGTTATCTCAGATTTCGGAACGTGTTTTAACGCAATTGAAAAGCGTTGTGCTTATTTCACCAACATTTGGATCGCATATGATTGTGAAACAGCAATTGCAAGCGTACCAACCGAATATAGAAGTCATTTCATTTTCAACTTATTTAGGAGATACGGGTGTGATGGATGTAGATCAACCGCACCGTGTAATCACTAAAGGGGTGAAGAAACGTCTTTATATCGGCTCGACTCAATCAAATACTCAAACTTTCCAGGAAATGGTTGCATTAATGACTCAAATTGGCGTGCCAGTGACAGTGGTGGAACATCCACTTCAAGCGGAGTCACGCAATAGCTCGCTCTATGTCCACCCAGCATTATTTATGAATATGCACGCACTTAAAGCGGTGTTTCAAGGTACCGATGTGCCGTTTTTTGTTTACAAATTGTTCCCAGAAGGACCAATAACGATGAAATGTATCACGGAAATGCGCCTAATGTGGCAAGAAGTGATGCATATTTTGCAGGAAATGAATATTGAAACTTTGAATTTATTGAAATTTATGGTGAAAGAAAATTACCCACTCCGTGAAGAAACAATCGATGCTTCCAAAATCGAAGCATTTGAAACATTATCGCCAGTGGAGCAAGAGTATCTTTTATATGTACGTTATACAGGTATTCTGATTGATCCATTTTCAAAACCAGATGCGACGGGTAAATATTTTGATTTTTCTGCCGTTCCATTTAAGCATGTCTTTCAAAATGAATCAGGGGAATGGCAAATTCCACGTATGCCGAGTGAAGATTACTATCGAACACAGATTATGCGCGGAATTGCACGTGTGCTCAAAATTAACACACCTATGATGGACACCTTTATGCATCGATATGAAGCACAGTTAGAAGCATTTCAAGCCAGTCATCGGAATGATAGTTTTTCATCACAATTTAAAGTGCAAGATTTTGCGCATGATATTGCATGCATTGAATCACAATTAATGTCGCACTAAAAAAGGCTTTCTTATTATGCGTCTCGAATGGTCACATAGAGAGATGTCTAAATTGAATCACTGCGTGCCTGTTTAATGATATGACTAAATATAAACTTCATATACCCCAAAAAAGGGTCAAGGAGAAAAGAGAGGAAAAAGATTATGAAAAAGACTTTGAAGTGGCTGACTTTATGTATGGCCTTGTTACTTGTTTTATCAGCTTGTGGGAGTTCAAAGGCATTAGATGAGAAAAAAGAAGAGAAAAATCTTACATATGCAACATCTAAAGACATTGGAGATATGAATCCACACGTCTATGGTGGTTCTATGTCCGCGCAAGGTATGGTTTATGAATCGTTAGTTGATCATACACAAAAGGGGATTGAACCTTTATTAGCCAAATCATGGGATGTCTCTAAAGATGGTAAAACTTATACATTCCATTTACGTGAAGGTGTAAAATTCCATGATGGGACAAAATTTGATGCAGAAGCCGTTAAAAAGAATTTTGATGCTGTTCAAGCCAATAAAAAGTTACACTCATGGATTAAAGTTTCTACTTTAATTGATAAAACAGAAGTCAAAGATGATTATACATTCGTATTGAAACTTAAAGAACCTTACAATGCAACTTTAGAAGAATTAGCGATGACACGCCCATTTGTGTTTGTGTCACCAAAAGCTTTTAAAGATGGCGGTACGAAAGATGGTTTGAAATCTTATGTAGGTACAGGTCCTTATAAGTTGAAATCACATGAAAAAGACGAACAAGCTAAATTCGAACGTAATGATGATTACTGGTGTGGACAACCTAAATTAAAATCAATCGTTGCAAAAGTATTACCAGCAGGTGAAACATCATTCTTAGCTCTTCAAAAAGGTGAAGTTAACTTTGCATTTACAGATGACCGTGGAACTGACAACGTAGATAATGAAGCAATGAAAAAATTAGTTGACGAAGGCGACTACCAGTTGAAGCGTAGTAAACCAATGAACACTAAAATGATTGTTGCGAACTCTGGTAAAAAAGATAGTCCTGCGCAAGACAAAGCGGTTCGTGAAGCATTATGGCATAGTGTAGACCAAAAACGAATTTCAGAAAAAATCTTAGATAAAACTGAAAAACCTGCATCACAATTATTCTCAAAAAACGTGCCACATGCGAATATCGATTTACCAAAACGTGAATTTGATTTGAAAAAAGCTGAAAGTCTTTTAGACGATGCAGGTTGGAAACAATCTAAAAAAGGCGAAGTTCGTGAAAAAGATGGTAAAAAACTAGAAATGAAGTTATATTATGACAACCACTCAAATTCACAAAAACAAGAAGCTGAATTTATACAAGCGAAAGCAAAAGATATCGGTATGCAATTGAAAATTGTAGGCGAAACTTCTGATAAAGTTGCTGAACGCCGTACTTCAGGTGATTATGACTTATTATTCAACCAAACTTGGGGCTTACAATATGACCCACAAAGTACAATTTCTGCATTTAAAGCAGATACAGGATACAAATCAGCAGTTTCTGGTATTAAAGAAAAATCAAAATTATTCGATGATATTGATACAGCATTATCAACACAAGATGCTACAACTCAAAAAGAAAAATATAAAGATATTTTAACAACTGTTCATGACGAAGCGATTTTCATTCCGATTTCTCATGGTGGTATGACAGTTGTTGCACCTAAAGATTTAAAAGATATCTCATTCAAACAATCACAATATGAATTACCATTTGAGCAAATGGAATATAAATAAGGATGCCTAACGTATGGTATACAGTGTAATCAAACGTTTGTTACTGACCGTACCATTGTTAATTGTGATTAGCTTTCTCACATTTGCTTTAACACATTTGTCGAATGAAGATCCAGCTGTAGTTATTTTACATGCACAAGAAGTTCCAAATATTTCACAAAGTTTGGTTGAACAGACACGTGAAAAGTATGGGCTGAATGATCCCTTTATTGTGCAATACTGGGAGTGGTTCAAATCGGCAGTGCAGTTAAAGTTTGGTCATAGTTTTGTGACCGGCGAAGATGTGAGTTTAAGATTATGGCCAGCATTTTTTAACACGCTTAAATTAACACTCGTATCAAGTGTAGTCATTATTCTATTATCTATGTTACTTGGTATTGTGACTGCTTTATTTCGTGGGACATGGTTCGACCGTGTCACACGAAGTACAGCATTTGTTTTAACTGCAATCCCTTCATATTGGCTTGCTGCGATTTTAATTATTTTTGTTTCAGTCAAACTGAACATACTTCCAACATCAGGATTGACAGGACCAGAAAGCTATATCCTACCGGTACTTGTTATTACGTTAGGGTATACAGGGATATATTTTAGAAATGTGCGTAGTGCTGTTATTCAACAATTGGATCAAGATTATGTCTTATATATGCGTGCAATGGGTGTCCCGACATCTAAACTTTTGCTTTATGTTGCACGTAATGCGATGCAAGTCGTTGTCTCTATCTTTTGTATGTCTATACCATTGATTTTAGGTGGTTCGGTCGTGATAGAGAATGTCTTTGCATGGCCGGGTATGGGGCAGTTAAGCGTGAAAGCCGTACTTGAACAAGACTTTCCAATTATCCAAGCTTATGTGCTTGTTGTTTCTGTCTTATTTATACTTTTTAATACACTTGCAGATGTCATCAATATGTGGCTGAATCCAAGGTTAAGGGAGGAAGGCTAATATGATTGTCTTTCAAAGGTTATTAAAAGATACAGGCGCAAAATGGGCATTGGCAATTATCGCTATGTATTTATTGCTTGGCGTTTTTGCACCTTTTGTCACACCTTATCAGCCGAATGAAGTTGATATTGATCATAAATTTGCAGGAATGTCATTCGCACATTGGCTCGGTACAGATCATTTAGGTCGTGATATCTTAACGCGTATTATTTTTGCGATTCGACCGAGCTTTATTTTAGTTTTATTTGCGCTTATATGTTCAGTATTTATAGGCACGGTTTTAGGCTTCATTTCTGGTTACTTCGGTAAGTGGGTTGATGCGATCATTATGCGTGCTTGCGACATCATGTTATCGTTTCCGACTTATGTCATGACGTTAGCACTCATCGGCGTACTGGGCATCGGTTTGAAAAGTATTATCGTAGCGCTCATTATCACACGTTGGGCATGGTTTTGCCGTATCATTCGGACGAGTGTCATGCAATATAGAGACTCAGATGATGTGAAGTTTGCACGAACAATTGGTTTATCACACAGTCGTATTATTGCGACCCATATTTTGCCACGAACTTTAGCAGATATTGCGATTATTTCAACAAGTTCAATGGTATCCATGATATTACAAATTTCCGGATTTTCATTTTTAGGATTAGGAGTCAAGGCGCCTACTGCAGAATGGGGCATGATGATGAATGAAGCACGAAAAGTCATGTTCAGTCACCCAGAGCTTATGTTTGCGCCAGGCATTACGATTATTATTATCGTATTAGCTGTCAACTTTTTATCTGATGCATTACAAATTGCAATCGATCCTAAGTTGTCTAAACAACAAATGAAGCAACGGATTAAGAAAGGGTGGATATAATGCAAGATACTGTGATGCATGTAGAAGACTTAACATTAATTGATGGCAACACAAACGATGTCTTAGTCCACCACTGTAATTTTACGCTACATCGCGGCGAGGTCATCGCGATTATCGGTGAAAGCGGGAGTGGAAAATCGGTTACATGTAAAGCCTTATTAGGTATCAATGATCGAAATATACGAATGAGTGGCCAAGTCACTTTCCAAGATCAAAATCTTCATCAAGCCTCAGAACAGGAACTTCGAAAAATAAGAGGGCGACGTATTGCGATGATTATGCAACAGGGCGGTACGGCATTTAATCCGACTTTCACGGTTGGGACACAAATGAAAATGATGTTGCAACAGCATCGAAAAATGTCTAAAAAAGAGCAGACAGCAACGTTAAAACATTATTTTGACATGTTGGGGTTAAGAGATTTTAACCGTATTTTAAAATCTTATCCCCATCAATTGTCTGGTGGGATGTTGCAACGGTTGATGATTATTCTTGCCCTTGCACTCAAACCGGATATGATTATTGCTGATGAGCCTACAACAGCTTTAGATGCAATTACGCAGTATGAAGTCATTGAAGAACTACGCGAAATTAAAGAAAAAATTGGCTGTGCCATGCTTTTTGTTTCGCATGACTTAGCAGTGGTTAAAAGTATTGCCGATACGGTTCTCGTTATGCGTCATGGAGATGTCGTTGAGTCTGGACCAGCGGAACAAATTTTTAATCAACCGCAGCATGAATATACGCAATTTTTAATTGCGGCACGTGATCGCGTTTCAAAGCATTTTAAGGCGCTAAGAGGTGATATGACATGTTAGAAGTTCAAAATGTAACGAAATCATATCGCAGTGGTGAAAGACGACGTAAGCGTCAAATTGTAAAATCTGTTAGCCTTAAATGCGATAAAGGCCAAAGTATTGCAATCATAGGTGAAAGTGGGAGTGGGAAATCCACTTTAGCACGCATGATTTTAGGTATTGAAAAACCAGATAGTGGAAAGGTATTACTCAATGGCCGTGATGTCTGTCATCGCCAAGTTAGATTGGGGAAAATGAGTGTCGTTTTCCAAGATTATAAATCTTCTTTACACCCATACTTCAATGTGAGGCAAATTTTAAGAGAAGCGTTACGGCAATGTGAATCACCTGTGAACGATAAAGAGGCGTATATGGTTGATTTATTAAAAAGTGTTGGTTTAGATGCGCAATATCTTGATAAATACCCACAAATGATGTCTGGAGGAGAGGCACAACGCGTTGCCATTGCGAGAGCGATTAGCACAAAGCCCGATTATATTGTTTTGGACGAAGCCATCAGTGCATTAGATATGTCAATTCAATCACAGATTTTAGATTTGTTGATTCATTTAAGGGATGTTCATCAATTGAGTTTTATTTTTATCACACATGATATACAAGCAGCTGTATATTTATGTGAAGATTTAGTGATTTTTAACGATGGACAGATTCAAGAGCGATTGAATCGTGATACATTAAACAATGTGCAACACGCGTATACACGCGAACTTTTTGCAAAACAATTTATGAACTAGGAGGCAATTGTATGAAAGGTGCATTGGCATGGCCTTTTCTAAGATTATATATACTCGCACTCTTCTTCTTTAGTGCGAATGCGATCCTTAACGTTATGATTCCTTTACGCGGTCATGACTTAGGCGCAACAAACGCAACAATTGGTATCGTGATGGGGGCTTACATGCTCACTGCGATGCTCTTTAGACCATGGGCGGGACAAGTAATAGCTAAAATTGGACCTATCAAAATATTGAGATGGATTTTAGTGATCAATGGATTTGCACTTATCCTGTATGGCTTCACAGGACTTGAAGGTTATTTCGTAGCACGTGTGATGCAAGGGGTATGTACAGCCTTTTTCTCAATGTCATTACAAATTGGTATTATTGATGCATTACCTGAAGAAGACCGTTCACAAGGGATTTCATTATATTCTCTATTCTCTTACATACCAGGAATTATTGGACCCATCATAGCGGTAGGTATTTGGAATTTAGATAACCTCAGTTACTTTGCACTCGCGATGATTATCATTGCAGTGACAACAGGTGTAGTCGGCTTCAGTGCAACGTTAAATCAAGATCACGAACCACAAGCCGAACAACCTGAGAAACCACCTTATGGACCTGTAACGGTATTTTTACAACTGTTTAAAAACCCATTTTTATTCAAATCAGGTATGATTATGCTCATTGCCTCTATTGGATTTGGTGCAGTTTCTACATTTATTGTATTGTATGTGAATACATATCAAGTTGGGCATGCCAGTGTCTTTTTAGCAATTCAAGCGATTACAGTCGTATTTTCGAGATTCTTTTTAAGAAAGTATATTCCTTCAGACGGGAAATGGCACGTTGGATTTATGCTGAAAGTACTCGGATTGCTCACGATTGCTTTATTCTTGATTGCGATGGGACCTTATCTAGGTGCACTGATTCTTTATGTGAGTGCAATCATGATAGGTATTACACAAGCGATGGTTTATCCAACGCTCACGTCTTTCTTGAGTTTCAAGTTACCGAAGCAAGGGCGTAACATGCTTCTCGGACTATTTATTGCAACTGCAGATTTAGGCGTATCATTAGGTGCTGCCTTAATGGGACCTATCGCCGATTTAACAGGTTATGCAAATATGTATCTCATATGCGGTATTTTAATGGCCATCATTACTGTGATGAGCATTGACCGTAGACCACAATTTATAGAACGTTAAAAATGAGTAACGCTTCCTTCATTAAGCTGATTGATATACACTGCTTAATAAGGGAGCGTTTTTGTGATTCAATCATATGCATATATTTAATCCTAAACCCATATATAGCGTTATATGTGTGTTGTTGTAAGAATGACGCCTTTTGCATACTGGCGTTAATAAATGTCGAATTTAATGAGGTATGAAGCATTTAAATCTATAACCTCTTGATCGAGACCTTCAAGTTGATGATGTTCTTTGTGTATACTTTCATAATGTGAAGACGTTTGCCACGCTTCAAAACTGTCGCGGTCATCCCATAAGGATAAAATAATGTAGTGATTTTGTGGGTCATAGGGTCTCAATACTCTCAAAGCGACGAACCCGGGCGTTTCATCTAAGTAGGACGTTCGATTAAGAAAACGTTCCTCAAAAATAGCTTCACTGTAGCGAGTAACTTTAATATAATTCATCACACAGAAATGGTCAGGTGAAAGCATACCAATGTTTTCAATGGCCGTATATGTTTTTGCATCATTATTTTTATAAATCGTGGTTTCTAAATCATTTTCTTCAATCTGATAAAGGTGATCTTTATGAGAGAGTATCATTTTTATACATCCTCCTTATCCTTTATAACTTATACCCGTTATTGCACGCTTTAATTGCATAAATTAAATTTTGTAACTGTAAATTTTGTTGTATTAAACTATAAAATCTCATTATAATAGTGAAACGTTAAAGTTGTTTTTAACAGATTTAAATAGAGAGAGAATGAATAATAAAGGGGAGATAAAACAATGCTGCATCAATATACAGATTTAACAAAGGATATTCAAACATTAATGCTTACGGCTGATCCAAATCTTGAAAAAGTAAAAGCAGTATTTGAAGCAGGGAAATGTTATGGATGGATTGAAAGGAAGACGTTGGTAGGTATTGCTGTGGTGCATGAGAGAGACACAAAAGCGGAGATTATGAATTTGAGTGTGTCCTCACAATTTGAAGGGCAAGGCTATGCGCGTAAAATCCTCGATACTTTGACAAAAATATACGCCGATGAAGGTTATCACTACTTAAGCATAGGTACAGGAAATTCAAGTTTAAGACAATTGAAAATCTACCAAAAAAATGGATTCCGAATTGTTGCTATACAACATGATTATTTTATCAGACAAGGTTATGCCCCTATTTATGAAGAAGGCATTCAATGCCGAGATATGCTAGTGTTAGAAAAAGAGCTTATACCATCGAGTAACATATCTTAAATATAAAAAGCATGTGGTTGGGTAGGACAGTGATGCTTCTAACATTAAGTTAGAACAATTGATAGAAGTATAGGCTATGTCCTGACCTCAGCCACAGTGGTTCTTGAATAGGATGAACAGAAGAGTTACTTTTTAGACGTATGAGTTTTTTGTTGTAACGATTGATTAATTTGTTGAATTTCTTTCTTAATTATTAAGTAGTTGATACCCCAAATGATGAAATATATAAAGCTATAAATAATGGCAAAAAATACAAAGGCAGTGATTTTCAAAGGGAACCATCCTGCTAAGCAAGCGAGCGGAAGAAAAAGTAAAAACATAAAGGAAAAGTGACATAATGTCCGTTTTGTTAATGAAGTATCGTCGTATTCGAATATTTTTGCACCCCATTGAAACAAGATGCCAATAATACCCCATAGAATCATCATAATGAGCATGATTTGCGCTTCAGTAAAAGTTTGATAATACCACTCGCCAATTGTAGAAATAGGATTTGTAGGATGGTATTCATGATTGCTAAAAATCATCGAAATGAAAATTGAAATTAACACACCGATTGTCACTCCGATACAAAAACTATTTTTAATTGTTTTCATAGACCTAACCTCTCTTTAATAGATTTCACATAACGGCGCGAGGAATAAGTTAAATAGTCGTGCTTGAAAATCAGTTTTAAACTACCACTAGATGTGATTTCAATGTGATTTAAATAGTTGAGATTAATCAACTCACTTTTAGAAATCTGAATAAATGATGCAGGCAATTTAACTTTAATTTTGTAGAGTCGTTCTACCATTGTAAATGTCCTAATTACTGTTATGATTTTAAGTTTTTGTTGCTCCGTATAAATAGCAATAATATCTGTTGTGTCTACAAAGTAAATGGCGTTATCTTCTGTTTTTACACTCAAATAGGGCGTATCTTCTTGAATTTCTGTAACTATTTTTTGTAAATCAGGAGTCATAGACTTTGTAGTGATATGGATGTGATCCTCTGCCATCGCTGGATCAAGCGTAATGCTAACTTTCATAGGCGCTAACCTCCTTGTATTAAGTAAACCAAAGAAAACCCAAAAATACTATCTGCTCTTGCTATATGGTAGTGGATTCTTGTTAAACGGCATCGTAAGGAAAATGAACGGTGGGGATAGAAAAGCGTCAATAATTTTTAATATATTCATCCATTATATTGTCCGCAAGGTGTAGTAAGGTTTAAAGTGGTCTCAAATGTGGAAATTACGAACCACTATTTTAAACTTTTGTCGAAAGGAGTATGTGATGATCAATTTAATCTCTGCAATTGGTTCCATTGGGACGTTTATTATGGCGTTATTTTATTTTGTATCTGTGAGTATCCAACTCTATCAAATGAAAATGAGTTTTTTACCTGCACTAGGATTCAATCAGATTTTGATGACACGAGATGGCGAAAGATTAAAATTAAAAAATACGGCTTCAACAACTTCTACAGATATAGGAGACGATTTTTTGAAGTTATTTAATCTTGGTGCGGGTGCAGCAAAACAAATTAAAATAGAAGTGTTTATCGACGAAGGCCAAGTTTTACAAAGAAAGTATGTTAGTATTTTGCCAAGTAAAGAGAGTTATTTATTACCTATTAATAAAGCTGTATTCGATGAGTTAAATCGCACTATTGAAAATAATGGGTATGAATCAAATTTACAAATTAAAATGACATATCAACATAATGTGAGTCGGAAAACGCAAACGTTATATTTAAAAGGGAATATCGATAGTTTTAATCGTTACGATGACCGTTCAGTTTATGAATTGCAGTTTATAGAGGTAGATGGATAATCAAAGTATATGCGGAAATCAATCGATACAAATTATATATTTTCTAAAACGAGTAATAGGGAGGACATACTTATCTGATAATAGAATAGGTATAATTAGGGTTATAAAACATAGAAGCCTATTAGTCATGTGTTAATCATTCTCAGCTATTAAATATGTAATGATTTGAGGTGATAACAGATGACAATAATAATCAACTTGGATATTTATTTAACAATATCTATAAGTATTATTGGTACTTTGTATGCAGTGACCTTATTGTTTAAAAATACAAAAAAAATAGGCTCTCGTTATTGGGGTAACGAGAGCACCTATATAATAGGCTGTAATGATTAACATATTTGAGTCTGGAAGATCACTAATATGTTGCTATGTTTTTGCACCTAGTTCACGGTTGGTAGCCTAGGCTAGGTGTTTTTCTTATCATTATAGTATCACTAAATGTTACCGAAGTCAAAAAGTGTTGCTGACGAAAGTTAACAACATACAACAAATTACAACCAATTCTTTTATATATTCTAACCTAAGTTCTATAGTGTAGATGAGATAATAGTGATGATTGATAAGAACTTAACGCAGAAATATTAAAATGAGTCAGATTACAGAAAAATCCTTAGAGAATATTTAAACCTTTAAAGATTATTGGCCTGTATTAGTATAAAAAATGAAAGAGGGTTGAGTTCGGCTTGCAAGTAAGCTGTAACTCAATCTTCTTAATTATATTTGTGATTAATATGCGACGGTTGTTACATTTGATTTCAGCGCAGTAATTTTACTCAATAATAAATAGAGTAGGAAATAATTCATCCTTACTTAGCGTTTTGATAAGCAAGTAGTGTATAAACGGTTTCAAGATGAGGAACGGCTATTTGATGTGCTTGAGCACGTTGATAAATATAACCTTGAATGGCGTCGACTTCTAAAGGTTGACCTTGCATGATGTCGTAATACATACTTGTTCCCATTTCATCAGGATACCCGGCATAAATCTTCATAATGGCGTCTACGATATTGTCATCCAACTGAATGCCTTCAGCTTGCGCAACGGCTGTGCCTTCTTCTAATAAGTGTCGACAAAGTTGAACCATCGCATCATCATGTAATACACGTGCGGTATCACGGCCTAGTGCGGTTATAGTATTAATTCCTAAATTTACGATGAGTTTATACCATATCGCATTTTCAATATGATCTTCGAGTACAAGTTCTAACGGGGCGTCTTTTAGTTGTTGAGCAAGTTGTTTTGTATGAGCGTCTGCCTGGATATGAAGTTTATAGTCTCTAAAGTGTGTCACGCGTTGCTCTTGTTTTTGACCACTAATGTAAACAACAGCTTGATAAGCATGATAATCTGCTAATTGTTTGAGTTGACCATAGCCGTTTTGTGCCAAAATCACCAATGTGTTTGCATGTGTCAAATGGACGAGTTCTGGAATGACAGCGGATAATTGATGCGTTTTCACAGCAATAAAAATCACATCAAACGGTTCTTGTACCGCTTCAATAGCACGAACAGTCAGTTCCTGTTGGACTTGCGCATTCGATTCTTGAAAATGAATGGTTTGATTTTTACGGCCTATTAAAGTGACATCAAATGTGTGCGAAAGTGCAAAGGTAAGAGATGCGCCCACAGCGCCAGGCCCTATTACTGCAATTTTAGTCATGTTTGCCCTCTTTTCTTTATAAATATAGGATGATTTACTGATATGCTTTAATGTATTACGATTAAAATACATTGTAAAGGCCGTTTTGATAATAAACGAATGATTTATCACTTTCGAAAATATGTCTGTTCAAATATTTTTCAAAAATGTGGTTTGCATTCTTGTGATATATTAAATATAAATGGAAAAATAAGGCGATATGTTTTACGATTGATATATTAAAAATTAAAGGGTGAATGAATTGAAAACTTTAAATAATATCCAACAAATGAAGCGTGACGGTGAAAAAATTTCAATGGTAACTGCTTATGATTATCCGAGCGCCAAACAAGTGGAAGCTGCTCAAATCGATATGATTTTAGTCGGTGATTCATTAGGAATGACAGTCCTCGGATATGAAAGTACAGTAGATGTCACTTTAGAAGATATGCTACACCATAGTCGTGCTGTTCGTCGTGGTGCACCCAATACATTTGTTGTAGTAGATATGCCTTTTGGTTCAGTAGGTATTGATGCTTCAACAGATATTCAAAATGCCATTCGATTATACCAAGAAAGTCATGGAAATGCTTTGAAAGTAGAGGGTGCGCATCTAACACCTTTTATGAAACAAGCGACACAAATGGGTATTCCGATTGTGGCACATTTAGGCTTAACACCACAAAGTGTCGGTGTTTTAGGTTACAAAATGCAAGGGACAACAAAAGAAGCAGCACAGCAATTAATTCAAGATGCACAAGCTGTAGAACAAGCAGGAGCAGTCGCACTCGTATTAGAAGCGATTCCGAGTGATCTTGCAAAAGTGATTTCAGAAAAACTTACGATTCCAGTTATTGGTATAGGTGCAGGTAAAGATACAGATGGTCAAGTGCTGGTTTATCACGATATGCTTAATTATGGCGTAGAAAGACAAGCGAAATTTGTAAAACAATACGAAGATTTCTCGATTGGTATGGCTGCGCTTGAAAAATATAATGAAGAAGTGAAAACAGGTGTCTTTCCTTCTGAAGCATACACTTATAAAAAACAAATTATGGATGAGGTAGAAGCATGACACAGGTCATTACAACAGTTAAAGAAATGCAACAATTGATGAAACAACATCAATTAAAAGGTCAGAAAATTGGTTTTGTACCAACAATGGGCGCTTTACATGATGGACACTTAACGATGATGCGTCAATCCATAACGGAAAATGATGTGACAGCAATCAGTGTTTTTGTGAACCCTTTACAATTTGGACCTAATGAAGATTTTGATGCCTATCCTCGCCAAATTGATCAAGATGTGGCGATGGTAGAAGCAATTGGTGTGGACTATGTCTTTTATCCAACAGTCGAAGAAATGTATCCAGGAGAAATTGGTATCCATGTTACAGTGGGACGACTGGCAGAAGTTCTAGAAGGGGCACAACGTCCAGGCCATTTTGATGGCGTTGTGACAGTTGTAAACAAGTTATTTAATATCGTCCATCCTGATGTAGCTTATTTTGGTAAAAAAGATGCGCAACAATTGGCGATCGTAGAACAAATGGTATTAGATTTTAACCATGATGTTCAAATCGTTGGTGTAGATATCGTGCGAGAGTCTGATGGATTGGCTAAAAGTTCAAGAAATGTTTATCTCACACCGGAAGAACGTGAAGAAGCGGTTCATTTACACAAAAGTTTAGAACTCGCGAAATCGCTATATCAGTCGGGTGAGCGCAATAGTAGCGTTATTATAGATAAAGTGACACAATATCTTCAGATGCATACGAGTGGTCGTGTTGAAGAAGTTGCAATTTATAGCTACCCAGAATTGCGTGAACAGGTTATGATAGAAGGACGTATTTTTATATCATTAGCTGTGAAGTTTACACAAGCACGGCTAATCGATAATATCATTATTGGAGATGAACAAGAGAAATGATTAGAACTATGATGAACGCAAAAATTCATCGTGCACGTGTTACAGAATCAAATTTAAACTATGTCGGTAGCATTACAATTGATGCTGATATTCTTGATGCTGTAGATATTTTACCGAATGAAAAAGTCGCGATTGTAAATAATAATAATGGTGCACGTTTTGAGACATATGTCATCGCAGGAGAACGTGGGAGTGGCAAAATATGCTTGAATGGTGCCGCATCTCGATTGGTCGAAGTAGATGATGTTGTCATTATTATGACGTATGCGCAACTTAACGAAACGGAATTACAAACACATGCACCAAAAGTTGCAGTGATGAATGAAAAAAATGAAATCGTGCAAATGATTCATGAAAAAGAAAATACAATTGTCATGTAAGGACTTTCTCCTTAGCACAACATGATGTTTTCAATACAAGAAGTTGTTAATATGAACGGTTGGTGAGACATTCACTGACCGTTATTTTAATTTTTGATAATAAAAAAACAGATAACTCTATGATTGTCAGAGCGAAGATAATTATAGAAGTATTGAACTGAATTTGAATATTTAAAAATGATTCAATGATTATTGTTGTATTCATAAAAAATGATTTTAATTATACAAAGTCATTTGATTTACAGGTGTATTTTTATTTGTGACTTGAAAAAAATCGACAGTTGTAATTGGTAATTTATAAAGTAATAACACTCCGTTTTTCAGAATTGTGTTACAATTATCATTATCAATAGGGGGTGAATAATTTTGGAAGGGTTATATAAAAATAGGTCTTTTTCTAATTTGATTGCGGGAAGAATTATGATAAATGCGGGCGACAGTCTTTATTTTGTAGCTACAACATGGGTGGTCTTACAATGGACACATAACCCATTGTTAGTAGGTTTAACCAATACTTTGTTAATGATTCCTATATGTATGTCATTTTTATTTGGACCTCTAGTTGATGCGATGCCTTTAAAGAAAATGCTCAGGTTCACGCCGTTTATACAATGTATAATATTATCATTAATTGCATTTTTATACTTAATTGATTATTTGAACGTATATGGCTTGATGGCTTTAGTAACAATTGCAATGTTTTTTACACAACTAGGATATCCTGCGCAATCTAAAGCGATACCTTTGTTAGTGAAAAAAGAAAAGTTGATTAATGCTAATTCAGCTATGAGCGTTGCTTATCAAGGTACAGACGTGATTATGAATTCGATAAGTGGTATCGTTGTGGCAATGGTTGCTTTTGTTCCATTATACTTCACTAACGCGTTTATATTTTTAGTAGCTTGTTTTTTTATGTTTAATGTAAAAATACCTAAATTAAATAATAAAGTGAAAAGCAATTTTACATATTTACAAAATTTGAAAGAAGGACTCATAGAAATTAAGTCCTCTTTATTACTGATAGTAGCGTTAGTGAGTGGTGTTATCAATTTTGGACTCGGTCTTATCTATACATGGATTCCTTTCAAAGCAAATTATTTAGGGGGATCATATTATTACGGTTTATTAATGGCATTATTTTCAATTGGTTTAATTATAGGTTCTTTAGTTACACCAATTATAAAAAAATTGAATATTGGATATGGGAAGTTGCTCATACTTTTAAATGTTATATCTGGTTTATTGCTAGTTATTATAAATTATATGCCTAATATCGCTTTTATCATCTTGTTCCCAATAGTCTTTTTAACGATTAGCGTAAGCAATATATCTCTAGCTTCTATTCAACAAAAAGTTATTCCTGAATATATGCTTGCTAGATTAACTACGATTATAACAAGTATTTCAGCAATATCTTTACCAATCGGTAGTTTTATAGGCGGCTTGCTTATAAAGAGTATAGGAACTAATTTTACATTAGTAATAGGTGGAGGATTGTTTATTATAGCAAGTTTAATTTTCTCTATGTCAAATCGTATAGATTATTACCGCAAATCCAAAATATTGAATATAAACATATATTTAAAAATCAGAAAATTCAAAATTAAAACCGTTAAGGTATAAGGTCAAAGAAAGTATAACTAATCATGAAGATAAAAGATTGTTTTTAATAAAAAAACACAAACACCTCTATGATTGTCATAATGCAGACAATCGTAGAGGTGTTGGATTGAATTTGAATATTTTTCGTGATGTAATTGCTTTTGTGAATCAACATTTGCAAATAGCGAACATCTTTCAAGTAAAATTAGTTTTCATCCATGACCATGCCATCACGACAAGAAGGATAACGAAGTGCCCCTTGGTTTGCTTTATATTTTTGATTGCTTGCACCACGTTCGAAAGGTAGAGCAGGGGAGAATTCAATTTCTGATGAAACTTGAAGCTGTTGGGCATACCATTTTACCCATTCTTCCCCGCCAACGGGTTCATCATCAGTAATATTATAAACACCAGGCTCCAACGTAAGTGCGGCAACTGCTGCTTCTACAGTATCCTCAATATGTACAAAAGAGGTAATACCTTTTGAAACCTGAGCTTTCCCTGCTTTAAATTGATTATAAATCATACCGCCTTTTCCATAACAAGTCCCTTCACCATACATCATTCCGTATCTAAGAATGACCGCATGTGATAAACGCTGACTTTCTCTTTCTAAACCGATAACACCGTCGACGGTTATTTTTCTATCTCCTGAAGATTCGGTATCCAATGTAGTCTGCTCATCTGCTAATGAGGTGCCAGGTGCGTACATAGAGGCTAAACTTTGTGAAATGATATGCTGAATATTATATTTCAATGTCAGATCCACTAAATTTCGAGTGCCTTCAATGCGAACTTTTGTATTTACTGACATATCGACATTTTTTAAATCTGTAATTTGATGCATGATAACGTCAGGTTTGAAATCTCTCAATGCAGGTTCTATTGTTTTTGGCTCGAGACTATTACCTATCCAGGCTTTTGCGCCGAGTTGTTCCAAATGTGCTTTACCGTTTTGCGAAGTTGTAAAACCAGCAACCTCATACCCTTCTTAAATTAAGTGTTGGTATAACTTCATACCCATAAGGCTAGTTGCACCTGTGACGAATATCTTTTTCATTTCTTTACGCCTTTGTATTAAATGGAATCAGGTTAAAAATTTAATGATGGTTCCTTTTTAATTTGTTAATCATCCGTATTTATATTAAATGGCTGGTTTTGAAACGTTAAAACAAAGTTGATAGTGAATATTAGGTCTAGTAAAAATAATTATTTCTCGAATTTATGACAAAAAATAAAAATATCAAATGATTCTTATATTTTTGATTGTGTTTTTAGTTTTAATATGACATACTTTTATTAATTAGTATGACATATTAAACGTTAATGAGGTGGTAAAGTATGACAAAATACGTCTATGCTTTTGATGAAGGGCAAAAAGATATGAAAGATTTATTAGGTGGCAAAGGTGCGAATTTATCTGAAATGAAGCGCTTAGGATTGCCTGTTCCTGATGGTTTTACCATTACAACTGAAGCTTGTATTGAATACTTAAAAAATGGAGAAAAACTTGCTGATGAGGTTCAAAATCAATTAGAAACCCAACTCGCAGCTTTTTCAGAGAGAACGGGCAAGGCTTTTTCATCAAATGATCATTTGTTACTTGTTTCGGTTCGGAGTGGCGCGAAAATTTCAATGCCCGGTATGATGGATACAATTTTAAATTTAGGATTAAATGATGAAAATGTTGAAAAACTGGCAGCTAAAACTGGAGATGCCCGTTTTTCATACGATTGTTATAGACGTCTATTACAAATGTTTGGTGAAGTTGTATATCACATTCCGATGTCTGCTTTCGATACATATTTTAATGCGTATAAACAGTCACATGGCTACGAAAATGATGCAGATATCCCAGCAGAAGGTTTGAAAGAGATATGTGAGCATTATAAAACTGTTTATATTGAAGAAGTTTACAAACCATTCCCACAAGCCCCTATAGACCAACTACGAGAAGCAATTGAAGCTGTATTTAAATCATGGGATAACGATCGTGCCCGTGTGTATCGTGATTTGAATGAGATTCCACATGATATCGGTACGGCGGTTAATGTTCAAGAAATGGTTTTTGGTAATAGTGGTCCTAAAAGTGGAACAGGGGTGGCGTTTACACGTAATCCTGTGACAGGAGAGGCGCAATTATTTGGTGAATACTTATTAAATGCGCAAGGAGAAGATGTGGTGGCGGGGATTCGGACGCCGAAAGATATTGCAACATTACAAGCGCAAATGCCACACGTGCATCAAGCTTTCGTCGAAGTTTCAGAACAACTTGAAGCCCATTATAAAGATATGCAAGATATTGAATTTACAATAGAAAATGAAAAACTGTATATTTTACAAACGCGTAACGGTAAACGCACAGCTAAAGCGGCAATTCAAATTGCAGTGGATCTTGTAGACGAAGGCGTCATCACAAAAGAAGAAGCAATGCACAAAGTAGATGTGAAATCGATTGATACATTGTTACATCCTACTTTTAAAGATGAAGCACTTGAAGTCGCAGAAGTGATATCTAAAGCGGGTTTACCTGCAAGCCCGGGTGCTGCAACAGGTAAGATTGTTTTCTCAGCCGAAGCAGCGCAATTGCAAGCGGAGCAAGGAGAAAAAGTCATTTTAATGCGTCCCGAAACATCTCCTGAAGATATTGAAGGGATGATCGCAAGTGAAGCCATTGTTACGACACACGGAGGAATGACATCTCATGCCGCTGTTGTTGCGCGCGGTATGGGGAAATGTTGTGTGACAGGTTGTTCAGATCTTGAAATCAATACAAAAGAAAAAATCGTATCGTATGCGGGAAAAACACTGCAAGAAGGCGATATGGTATCTGTTGATGGTGCAAAAGGCGACCTTTATGTTGGTGAAATTGAAACAACAAGTGCTGAACATAGTGAAGCTTTTGAACAATTTATGCAATGGGCAGAAGATGTGGCCCGCCTCAATGTCCGTATGAATGCTGAAACAACGCCAGACATTGAAGCTGGTTATCAATTTAATGCTAAAGGAATTGGTTTAGTTCGCACTGAGCATATGTTTTTTGGTGCAGAGCGTCTTGTAGAAATGCGTCGCTTTATTTTATCTTCAGATGATGCAACGAGAAAGGCGGCTTTAGATAAAATACGTGCTTACCAAACAGAAGATTTCGAACAGATTTTCCGTTTATCAGGCGAGCGTCCAACGATTGTTCGTTTATTAGACCCACCTTTACATGAGTTTTTACCAAAATCAGAAGATGAAATTCAAAATGTAGCACAACAATTGGCGATTCCAGTAGAAAAATTAAACAAACGTATATTAGAGTTACACGAAACAAACCCTATGCTGGGCCATCGCGGTTGTCGATTAGCCATTACCTATCCAGAGCTTTATGTGATGCAAGCAGAAGCGATTATGAATAGTGTGGCACAATTACAGCAAGAGGGAATCCATTGCCAACCAGAAATTATGATTCCACTTGTATCTACAGTAGAAGAATTTAAAATTTTACAGACACAAATTGTGGAAGCCATCCAACGTATTGAAACAACAACAGATCAGACATTGCACTTTTTAATGGGAACAATGATTGAAACACCGCGTGCATGTATGATTGCAAATGAACTTGCTGAAGTGTGTGATTTCTTTAGTTTTGGTACGAATGATTTAACACAGTTAACGTATGGTTTTTCTCGTGATGACGCTGGAAAATTCATCAATGAATACTTAAATCAACAAATTTTAGAAGTTGATCCATTCCAAACTTTAGATGTTAATGGGGTAGGTGCATTGATTAAAATGGCTGTTGAGCAAGCAAAACAGGTCAATGAATCAATCAAAATTGGCGTATGTGGAGAGTTAGGAGGCGATCCTAAATCAATTCATCACTTTAACAAAATGGCGATTGATTATGTATCATGTTCACCTTTCCGCGTACCAGGAGCCATTTTAGCTACCGCACAAAGTGTCGTTGAGAGCGAGCGATAAGGCTATGGAGAAAAGGCAATTGACGATTTTTATCGTATCTGATTCACTAGGTGAAACGGCACAACGTATGGTACATGCCGGTGTCAGTCAATTTCCAGATTTGACGCAAATTGAAATTAAAAAGTTTTCGTTTATCAAAAGCGAGGAAGAGTTAGTTCATGTGTTAAAGTTAGCAAAAGAAAGAGATGCGATTGTCGTTACGACGCTAGTGACAGAAGAATATAATGTTATGGGACAAGCGTATGCAAACCAATATCAAATTCCATATATTGACTATATGTCGTCGCTCCTTCATCATATTCAAGCGCAAACGGGTCATATTCCTACGAAAGAAACAGGGATGATTCGAAAATTAGATGATGACTACTTCAAGCGTATTGATGCGATTGAATACTCGGTTAAATATGATGATGGTAAGCATTTTACGGATATAGGTGAAGCGGACGCACTCATTGTAGGTGTTTCACGTACATCTAAGACGCCATTAAGCATGTACTTAGCAAATAAAGGCTATAAAATTGCGAATATACCACTAGTTCCCGAAGTGACAATCCCATACGAGACGATTAAAAAGAAGCAAATTAAAGTATTTGGCTTAACAGCGAGCCCACAATATATTATGAACATTCGAACAGAGCGAATGAAAATATTAGGCATCGACGGCCAAGCCAATTATAACGATTTAAAACGGATCAAAGTTGAGTTGGCTTATGCGGAAGAAGTATTCAAAAAGTTGAATGCCACCGTGATTAACACAGAATATCGCTCGATTGAAGAGTCGGCATTCTATATCGAAAAATATTTACAGTCCTCTTTTTAATATACTCAAAAAATAAAAAAAACAAAGTCTAGGACGTAACCTAGCCAAAATAAAAAAACACCTCAAAATCGTTTGAATGAATTTTGGGGTGTTTTTTAGGAAATTGAAACCTTATCTCCCAGTTCTTTGCCATGTGTAGCGGTTAAATTATTTTAAATTACGTGTATTTTGATTTTTAGTTGGTACAACAAAATACAATATCGCAAATATAATGATAGAAATAAAAGTGACTGCTGCAGTAATGGCAGGACTTAGGCTAAATAACACAGAAGAAATAACACATAAAGTACTAATAATAATCGCGATTAAATAAATGCGTTCTTTCAATTTTTCTGACATGATTTCTCACCCCTTTTATTCACTTTAATCATATCAAATTAAAGTGATGAATCAATCGCTATTTGAAATTTCATTGACCATTTCAATAAATAGTCGCAGAAGATTGTTCTTGAGCAATGAATATGTTATATTTTCAAAGTATGCTTAAACGATTCAACGCATTAAAGTGAAAGGGTGAAAGGTATTGTCACAAAAGTCACAGTGGAAATCGTCGACGGGATTTATTTTAGCGAGTGCAGGCTCCGCAATTGGTTTAGGCGCATTGTGGAAGTTTCCATATATGGCAGGGATGTATGGCGGCGGCGCTTTTTTATTCATGTTTGTTTTATTCACTATTTTAATAGGTCTCCCTTTTCTGATTATGGAATTTGCGGTGGGTAAATTAGGTAGAACCTATACAACTCAATTATTTGGAAAGTTAACGGGCCAAAAATGGCTTAATAGTATCGGTTGGATTGGCAATCTAACAGTATTTTTGTTGTTCGGTTTTTACAGTGTAATTGGGGGTTGGATTGTAGTCTATATTGGAATCGTAGGACTTCAATGGATCCATCTTGGCCCCGTGCATTTGAGCGATATACGTTTTGAATCAATCATTAGCCAACCTGCCTATACATTGATAGGACAGCTTATATTTATAGGACTAACTTGTTTAATCGTGATGCTAGGCGTTGAAAAAGGTTTAGAAAAGGCATCTAAAGTGATGATGCCGCTGCTGTTTGTCTTTTTAATTGTCATTGTTGCCCAATCGCTTTCTTTAAAAGGTGCTATGGAAGGGGTGCGCTTTTTATTTGAACCACGCGTGACAGATATAACGATGGATTCTATTTTATTTGCGTTAGGCCAATCCTTTTTCGCACTATCATTAGGTACGACGGGTATGATGACATATGCAAGTTACGCACCTAAAGAAATGCCAATTAAGCGGTCTGCAATTACGATTGTTGCTATGAATATTGTTATCGCCATTTTAGCGGGGCTAGCTATATTTCCGGTATTACAGGCTTTTGGCTATCAGCCTAAAGAGGGCCCTGGTTTATTATTCAAAGTGTTACCCCTTGTTTTTGAAAAAATTCAATTTGGTACGTTATTTTATATTATTTTCCTCGTCCTCTTTTTGTTTGCAGCACTGACCTCTTCAATTTCATTGCTAGAGTTAAATATCTCTAATTTGACACGCAATGATAATCGAAAACGCCTCAAAATGACGATGCTTGTAGGTGCAGGTGTGGTCATGATAAGTATACCGGCAATGTTGTCATTCAGTAGCTTAAGCGGATTAACATTTGGTGCAGGTACACTTTTTGATAATATGGATTTTCTTGTTTCAAATATTTTGCTCCCTATTGGCGCACTTGCTTCAACATTAGCAATTGGTCATAAGGTTAAAAAAGAGACATTAAGAGAGGCATTTGGTGATTACCGTCTTAAACTATTTTATCCATGGTATATATTAGTAAAATGGATATTGCCATGTATTATTTTAGCAGTATTTATTTTACAATTCGTTTGAACAGATTAATTTCGACATTTTTGTCTTATAGCACATTTCTGATTAATAAGGTTCAATATAAAGAAGCGTGGTTGAACTTGCCTCAATGATGAGAGGCAGGCAATCACGCTTTTTAAATGAATGACAAGAAGAAATTTACATATAATATTGATGCTGTCTCAGTTCGCCATATTTTGCAAAATGGCATAAATCGTGAATCATGCGGTGGCTTAGTTGTTTTTCATGTGAAGTGAGGGTTAAACCATTTGCTTCTAAAATATCGAGGCGTCCCATCCAAAAAATTAAATCTAAGATATGATAAGCCGAAGCATAGCGTGGGTGATCAGGACGAAACCAATTAAACTCAGCTTTCCAAGTGGGTGCCGTTTTTGAAAGTTTATGAAAAAGATCGAAAAAAGGCTGTTTAAAATAGAAATCTGTGATAAGTCGACGTTGTTGTTGTGCTGTCATCATCTCATGAAGGTCCGGTATTGGTAAACCAGCACGATTCAAAATCGCTTGAAATTGTAAAGGGTCTAATTTTTTTTGTTCATTTTTAATATAGATATCACCTTCTGATGATGTGATACCTAATAAAACAGGTATATCGACAAGGTCATAATGGGGTTCAATCTCTTTTGACGCAACAGGTTGATAAATTAATTCTAACCCTTTTGAAGGACCATAATGTGACTGATGCGTATCCATCAACGTTAAAATAGCGTCGCTATCTAACGCTTGCCATGTTTGATTGGGGAAGTGTCGATGCTTTGATGTGTTGAATATTTGCGCTTTTTGTTGTGCGGCGTATGGCGTATCGAGTTGTAATATGCCGCTTAACAGTACCGCATTTCGAATCATTGGTCTGACACTTCGCATGCGTAACAGTGCCTCAATACTCATTGCGCCTGCGGATTGTCCCATCAGTGTGAGACGCTGCGGATCGCCACCAAAGCTGGAAATATGCGCATAGACCCACTTTAATGCACAGATTTGGTCAGAAAGTCCATTGTTTGCCTGCCAGTCAGAATGAATTGCAGACCAGTCCAAAAAGCCTAAAGCACCTAATCGGTAATTGAATGTGACGACGATGACGTCCTCTTGTTGAACAATCGCTTGGGGTTGATATATATCTTGGGCACTATGACCATTCACAAAGCTTCCACCGTAAATAAAAATAATGACAGGTAGAAGTTGATCGTGCTTAGATTGAGGACGCCAAATATTTAATGTGAGACAATCTTCACTTTGTTGAGGTGCTTCTTGAAAAGGAGAGAAAAAAGCTTCAAGCGAATTAAAGGGTTGTATCGGTGTATGACCAAATTCTGTCGCATAGAGGTCATTCTCATAATGTGTAACGGGCTGGGCATGTTTAAAGCGTAAAGCGCCTGTTGGCGGTTGTGCGTAAGGAATACCTTTAAAAACGTCAAAGCCAGCATATGATTTACCATAAATTGTTCCTAATCTCGTATCAATACGCATCCCTTTCACTCCTTCAATTGTACAAATAAGTTTCAGCTAAGTTTTCTTTTTGATAAATTCCCATGCCCGTTTTTAATAATTTAAACCCACAAGATTCATAAAAATCAGTATGACCGATAGTCGAAATGAGATGAATACAGGAAACTGAACGAAAGGTGTCGCAAAGTTGATGTAAAAGCTTTTTACCAACCCCTTGCCGTTGAAAGCGTGGATGGACAATCACATCATATATAGCAGCATTGAAAACACCGTCAGAAAGGGCACGGGCACAGCCAACGATTTTTTGTTGGTGGACAGCTACAAAAATATGTGTGCTTGCATTGTAAATGACTCCAATATTTTCGGGCGTATGGCCAAACCAACCAATATCTTGATATAGCTTATAAAGTTGCTGAATGTCTTCCGATGTCAGCGTTGTTTTTGAGATGATTTCCACAATTTTAGCCTCCTTTATCTTTATTATATATTATAACGCAAAACCTCATTTAAATTATCAGAAAAATATGAATATAAAAATTGATGGCCTTTACATTGAATCTCATTATAATTTAACCTATAATTCATATTGAATAACTAAGAATTAAGGTAGTGAATGGATTGAGGAGGCGCAATTTTGAGGAATTTCGATTTAATTGGGCATACACCGCTTGTGCAATTAGAACATTATAGTAATGACGATGTTCAAATTTATGCGAAACTCGAGATGTATAATCCTGGGGGCAGTGTAAAAGATCGACTTGGAAAGTATTTAATTGAACATGCGATAGAAGAAGGACGAATTCAATCTGGAGATACGGTTGTTGAGGCCACTGCAGGTAATACAGGTATTGGACTTGCAATCGTCGCAAACCATTATCAAATCCAATGTGTCATTTTTGCGCCAGAGGGGTTTTCAGAGGAAAAAATTGATATTATGCGCGCATTAGGCGCACGTATTCATCGTACACCGAAAGAGGAAGGGATGTTAGGTGCGCGCCAAGCAGCAGAAAACTTTGCGAAGCGTACAGGTGCGTATTATACAAACCAATTCGAAACATCAGATAATCCAGACGCCTACAGAGAGACGCTTGCGGTAGAAATTATTGAAGCGATACCGAATTTGGATTACTTTGTGGCAGGGGCAGGTTCAGGAGGTACGTTTTCTGGTGTCGCTGAATCTTTACAACCTTATGGTGTTAAATCCGTTGTTGTTGAGCCAAAAGGATCTATTTTAAGTGGACAAGAAAAGGGAAGCCACGATACTGAGGGCATCGGTGTAGAGGTATGGCCTCAATTTTTGAAAAAAGAATGGATTGATGTCGTTGAAGTGGTTTCTGATGAAGTGGCATTTGAGCATGTGAAACAACTCGCCAAATATGAAGGGATATTAGCGGGTAGTTCGTCGGGTGCAGCGTTAGAAGGCGCACTTCAAGTGGCGCAACGTATTCAAAAGGGTAAGATTGTCGTCATTTTTCCGGATGGAAGTGACCGTTATATGTCGAAAAAAATATTTCAATATGGAGGAGATTTAAATGAATAAAAAAACATTATTAGTACATGGTGGAAATACGACAGATCCATATACAGGTGCAGTAACCACACCGATATATCAAACAAGTACTTATGAACAAGATGCAATCGGCGCATTAAGACAAGGTTATGAATATTCACGTACCGCAAATCCAACGCGTTCAGCTCTAGAGTCGTTGATTGCTGATTTAGAACGTGGTCAACATGGTTTTGCCTTTGGTTCAGGTATGGCCGCTATCAGTGCAGTCTTAATGCTTTTAGATCAAGGTGATCATATTATTGTCGGGTCAGATGTTTATGGAGGAACATATCGTGCCATGACAAAAGTCTTTACAAGATACGGTATCGAATTTGATTTTGTAAATACAACTGATGTTAAAAACATCGAAGCAAAAATTAACGATCAAACGAAAATGCTCTTTATTGAGACACCGTCTAACCCATTATTGAGAGTGACAGATATTCAAGCAGTGAGCGAATTAGCAAAACAGTATCAATTATTGACTGTGGTTGATAATACCTTTATGACACCTTATTATCAAACACCACTTACTTTAGGCGCTGATATAGTGGTACATTCAGCTACTAAATATTTAGGGGGACATAGTGATGTTGTTGCAGGTTTAGTCGCAGTTAATGACGATGACTTGGCAGAGCGTATTGGTTTTATTCAAAATTCTACGGGTGGTGTGCTTGGACCACAAGACAGCTATCTTCTTGTACGTGGTATTAAAACTTTAGGTTTGCGTATGGATCAAATTGAACGTAATGCCTTAGCTGTCGTAGAAATGCTGAATCAACATCAGAATGTTAAAGCTGTTTATCATCCAAGTCTAACAACACACTTAAATTATGAAATTCATCAAGCACAAGCGGACGGCACGACAGGTATTGTTTCGTTTGAAGTGTCTGATATAGAAAAAGCGAAATATTTGGTTAAACAAACGCAATATTTCACATTAGCGGAAAGTTTAGGCGCAGTGGAAAGTTTAATTTCTGTACCAAGTCTTATGACACATGCATCTATACCTGCAGATGTACGCGCTAAAGAGGGGATTGCTGATGGGTTAGTTAGATTATCTTTAGGTATTGAAGATACGAATGATATTGTAGCAGATTTAAAACAGGCATTAGATCAGCTGTAAAGTAGGCATTTGATTGAAATACAGTTTGTTAAAAGGCGACTGTATTCACCGTATAGGTAATCGAATCATGAATATTTAAGACGTATGCAATAAATTGATATTTAAGGGGTTATAGAAGCTAAGGTCATGTTCTACCTTGGCTTCTTTTTTGTAATGATAATGTCATATAACGGAAATATATTTTTTATAGTGTTGGGTGTATACTTTATCAATGTATAGGTGTGTTTATAATAACTATCTTAAATAAGGAGGGAAATCAATGCATAAAAAAATCATTGCGGCAGTGATAGGGACTTCAGCTGTTACTGCAATGGTAGCCGCGGATGCCAATGCTTCAACATACCGTGTTAAAGCAGGTGACTCGCTTTGGTCTATTGCAACAAAATACAACATTACGATTTCACAACTTAAATCTTATAATAACTTGAGTTCCAATTTAATCTTTCCGAACCAAGTATTAAAAGTATCAGGAAGTACTGCAGGTAGATCTAATCATGTGTCATCTTCGGGGAATTCATCAACATATACGGTGGTGAGTGGTGACTCATTATCAAGTATTGCTGCACGTTATGGAACAACATATCAAAACATCATGCGATTGAACGGGTTAAATAGCTTTATGATTTATCCAGGTCAAAAGCTGAAAGTAAGTGGAACTGTTTCTGCACCAAGTCATCAAAAACCGTCAAAAACTTCTGGATCAACTACATATTATACGGTGCAACCAGGCGATTCATTATCACTTATTGCTTCAAAGTATGGGACTACTTATCAAAATATCATGAACTTAAACGGTTTGGATTCATTTTTAATTTTTCCAGGCCAAAAATTGAAAGTTAAAGGTACAGCATCTACACCTAACCATACAACACCATCTAAACCTTCAAGACCCGCAGCAAATGGTGCGACAACATATTATACAGTACAGCCAGGCGATTCATTATCATTAATCGCTTCAAAATATGGCACAACGTATCAAAACATTATGCAGTTAAATGGATTAAATTCATTTTTAATCTTCCCAGGTCAGAAATTAAAGGTTTCAGGTTCGGCGGCTTCTACAGGTACAACAACAGCACCTAACCGCCAATACCAAACACCCATCTTTAATCATGAAAATTACTATGACTGGGGTCAATGTACGTGGTATGTATTCAACAAACGTAAGGAAGCTGGTTTAGGCATCAGTACTTACTGGTGGAATGCTAATGCATGGGACGATAATGCAGCGCGTGACGGTTACACAATTGACCGCACCCCAACAGTAGGTTCAATTTTACAATCAGATTTAGGTTATTATGGTCATGTTTCATACGTTGAACGTGTGAATCCAGATGGTAGTATTTTAGTTTCTGAAATGAATTTTACTGCTGGACCAGGTGTGCTTACTTATCGTACAGTGCCAAGTTACAATGTAGCGAACTTTAAATATATCCATTAATATATAAAAGGATTTTATTCATCAGTATGATGAGTGAAATCCTCTTTTTTGGCTCTATACTCAATAGGACTGGTGATTGATTGGATCACCAGTCCTATTTTTAATACAAAAGAACCGGCTCTTTATTTTACTTCAGTCAATTAACTTATTATCCCGAACGATTTCAGCTATTCGGGACAATGAATTAAATGTATTTTTGTTCCACGTGAAGTGATTGTCATAAAAAGGATACCCTCTAGCAATCTGGATGTGTTAGAGGGCATCCTTTAAATGTTAAATATTTTAATTTAAATCGTATTCACATAAGGAATATGTTTTTTAGTGTAGTGACTGATTAACACTGAGATAATGCCAAATAGGATAAAACTGATTAATACAATAATTGTTGAATTCCATTCTAATGGTTGGTGTAGGTAAACTAAATTTTTAATCTCTGTTGTGTATAATTTGAAAGGATTCCACGGTAAAATATATTGTTGATAAAATTTAGGTACCATATGAATAGGTAATAAAATGGCTTGCATAGAAAAGAATACCAGTATTAAAAATAAAGGTGCTGCAAGTATACCAATCCAAACCATTAATCCTAATATAAGCAATGAGAAACCAGAGATAGCTAAACCAATAAAGCTTGCGGTTACGAATGGATTTGGAAAGTTGAAATTCATAACGTAACTTAGGAAATAGACATATGCAAAGCTTCCAGCAAAACTTGCGATGAGATCTATACCTATAGTCAACGCGCCTGTTAAAGTTTGACGATGTCGAGATGACATTTGACTTCTGTTTTTGAAATTAAAGTATAAAACGACAGCTGTAATCATTGATGCAAGCCATACAGGCATAAAGAGTACCATAGTTGCATTACCGTTAGCTTGATGTGATGCAATTGGATGGAATGTATGATGATCAACGTTGACAGGGTTAGAAAACTGTTCGAATTGTTTAGCTGAGATATCGACGTTACTTTGAGCAAGTGCTTGAACGTTTTGACGACTGACTTGTTGATTAATATTCGTGCTCATTTGTTTCAGGACTTGTTTTGTTACGTTTGCAAGTTGACCTTGACCCCCTTCATCAATGTAAGTACTGATTTGGGCTTGTTCTATTTTTGAAGGAGCTTTTTGTCCTTTTTTCTCCATTTGCGCTTTTATTTTTTGAATTTGTTGAGGAGGTATTTTACCTTCTTCAACTTGTTGTTGGAGTTCTTTTTGTTTAGATTTCATGATGGTTGTTTGAGCAGGGCTTAAAGCATGTTCTGAAAAATGATCTTCTAAAATAATTGCGCCAGCGTAAGTGCCTTTACGTACTTCATCTTGCGCTTTTTTGGCATCTTTGACTTCATGCCATTGAATTTCTTCATTTTTGTTGTCTTTTAATTTTTCTGTTAATTTTTTACCAATATTGATTTCTTTATCTTGTATGTGTGTCCCTTTATCTAAATTAACAATCGCCATAGGAACGTTGTTAGGTTTTGGGTTATATGCAGGATAAAATGCAGTAGCTAAAATTAATAAAATGGTTACCGTAATGAGCGGTACAATCCATAATTTACGATTACTCATAAAATGACCTCCTTTATGCAACGTTGTGTTGTTTATTGTTCGTGATGTTATTATAATAGATATTAAAATAGATACAATGTTCAATTGATGGCAAAGTGCTGATTAACCAACATATAGTATGAAATTGTTGTGTAAAGGAGATTATTTTGATGGATAGAAGAGTTCGTAAAACGAAAGTGGCAATAAAAAATGCGATGATTACACTTTTGAAAACGGAAAAGTTAGATAAAATTACCGTGAATCAAATTGCAGATGTTGCAGATATCAATCGTGCTACGTTTTATCAACATTATTTAGATAAGTATGATTTACTCGATCAAATTGAACAAGAAATGATTGAGCAGATGCAGATCAATTTTAATGAAAAAATAGTGCGTCTTAAAGCAGTTGAGAATGATGAGGAAGCAGCAATCGTGTTCAAAGAGATACCACGAGCAGTTTTAACAATCATGCACGATGATCTTGATCGGTATCGTGTTTTATTAACCATGGGACGCAATTATGAAATTGAACAGAAGATTGGAGAAATGATTGCGCTTAATTTGAAAAGTTTCTTACCTAATGACAAGGAGATAGCAGGGATTCCATTTCGATATTTCCATGCTTTTGTTTTGGGGAGTATGTGGTCGTTAATGCGCGCTTGGGTGATGGATGAGGCACGGAGTACAATTGATGAACAAGTCGAAAATATTTATAAATTGATGTATCAAGGGCCATGGCGGATTATTTATAAAGCTTATCATTAAAACTAAAACATGAGACAGACGACATTTGGATTGCGCAGTTGTTAGTCACAAGTTGTGCCCAATCCAAGTCAGCTGCCTCATTCTCACAAATTATGAACGCGCTTGAATTTCTTTAAGTTTTTGCACAGAGCTATAGACTTGGCGTCCTATTGAAAACATAGACCATGCTTTTCCAGCTTTGCTTTTGGCACCGAATGACAAGTAAAAATCAAGCAGTACATCTGCTACACCGATGCCAATAGAAATATAGCTTAATTTTTTGTTTTTTGAACGATAGATATAAGTGTTGTAAGCATCGACAATGATACTCGCGCCAGACAATGCGCCTGATAAGAGACTTAACGTTTTTTTAGGTTTTTTTGCCATAGAATAATAACCCCCATCTATATTGAATTATGCTACATAGTATACCATTTTTGGTAACTTTATATATACATTGTACGCTTATAACCTCTACACACTGCCAATTATCGCCATTTTTAAGCAAAAGGTAGAGGGCTACGCTTTATCAATCGATCCGCCTTTAGTATCTTTTATATAGTGTGAGTTAAACGACTTTTCGGAAACTTAAAATGGGTGTGGGCGATATCATTTTTCGCGTTCCAATAATCATTTAATATACTAAAATGGTTAAAATACCCAACTCAGGGCTGATGAAAAGGGATATTGCATAGCGTAAACTGTTGTAAGTGAAAGTATGACATGAATTTGTTATCATTTAATCAAGAAACAATTTAATATATCAATGATTGAATTGTAGGCAAATTGAGTAAATTTTTGAACTTGATTAATATGAGAATGATTGAGTCATCTTATTCAGTTTGGATTGTGTCGAGAAATATAGAGGAGTGATACAAAATGAATCAAATGACAAAAGTAGTCATTGCAACAAGTTTATCTGTGGGGACACTATTAGGTGCAACATCAGTAGGAGCACAACTGCCTACGGATGCGCATGCGGCAACAGCGCAAAAAGCCCCATACTACACTTACAAAGGTGTATTTAATTATAAGTCTAACAATGCTTTAGAAGATAAAAACTTTTATCAAGCACTAAAAGCAGATAACTTTAAATATGAAGGTTTAAAAGTAGGTCAATCCACACGTGCTGATGTGGAAAAAGCACTTGGAAAAGACTTGAAAAAATATTATGCGAAAAAAGGCATCACATATTACGAAAAAAATGATGTCATTATCGGCATTGATGACCATAATAAATTAGTTAATCTGACATTACTTGTCGATAAAGTAGAACATAGTGATAAAGCGATTCGCGATCATGTAAAATCTGGAGAAATTTTTGATGCTAAAACAACACAAGTTGCGTTTTACCCAGGTAATTCTATCGTGATTAAAGCAAAAGGTAGCATGGCCTAATTATTTATAATAATGTTATAAAAAAACATGGGTGTGAGCCAGAAATCAGTTTGATTTCGTAGTCTCATACCCATATTTTTATGTTAGAAAATAATACGTATGCTCGTAAATTAGATGAAGCTTTAAAACGACTGACGATGGATATAGTCGGCAAGATGTTGTGCTGTTGCGGAATGTGTCGTTTCAATTAATCGTTGAGGCGGGCCACTAAATAAAATCTGACCGCCTTGTGTACCAGCGCCCGGGCCAATATCAATTAACCAATCTGCTTGGGTCATCATTGTTAAATTATGTTCGATTAAAATCACAGTGTTTCCATCTTGAACAAGTTGTTCAAATCGTTGTTGTAAAATAGGAATATCATCTTCATGTAAGCCTGTTGTAGGCTCATCAAAAATAAAAATTTTTCCTGAAACATGTTCGGTCATATAGCGACTCAGTTTTAATCGCTGGATTTCACCGCCAGATAGTGTGTCTAATGATTGTCCTAAAGTCATATAGCTTAGTCCTGTTTTTTGGAGTGCAATCAAGGATTTTGAAATGGTTGTCTCATCTTTGAAAAGTGAGATGGCTTCTTCGACAGTAAGTGCTAATACATCTGCAATAGAATACCCCTCGACTTTTGCTTCTAATACCTCTGGACGGTAGCGCGTACCGTGACATACTTCGCATGTTTGAGAAAATGACGGCATAAAGGCAAGTTCTGTTTTGAGTACCCCTTTACCGTTGCAATTTGGACAAGCGCCATCAGAATTATAACTAAACATCGCCTTTTTCAAACCTGTGTTTTGGCTGAAAAAGGCACGAACTTCATCAAATACGCCCATATACGTTAATAAATTGGAGCGGCTAGATGCGTGAACCCCTTTTTGATTGATGAAAATTGCATTCGGGTTTTGTACAAAGCCACTTTTAATTAAGGAGCTTTTTCCTGAACCTGCCACACCGGTAATAACAGTCTGTGCGTTTTGAGGGATAGAGACAGACACATCTTGTAAATTATTATGACTGATATGATTGAGATGAAACCAATCTTGGTAATGAGCGACTGCAGGCTTAAGTTGATGTGTGCGCGTCAATGCACGTCCTGTATCTGTGTTTGATTTTTTGAGTTGCTCATAGGTCCCTTCAAAAGTAACTTGTCCACCGTTTTTACCTGCCCCCGGACCGATATCGATAATATGATCCGCAATTTTAATGACATCAGGATCGTGTTCGACAATAATCACTGTATTACCTTTGTCACGTATATTCAGCATGATTTCATTGATTTTTTCAATATCTGCAGGATGTAATCCAACACTGGGCTCATCGATAATATAAACTAAATCTGTCAACGGTGTATTCAGGTGACGAATCAGTTTAATACGTTGTGATTCACCGCCAGATAATGTAGGCGTTTCACGGTTCAAGGTTAAATAATTGAGACCAATGTCATGTAAGGCCTGAAGCTGATTTTTTAATGGTGCAATAATGTAGGCAGCTTTATCACTTTGAAGCTGTTCTAAAAAAGGGAGCGCTTCATCTATCGTTAATGCAGTAAAGTCTGCAATACTTAAGCCGTTGATTTTACAACTGAGCACTTTTGGATTGAGGCGTTGGCCGTGACAATCAGGACATGTATGTTGATGAACGACGCGCTGGACATCTTTTAGAAAGCGTTTTTTCTCAAAATTATCATTGATTAAAAACGAACGACGAAAACGATGAATTAATCCTTCAAATTTTGCAGTTTTAGGCCATTCTGGAGGGGGATTTTTCAAACGTGTTGGTTCTGTATATAGAAATGTATCAAACTCTTCAGGTGTATAATCTTTTAATTTTTTATCATTATCAAACAATCCAGAATAGCGATAACGCTTTCCTCGCCAACTGTCTGGCTTAAAAGAAGGAAAACGTATTGCACCTTCATTTAAAGAACGATTGAAATCAATCAATTCGTTCAAATCAATATCTTCAACATAGCCAAGTCCTTGGCATGTTTCACACATTCCGTTTGGGTGATTGAAAGAAAAAATATCAGAATATCCGACAAAAGGTTCACCGATACGGGACCATAATAAGCGTACAGAAGCGTAAATATCTGATATTGTGCCCACTGTGGAGCGAGAATTACCGCCGAGCCTTTTCTGGTTAATAACCATTGCGACAGGTAAGTTTTCAATTTGATCGACGGCTGGTTTTTCATATTGTGTGAGTTGATGTTGGATATAACTTGAATAAGTTTCGTTTAATAAGCGTTCGGATTCTGCTGCTATTGTATTAAAAACGAGTGACGACTTACCAGAACCAGATCTTCCTGTGACAACCGTCAACTGATGTTTAGGTATGTTGACGTGAATATCTTTTAGGTTGTTTTGTCGTGCACCGTGGATATGAATCGTTGTCATTATTTTTCACCTCGTCATAAGTTTTACCCGAAACGCGCTTCGATTAATAATTGAGCGGTTAAAAGGCATGAACCTGGGCATAAGTAGCATTCTAAACGCGCTTTTTTAGAGGGAGAAGGTTTAACTCAATATATACTCAAACAAGAAAAGGCGAGACCGGGAATGATGTCCCAGCCTCGAACCTGTTGCTTTACGCTTTTGAAATTGTATAAGGATGATTTAGTGGTGATATTGCTTCACTAACCATGCAGTAATAATAGAAGTGATTGGAATACAAACGGCTATGGCAATACCGCCTAATACGATAGTTACTAGTTCTTGTGCAAATAATTTCGCATTAATCAGATGACCGAAACTATAGTGTAAATTGAAAAACCAAAAGACGATTGTCATTGAGCCACCGAGTAATGCGAGATAAATCGTATTCGCTGAAGTGGCTAATATTTCACGTCCTACACGCATGCCTGATTGGAAGAGTTCACGCCTTGTCAATGAAGGGTTCGCTTCGTGTAACTCAAAAACAGGCGAGCTGATGGTAATGGCTAAGTCAATCACTGCAGCAATGACGGCGAGAATGACTGTAAAAATCATAAACTGCTCCATATCAATCCCAATATTCAATGAAAAGACATAGGTTTCGTCTTGCTCTTCTTGCGTAAAACCTTGTAAATGGCCCCAGTGAACGGAGAGATAAATCGCAGCAATCATTAATAAAGTCGTCACGATACTAGAAATGAACGCTGCAAGTGTCTTTATATTGAACTTGTTAAGTAGAAAAAGATTAATCACAGCGATGATGATACAAAAGACAAACGTGACTAAATAAATTGGCGCGCGAAATACGATAAATAATATCGCAATGAAAAGTACAATAAAATTTAAAAACAGTGTTAAAAACGAAACGAAGCCACTGCGGCCTCCAAAAACGAGCATCAGTATGAGTAAAATTAAACTTAATATCACAATTGCGTTCATTGATGCTTGCCTCCTAACCATTTCAACCATACTTGCATGAGTAGGATTGTTAATGGAATTGTTAAGACGATACCTATACCGCCTGTAATGGCACGTGAAACTTCTAAAGACCAGTTCATAGAAATACTATAGGTGAGGGTATTCCCATTTTTTAAATAAAGTAAGAGCATTGGGAGGCTACCTGCGAGATAAGAAAATAATAAAATATTTGTCATTGTTCCCATGATATCCTGTCCGATATTACGGCCGGCCAAAACCCAACGCTCAGTTGAAATATGAGGCGCCCGTTGTAGCACTTCATACATACCACTAGATATTGTAATAGCCACGTCCATAACTGCGCCTAAAGTCCCTACCATAACAGAGGTTAAAAAGACTGTTTTAGGTTGAATTGTCAAAAAGCTCATGGTTTCATATTTAATCCCTTGGCTATTTGTGAGTGAAATAACAGACCATGCGATAAATATACAAATAAAGGTGCCTAACAATGTACTAAGAATGGTGACAACGGTACGCATAGACCAACCGATGACGAGCCAAAGCGTTAAGGTGGTTGCTATAACTATAGATCCGGACATCAATAGAAACAAATTGAGATTCGTATTTGCGTGATACAGGCTAATGGCTAGTAAAATCGCAACAGAATTAATCAATAATGAAATAATCGATTGCAAGCCAATGCGGTGCCCCACAATGATTAGTGCAATGAGAAAGAAGCTTACAATTGTGACAATTACAGTATCGCGTTTCTTTTCGATAATAAAGTTATCTTTACCTGCTTTATCTATATGGAGTAGTACTTTATCGCCCACTTGGTAAGCCTGTGCTTCGGTTTGAGAAGCGTTATATAGGTGATCGACGTGTACAATTTGATCCTTTTTAGATGTATTTAAAACTTTAATTTTCAGGACATCATGATATTTAGTGTCTCGATTATGTTGATCATCAACAGATTTTTCGCTGTGATGTTGGTCGACATGAACGACTTCTCCAATCGGTATCCGATAAAAAGAGGTGTTCACTCGAGTGAAGAGAATTGCCAATAACGCGAGAATAATACAAATCGCGATAAAGTAATTCCATAAATGACGTTTTTGTTTCATAATAAGTCTCCTTAGTGATAAATCGAACGTTGTTGTGTATGGGTCATTATAATTTTAATGACCTCATTTAATAATGGTTTTTGTAAATCTCGTCGATATACAAGGTGAAATGTTTTTTTGATATCTGTATGTGACAATGAAATTTTTTTCCACTGTTGATTTTGACTATATAAGTTGATGAAAGCAGGTGCAAGTACAAAGCCTTTTTGATTTTGTAAAATAAATCGTGCAAATTGCGGATTATTAATGATATGTACGGGTGTCTCAGCATGTGTTGTTAAATATAATTTTAGGTCAGTAGGCAAAGGCTCGTGTATGTACAAAGGTTGTTTGAGTATATAGCTGAGCGGTGGATTAGGAACGTTCATGATAGGGGCGTGTGTACCCCCATAAAGCACGTATGTTTCTTCAAAAAGGGGCAGGCTTTCTAGTGTATTATCATGAATGGTTGCTGTTGTCAGGGCTAAGTCGATATCTTGTGATTGCAAGGAGGGTAAAGTTGTTTCTTCATCTAATAAGGTAGGTACAAGTGATAAAGCCAGTTCTGTTTCGATGGTTTGTAACACTTGTGGTAAAATTTGGCCAATTGAACCATTGACATAGCCGATTGTAAAAACGCTTTGCTTTTGTTGAACTTGTGTTTGAAATTGAGATAATGTGTGATCCACTTGCTCAAGTATCGATTGCGCATGTTTTAATAATTGTTTCCCCTCAGTCGTTAAGAAAATGTTGCGGCCACTACGATAAAAAAGCGAAGTTCCTAACTCGACTTCTAGGTTGTGCATATGTCGGCTAATTGCTGATTGTGCAACATTGAGTTCGAGTGCCGCTTCTGAAATGTGTTCACGCTTAGCCACTTCTACAAAGTATTTCAACTGTTTAAGCTCCATAAAAATTCCCCCTTCATTTTTATATTATCTCAAAATGAGATAGATTTCATCTCAAGTATATATTGATGTGATGAATAGGATTCCGCTATAGTTAGAATACTATTAAAGAGAGGTGTCAGAAATGTCTAATAATTCTAACTATACAAAAATTGGACTCTATGACAGTCGCGAAGAGCACGATGCATGTGGTATTGGATTTTATGCCAACATGAATAATGAACGTTCACATGCTATTGTTGAAAAATCTTTAGAAATGTTACGTCGCTTAGATCATCGTGGAGGAATTAGCGCAGATGGTATTACTGGGGATGGCGCGGGCATTATGACTGAAATTCCATATCAATATTTTAACCAAGTGACATCATTTTCACTTCCTAAAGAGGGCGCCTATGCTGTTGGAATGATGTTTTCACGAGACTTGATTTCTGACACGCCACACGCGTCAGCATTTGCATCCATATTTGAAAGCGAAGGGTTGCAAGTGTTGGGCTATCGTGAAGTGACTGTTGATATAACATGCTTGGCTACACGCGTAGCGGATACGATGCCAGCCATTCAGCAAATCTTTGTCTCAAACCAGAAGGCCCAAAATTTCGACCGTGCCTTATATCTTTCTCGCAAACAGATTGAAAAATATAGTCATGAACAGGGATTGGGCCTTTATTTTACAAGCTTATCCCGTCGAACAATCGTTTATAAAGGATGGTTACGTTCAGATCAAATTAAACGTCTTTATATCGATTTACAACAACAAGACTATGTATCCAAGTTTGGTTCAGTACATTCCCGTTTCAGTACGAATACTTTTCCAAGTTGGGAACGCGCCCATCCGAATCGCTTGCTTATGCATAATGGTGAAATTAATACAATTAGAGGAAATGTGAATTGGATGCGTGCACGTCAACGTCGTTTAATCGAGACTGTTTTTGGCGAAGAACATGAGAAAGTGGAAGAGATACTTGATGAAACAGGAAGCGACTCGGCAATTGTTGATAATGCGCTTGAATTTTTAAGTTTAGCGATGCCACCTGAGCAAGCAGCCATGCTACTCATTCCGGAACCTTGGCTATATAACAAAAGCAATGATCCGAAAGTTCGGGCCTTTTATGAATTTTATAGCTATTTAATGGAACCTTGGGATGGTCCAACTATGATTTCGTTTTGCGATGGCGACAAGCTAGGGGCACTAACAGATAGAAATGGTTTGCGTCCGGGTCGCTATACGATTACAAAGCAGAACGAAATTGTATTTTCTTCGGAAGTCGGTGTCGTTGATGTAGATGAAGCAGACGTAGCATTTAAAGGACAGTTGAACCCAGGAAAATTACTTTTAGTCGATTTTAATCAACATAAAGTGATTGAAAACTATGAACTGAAAACAACAATCGCACAACAATATCCGTACCAAGAATGGCTTGAAACACACCAACTTAACCTTAATTTGGAAACAATTCCTTATCAAGACGATAAATTAACAACAGACGAAGCTTTCGCGATGCAAAAGCGATATGGCTATACAAAAGAAGAACTAGATAAATATTTAACGGAATTAGTGTCAGGTGGTAAAGATCCTATCGGCGCGATGGGTTACGATGCCCCTTTAGCCGTGTTAAATCATCGGCCCGAGTCACTCTTCAATTATTTCAAACAATTATTTGCGCAAGTGACAAATCCGCCGATAGATGCTTATAGAGAAAAAATTGTTACAAGTGAGCTCAGTTATTTAGGTGGAGAAGGAAACTTGTTGAATCCTAGTCCAGAGGCGTTACAACGCGTTCAGTTAAAGCATCCTGTGTTAACACATGCGCAATTGGATGAAGTTGCTAAAACACTAAAAACATCCTATCTTTCAACCGGATATACAGAGGGTCTAGAGACGGCATTAGAAGCGTTAGGGGATCATGTGGTTCAAGAAGTAAGACGCGGGGCGACAGTAATTGTATTAGATGACAGTGATGTTCGTCAAAGTGATACTTTTGCAATGCCTGCCTTATTGGCTTTAAGTGCTATACATCAACGCCTCATTCGTGAAAACTTACGAATGCAGACCAGCTTAGTGGTGAGTTCTGGGGAAACGCGTGAGGTACATCACCTCGCTTGTTTAGTTGGATATGGTGCGAATGCAGTAGTGCCTTATTTAGCACAACATACGGTTGCTGATTTAACGACCCAAGGACGTCTTGAGGGCACTGTTGCTGAAAATGTAGCACGTTATAATGCGGTACTGTCTGAAGGTCTGATTAAAGTGATGGCTAAAATGGGAATCTCAACGGTACAAAGTTACCAAGGGGCACAAATATTCGAGGCAGTAGGGTTATCTGAGAGACTGGTTGATCGATATTTTACGGGGACAACTTCGAAATTATCAGGTATTTCAATTGAAACTTTAGATGCAGAAAATAAAGCGCGTCAAACGGTGGAAGGTCAAACGCTTGACCCAGGAAGCACTTTCCAATGGCGACAACAAGGACAACATCATACATTTAATCCGACAACAATACGATTGTTACAACATGCTTGTCGCGAGAATGACTATGCACAGTTTAAAGCTTTTTCTAAAGTGGCGAATGAACAAACAAGTAGTCACATTCGTGATTTATTCACATTTAAAGCGCAACAATCAATTGATATTGAACAGGTGGAAGCGGTCGACGAAATTGTTAAACGCTTTAAAACAGGTGCAATGAGTTATGGTTCTATCTCTCAAGAAGCCCACCAAACGCTTGCAGAAGCCATGAATCAATTGGGCGGAAAAAGTAATAGTGGTGAAGGAGGAGAAGCACGCTCACGTTACGAAGAGAGAGAAGATGGCCGCGATTACAAAAGTGCGATTAAACAGGTTGCCTCAGGCCGTTTTGGGGTGACGAGCCATTATTTACAACATGCGAAAGAGATTCAAATTAAAGTTGCGCAAGGTGCTAAACCAGGGGAAGGGGGCCAGCTACCAGGCAGTAAAGTTTATCCGTGGATTGCAGAAGTTCGAGGTTCGACACCGGGAATCGGTTTGATATCACCGCCCCCTCATCATGATATCTATTCTATAGAAGATCTTGCACAGTTAATTCATGATTTGAAAAATGTTAATCGTGATGCGGATATTACAGTTAAATTGGTTTCTAAATCTGGGGTCGGAACAATTGCGGCCGGTGTGGCAAAAGCATTTGCTGATAAAATTGTCATCAGTGGTTTTGATGGCGGAACAGGTGCTTCGCCGAAAACGAGTATTCAACACGCGGGATTGCCGTGGGAGCTAGGTCTTGCTGAAACACATCAAACCCTCATGTTGAACGATTTACGATCACGTGTCCGTTTAGAAACAGATGGAAAGTTATTAACAGGACGAGATGTCGCCTATGCTTGTATGCTTGGTGCTGAAGAGTTTGGATTTGCGACAGCGCCATTGGTCGTCCTAGGATGCATCATGATGCGTGTATGTCACAAAGATACTTGCCCAGTAGGTATTGCGACACAAAATGGTGATTTACGTAAGCTTTATACTGGTAAAGCGCAATATGTGGTTAATTATATGCGGTTTGTGGCCGAAGAATTAAGAGAAATCATGGCTGAATTAGGTGTTCGAACAGTGGATGAACTGGTTGGACGTACAGACTTACTCAAACGTTCTTCTGTCGCTTATCATCATCCTAAAGCAAGAGAGATGAAATTAGAAACTTTACTTTATCAAAATGAAGGTACACGTACAAAAGTGATTGAACAACAGCATGGATTAGAACATGGTTTTGACTTGAACCAGTTGTTGCCAGCCGCAAAACCATATATTGAAGCAGGAACACACTTTGTCGGACAATTTGAAATTGTAAATGAACAACGTAATGTGGGCGTGATCACAGGTAGTGAAATTACGCGGAATTACGGTTTGAAAGGTTTGCCAGAGGATACCATTGTTGCAAAAACGACAGGACATGGTGGTCAAAGTTTAGGGGCATGGATGCCGAAAGGTTTGACACTTCAACATACTGGAGATGCAAATGACTATGTAGGTAAAGGGCTATCAGGTGGTAAGATTGTCATTGATGCACCGAATGTTGCACGTGAAAATGAAATTATTGTAGGTAACGTTTGTTTTTACGGTGCGACGCAAGGAGAAGCTTATATTAATGGTCGCGCGGGCGAACGTTTTTGCATTCGTAATAGTGGTGTCCACGTTGTCGTCGAAGGTGTAGGAGACCATGGTCTTGAATATATGACAGGAGGCCGTGTGGTCATTTTAGGTGATGTGGGTAAAAACTTTGGTCAAGGTATGAGTGGTGGCGTGAGTTACATTTTCCCATCAGATGTTGCTACTTTCAAAGCACAGAATCAATTGGATTCACTTGATTTTGATGAAGTTGTGGATGAGGAAGAGAAAGAAATGCTAAAAGCGATGATTCAACGTCACTTGAAATATACAGACAGTCAAAAAGCGGCTGCCATTTTATCTGATTTTGATGCGAAATTAAAAGCATGTGTAAAAGTAATTCCTAAAGATTATAAGAAAATGGTGCAAAAAATTCACTATCATCAGCAACGGATGACTTCACAGGATGAAGCGCTATTAGCTGCTTTCAATGATAATGGATCTATAGAAGGAACTACGCAAGAAGAACGTATTCCAGTGTACTAAAGGAGGCTAACTATGGGTGAATTTAAAGGTTTTATGAAATATCACAAACAAAAGCTCGCGGAAGTTCCTTTAACAACACGTATTGAAAACTATGAAGCATATCAATCACGTTTTACAAAAGAAGAGGCACAACAGCAAGGGGCGCGTTGCATGGATTGTGGTACGCCATTCTGTCAGGTCGGTGAACTCGTAGGACGTGAAACTGTTGGGTGTCCGCTCGGGAACTATGTACCTGAGTGGAATGATCTCACATACCGCGGTGACTTTAAAAATGCTTATGCGCGTTTATCAGAAACAAATAATTTTCCTGACTTTACAGGGTACGTTTGCCCTGCACCTTGTGAAGCATCATGTGTAATGAAGATTAATCGCGAATCTGTCGCTATTAAAGGTATTGAAAGAACAATCATTGATGAAGCGTTTGAGCAAGGATGGGTCAAAGCACGTCAACCAGAACAACGACGAGATGAAAAAATTGCGATCATCGGAAGCGGCCCGGCTGGGTTAGCTGCCGCTGAAGAGCTCAACGCATTAGGATATACCGTAGTCGTTTATGAAAAAAATGCGAGACCCGGCGGCTTGCTGACTTATGGTATCCCTAATATGAAACTAGATAAAAAGGTCGTATTTCGACGTGTTCGTTTGTTAGAAGAAGCGGGTATCACATTTAAATGTAATGTGGAAGTTGGAAAAGACATTACTAAAAGTGAATTGGATCAACAATATGATGCCATTGTTGTTTGTACAGGTGCTGAAAAAGCACGTGACTTACCACTAGAAGGACGTATGGGACAAGGTATTCACTTCGCAATGGACTATTTAACTGAACAAACACAACTTTTATTAGGCGAGTTGGATACACAAACGATTACAGCAAAAGGGAAAAAGGTAGTCGTCATCGGTGATGGAGACACAGGTGCCGACTGTGTCGCAACTGCATTACGAGATGGCTGTGAATCTATTGTTCAATTTAACCGTAAAGCTCGAAAACCAGAACGTTTTGAAATGAATTACAGTTGGCCATTAGCGCAACCTGTATTGAAAAAAGATTATGCGCACCAAGAGTATGAAGCAAAATATGGTCAGGAACCCCGTGCATATGGTATTCAAACGATGCGCTTTGATTTGGATGGAAACGGAAATGTGCGCGGTATATACGCGCAAGTCCAACAAGATAGAGCTGACGGTACAATCGTAGGTGATGATCGAGAAATTTTTATCCCTGCGAATCTTGTGTTACTTGCGATTGGTTTTGAAGGTGTAGAACCTCGGCTTGCACATGCCTTAAATTTGAAAGTAGAACGACAAAAAATAGTGGCTGATACTAAGGAATATCAGACAAATCAAGCGAAATACTTTGCAGCTGGTGATGCACGAAGAGGTCAAAGTTTAGTCGTTTGGGCAATCAAAGAAGGGCGTGAAGTGGCTGCTTCAGTCCATCAATATATTAATGATATTAATGAAAAAAGTTTTGTATCATTTTTGTAAAATTCTTGTTGACAATGTGAACGAGCTATAATAATATATTTATGTGCTCGTTACACGGAGGAATACCCAAGTCTGGCTGAAGGGATCGGTCTTGAAAACCGACAGGGGCTTAACGGCTCGCGGGGG
>NZ_PPQN01000002.1 GCF_002901995.1 Staphylococcus coagulans | reverse complement strand
GTCCATTCGCTCGACTTGCATGTATTAGGCACGCCGCCAGCGTTCATCCTGAGCCAGGATCAAACTCTCCATAAAAGAAGTAAGCTTGATATAGCTCGCTGATTGTTTAAGTCAATCACTCTTTAAAGTACGTTGAAGTACTCAAATTATCGGAATTAACGTTGACATATTGTCATTCAGTTTTCAATGTTCATTTTTACCGTTACAAGAATCAATTATACTTTAAATCTTTTGTTGTGTCAACAATTATTTAAAAGTTTTTTAAATTCTTTGTTAATAAGTTGTTGTCTTTCATTCAACATTTATTATCTTATATTGTTATCAGAGAAGATTCAAGCGTTAATTTTACACTTTTAAAACCTGATTTACAAAGTAAAGTTAATTTAAATATTGTTTGCTCGAAACGACTTTTATATCTTATCAAGCAGAATGAAATACGTCAACAGAAAATAGAGATGTTTATTAATAAATATTACTATCATTTTGTAAACTGACGCGTTAAGAGAGAATTTTATATCTTTGCATAAGAAAAACGTGGTTTAAGGATGGATAATATGCCCCTAACTTTTACATAAAAGGTCTCACTTTATTAAAAAGAGGATTGACTTCTACTTACTCATGAGCGTTTTTGTATCTGAAAGTCTGCACTGCGAAAGTAATAATAGGATTATGGACGCCATCAATAAAAAAGACGCATTTAATGAAAGGATAAGTCACGTACCCTATCATTAAATGCGTTTGAAAGTTTCTACGATTCTTTTTTCTTTTCTTCAGCTTCTTTACATGATTGACAAATTCCATATATTTCCATTCGATGGTGTGTTACATCGAAATGTGTGACATGCTGCGCAAGTTGTTCAACTTCATGCAATAGCGGATAATGAAAGTCAACGATTTTCCCACATTTTTCACATATCACATGATAGTGGTTTTGTGTATCGAAATCAAAACGACTAGATGCATCACCGTATGTGAGCTCTTTGACTATACCTGTTTTCTTAAAAACTTTAAGATTATTGTAGATTGTAGCTACACTAATATTTGGAAAATCAGGCGATAATGCTTGATAAATTTCATCAGCAGTTGGATGTGAATGTGCTTTAATTAGGAAATTCAATATTGCTTGACGTTGTGGTGTAATACGAACGCCTGCTTTTCGTAAAGACGCTATTGACTCTTGTAATTGATGTTCATGAGATTCCAATTCAGCAGCCATTAGTTTCACCCGTCTCTCTAGTTAATAATAATTCTTACTTAATAACAATATAAAGGTTAAAGACTGCTTATGTCAATGGATATGTTAATATCCTTTATTCACATCAACTACATTCTCATTAACTTCACCGTTATTGAGAAAATTTTCTAAATTATTTAAAAATATGTCTGTTGCTTGTTTTTTATTGTCATCACGATTTCCTGAAATATGCGCTGTAATATAAACATTATCAAGATCATATAATTTAGATGTAACTTCTAATGGTTCTTTGTCAAATACATCCAAATAAGCTTTTCTAATCTCATGTTCTTTTAAACTATCTACTAAAACCGCTTCTTTTGTAATTGTTCCCCTCCCAATATTGATGAATAAAGTATGTTGATTCATCGCTTGGAAGTCTTCACGTTTTAATAAATGATAGGTTTCCTCAGTCTCTGGTAATAAGTTGACTATAATATCAGCTGATGAATAAATCTCTTGGCGTCGAGCTAACGGGTATGTTCGATCAAAATAGTCAGCCTCATGGCCGGTCGTATTAAGTCCTATAGTCTCCATACCTAAAACTTTAGCAACTTGTGCCGCTCTCTGAGGTATTTTACCAGTACCTAAAAAAAGAATACGTTGTTCACTGACAGATGGTGTCACACGTTTATGATTGTAGATTCTTTCCTGTTGCTCACTATAAGCTTCTTTCAGTTCTTTATAGTCATCTAAAATATAAGCAAATAAAAATTCCGTCAATTGCTGTGCATGGACACCCCCTGCGTTCGTAAGTGTAATACCTCTTTCATTCAAAGTTTCAAACGGTAGCGTATTGACACCCGTTGCATACCATGCAATCCATTTTAAATTTGGTGCCTTTTCTATAAATGTTTGATTTACTTCTGCGTGGTAAGTAATTAATACATCCATTTCTTTTTGAATATCATGAGGTAATTCTGATGGGTGCTTATAAAAATGAAATGTCACATCTGGGTAAGCTTCTTTTAGACGCAATTCTTGATCATCTAATCGCATTAAACTGACAACAATCATATATACATCACCCTTCTAATATAGCTTTTAATTGTTCCATCTGTTCCTTAACTTTAACTTTTTCAATTACATCTAAAACTTTACCGTCCTCGTCAATCACAAACGTCGTTCTAACAATTCCCATAGATTCTTTGCCAAAAGATTTCTTTAATTGATATACACCCACTGCTTCAGATAATTGATAGTCTTCATCTACAAGTAAGTCAAAATTCAAATCATGTTTTTGAACAAAATTTTGATGTTTTCGTTTAGAATCACCACTAATACCATAAACTTTGACATTCAAATCATTAAAATAGCTTAAATTATCTCTAAAGTCACATGCTTCTGTTGTACACGTCGGTGTGTTATCACGAGGATAAAAATAAAGCACTGCTTTTTGACCTTTTAATGTGTCATTTGTAATCCATTCCTCATTTTGTGTTTCTAATTTAAATTCTGGAAATTGGTCGCCTTTTTTTAACATCACAATCCCTCTTTCTAATAACGTTTAATTTTATGATACGATAAGAGGTGAAAATATTAAATTAAAAGAGGTTGGTTAAATATGAAATTTACATTAAGTGAATCACTTCAGAAACAATCTGATGAATATATATTAGGCGGTGTGAACTCCCCTTCCCGTTCTTATAAAGCAGTGGGCGGTGGCGCACCTGTTGTCATGAAGTCTGGTAAAGGTGCATATCTCTACGATGTGGATGGTAACCAATATATTGATTATTTACAGGCATACGGCCCAATTATTACAGGACATGCACATCCTCATATTACGAAAGCAATTCAAGAACAAGCTGCTCTTGGCGTATTATATGGAACACCGACAGAATTAGAAATTGATTTTGCACGTAAATTACGTGACGCAATCCCTTCTTTAGAAAAAATACGTTTTGTCAATTCTGGTACAGAGGCCGTGATGACAACAATACGTGTCGCAAGAGCTTATACAAAACGAGATAAAATCATTAAATTTGCTGGTTGTTATCATGGACATTCAGATTTAGTCCTAGTGGCTGCAGGAAGTGGGCCATCTCAACTCGGTTCTCCTGATTCAGCAGGTGTACCAAAAAGTGTCGCACAAGAAGTGATTACCGTACCTTTTAATAATGTTGATGCCTTTAAGGAAGCAATGGCAAATTGGGGCGATCAAGTTGCAGGTGTACTTGTAGAACCGATTGTCGGCAATTTCGGTATGGTTGAGCCGCAACCAGGCTTTTTAGAAGAAGTGAATCGTATCACACATGAACATGGTGGTCTTGTTATCTATGACGAAGTGATTACTGCTTTTCGTTTCCATTATGGCGCTGCGCAAGATTTATTAGGCGTTTATCCAGATTTAACGGCATTCGGTAAAATTATCGGTGGTGGTCTACCGATTGGTGGTTATGGTGGCCGTCAAGATATCATGGAACAAGTTGCACCATTAGGACCTGCTTATCAAGCGGGTACAATGGCAGGTAATCCATTATCAATGAAAGCAGGTATTGCATTATTAGAAGTGTTAGAACAAGACGGCGTATATGAAAAGCTTGATCAACTTGGTAAAAGACTGGAAGAAGGCTTACAAGCAGCAATTGATAAATATAATGTAAAAGCTACAATTAATCGAATTCGAGGTGCGTTAACAGTTTACTTTACAGATGAAAAAGTAACGCATTATGACCAAGCAGATGCTTCTAATGGCGAACAGTTCGGTAAATTTTTCAAACTTATGCTCAATCAAGGCATCAATTTGGCACCTTCTAAATATGAGGCTTGGTTCTTAACAACAGAACACACAGAAGCTGATATCGATAAAACAATAGCTGCTGCTGATTATGCGTTTAGCCAATTGTAAACTTCTATATTGAAAAATGCGTTACAACAGTGTATAACATGATTAAACATATTCAATATTAATTGAAATATAACATAAAGGAGCGCGATGACTTGAAACTGGGAGCTCGAATATTAAAAACCGGTATCGCCATTATACTTGCGGTTTCAATTGCTTCATTGTTACCCGGATCAACAGGCATGGTGACTGTAGCAGGCATTGCAGCGGTTGTTGCGATGCAGCCTAGTGTCTATCGTACTTTCAAAACAATTGTTGACCAATTTCAAGGTAATGTGATTGGCGCATTACTCGCTGTAACGATGGTTACGATATTTGGTAACAATGTCATCATTATGGGTGCGACAGTGATTTTGCTCATTGCTTTGCTTTTTAGAATGAACATTGCACACGTTGCAACTTTAGCTACAGTCACTGCCCTAGTCATTATGGGGCAACACAATGGATCGTTTTATATATCCGCATTTTATCGTTTTTCACTTGTCATGATTGGTGTCATCAGTTCTTTTATCGTCAATTTAACATTTTTACCTCCGAAATTTGAGACAAAAATTTATTATAATTCATTAAACATTTCAACAGATATTTTCAAATGGTTTAATTTAGTCCTAAATGATGCAACGGAGTTTAATCATGTAAAGCAAGATTTGGAACATTTACGACAAAGAATCGTAAAACTAGAACAATTTTTAGAGTTTTATAAAGAGGAACGCGCTTTTACAAAAAAACAGGTCTTTGCTCAAACACGTAAGAAAATTTTATTTAAAGAGATTGTGTTATCGACACGTGATGCTTATGATGTTTTACGTCGCATGAATCGATATCAAAATGACCTTGTCCATCTCAGTCATTCGTTGCTACTTCAAATTAAGTTAGAGATTGACGAGCTAACACAGTTTCATGAGCAAATATTAATTAGTATTACTAAAAAAGCAAAATTTGACGTCTCGCACGATCAGCAATTTGTACCCAATCCTCTCAAAAAAGATATTATGACAGCATTTCAAGAGGAAGTGATTCATAATCCGAATCCTTGTGGGTTCTCTTATGCGAATATTATGCATATCATCTCTTCATTAGAAGAATATCGTTATAATCTGGAACATTTAGATCGACTGCGTGTTAGTTATTTTAAATATCATGCGACAGATCCGGATATTGATATTATTGAAGAGGACTTTGACTTATAAAAAGACATTGCCTGTTTTATTATAAACGGCGTTAAAAAAGACGGCTAAGCACATCAACACTTTAATGTGAGATGAGATAGGCCGTCTTTTTATTTTTACTCCATCAAACTGTCATTGACCAGTTTGAGTTGATAACGTTTAATAGTATCCAATTGTCCATTTTGATGTTTAATCGTAACATGTTCAGGTCCGATTTCTGTAGGGCTTTCGACGCCAACTGCTGCAGCAATATTAAACAAGCCCTCATGCAAACTCGTAATATAATTAACAACACGATATTGTTTTTCATCTACCACTAAGGCGCGTTCTTTCTTTGTATCTGTTGTCGCTACACCCGCGGGACAAGTATTTTTATGACATTGTTTACTCATAATACATCCGACACTGATCATCATCGCTCTTGCAACATTAACTAGATCTGCCCCTAATGCTAAAGCAATAGCAATTTTATCTGGTGTTATTAATTTTCCAGAAGCAAATATTTTGATACGTTCTCTAATCCCATGCGTTTTAAGCAACCCGTCTATGATTGGTAAAGATGTAAATAAAGGTAATCCTACACCATCTTGCAATTCTTGAAAAGATGCGCCAGTACCCCCTTCACCTCCATCTATCGTAATAAAGTCAGGATAAATGTCTAAATGTTTCATCGTTTCAATGAGTGTTACAAATTCATTTGCATGACCTAATACCATTTTAAAGCCTACAGGTTTTTGGCCTAACTGACGTAATTCTTCTAGCCATTCTAATAAATCTTTAGCATTTTGTATAAATTCAAAGCGGTTAGGTGAATCGATTGTTTCATATGGCTTAAGTCTTCTAATTTTAGCAATCTCTTCTGTTACTTTTTTACCTTCAATATGTCCTCCTCTTGTTTTAGCACCTTGAGCCAGTTTAATTTCAAAAGCTTTTACTTGATCTTTTTTGGCAATTTCAACAAATGCTTTTGAATCAAATTGACCTTGCTCATTTCTAACACCAAATAGTCCTGGCCCAATTTGAAAAATAATATCCGCTTCCCCTTTTAAATGATGTGGGGAAAGTCCGCCTTCACCTGTGTTCATCCATGTGTTCGCCATCCCTAGACCTTTTGAAAGAGCGGTTATGGCATTCTTCCCTAACGCACCATAGCTCATACCCGATTGACCGACAAGACGCTTTGCAAAATAGGGGTGCTCAATATTTTCACCAATTTTAACGTACTGTTCAGGTGAAAGTAAAAAAGGATCGACATTTTTTTCTACTGCTTTTTCTTTACGATTGACGAGACCCTCATTTTTTATTTGATATAAGAAAGTTGTAATTTGATGTGTATTATCAACTTTTAAAGCAGGCTTTTGTGTTGGAAACATCGCATTGATAATAAAAAAGCCATGTTGATAATTTTTTTGTGTCCCAAAACTAGCACCTCTATTTTTATATTTCCCTGCTAAAACAATATCTTGATAATCTAGTCTAGAAAAAGGTTTATCTTCATTATCATTTAAAAAAAGATATTGCCTTAATTCAGGACCAATATGTTCAAGAAAGTATCGGACTCTCGCAAGAACTGGATAATTCCTGAGAACGCTATGTTGCTTTTGACCTTTATCAAAAATTAAAAATGCTACTGTAGCAATAATTAAAAACAGAAGTAACCCCACTAAAATGATATTGACGATCAATTGCAATATTGTTAGAAAAGACACTTGCCCATCCCCTTATATTTTTGATTGTATTATACCCTATATTGTATCGTCATATCATATTTGACTCCTTTTTAGTTTCAAATCAAAAGCAGGATTGTTCTGTCTTTCAAAGCAGAATAACCAAAATCTCACAAAAGAATATCTTTTGAAGTCTCATTACTAAAAAAGAGCAAACAAGAAATCTTATTCAACAAAGATTCCATTTGTTTGCTCTAATTTAATGCCCTTTTTCGATTATTATAGATTTTGTATAGAATAAAGTCGTTCATATGCGCCTTGCTTGTCAATGAGTGTTTGATGTGAACCTTGTTCTACAATTTCACCATTTTCAATAACTACAATTTTATCGGCGTGTGTAATGGTTGACAGGCGGTGTGCCACAATGATTGTAGTTCTATCATGACTTAATGTATCAAGTGCTTCTTGTATGATTGCTTCACTTTCTAAGTCAAGTGCACTTGTTGCCTCATCAAGAATCAAGATAGGTGGATCATTTAAAAAGATACGTGCAATAGATAATCTTTGTTTCTGCCCACCTGATAATTTCACACCTCGTTCGCCTACTTCAGTATCATAGCCTTGCGGTAAGTCCATAATAAAGTCATGGGCATTCGCAAGCTTAGCAGCCTCAACCACTTCTTCAAAAGTTGCGTCAGGTCGTCCAAGCAAGATATTTTCTTTTACTGTATCAGAAAATAAAATATTGTCTTGTTGTACCATACCGATTTGTCGTCTCAAACTACCCATATCGAACGTTTTAATATCGTGACCATCAATGGATATACGTCCCTTTGTAACATCATAAAATCGAGGAATCAAATTGATTAAAGTTGACTTACCGCCTCCACTCATGCCTACAAAAGCGACTGTTTCACCATGTTTAATATCTAAATTCAAATGCTTTAACACATCTTTTTCATCAGGTTGATAGCGAAAAGAAACATTTTCTATTTCGATGTGACCTTCCTTAATCGCTATCGGTTTTGCATAGTCAGTATTTTTAATATCATATGGTTCATCAAATAGTTGAAAAACGCGGTCCATTGATGCAAAACTTTGTGTCAATGTAGTAAAAGAAGAGACGAGTCTTCGTAAAGGGCCATAGAGTTGTTCTAAGTAACTTACAAAAGCAGCTAGTGTCCCTACTGTAACTGAACCTGTAATTGCTAAATAAGCACCGTAGCCGATTACAATTAATGGACCAATATCAGTTACTGTATTAATCGCTGAAAAAGAATAGGCGTTCCAACGTGTATGTTGAAATGCTTTATTTAGAAAATTTTTATTTCGATGATCAAAGTTTTTGGCTTCATTATCTTCAATAGCAAAACTTTTAATGACTGCCATACCATTTACACGTTCATGTAAAAAACCTTGTGCTTCAGCTAATTTTTGAGAACGCTGACGTGTAAGTGCTCTTAATCTTCCAAAGAAAAAATACACAGTCAGCACATAAAATGGTAAGATGACAATCGCCGCAAACGTTAATTGAACGTCTAAAAAGAACATGACAGAAAGTGCGATTATAATAGTGATACAATCGAGCCAAATATTCATTAGGCCTGTCATAATAAAGTCTTTTGTCTGTTCTACGTCATTAATGACACGTGAAATGACTTCGCCCGCTTTATTATTCGCATAAAACTTAGCGCTTAAAGCTTGAAGATGATCATACAATTTTTTACGTATATCGTATAAAATTTTGTTACTTGTCCACTGTGCCATATACTGTCTCAAAAACTCAATAGGTGGACGTACAATAATAAAAATAAATGCTGCAATTAACATTGCAACAAACAGTCTCATTAGCTTATCATCCACAGTTAGTGCAACATTGTTGATGACATCATCAATGACAAACTTGATGAGGAGTGGTATGAGTAAAGGAATACCAAATTTTAATATCCCTATAATAATTGTTCCAAATATTAGCCATTTATACGGCTTCACAAACTCTAAATAACGCTTAATCATGCGCTTGCCCCCCAAAATTATATGCTTCCAATTAAGAATTTGTGCGCACATTTTTGATAATTCGTTTTCAAATAAGTCAGCTATTCTGCGTATTGCTTCAATCGAACAACCGTCATCATCATCTCACTGAACCTCATATATTGATTAAAATAGGTAATCGGTCAATATAATATGATTGTATTGATATAAAATACAACGATTTGAACGGGAGTAAGACGGAACACCATTCGCTTCCAAATCTTACTCCCGTATTTAAAATCATTGTTTGAACGATATACACCATCCGATGTATCCCATGACACCGTCTTAAACAGGATATGTAAGAAGATGTTTTCATAGCATCTACTCTATTGCTTATCGAACCATTTGCAAAATTAAACTTCAAAATCGACAAAATTCATGATATTTACACGCTTAATTTTAAACATTTTTATATTTTTGAAAACGTTGACGCCACACTTTAATAAAATCTGGGGCAAATGGTCCCTTTTTCTGTTCAATCCATTGTTGAAGAATATCTACATTACGTCTTAAAATCAAATCTATATCTTTCGGATAATTCATTTGATTCATATGTTGTTCATATTCATCCTCATCAAGTAAGTGATATTTACCATTCGGATAGACTTTAATATCTAAATCATAGTCGATATACTTAAGGGCTTCTTCATCGCAGACAAACGGAGATGATAAGTTGCAGTAATAGTAAATACCATCTTCTCTAAACATACATATGACATTAAACCAATATTCTGAATGAAAATAGACAATCGCAGGTTCACGCGTTATCCAAGTTCGGCCATCACTTTCGGTCACTAATGTATGATCATTTCCACCAATAACCACATCGGCTGTTCCCTTGAGAATAGTCGTTTCTGACCAGACACGATGAATTTTGCCATCATGTTTATAAGATTGTATTTTAATCGATTCCCCTTCTCGAGGTACACACGACTTGACCACTTGCCACACCTCCTTAATTGTTATAACCTCGACTATTATATCACAATCAATCCGGTTACTTAATTATTCAGCTTGATGAAGCTTTTTAAAAATTTTAGTCATTGGGACTGGAAAAGAATAGTGTTCTTTTTGTTCAGGCACCAACCAAAGTCTTTCTTCTGCCACCTTGCGCTCATCTTCTTGTGCAATTTCTGCCAAATGGACATGAAGCTTCCAAGTAAGGTGTGTAAATTGATGCTTTAATATCATGACGTCTTTTTCTTTAATTTTTAATGAAGCTGCGATAACAGCTTCGGATGATGTTTGACTGTTTTGTTCAGCCATTGGAAATTGCCACATTCCTTTTAACAATGAAGATGTTCTTTGTTCAATTAAATAACGGCCTAGATGGTCTTGAATTACATAAACATCAAAGTTCAGTTCTTTTTTCTTTAGTTTTTTAGTTTTCACAGGACGCTCTAACACTGTCCCATTTGCGTATGCTTCGCAGTGATCTTGAACTGGACAAAACATGCATAGAGGTGATTTCGGCGTACAAACAAGAGCGCCTAATTCCATCATCGCTTGATTAAAATCGCCTGCTTCAGAAGCAACATATGGCAATAGTTCTTGCTCATATGCTTTTCGGGTCGATTGCAACGCTGTATCACGACTATCATCATTCAAGCGAGACCACACACGAAAAACGTTGCCATCAACTGTGGCTAAAGGTAAACCATAAGCTATACTCATCACTGCCGCTTGTGTATAGGGACCAACACCTTTTAAAGACAAAAATGTATCAGGATGCTGAGGTACGATGCCATTATGCTGATCAACGACTTCTTTAGCAGCTGTATGAAAATTACGTGCACGACTATAATATCCCAAGCCTTCCCATAATTTTAATACGTCTTCTTCTTTTGCTGCGGCTAAATCTTCAATACGTGGAAATTGTCTGATAAAACGTTGATAATAATCTCTAACCGTATCGACTTGTGTTTGTTGTAACATGACTTCACTCACCCATATGTAATATGGATTTTTAGTTTCTCTCCAAGGCATTTGTCGTTGCTCGAGTCCAAACCATTCTAACAAATGCGGCTTAAAAGAAATTTCATTTAACATTTCTATTCCCCTTTTAAATTTGAATAATTTACCTTCAACTCAGTTGTAGATTATAATAAGATTAAGATATTTTGAAAAGAGTGAGACAATATGGATACTGCTACTCATATTGCTATCGGTATAGGCCTAACAGCAGTAGCAACAACAGATACAGCATTAGGCGGAAATTTTGCTGCAACTGCTACTGTATTAATTGCTGGTTCGTTAATTCCTGATAGTGATACTGTACTAAAATTAAAAAATAACGCAACCTATATTTCGAATCATAGAGGTATTACCCATTCTATTCCATTTACAATATTTTGGCCTTTACTATTAACTTTATTAGTTTATGTGTTTTTTAAAGATTTAGATCCATTTCATATTTGGTTATGGGCACAACTCGCTGTATTTTTGCATGTATTTGTTGATATATTTAATTCATACGGTACACAAGCATTGCGGCCTATTACAAATAAATGGATACAACTTAGTGTTATTAACACGTTTGACCCTATTATTTTTACAATTTTGCTTATCGGCATTTTATTATGGGCATTAGGATTACATCCTTATGTTGTTTTCGGACCTGTATTAATCATCTTGATTCTTTATTACATTTTGCGCTTTCAAATGCGTTTTTGGTTAAAAAAACAAGCTTTAAATCAAGTAGAACATTTAGGCACTCCGATCAAAGTGTTTGTCGCACCGACCATTCGATTTAAAGAGTGGCGTATTGCAATTCAAACAGAAAAACATGATTATGTCGGACGTAGTTATGGTCGAAGTATCGTGTTTAGTGATAAAGTTGAGCGCCAACCTTATCCAAGTCCAGAAATTATGCAATATGCACAATATGATCATAATATAAGAGCATTTTTAAATTTTTCTTCGATTTACCGTTGGCATATTAAACATATTGATAATGACACAACTGAGCTTCGATTTATTGACTTACGATATTTAAAAAAAGGACATTATCAATTTGTTGCTATCGCCCATCTCGATAAAGAAATGAAAGTTGTACATTCGTATACGGGTTGGGTATTTAGCGAAGAAAAGCTGATGAAAAAGTTATATGCACATTGAATCATACATGACAAAACCTAGTCCCCATTATACGGGACTAGGTTTTTTGATGAATTTCACTCAATCCATTGATTAAATTAAGATTTAAGTTGTTGATGTTCATTGGGTCTCAACTGTGTCACGTAATCCTTCAATGCGAAGCTAAAGACAATCATTAAGCCCATAAAACAAAAGAAGTAAATATGATATCCCAAATTATTAATTGCATCTTTACCTATAATCACTGACTGTTGCATTCCGTTCACTAAATAAAAGATAGGATTCAGCATCAATAACCGTGTTTGCCATCCGCCATCTGGAATATACAAAATAGGCGATAGACAAAATACGATTAAAGACACGATATAAAATACTTTATCTAATTTTGGATATAAAATATAAATCATTCCTAATAAACATGAGATCACCGTAATAAAAAACAAACTCATTACAATATAGAACAACACACCGATTACTGTTGTGTCTGTATTGAGAGGTTTTAACCAAGCCATCACAAGCGTTAATATGAGTAAGACTAAACTATAGAGCGCACTCGACAATAACACGTGAAAAAACGGTGTACTATTGTAATGACGGGTCACATAATAGTCTCTCGGAAAAAAGCGGTAATTAATAAAGATGGCAATCCAAATGACGCCGAAAGTCATTAAGCCTGTAAGTCTATAATCTATTGTCGCTAATTTGACATCAACAGTTCCTAACCACCTAAAAATCATCGTGATGATTAATGTCAGTAGGATACCTATAGCGAAAGTCAATAACGTCCATTTTCTATGCATTTTTAGGCGATATATACTATGTCGGTATATTCTAGGAATGCTTTTGTAAAAACGAATTAAATTCTCAACCATTTTTCCACCTACAATTCGATATAAAGCCATTTTGAATTTTTCAAATCTGCAATAAAATAGCCCTCATCCGTTTTCGTTATCCATACATCACTTTTAATATGGTATTTATCTTCTAATTTTGACTTGTCCACAATTGGATACGTAAAGCCCATTAAATGATTACGGTCGTCAAATAACATTGAAATCGGTTGTTCAATGACTGGCTCAACGAAGCGGTCTTTCTTTCCAGGTACAAGTGTATCATTCACTTTCTCATGAGATTTATGTAATTCCCCATTAAAGTAATCAACATAATTGATATAATTACTTTTCATATAAGGTTCTAAATCTTTGCGATTCACATCTTTGTATAAAGCAGCAGGATTAAAATATTCAAACTTTCCTTTATCAGCTTTATAAAAAGAACCGTTGACTTGTATTTTATATGTCGCTTTATTTTCACCTACGATAGTTGCTATCGCATAGTGCGGCATCGTAATCGTTTTGCGTCCATGCTCTAAAGACGTTAAAGTGACCGAACTTTCATTAACAATCCCATATGCAAGTTTTTCTTCATAAGGATCTTTTGCTTGTTTGGAAATTGTAGGTTGTGTTGTTATTTGTGTGCTGTCTATTTTACCTACCCCACTAATTACGAGGAAACTTGCCGCACACATGCCAACCAAAAATAAGATAGACCATAACCAGATTCTTGAAAGAAAAGCAGGCGGCTTTGCGTGATGATAACGCTCAATTCTTTTAAAATTATAGGTGAGTTCCGGCATTCTACTGCGATTTCGCTTCCAATCTTCATCAAAATGCTTTTTCTCTTCATCAGTTTTAAGTGAATCCATGTCACGCTGATGTGCCATAAATTTAGGATAAACTTGGCTAATGGCACCTTCTTTTCTTAATTGACCATGCGATATCCAAGCCAAATAGTTGCTCACAGCTTTCACTTTTTCAACATCATTGTCGATTGTAATCCACGTCCACTCACGCTCAACATATTCTTGCATCATTAGTTTTGCTTTTTCAAAAAACGGTTCATTCAAATAACTTAAAATATGACTTAATATCACAATTTCAGCATCAGAAGAACGGGCCAAACTAAATAGCAATTGTGCATATTGTGCATCTGTAAGTTGACTTACTCGCTCTGTTTTAACCTCTTCTAGATGTGCATATTTAATAATTTGTGACACCTTGTGTGCAGCCGCATCATAAGGATAAAGTTGAACGACGTCATTGACATAATCTTCAACCGTTGTATCCTCAACTGATTTTTGATTCATATTTGCATAAAACATCGAAGCTTTTCTTACAATTCGACCTTTATCAGGTTGAACCGTGCCTGCTAATATTTCACCTACTAATGATTTGGAAGCATCCGTTTCACCGATGATACCTAAAGCTTCACCTTCATAGACATATAGCGAAATATTATTCAGCTCAATATCTTCGGGCTGATAACTAAAAGGTTTAAGCACATTTTGTTTTTTTTGATTGCGATAATAATGTGTTACATTAATCATCTTCAAGACAATTGAACTACCCATGCGCGCTACCCCTTTTATAATTTTAATAATGAAATTGGCAATCCTTCTTCGGGGTCACTATGATTAATTCTAAACCCCCAAGCAAAGATTCCTTTCAAACGTTCAACTTTAAAAAAGTCTTCTGTACCATCTTTCAATTTATATATTTTACCTATTTCTATCTTATCCGTATCGATAAGGTAGCTTTCAGCAATAACGACTTTATTGGCATAGACATCATACTCATTCATGATACCGTTCATTTCTGCTTTTCGCATTTTCTCTTTACTCGTTTGGATCACATGTAAAATCTCTTGCCTATCCATTTCACTTAAACGTTTATCACTCATTTTCGATACCACTTTCTGATAATTTTTGTCTAATCTCATCGTATTGATAGCCTTTTCTCAACAACCCTTCTACAGTTTTCATATAAAGAGGTTGCCCACTGTATTTCTTCTGATTTTTATTATAGACTTTCTCTAAATCACGTTGCAATAATTTGTCTATCATTTCTGAATCCTGTTCTATTTCGAGTTGATCCATTACTTTATAAATCGTCTCTAAACGATATCCTTTTTGTTGAAGTGATTGTTGAATCTTCAACTTCACCTTGGAGACAGGTCCTTTTTTCTGTTTCATAATTTTTTCACCTAATGCCACAATAGCATCTATGGGCTGCTCTTCTTCATATAATTGAACGCCTTCATCAATTAAATCCGCTTCTATGCCAGCTTCTATTAACTTCTGTCGAAAAATTTCAGGCCCTTTATCCGTCGTACGAAGTAATGTATTTTTTAAGCTTATCATATAGTCACGATGATCTATTAATTGAAGATGCTCACAATAATCTATAGCACGCGCGATGACCGTCTCTGGAAAGTCTTGCTTTAAGAGATGTAATTTAATCTCCTTACGTGTACGTTTACGATAAGATAAGTATTGCATTGCTTGATTAATCGCTTGTCTATCATACTCTTCTTGATTGATCGCATCAATTTGATTTTTATCAACGATGTCACCCTTTTTTAAATTAAAGGCTACAAGCGTATCCATTGAAATGCCCATTGCAAAAACTTGATCTATATAAATATTAAATCTCTCTTTATTGTTTTTTTGAACTTCTATTTTAGTTATTTTATTCATCTTATCACCCCAAATCATCACAAAAGGGAGTGGAACAGAAATCGATTAGATTTCATTGTCCCACCCCTGTCTGGTTGACTCACATTAAGAATGCTTAATATAAGCTAGACTTAACTCAGCCATATACTATCAATGGATCAATTTTAAAAACTTCTATGCACTCTTTTATTATGCCATATATTTGTGTTAAGCACCAAGTTGTTGCAACGCCTCAGTGTATTCTTGTCCACTAATATAATTTTGTTGCTTCATTTTTTCTAACGTCATTTTAGTTCGATTAATAAAAGCGGGTGACATATCATTAACATCATATACTGAAGGTGCATTCACTTTGCTTGCAAGGATAGCACTTTGTAGTACAGTGATTTGAGGTAAATTCGTATTTTGTTGATTCGTTGTTGTTCCGAAATAATAACGTGCTGCAGATTCAATCGTATAATGATTGTCTCCATAAAAAATATTATTCATATAATAACTTAAAATTTGCTCTTTACTATATGTTCTTTCAATGCGTCTCGCAACAAACATTTCTTTTAATTTTCTTGTCACCGTCTGTTGATTATCATAATAAAAGTTTTTAGCAAGCTGTTGGGTAATCGTACTTCCCCCTTGCAAACGATTTTTATCTTTTATCGACGCAAAAATGGCTCGAATGCTCCCTTTATAATCGACACCCGAGTGATGGTAAAACCGTTTATCTTCAACTGCGATAAAGGCGCCTCTCGTATATTTAGGCATTTGTGTTGCACTCACATAACTATCTTTTTGCTCTATACTTTTTAAATCAGATACATCCGCTTGCTGTGAGAGCATATACATCAAACCAATAAACAATGCAGCAATAAAAATTAAGACAAAAATCAATGTACGAAAAATGCGTCTTGGCTTCTGTTTTTTAGGTGGTTGACCCACAGGCTGGTAATACGTATTGTAATGTGGCGCATTGTCATGGGGTTGTGCGGTAGACTTCCCCATTCGGTCTTTTCTTCTCATCCATGATGACCTACTTTCTCATTTCAATTCACTAATTACTGTGAGTTTATCAAGTCCAATAGAATTTATCTATATTTTTAACCAAAAATCAGTCTGTAGGATGAGGATAAGCACGTATTTTGAATATTGATGCATAAAATGAAAAAATGGGTATATGAGTCTTATAGGTTACTATATTGGAAAGGGAGTCGTAATAAATGGGAAAAGTAAAAGCGAATATGGCACTTATAAAAGCATTAAAAACTTGGGATATCGATCATGTATATGGTATTCCTGGAGATTCTATTGATGCAGTTGTGGATGGACTCAAAAGTGCTGAAGATTCAATCAGATTTATTCATGTTCGTCATGAAGAAGTTGCGAGTCTTTCAGCTGCAGCTTATACAAAACTTACAGGTAAAATTGGGGTTGCATTAGGAATAGGTGGTCCTGGTGCAGTACATTTATTAAACGGCATGTATGATGCCAAACTCGACAATGTACCGCAATTAATCCTTTCAGGACAAGCCGACAGTGATAAACTCGGTACAAAAACATTCCAAGAAATTAACTTGCCAAATTTATTTGAAGATGTTGCTGTCTATAATTACCAATTAAAAGACAGTGATGCTGACAATGTCTTCCAAATTGTGGATGAAGCCATTCGTACAGCCTATAAAAAGAGAGGGGTTGCGGTACTTACACTTCCTAACAACATTTTGAACACTAAAATCGATGACAACTTCCCTTCAGAAGTTAAACCCTATCAAAAAGAAAGACAGCAACCCGCTACGCATGAAATCCAAAAAGCAGCACGTTTATTTAACGACAGTAAACGTCCAGTTATCCTTGTTGGTAAAGGAACTGAAAATGCGAAAGCAGAAGTACGTCAATTTATAGAAAAAGGTAAAATCCCTACAATTGTCACATTACCGTCTAAAACGATTGTCGGCGATCAACATCCTTATAATTTAGGAAATATCGGTAAAATTGGTACAAAACCATCGTATCAAGCGATGCAAAACGCAGACTTGCTTATTTTAGCGGGGACGAATTATCCGTATGTAGACTATTTACCTAAGAAAGATATTCCAGCTATTCAAATTGATGAAAACCCTGAAGCTATCGGACACCGTTTTAATGTTGATGCCCCTATTGTAGGTGATAGTCAACTGGCACTCCAAGCCCTGATTGAAGCGATTGACCCAGTTTCTGACCGTCCATTTTTATCTGAAATGTTAGACCATAAAGAAACTTGGGAAGGCTGGATGAATGAAGACAAGAAAAATACAGCTAAACCTATTCGCCCAGAGCGCTTAATGGATGCAATAAATAAAGTAATCACTGACGATACGGTCATTGCAGCTGACGTAGGAACATCTACTGTGTGGTCAACACGTTACCTGAATCTTGGCGTTAATAACCATTTTGTTATTTCAAGTTGGCTCGGTACGATGGGCTGTGCACTTCCAACTGCAATCGCCTCACGCATTGCTTATCCAGGACGCCAAGTGATTGGCATTACGGGTGACGGTGCTTTTGAAATGGTAATGCAAGACTTTGCTACCGCTGTTCAATACCACTTGCCGATGGTACTATTTGTGCTCAACAATACGGAATTATCATTCATTAAATACGAACAGCAAGAAGCTGGAGAATTAGAGTATGGCATAGACTTTAGTGATATGGACTTTGCTAAATTTGCAGAAATTTGTGGTGGTGTTGGTTATACACTTGACAATCCTGACGATATTGATGCTATTGTACAAACAGCTGTACAACAACATAGACCGACTATCGTTAATGTTTATGTCGATAAAAACGCTGCGCCACTCCCTGGTAAAATCTTGCCAGATCAAGCGCTAAATTATGCAAAATGGGCATATCGCAGTTTAACTGAAGAGCGTAAATTTATTTTTAACGAAATACCTTCATTGTCTACAGCTGTTAAACGTTTTCTTTAATTAATTGTTGATACAAGTACTAATACTTCCAAGCATAAGCGAGCTATATTGAAGGCGAAGATCTCATATTAAGGAAAGGCATACAGGTTTTTGCTAGAGAATTTGTATGCTAGTTATAATTCGGAGCGAGTTGGAAATGCTTTCGATTTCTACCTTGCTCCTTTTTTATTGTCCACTTCTTCATTTAAAAAATGTAATTCTAATTAAAACAAAAAAACTACCGTCAAAATAAGTTTTGACGGTAGCCTTCTGAAATTGAGTCTTGAATTATTTTAATGCATTAACAATTTCTCTGTTAAAGTCATCTAAGTCATCAGGAACTCTACTTGTCACTAAGTTTTTGTCCACGACAACTGACTCATCCACCACTTTAGCGCCTGCATTTGATAAATCTTTACGTACGTTAAGCACTGCAGTCAATGTACGACCTTTTAATTCATCTGTATCAATTAAAATTTGTGGGCCATGACAAATGGCAAATGTTGGTACGTCTTCTTTTAAGAAGTATTTTGCGAAAGTACCATATCGTTGTTCTTCATCTCCACGTAATAAGTCTGGAGAGAAACCACCTGGCAATAGTATCGCATCATAATTTTCAGGTTTTGCATCAGCAATACTTACATCAACAGTCGCTTTTGCACCATGTTTACCAACAACTTCCGAATTGGCAGCATTTCCGATTACTTCTATTTCATGTCCAGCTTCTTCTAAAGCTTCTTTTGGACTTGTAAATTCAATATCTTCAAATTGGTCTGCTAATAATACTGCTATTTTTTTTGCCATGATTCAATCACCTTTCTTTATCGTATCTAATGTATTAGATACCCGGATTGAATTTGACTAAACATCACAAAATAAACTATTTACGTAATTGACTCACTTTTACTTCGAGCTGGTCTAATAAATGAATCCACTCATCGATATCTTCAACACTCACCTTATCAGGTTTGGTATGTTCTAATTCTTCTAAAAATTGAGATAATCTTTCTTTTATTTGATTCATCGTTTGTGGCTCTTTCATACTTTGCGATTCTCCTTTATAATTGCATTGTCATAGCTATATTAACATGAAATTGATATTCCTCAATAGCCAATATCAAACAATCATGTATTTTAAGATGAGGAGTTTTGATTATGATAAGCACCAAAAAGGATCCTATTACTATTAAGAATGATCCGTGGGAACCCTATTCAGATATCAATCAATACGGGCAACCTGTACTCAGTAATGTTGAATTTACAACAACGAACTTGTGCAATATGCGTTGTAGCCACTGCGCCGTGGGTTACACGTTACAGACGAGAGACCCTGACCCGCTTCCAATGTCGCTCATTATGCAACGACTAGATGAAATTCCAACTTTGCGCACGATTTCTATTACTGGCGGAGAACCTATGTTTTCTAAAAAGTCTATTCGTGAAGTTGTTAAACCATTATTAAAATATGCCGATCAACGGGGTATCTATGTACAATTGAATTCTAATTTAACCCTTCCATTAGATCGATATTTAGATATTGCTGAATATATCGATGTGTTACACATTTCACATAACTGGGGCACAATTGATACATTTACTGAAGTTGGATTTGGCGCAATGGATAAACAGCCCCCATTAAAGGCGAAATTAAAACTCTACGAACAGATGATTTCAAACGCTCAGAATTTAAGTCGTCAAGGGATGTTTGTGTCAGCAGAAACAATGTTAAATAAAAGCACTTTACCTTATTTAGAATCGATTCATCATGAAGTAGTTCACGATATGAAATGTCAACGTCACGAAGTGCATCCCATGTACCCTGCTGATTTTGCGAGTCAATTGGAAGTACTTGATCTTAATACGATGAAATCTGCTATCTCACATCTATTAGATGTGCGCGATAAAGACACTTGGATGTTGTTCGGAACATTACCTATTTTTCCTTGTTTACAAGATGAAGCTGATGCACAATTAAGAGAAAAATTGAAACAAGCCCCAAATGTATCGACTCGTAATGATCCGGATGGCAGAAGCCGTTTAAATGTAAATGTATTTACTGGTAACGTTATTGTTACAGATTTTGGCGATGAAACCGGTACAATTTCAAACATTAAACAAGACCGTTTAACAGATGTATTTCAGCGTTGGATGGCGACGCCACTATCAAAAGCGATTAATTGCCATTGTCCTCAATTTGAATGCTTAGGTCCTAACATTCTAGTTAAAAATATGTATTACTCAAACGTTGATTTTAAAAAACAAGAACAACGGATGCACCATATTTTTTCTTAATTCATTGAAAATATCCATATACTAAAAAGGCAAAGATGTGTTTACAAAAGTAGAATGGTCACTTCTGTAAAACATCTCTGCCTTTCTTTTTAACTAAACTCTAAACGTATGGTTTACTATTACGTCAAACTTGTATTTAAACCATCCTCAAGTAGCGTATCATCGTGATTGATACTATTTCAATTTAATCGTTTTTACTGCTTACGTTTTAAGTCAGAAATAAATTGTAATGTTTTTTTGCTTTCTTTTCTTCTTTCTTTACGACGTTTTACCCGTATTTCAGCTGTTTCATGGAACCATTTCTCAGCTTCTGTTTCAGGATAGATGTCAGGTACTTTTGTAGGTTTGCCATCCTCATCCAAAGCAACAAAAGTTAAAAAACTTAATGCCGCTAGCTCTTGCTTATTGTTATGAATATCTTCAATCATAATTTGAACACAAATCTCCATTGAAGAACTCCCTGCATAAGATACCATAGCGATATAAGTCATGATATCACCATTTTTAATCGGTTTTAAAAAGTCGACAGAATCCGTTGAAGCAGTTACAACAGTATTATTTGCATGCTTCATCGCACAAATTGCAGCAATTTCATCGATATTGGCCATCATTGTACCGCCAAACAGTGTGCCTAGATGATTGGTATCTGTTGGAAATACTTGTCTAGATTTATATACTTTTGAATCTTGCATTGCTCTTTTTTCAACATTTGTCATTTTCTAAACCTCTTTTAATATCAATTTGCCCAGTTTCCATCTTTAAAAACTAACTCTTCAGATCCATCTGCTTTAACTCCGTAAATATCCAAATCACGGCTACCAATCATAAAGTCGACATGCTTAAGCGAATCATTTAAGCCATGTGCTTTTAATTCTTCGCTCGTCATCTCTGTGCCTCCTCTTAGGTTAAAAGCATAAGCTGCACCTAATGCGATATGGCAAGAGGCATTTTCATCAAATAATGTATTATAAAAAATAGTATTACGATTAGATATCGGTGAATCATCAGGAACTAAAGCCACTTCACCTAAGCGGCGTGCGCCCTCATCTGTATCTAATAAAGAGGCAAGCACTTCTTGACCTTCTGCTGCTTCAAAATCAACGACACGACCTTCTTTAAATGTCAGTTTGAAGCCATCAATAATTGTACCATTATAACTTAAAGGCAATTTATTCGAAACAGTACCATTCACGTGTCGGCAGTCAGGCGCTGTAAAGACTTCTTCAGTTGGAATATTAGCGATAAATGCTTGTCCATCAGGTGTATAGCTCGTTGCATCTTCCCAAATATGACCTTTCGCCAAGCCAACGACTAAATCTGTACCTTCAGAGATAAAATGAAGTGCATCATAGGCTTTATCATTAAGGTAATCGGCTTTCTCTTTTAATAATTGTGTATGTTGCTCCCAATTGGCGATTGGATCATTTCCATCAACTCTGACGATATTCAATATATCATCTAAAAACTTCGTAAAAGCAGCTTGTGGCTCTAAATCTGGATAAACACGCTGCGCCCATGCTTCTGATGGATAACAAGCCACAACCCAAGGAAATGCATTTTTTTGTGATTCCACCATATACGATTTAAAAGCATGACTATGATTTAATTGAGCGGCTTTAAGTTTATTCGTATCTATGCCATTCAACAAATTAGGATCTTCGGTAATCAGTGCTAAGTTACTTGCACCACGATTCGCATAATCCATACGTTCTTCTACATCATAGGCCTTCACATCTTTTTCAAAAAATGAAGCGGGTTCATATTCGTATGCATAACGTTTCAGTTGTGGGTCGGCGTATTTCACTCTGACGTCAGAAGCACCTGCAAGATAAGCTTCTTCTACGATACGTCTCGTAAAATCTACAGCCTCAACTGTCGTTCTTATAAACACAGGTTGTCCTTTCTGAACGTTCATTCCAACGTTGACGAGTAATCTTGCGTATTGCTGTAATCTTTCTTCAATTGTCATTAAAATACCCCCAATTGTCTATTTTCTTAAATCACCCAATGCCTCTGTAATACCGGACATTTCACGAGGTGTAAAATCCTTTTTTGTTGATACAAAAGCATAAATATCTTCTATATCTTCGCGATGGGATTCGCTGTAGTTATCTGGATCAATCAAACCTGGATTTACTAAGTTTAATCGATTGCGTATTTCTATAATCATTTCTTCAATTGTCTTTGACATGATTACCATCCTTTCGTCTACAATATTTTATCAAAGTGACGAATATTTGAAAAATTTTTAACAGAATTACTTTCGTATTGTTTTAAAAACAGCTAAAATGGGCATATAGATTAGGACACGGAGGTTATCTACATGACAACAGTTGCTTTTGTATGTTTAGGCAATATTTGTCGATCTCCAATGGCTGAAGCAATTATGCGTCAACGCCTTAAAGATCGCAATATTGACAACATTGAAGTATACTCAAGAGGAACGGGCAAATGGAATTTAGGAGAGCCCCCTCATGAGGGTACTCAAAAAATTTTAAAAGCGCACGACATCCCATTTGATGGTATGATTAGTGAATTATTTACAGCACAAGATGATTTTGACTACATTATTGCAATGGATCAAAGCAATGTAGATAATATTAAAAAAATTAATCCTCATCTTAAAGGGAAGTTATTTAAATTATTAGAGTTTAGTGATATGACAGAAACAGATGTACCTGATCCATATTACACAAATAATTTTGAAGGCGTCTATGAGATGATACAATCTTCTTGTGATCATTTAATAGACTATATTATTCAGGATACGCGAAAGGAGTAACAACATTATGCAAAACAAATTATTACCGGGGATTTTAATTGGCGCTACAATTGGTGGAGCGATTGCATTGATCGACAAAAACACACGTCGTTCACTTAAATCATCAGTTCATCAAATTAAAACAGGTGAACGTTCAAGCGAGCCATCTAAACTTGCAGAATTGAAAGATGAGTTCTTCTATTGGAAAGATACAATTGATGAAATTCGTCGTAACAATCCAGAATTAGAACGTTCATTGCGTCAAGCTAAAGATACATTCGTTGAACGTAAAAACAATAAACAAATCGGTTTATAAGTAAATACTTTTAAACAATAAGCGGGGATAAGCGCACAACAGATTCACGTCAACTTCAACACCGCATGCCAACGCTATGAACGTGTGAGCTACAATAACCAGATTAATAGAAATTTAAATGAAGTTTGAATTTCACGCATTTGTCGATGGACTATAGTTGCTCACCCGCTCTATGCCGTAAAACATGTACAGTTCGTTGGCGTTACGCTCTTATCACGGGCAATTTCAATGCATTCTTTTAGAATGTACTCAGAGATTGCCTTTTTTAATATCAAAAGAAGGAGCTTCGATATGTCAAAAAACGAAGAAAAATCAAAAAGCCTTGTAGATGAGGTGAAAAGCAAGTTCTCAAATGACCATCATTCTAAAAATGAAGGGCAGCATCCTAATCGTAAAGGCGATGCAAAAGGTGAAATTGAAGAAGACCGTATTTATGTTAAGCCTCAACAGTTTCAATCTAAAGAAGCATCTAAAGACAACCAAACCTTCTTTGTCTCAAGAATAAACAAACCAGTAAAATATACTGACCGCCCTAATTTTGTTAGTTATTTGATTTATCGTATAGGAAAAGATGATGCCTCTGGTCTCGCTGCACAGTTGGCTTATTACTTCATGCTTTCATTGTTCCCAATGCTTATCTTTATTTTATCTTTAGTTCCAATGTTCAATATCGATAGACAAGCAATTATTGATCAAATTAAAGATAAAGCGCCTGCCGATACAGCCTCCATCATTACGAGTATCATAAATGATGTCATGGGCAATGCTAGTGGTGGATTGCTCTCAGTCGGTTTAATTTTGGCTTTGTGGACAGCTTCGAACGGTATCACTGCGTTAATGAATTCTTTTAACGTCGCATATGATGTTGAAGATAGTCGTAACTTTATCGTATCAAAAGCATTAGCAGTATTTTTCACTTTACTCGTTGGAATTACTCTACCTGTCACACTCGTTCTATTTACTTTTGGTCAACAAATCGGGAACTTGTTATTTGGGCCACTCGGTTTAGACGAGCAAGTACGTTGGGTATTTAGTCTTATTCGTACAGCGTTGCCTGTTTTAGTCATATTTATCGTATTTGTAATTTTATATACCGTTGCACCTAATGTGAAAATCAAACTAAAATCCGTACTACCTGGCGCGTTATTTTCAACAGTTGCATGGATTTTAGGTACACTTGCTTTTGGTTTTTACGTTTCAAACTTTGGTAACTATTCTAAAACTTATGGTAGTATCGGTGGTGTCATTGTTTTAATGCTTTGGTTATACATCACTGGCTTCATTTTAATTATTGGTGCTGAAGTAAATGCGATAATGCATCAGCGTAAAGTAATTAAAGGAAAAACACCTGAAGAAGAAACGTATGATGAACTTGAGGCCAATAAGGACGATGATTTAGCGACTGCGTACAATAACTATGGGACACAGTCGGATAAATTTGAACAACATCAAAATCAAGATGTAAAATCATCAATAGATTCAGAATCTAAAAAAGTTGAACATTCCCATACGGGACGTTCAAAGCATATTAAAACAACTGACGATAAATAAGACTGGATTTGAAACACATTGGAGGCGCTTAGGGTGACATTATTAGATCAAATTTTAAAATACAATAAAGACTTTGTGGCAAGCAAAGCTTATGAACAATATAGTACAAGTAAAACACCATCTAAAAAGGCTGTATTGCTGACTTGTATGGATACACGATTACAAGATTTATCAACAAAAGCACTTGGTTTTACAAACGGTGATTTAAAAGTCGTTAAAAATGCTGGTGCTACAATTAGTCATCCTTATGGTTCAACGATGCGTAGTTTACTTGTTGGTATTTATGCACTGGGTGCTGAAGAAATTATTATTATGGGGCATAAAGATTGTGGTATGGGGAATATTGATGTCGACACTGTTATGAAAACAATGGAACAACGGGGTGTCGATCAAAAGACGTTTGATATATTAGAGCACTCTGGCATTGATGTTCCTAACTTTTTAAAAGGCTTTGATGACGTTTATGAAAATGTTAAAAAGAATATACAAATGATTTATTCTCACCCCCTATTTGACAAGAAGGTACCTGTTCATGGATTAGTCATTGATCCGCACACTGGTGCGTTAGATCTTGTCCATGATGGTTACGGAAAAAATTCAATCTAATGTTTTTAAACAAGCGGGACAGAAGTCAAAACGATTTCTGTCCCGCTTTCTATATTATTCAATTAATCCATGTTGAAAAGCATAAATCACTGCTTGCGTGCGATCTTGTACTTCTAATTTACTTAAAATATTACTCACGTGCGTTTTCACTGTTTTAATCGTAATATGAGAAGCGCTTGCGATTTCTTGGTTTGAATATCCTTTTGATATCAATAATAGTATTTCCATTTCACGCTCAGTCAATAACTCATATAATTCCGCTCTTTGTTTCATACGATTTCGCATTTTCACAAGTACTTCTGCTTCAAATACAGACTCGCCTTGACTCGTTTTTCGTATCGCTTCCGCAATATCACTTGCACTTGTCGTTTTAAGAATATAACTATCGACACCTGCATCTAGGGCACGATAGACTTCTTTATCCTCAATATAACTTGTGAGCATGACCACTTTAATGTGTGGTAAATCTTTTTTGATTTGTGTTGTCGCTTCAACACCATCCATGTCTGTCATCACAAGGTCCATTAAAATTAAATCTGGGTGAAGTTCATGTGCTTTTTGAATAGCCTCATTCCCTGAAGCTCCTTCCCCTACAACTTCAATATCCGGTTGCGTGGATAAATAGCTAGATATTCCAATTCTAACCATTTCATGATCATCTACAAATAACACTTTAATTGTCATTATGTACCTCCTTATCAAGTGGTGCCTTTACTTCTATTCTCGTCCCAGCGTCTGGCAATGAAACGATATGAAATGTTGCCCCGATTTCTATTGCACGTTCACGCATATTTTTAAGTCCATAGCTTTGCTCTAATTTGTCATCTACATTAAAACCGATACCGTCATCTTGAATACGCAGTAATAAATAGTCTTCACGATTGAGCAATTCGACAGTAACTTGTTTTCCTTTAGCATGACGTAATGTATTAGAGATTGCTTCTTGAGTGATTCGAAATAAGTGGTCTTCTATCCCTTTAGGCACTTCAAATTCGTCAATTTCTTGTACAACTTTCATTGGAACTTTTCTTTGTAGATCTGTAACTAATGATTTAATACCTTCACCTAACGAGCGGTCTTTAAGTCCTATCGGTCTCAAATGTAACAATAACGCCCGCATCTCCAACTGAGAATCTTGAACCATTTTTTCTAAAGTTGGAATTTGCTGATCTAGCGGTGGAGTTAACTCCGTTTCTTTAATCGCGGATAACATCATACTTGCCGCAAAGAGTTGTTGGGATACACTATCGTGTAATTCCCTAGCCAACCGCTGTCTCTCATCTTCAATAATTTTTTTCACTTTCAAATCGTTCATATTATAAGATTCGTTCGTTAAATTTTGAGTTTTAATACGCATTTTATGAAGTTCTTGATTTAAAGGAACAAGGGCCTGATACAGTTCAATCGTCTCATTATATAATTCGATATGTTGGTCATTTATACCTACTGTTTCCCCTTCAAATGCACGTTCAATTTGTTGCTTCAACCAATCATTTTGTTGATTGATTTTATAGGCAAGTACGCTACCCACAATAATACAGAGAAAGATAACAATTAAATTTAAAAAGATAAATACGGGAATCCCAAAAATCTGGGTATAAAACATACCTTGAAAATAAATGATATTAGTAAAAACTTTATCAATAAAGAAAAAAGCAGTAAACATACTGTAGACTAAAATCAACATTGAGCCTATGGCACGAACGTAATGGTTCATCGATAAACCACCTCAACATCACCTATAAATGTTGAGACGAAAATATTAACGGTATAATTTTCAGCTTTATGTTGTGAGGTTAACTGAATGTTGTCATTTTCGATTTTACATTGTTGACGGTCGAGCGTCACTTTACCATAAAATGCAGAAACATTTAACTTTACATTATAATTTAAAGGTACAATGACTTGTACTTTACCTACAATATGACGAATGACAACATGGTTTTGCATCTTCAAATTGGCCGCTTTCGTCATGTCTATTACAATATCACCCATGCCATGTTGAATTTGCAAATCTTCCCATTTATACACATAAACTGGTGTTTTTTGGTCACCAAACCATTTTTGTTTAATAAAACTATGTTTTTCAGTCGTATCATCCGTAGATAATATTTCTAAAGGTTTACGTTTATAAATAATATAACGTACCGCTACGATGATAATAAAAATAAATAAAATAATCAGCGTGTATTTATTGGATAGTAATGTAAATAAAATCATTAACGTCCCAATCCAAAAACAGAGCAATCCACGCACTTTATGAAAATAAATATAACCGACATACATTAAAATACTACCGAGTAATAACACGAATAAAAAGCCGATTTTTTCAAAAAAGATATAGTAAAAATTGGCTATAATCATAAGAGCAGTAAATATAATGAGCAACTCGGTCGAAATATATTTTTGTGTCATATTTCCACCTTTCTAGTATGCACGTAACAATAATTGAAGTAAATCGCATTCCCTCTTTACGTAATCTTTATCTTCATTCAACTGTTGGTAAAATGCTTCTAATTGCGCATACTCTTTTTCAATTTCGTTCAAATCATCTTTAATTGTATTAATATCAACGCCATAAATATTTTTTGCACAATGAATATGATGTTGATCCATCAGATCGATATATTTATTTTCTAATTCAATTGTTCTTCTGTCAATCATCAACTGTAACTGTACTTTTTTATGTTGCATATAATACAAAGCTTGGTCGATATCATGTATTTTCAAATCTAAGTGGTTTAAATATTGATTGAATACTTGATGATAAAGTTCATAAAAAAATCTTTCAAAATAGGCTCTTAATAGTTGTACCATAATCAAATCACCTCATATGTTACCCCTATTATAAAATGGTCCTGCGCCTTAAGGAATAGGCTACAGAACCATTTCTATTTAAGACTTAAGTCTCAATCTATTCAGCATCGATGCTTTTTGTTGTTAATACTGGTCCATCTTTTGTGACAATCACCGTATGTTCAATTTGCGCAACAAAACTTTTATCTTTAGTTTCAAATGCCCATTCATTTTTACCTTCTGTAACATAAGTTGCATTTGAAGAAATAAAAGGTTCGACTGCAAGTACCATACCTTCTTTGAGTAACGTTTTTTCTTGAGGATCAAAATAGTTTAAAACATGTGCAGGCGCTTCATGTAAAGATTCACCTACACCATGACCTGTTAAGTTTTTAATGACTTTCAAATCATTTTTACGCGCTGTCGCATGAACAGCTTTCCCGATTTGACTCAACTTTGCGCCTGGTTTCACTTTTTTCATGGCAGCATCAAACGCTTCTTGAGCGACTTCACATACTTTATGTTTAATTTCTTGATCTATCTCGCCTACGACAAATGAAATACCTGTGTCTGCATAATAACCATTTTTCAGTGCAGATACATCAATATTCACAAGATCTCCTTCGCGAATCACACGTTTGCTTGGAATTCCATGTGCGACTTCTTCATTCACACTAATACAAGTTTGGCCAGGAAAATTTTCATCATGAATCGGTGCAGAAATCGCACCTGAAGCTTCAAACATATCTTTCGCAATATTATCTAGCTCTTTTGTTGTAATGCCTGGTTTTGTTGCTGCTTTCATAGTATCTCTAATATTTGCGCAAATTGCACCAATTTCTTTTAAAGCTTGTAATTCTTCATCAGTTTTTACTATCATTTTTATCCCGTTCCTTTTAAAAATTTATACAGTCCTTATTATAACAAAAAATTTTTGATATACTAATAATGAACTATGGAACAGGAGATTTTGAATTATGAAGGATAAATGGTACAAAAATTTAGTAGGTGCCCGCACACTTAAAACCGGCTTAGCCACTTTTTTAACTGCATTGTTTTGCTTATCACTGAATCTTAACCCCATTTTCGCTATTTTATCAGCAGTTGTGACAATAGAACCCACCGTTAAGGCTTCCATTCGAAAAGGCTATAAGAGGCTTCCAGCCACAGTAATGGGCGCATTTATCGCTGTCGTCTGTACTTATTTTTTGGGCGATGATTCCGCATTTACATATGGATTAACTGCGACACTTACTATTTTATTATGTATCAGATTTAATTTACATGTGGGAATTACCGTTGCCACTTTAACCGCATTAGCGATGATTCCAGATATTCACGACAATTATACATTCAACTTTTTCTCTCGCTTACTTACTGCAATTATAGGCTTAGTCACGGCTGGATTGGTCAACTTTGTGATTATGCCTCCCAAATATTACAATCAAATTGATGCCTTAATCGAAAAATCTGAAAGAGAAATATATCATTTATTTGATGAACGGATGAAGGAACTTATGTTAGGTTTATTTCAATCCGATAAAAGTGATAAAGCAGTCGAAGCACTTCATGTGTTAAACACCCGTATTGAAGAACTTTTAGGTTATCAACGTGATGAATTGAAATATCATAAAGAAAGAAATCACTCTGAAGAATGGTTGCGTCTTCGTAAATTAACCAACCGGGCACATGAAAATCGACTAATGATTACCCATTTATCCAACATCATCTATTTACCAAAAGATGCGATGATGTTATTTAGTCATGATGAAAAAATCGCTATTATTTCAATTTCTCAACGCATTGATCAAATTTTCAAATGCGGAACGTTTATGCCAGAAAGAAAGGCGGCTACAACACTTAAAAATTCAGTTAAAAGTTTAAATGACTTTGATCAAAACCAAGTTAAAAGTCATACCATTTATGAGATATTGTTGATATATCGTCTTCTTCTTTTGAGATACAGGGTAAAATAACTAAGACAACAAACGTTAGATAGTCTAACAATAAAAGCGTGAGATAGTAGAACTCAGAAAGTTCTTATCCCACGCTTTTATTGTTTATCAATCTTATTTTTGTTTTCGTGTACGGTCAATTAATACTTGTTTAGCTTGTTCTTCTTCAGCATTATCAATATGAAGGGGTTCAAACGGAATACCTTTTCGTTCTGCAGCAGCTTTCAATAAATAGTCCGTCATTTCATGGTTTTTTGGTAAAATTGGACCATGTAAATAGGTTCCTAACAAATTTTTATAATGTAGACCTTCTTTTTTATCTGTATCATTATTACCATAACCATAGGTCACAGTCCCTAGCGCATCATATTGATGATACGTCCGTCCACCATGATTTTCAAAACCTACAATCGTACCAAAAGTCTCACTTTCGATTACAATGTCCCCTGTCAATCGCTCTTGATTCGCCTCTGTATAAAAATCAAGAATGTGTAAACCTTCGAGTACTTCACCGCTTGGTGTAATATATTTTTCTCCTAAAAATTGATATCCACCACAAACTGTCAATCCTGGCATTCCATCTTCAATGGCTGTCTTCAACTCTGTTTTTATTTTACGCAATGACTCAGTCGCTAAGCTTTGTTCTCGGTCACTGCCACCTCCGATAAAAAACAGGTCCGCTTTTGATAAATCAATATCACTTGTATCGTTGATATCTACGACATGAAGTTGAATATTTCTTTGTTTTGCTCGATATTTGAGCGCCATAATATTACCAATATCACTATATAAATTTAATTTATCTGGCATAAAATGATAAACCGTTAACTCATGCATTAGGCTCATCCTCCTCAAACGAGCGATTTAATTGTTCAAGCATTGGTGCTAAAGACGTGTAGTTTGGAATCGCAACTGTAAAACTATCATAATTCATAGTCATTGCTGTAGCTTTATAGATATCTTTTTCAAGAATAATTGGAACATTTACTTCCGCAATTTTTAAGCGTAATTGTAATTCTTCCGCTCTTGCCCCTGTCACAATAATCGCTTCAATTTCTTGCTCGCTTAACTTTTCAAAATCGGCGTCATAAATCCATGATGTATCTTTACCATCTGCCGCAAAATCATTTAAACTGATTACATATACTTTAGATTCATTTAATTTCTCTCCCATCGCAATGGAAGCATTCATACCTGCAGGGTTTTTAGCTAAATTAATGAGCGCTTTTTTTGTACCTCTTTCGAAATACTGCATTCGACCATTATCAGACGTATATGTTTCAAAACCTTTTTTAATAGCTTCATTATCTAAACCAAGCTCTTTTAAAACTGTATAGGCCGCTAACGCATTATACGCGTTAAAATCCCCAGCTATTTTCATATCAAATGTCGCATCATTGACATTCATTTTAATAAAAGGATCAATTGCAAATGATTTCACTTCGTATTTTGGGGTTTGGCGATTGAAACCGCATCGACATGTATAATGACCCAACTGATTATAATGAATATGGGAATAGTTTAAAAGCGCCCCACAATTCGGACAGTAACGACTTTCATTCATCGTAGACTGTTCAAACGTATACGCATGCGCTTTCATTCCGTAATAAGTGACGTGATCACTCGCAATTTTCAAGCGACTGACGAACGGGTCATCTGCATTTAATAACAGATGAATACCTTTACCTTGAATCGCTGAAATAATACCGTTCACCATAATGTCAATTTCTCCAAAACGATCCATTTGATCTCTGAAAAAATTAGTAAAAACCATTTTCGTTGGCGTCATTTCCTTTAAAACACGAGGTATTGAACCTTCGTCAATCTCTATAATTGCAATTTTTGTTTGATTTGAAGATTGAACAATGAAAGCTGAAGTGATGCCAGCTGCCATGTTTGCTCCTTCATTATTGTGAATAATTTCAATGTTATTCGCTCTTAATGTATGACCGATTAAATTAGAGGTCGTCGTTTTACCATTTGTGCCACTCACAAATACAACTTCATCAACACGACCTGCTAATTTACGTAAAATATCTTTATCAATTTTTCTCGCAACTTGACCTGGCAAATCTGTCCCTTTTCGGCCTGTTGCACGACTTGCTTTTCTGGCAAGTTTTGCCATATGAATTGCTGTCCATTGTCTCATAGCACTTTCTCCTCCAATTTACTTAAAACATTATACCATGACGCGCGATTTTACAAAATAAATTAAACGATGAAGATTAACGTCCCTATTTTTAGGATATATTTATCGTCACCCACTCGAATTGCATTTTTGCATCAATGGGTTAAAAAAGGTAAAATGTCTGTGGGGCACAATCTTACAATGGGGTGACTTTTATGTTAAATCAAAAATTACTAGATGCTTTAAATCAACAAATGAATCATGAATATTTTGCAGCTCATGCGTATATGGCTATGGCTGCATATTGTGACTATCATTCTTATGAGGGCTTTGCAAATTTTTATATAGAACAAGCTAAAGAAGAACGTTTTCACGGTCAAAAAATTTATGATTACATCAATGATCGTGGTGAAAAAGCTGTATTCAGTGACTTGAATGCACCTAAAGTTGACTTTAATTCTATACTTGAAACGTTTGAAGATGGACTCAAACAAGAACAACATGTCACAAAACATTTTTATGAACTCTCTGAAATCGCACGTGAAGAAAAAGATTATGCCACAATTTCATTTTTAAACTGGTTCTTAGATGAACAAGTTGAAGAAGAAGCGATGTTTGAAACGCATATCGATTATTTAAAACGTATTGGCGATGATGCAAATACCCTTTACCTATACGAAAAAGAATTAGCTTCACGTCGATTTAACGACCAAGCATAATTGAAATAAGAATCAGTTATATTCAGCAAAGTCGGTTGCTGTTAAACAACGATTTATATTTTTATCATGCGAAACTTTTAAAATTAAATGAGACATCCATCTCTACGCTATTGTTTTGATGGATGTCTTATTTATATTCATCATGCAATCTATCATTATGAAAATTATTTTTATGATTTCTTAGATTATGTTAATATTTATATATCTTTTTTAACGGAGTTGAATGACATGGCAAGTAATGCCTTTGTAGCACTCGATTTTGAAACTGCCAATTATAAAAGAACAAGCATTTGTTCAGTGGGTATGGTCAAAGTGATTGATAATCAGCTGACTGAAACATTTTACACATTAGTCAATCCGAAAGATTACTTCTCACCGCAAAATATTAGAATACATGGTATTCATCAAAGCGATGTACAAGATGCACCTGATTTTGCGTATGTGTATCCTTATATGTTGCAATTTATAGATAATTTACCTGTTGTCGCGCACAATGCTGCATTTGATATGTCTGTATTGCATGCTAGCATTCAAGCTGCAAATATACAAACGCCTGCAATGACTTACTTTTGTTCTTATCAATTATCAAAACGTACTGTTGCTTCCAAACGACACGGACTTAAACATATGATGTCACATTTTAAATTGGATTTTCATGGTCACCATGACGCTTTAAATGATGCTAAAGCATGTGCCATGATTACTTATCGCCTTTTAAAACACTATCCGAGTTTAGAAAATGTGCTTCAAATTTACGGTAAACAACTGACCGATAAAGATTCATTATAAATAATCATAAATGGTCATATTTCGAAAAAACGCATCTTGCAAACTACCGACTGTGACCCCGATTAATCGAATCGGTGTATCTGCTTCTTTAAGCTCATAATAAAGTTCGTAAGCCACTTGATAAATGTCTTCCGCTTCTCTGACTGGTGTATTTAAACTTCGTTGTTTGGAATAATTTTCAAAGCGATCCGTCTTAATTTTCACTGTCACAGTTCGTCCCGCTTGATTCAATTTTTCCAGTCGCTCGGCAATTTTATCACACAGCATTTCAATTTTTTGTAATATCTCTTCGTCATCATTCGTATCGATTGAAAAAGTACGTTCTGCCCCCACGCTTTTCCGAATCCGCTCTGATTTAACACTTCTCTGATCACGCCCCCGTACACGCTCATAAAGATGTTGGCCTTTCTTTCCAAAAAGTTGCACAAGCTCTCTTTCTGATTTTTGATATAAATCTTTTCCATTAAAAATGTCATGCTGTTGCATCTTCACTTTTGATGCCTTCCCTACACCTGGAAAATCACCGATATCTAACCCCATTAAAATATCATGTACATTGTCATAATCAATGACTGTGAGTCCATTGGGTTTATTCATCCCACTGGCTAATTTGGCAAGAAACTTATTATATGAGACACCTGCGCTTGAAGTCAGCTTCGTTTTCTCATAAATGTCTCGCCGTATAAATTGAGCGATACGAGATGCAGGAAGGTCGGGTCGTACTAAATCAGTAATGTCTAAAAAAGCCTCATCTAAAGACAAAGGTTCCACTTGATCTGTATAACTTTTAAATATATCCATAATTTGTTGAGAAACTTCTCGATACACTTCATATCTCGGCGTAACATAATAACCGTCCGGGCATAACTGGTGGGCTCTCGCCATAGGCATGGCTGAATGTACACCAAAAGCTCTAGCTTCATAAGATGCTGTAGAAACCACACCCCGACCACTTGCTTTTCCACCCACAATAACAGGCTTTCCTCGTAATTTTGGATGGTCACGTACTTCCACTTGTGCAAAAAAGAAATCCATATCAATATGAATAATACGACGCTCGCCCATATAACACCCTCCTCTCATCCATCGCTTTCCTTCACATACTTTAATTTAAACGGATAGATTTGTTTTGTTCTATCAATTTGACTGGCTCTTTAAATCTAACTCGTGAAAATCGCGCTCTATTTACTTAGACAAATATGATTATAGTTACATCAAAACATTTAATATTAAAAAACAAATTAAAACCAATCGCCCAATTACCAAAAATAATTATGCTATAAGTTGCTAAAAAATACTATAATAATAGAGATTAGCAACTATACAGCCTACCTAACAAAGGAGATGGAAACCTATGTTATTAACAGTCATCAATTTGATTTATTTACTCGTTATAAAATTAATACACTTTGCGCTAAAAAATCATATTGGTGATCAACCCAACCTATGGATTGGTTTTAGAACGCCTACGACATTAAAATCGAAAGAAATTTGGCTATTTGCTCAGCGCCAATTTTTAAAGGATTTTCTCAAGATCAATATAATTTCACTCATTATCGGCATCGGTTGGTTGATTTATGATTTGCTTCACTTTATTCAAGAAACATCAATCATCATACAAGCTTTTGTCATTATCTTCATCACTTTTATCATCGTTATCACCACAGAGATTAAAGTACGAAAATTTGCTAAGACACAGCAAAAATAAATATCTAATTAGCTTCGGAATTCCCCTGGATAATGATGTTAGACCCATTGACTTTATAACTCATTTCATAATAAAAATCGACTACACTTTAATGAACGGTGCACTGTGACATGCCGTTCGTTTTAGTGTGGTCGATTGTTGATCTTCACATGTGCATTTATCATTGAAGATTTTAATCATTCATTTTATTTGTATAGTGCGTTGGCTTCTGTTGATATAATATTAATCCGTCTTCTGTCATTTCAAAATACTGTGCTTTTTTATCTTTCAACGCGATAAAAACAAGGTAAAAAGAAATTAAACAATAACCCATGTAAATCGCAAAAACAAATATAACAGATGTATAAGGCAGGTTGATGAAAATAACAAATAACAATAAACAAATTAAAACGGATGGCAGTAACATTACCGTTAAAAACGTAATTCGATTAAAGAAATACTCAGGCAAAAATGTTAAAAGTACACCGTTTTTCAGTTGATAGGAACGTGATTGTTCATTTGAAATCATCTTAAAAAGTAATGTTTTCATCCCCTCATGAAAACAAACGATAACCAAAAAACCTAAAATACCGATAATTATATTTGTAAAAAAGCGTTGTTCTTGAATTGTAGTGACAATCATCGCCCATTTATAACTCAATACGATAAAAGCTAACACAACTATAACCTGAAGCAATAAGAAGCGCTTCATCACTTGCCTATTATGAAAAAGGTCAATTCTATACATGCATTCACCCTCTTATGATGTATCTGTTATCTCTATTATAACTTACAATTGTATACAGTTGTAGCGACTAAAGCCCTATTTTCTTTCTAAAAGTGCCATAGTTTCAACATGTGTTGTATGAGGAAACATATCTACTGGCGTTATCTCTTTTAATTCATATTGATCGGTGAGACTTTCGATATCTCTTAACTGCGTACTTGGATTACAAGAGACATATACAATGCGTTGAGGTGCAAGTTGATTCAAAGTCTGAATAAATGTTTCGTCACAGCCTTTACGAGGGGGATCGACGGTAACAACATCGGGTTGAATACCTTCTTTCTGCCACTTCAAGATAACATCTTCAGCAGCACCCGCAACAAATGTCGTATTAGAAATATGATTTTTTTGTGCGTTTCGTTGCGCATCTTCAATCGCTTCAGGTACCACCTCTACCCCATACACATGTTTCGCATGTGGCGCCATAAATAAGCCAATTGTCCCTATGCCACAATATGCATCTAGCACAGTTTCACGACCTGTTAACTTAGCATATTCGAGTGCTTTCGCGTATAACTTTTGTGTTTGTGTGACATTAATTTGATAGAATGACAAATCTCCAATTTCAAAAGTAAGTTGTTCCAATTGATCTTCAATGATTTCTTGACCATAGATTGTACGAGATGTTTTTCCCATAACCACGTTGGATCGATCATGTTGAAAGTTCAACTTGATACTTTTTATATTTTTAAATTTTTGTGTTAATGCCGCTACAATTTCATCTTGATATGGAAGTTTCGTCCCATTTATCACAAAGATAACCATAATCTCTTGTGTATAATAGCCTTTTCTAACAACTAAATGACGGACTAATCCTTTATGTTGTTGTTCATCATAAGGCGCGATGTGATATTTTTTCAATAAATCCTTCACCATATTCATCATTTCATTTTGATCATCATATTGAATGAGACACTGTTCCATATCAATAATTTGATGACTGCGTTGACGATAAAATCCCATTTCGACTTCATTATGACGCCCTGTACCTACAGGAATTTGTGACTTATTACGATAATGCCAAGGGTGCTCCATTCCAACTGTAGGATGAATAGGCACATGTGTCATCTTCCCTTTGTGATGGAAAAGATTAATCACTTGTTTTCTTTTCATCTCCAACTGCGCTTCATAAGAAAGATGTTGTAATTGACACCCACCACATTGTTGATAATAGACACAAGGCGGTTCGACACGGTCTTGACTTGGTGATTGAACTTCTATTAACTTCCCTATCGCAAAATTCTTTTTAACTTTAATAACTTTATATTTTATTTTCTCATCGACTAAAGTTTGTGGAATAAATATCGGATAACGTTCCTTTTTGACTACACCATGTCCTTCATGTGTGAGATCCACAACTTCCCCTTCATAAACTTCATTTTTTTTGACTAAACCCATGTTATTCAACTCACTTTTTCGAATTAGAAGTCCTTTTAACCAAAGATAAAGGAGTGGAATCAAATCTAACACTAGATTTAAAATTCCACCCCACGTTGATGTGTTGCTTCATCAAGATAGTATAACACGATACGATGGTAACACTTCATCCATTTTATTCAGACTGCGTCGGTTCGTCAATCAGTAATTCATTGCGATCTTGCCCTGGCGAAAAGACCTCGATATGACGGACTAAGTTTAAAAAGTTCGCAGGTAACTGACCCCCGTACTCACCATCTACATTTAATGGCATATCGCTGAACGAAGAAATATTAATCGACTGTGCCTTATGGTAGTGTACTTTTGGATGTTTAATATGTTCCCCTCTAGAAGCCAAAGTCATAATATGACCGAGTTCAGCTAAATTTGCTTTTTCCACAATTAATAAAGTAAATTTACCGTCATCTAATTTGGCATTCGGCACTAGTTTTTCAAATCCTGCCATTGAATTCGTTAATCCAAGTAGGAACAACATAATTTCACCCTCAAAAACATGTGAATCATATTCAATTCGGACATCAACCGCATGCATCTGTGGCAACATTTCAAATCCTTTAATGTAATATGCAAATGGGCCAACTATTGATTTTAACTTGCTAGGTGCCTCGTACGAAACCTCTGTGATTTTTCCGCCACCCGCTAAATTAATAAAATAGCGACTATTCATTTTTCCAATATCGACTTGAACTGTTTTGCCTTCCAAAATGACATCAACCGCTTCAAATATATCTGTAGGTAAATGGAGCGCTCTTCCAAAGTCATTAACTGTTCCCATAGGAATCAATCCAAGCTTAGGACGTTGTGGCTTTTCGGCAATACCATTCACGACTTCATTTAATGTCCCGTCACCACCTGCAACAACTAACAAATCATAATGCGCATCTATAGCTCGCGCAGCTTCTTCCGTTGCATCGCCTACCCTTTGTGTGGCATAGGCACTTGTTTCATAACCAGCCTGTTCCATTTTAACAAGCACGTCAGGCAAAGCTCGTTTAAACATTTCTTTTCCTGATGTAGGATTATAAATTATTCTCGCGCGTTTTCTCATTTCTATCCCTCAATTTTTCAGTACTCACAACTTATATTATAGTAAACATTGTTGTATTGAAAGCTAAAAACGTCTAAATTTAATCAAATTTATTCAAAGTAGCGACTGCTCCTCTATTGTTCCCATCACACATAGACATTTAAGGTTGACGTTAAAGGCTTTTGATGCTGTAAATCTAACTATTTCTATGCACTTAAAACATTTGGTATATTATCAACCTTTATTTCAAGATTAATTATTTGAAACTAGTTTATAGTTATGATTTTATTTGATTAAATATAATTAATCATGTATTTTTTGTGTATAAACATTATTTAAGAATTTCTGCAATGAAATGAATATCGGAGGTAACTTAGTGAAAAAGGCGAAGGAAAATTTGGATATTTATATGAGAAGCTTACCTTTTTTAGGACTGATAATTAGCTGTTTCTCACTTATATTGTTTTTCTTTATTTTGAAAGCCGATGGAGATTTTTTTGTCATTTTTACTTATTGTTTAATACCATTTCTTGTTAATACATCTGTGTATGGGGTATATATGCTTTTTAAAAAGAATCTATAATCTAACAATCGGTTTTTAAAAAGTAGATAGGACATTTATGATTTTAAGACTAAATTTTAGATAATACGTTTGTACTTGAGGAAGTCTTTTTTTAATATAAAAAACGGGGCTGAGCGTGAAAACCCAGTCCCGTTTTTTATATTGAAATTAAACCCTTATTGCTTTTCTAATTCTTGTTTTAACAATTGGTTTGCTAATTGTGGATTAGCTTGTCCTTTAGATAATTTCATGATTTGACCTACTAAGAAGCCCATCGCTTTTCCTTTTCCGTTTTTAAAGTCTTCAACAGATTGTGGATTACTTGCAATTGCCTCTTGAACAAATTTAAGAATTTCACCTTCATCTGAAATTTGAACAAGCCCTTTATCTTTCATGATTTGCTTAGCATCCCCACCATTTTTAGCTAATTCAGGGAATACTTTTTTCGCAATCTTACTACTCATCGTACCATCTTGAATCAATTTGATCATGCCTGCTAAGTTCGATGGTGTAAGTGCTGTATCTTGTAATTCAATTTGGTTTTTATTTAAATATTCATTAACCCCGCCCATTAACCAGTTTGAAATGAGCTTCACTTCTGCACCTTCAGCCACTGCTTCTTCAAAGAAGTCAGACATTTCTTTTGTTAATGTTAAAACGTGTGCATCGTATTCAGGTAAACCATATTCTTTCACATATTTATCTTTACGTGCATCTGGAAGTTCAGGGATTGAGGCACGAACACGCGCTTTCCAGTCTTCATCAATGTACAATGGCACGATGTCTGGTTCTGGGAAATAACGATAATCATCTGATGCTTCTTTAACACGCATCAAAATTGTTTTACCTGTTGATTCCTCGAAACGACGTGTTTCTTGTAGAATTTCGCCACCATTTAAGAGTTCTTCTTCTTGGCGTTTAACTTCATATTCTAAACCTTTACGAACATTGTTAAATGAATTTAAATTTTTCAATTCGGCTTTTGTACCAAATTTTTCTTGTCCGTAAGGTCGTAGAGAGATGTTCGCATCACAACGTAACGAACCCTCTTCCATTTTACAGTCAGATACACCTGTATATTGAATGATAGAACGTAATTTTTCTAAATAAGCATATGCTTCTTCTGGTGAACGAATATCAGGTTCTGAAACGATTTCAACAAGAGGTGTCCCTTGACGGTTTAGGTCAACAAGTGAGTAGCCGTTTTTATGTGTTGATTTCCCTGCATCTTCTTCCATATGCAATCTTGTAATACCAATACGTTTTGTTTCACCGTTCACTTCAATATCAATATAACCATTTTCTCCAATAGGTTGATCTAATTGAGAGATTTGATAGGCTTTTGGATTGTCTGGGTAAAAATAGTTTTTACGGTCAAACTTAGATTCTGTAGCAATTTCCATATTTAAGGCCATCGCTGCACGCATTGACCAGTCCACTGCACGACGGTTAACCGTTGGTAAGACACCAGGATAACCTAAATCGATCACGGTTGTGTTTGTATTTGGCTCAGCACCGTATGCTACTGGTGCATTCGAAAACATTTTTGAGTCTGTTTTCAATTCAACATGGACTTCAAGTCCGATTATTGTTTCAAAATGCATTGATTGCCACTCCTTATAATTTTTGATATTGATCGTGTAAATTAAATTGCGTTTCGTATTGATGTGCCACACGGTAAACTGTTTTTTCATCAAATGGCTTACCAATAATTTGTAAACCGATAGGACGACCATTTTCTGCTAAACCACAAGGTATAGAGATACCAGGTAAACCTGCTAAGTTGACAGGCGTAGTTAACAAATCGTTTGCGTACATTGTCAATGGATCGTTGATTTCAGCTCCAATATCAAATGCGACAGTTGGTGTTGTCGGTCCTAAAATAACATCATAGTCTTCAAATACACTTTCAAAATCTTGTTTGATTAATGTACGGACTTTTTGTGCTTTTTTATAATAGGCATCATAATAGCCTGAACTTAATACATACGTACCTAATAAAATACGACGTTTTACTTCTTGACCGAAACCTTCACTTCTTGAAAGTTTGTATAATTCTTCTAATGTTTGTGCTTCTTTAGAGTGGTAACCGTAACGAATACCATCAAAACGTGCTAAGTTAGATGATGCTTCCGCTGAGGCAATCACATAGTAAGAAGGGATACCATAAGATGTTCTAGGTAATGATACTTCTTCAACAATTGCACCTAAAGATTTAAACGTTTCTACCGCTTTCAATACCGCTTCTTTGACTTCTGGGTCGACACCTTCGCCAATATATTCTTTAGGTAAACCTATTTTCATTCCTTTAATATCTTGCCCAATTTCTGATGTGAAATCAGTTGATCCATCTGGTGCACTTGTTGAATCCATTTCGTCTTCACCAACGATGGCTTCTAAAACAAGCGCATTATCTTTCACATTTCTTGTAATTGGACCAATTTGGTCTAACGATGAGGCAAATGCGACAAGGCCGTAACGAGAAACACGACCATAAGTAGGTTTCAAACCAACAACACCACAGTAGGCTGCAGGTTGACGGATAGAACCTCCTGTGTCAGTACCTAATGTGAATGGCACCAAACCAGCTGCGACTGCTGCTGCTGAACCTCCTGAAGAGCCACCAGGTACAGCTTTATGATCGAATGGGTTAACAGTTTTTTTGAAGTAAGACGTTTCTGTAGATCCACCCATAGCAAACTCATCTAAGTTGACTTTACCGATTAACACACCATTTTCATGATGCAACTTTTTCATCACTGTAGACTCATAAATCGGTACAAAACCTTCTAACATTTTACTTGCACAAGTTGTCTCAAGACCTTCTGTGATAATATTGTCTTTGATACCCATTGGAATACCAAACAATTTACCATTGATTTCGCCTTTCGCTTGTAATTCATCTAATTCTTCGGCTTTTTTAATTGCATTTTCTTTATCTAACGCTAAAAATGATTGGATTGTAGGATCAGTTTCTTCGATTGCTTGATAAATATCTTTCACAATTTCTGAAGGCTTAATTTGATTCTCCTTGATCATCTTTTGCAGATTTTCAATAGACTCATAACGGATGCTCATATTTATGCGTCCTCCCCATTCATAACTGCCGGTACTTTAAATTGTCCAGCCTCAACTTCTTTTGCATTACTCAATACTTTTTCTTGTGGCAACCCTTGTCCTGCCACGTCTTCACGTAAAACATTTTGTAGATCTAATACATGATGCGTTGGTTTCACTTCTTCTGTATCGACAGCATCAATTTGATGACAAAAATTTAAAATACCTTCTAATGTTTGCTGCATATCACTTGTTTCTTCTTCAGTCACATTTAAACGCGCAAGATTAGCAATATGTGCAACCTGGTCTTTGGTAATTTCAGCCATGATGATATAGCCTCCTTAAAAATACTCTTTTATCTATAAATTGTACCAAATTCTAAGCTAAAAATCTAAAATATTTCAAAGTTCATTAAACCATTTACTGGCCTTTAATTTGATTTTTTTATCTAAGCTATCCCTCTTTAGCTTTGGTCGGTCAAAATTCAAACGTTTTAATTAGTCGATTCCAAGTCGTCCGCTAAACTATTTTATAATGAATAATACAATCGATTCATAATCACCAACTGTTCCCAACATATTTCGAAATTGTTTTTATCTTAAAAAGCGAAATACTGCTGTTCATTCATTTTTTATTCTGTATAATAAACCATATGTCACTTAAATCAAAAGGGGAGGATTCATATGTTTTTAGTTGGTTCTACTTTATCTAGCCAAGTCAATCCAGACTGGCAAACATACATCATGATTATCATCTATTTTGCCATCTTACTTGGCATTGGCTACTACGGATACAAACAAGCAACAAGCAACTTAAGTGAATACATGTTAGGTGGCAGAAATATTGGACCGTGGGTCACAGCATTATCTGCTGGTGCATCCGACATGAGTGGTTGGATGATTATGGGGTTGCCGGGAGAAGTGTACTCAACAGGTTTGTCCGCGTTGTGGCTTGCCATCGGTTTAACTTTAGGTGCTTATATTAACTATTTAGTCGTTGCACCAAGATTACGTGTACACACTGAAATAGCGGGCGATGCGATTACATTGCCAGACTTTTTTAAAAACCGATTAAACGATCAATCCAATTTAATTAAAATTATTTCTGGTTTAATTATTGTTGTTTTCTTTACACTTTATACGCATGCTGGACTTGTTTCAGGAGGAAAGTTATTCGATAGTGCATTTGGCTTAAATTATCATACTGGCCTCGTGCTTATCGCTGTCATTGTCATTCTCTATACTTTCTTTGGTGGTTATCTTGCTGTTTCAATTACAGATTTCTTCCAAGGGGTCATCATGTTAGTGGCAATGGTCATGGTGCCAATTGTCGTCTTACTTAAACTTAACGGATTAGATACTTTTCATTCCATCGCAGAGATGAAACCGACAAACCTCGATTTATTCCGTGGTACAACTTTGATTGGTATTATTTCATTCTTTGCTTGGGGACTAGGTTACTTCGGTCAACCTCATATTCTCGTTCGTTTCATGTCCATCCGTTCGATTAAATTATTCCGTTTCACTCGCCGTATCGGTATTAGCTGGATGGCTGTCGGTTTATTAGGTGCCGTATTTGTTGGTTTATTAGGAATCGCATTTGTACCGGCTCAAGGTGTCACAATTAAAGACCCTGAAACTTTGTTCATATTGATGAGCCAAGTCCTCTTCCATCCATTGGTAGGCGGATTCTTGTTAGCCGCTATTTTAGCAGCCATTATGAGTACAATTTCATCACAATTACTCGTTACATCTAGTTCGTTAACAGAGGATTTCTACAAGCTCATTCGTCAGGACAAAGCAGATACAGAAAAGCATGAAAAAGAATTTGTTTTAGTCGGTCGAATCTCAGTAATCATTGTAGCATTAGCTGCTATTGCAATTGCATGGACACCAAATGATACGATTTTAAATTTAGTAGGAAATGCGTGGGCAGGTTTTGGTGCTGCATTTGGTCCTTTAATGATTTTATCTCTTTATTGGAAAGGATTGTCTCGAACAGGCGCAATCAGTGGTATGATTGCTGGTGCACTCACAGTGATATTATGGATTGTCTTTGCACATCCTTATGGAAAGTTCAATGACTTCTTTAATTTATATGAGATCGTTCCAGGTTTTCTAGCAAGTTTAATTGTTACAATACTCGTCTCAAAAGTTACGAAAAAACCAGGTGATTTTGTTGAACAAGACTTAAACGAAGTCAAACGTCAACTTCAAGAAGCGAAAGCACATCAATAACGCTTCATTGCCTCATACACACTATTCATTATATAAAGCATCTGGGAAATAAATCCCAATATAAAGAGGAAGCGCTAAGATGATTATTAATAGACAATCATCTTGGCGCTTCCTTTTGATATAAAACTTCTTATCGAATGACTTTGCTTTCCTAGGGGACAGCCTCAGCCTGTAGTCTTCAGCTTGCCCTGTTTCCTCAAGAGTCTCATCATAACGTTAATTTTGATAAATATGAATTTGAGGCGATTTATCATCTTTTGTTTTTGAAATAAGTGCGCGTGATTCACTTCCATCTTTAATATGAATTTCGTAATTATCGACTGCTTTGAAGTCTTTTTCCGCCAATTGTGTTACATATTGTGTAATACCAATTAACTCAGCCTTGCCATAATAGTCAATAGGTAAATCCACTACAAGTTTTTTTACTTTTTTATGTTTAAATTCTGCTTTACCAACTGCCTGTGTAAAGTTAGAAAAATAAGATTGTAGACTATTGTTAAAGTCTTTGAAGTTCGCATTTAAATTTTCATTTAAATCTTCAGCATCCCCTGAAGGTAGTAAAACAGTTTTTTGATCTAATTTTTGCCATTCAGATAATTTAGAGCCATTTTCTTCTGAAGTGGCATAACTTACAAAATGGCCGGGTATAATGTCTTCTTGTCCAGACTGGATGTAAACAGCAAATGTAATTGGTATATCTTTCAAGTCTTCATTTTCTCTCAGTCTTGATAGAATTTCCTCCGCCATTTCTTGACCTTTTTCTTTAACTTCTTTTTTGTCTAACTTTTCATTGTAGGTCTCACCATATTTTTCTTTTTGATAGTAATAAATACTATTCATCGCAAGACCTATAGTCATACCCTTAATATTATTTCCTTTCGTATCGCCATTATCATAATAATCTTGCTCTAGGATGTTAGAGAGATATGCTGGCGAATTTTTAGCGATTTTTTCTTCATCTGTTTCGCCATTTACTGAAGGGTTTAAACCTAAGTTTTCAGTCGCGTTTTTCTCTTTCTTTTCTTTATCACTCATTTTATCCAATTCTTTTTTTGTATATTTAGGCTTAAGATAGGCTTTAATGGTATCTTTGTCTAAATATTGACCATCTTGATAAAGATAATCATCAGTCGGATAGACCGTTTTACTAATATCAAGCAGACCATCTTCAAAATTTTCTCCATTATAGCTATTCGCCATATTTTCTTGAATAAGACCACGCGCTTGACTTTCTTTAAAAGGAAGGATTGTTCGGTAATCGTCTCCTTGAACATCTTTATCAGTCGCAATTTGTTTCACTTTATTACGATCTTGTTGTTGAGATTCGGTGTTTTGCTTTGAAGATTTGGAATCTTTATCATTAACAGGTGAACACGCTGTTAACACAAGCGATAAACCTAAAACAAGCACAATTGACTTTTTCATCGCCTAACTCCTTACGCTTTAATTTCGGATTGTTTCTCTATAAAATCTTGTTCCGTCCACACCATTGTACCAAGTGATTCTGCTTTTGTTAATTTTGATCCTGCATCTTCACCTACAATAACTAAATCTGTTGATTTTGTGACACTGCTTGTAACTTTTGCACCTTGTAATTTCAACCAATTAGAAGCTTCCGTTCTCGTCATTTGTTGTAACTTACCTGTGAGAACAATCGTTTTACCTGCAAACTCAGGATGACCCTCGATTTCAGATAGTTTTTGTCCTTTAAAAGTCATGTTCACATCTTTTGCCTTTAACTTTTCAATGAGCGCACGAATATCATCATTTTCTAAATAAGTAATCAAGGACTGTGCTAATTTTTCACCCACATCATAAATTGCAACAAGTTCTGCTTCTGTTGCTTTAAATAATCGGTCCATCGTTTCATATTTTTCTGCGATGACTTGACTCGCCTTTACACCTAAATGACGAATACCTAAACCAAACAATAAATGTTCTAACGACTGTTCTTTTGATTTTTCAATCGCATTGAGTAAATTTTGCGCTTTCTTTTCACCCATTCGTTCTAATGGCAATAAATCTTCTTTTGTCAGATAAAAAATATCACCTACGTCTTTGATAAGTTGTTGCTCATACAGTTGCTCAATAATTTTCGTACCAAGACCATCGATATTCATCGCTTGTCTTGATACAAAATGAATTAACCCTTCAACGAGTTGTGCTTGACATTTAGGGTTAATACAACGCAATGCAACTTCGCCTTCTATGCGCACCAATTCGTGACCACAACTTGGACAATGTGTTGGCATATGGTACTTAACTACACCATCTGTCCGTCTATCCAATATGACACGCACCACTTCAGGGATAATATCTCCTGCTTTTTTCACAACAACACTGTCACCGATACGTATATCTTTTTCATGAATTAAATCTTCATTATGCAAAGAGGCTCTTGAAACAGTTGTTCCGGCCACACGTACTGGCTCTAAAATAGCCGTTGGTGTCACTACACCTGTTCGACCAATACTCAACTCAATATCTAATAAGTCCGTGATGACTTCTTCAGCCGGAAATTTATAAGCAATCGCCCATCTTGGAGATTTTTGAGTAAAGCCCATTTCCTCTTGGTAATCAATGTTATTAACTTTGATAACGATGCCATCGATATCGTAAGCTAACTGCTCACGCTGTTCTGTCCAATAATGAATATAATTAATGACCTCTTGCATTGTCCCTTTTTTACGTCGCTCTGGATTTGTTTTAAAACCGAGAGTATCCAGTTCATCTAGCGCTTCGCTTTGGGTCGTAGCATCTAATTCTGTAAAGTCATTGATGCTGTACAAGAAAATATCTAATTTTCTTGCAGCTGCTAATTTTGAATCTAACTGACGTAAAGAGCCTGCAGCTGCATTTCGTGGATTGGCAAATGGTTGCTCACCACGTTCCGATTTAGCATCGTTAAGCTTCAGGAAAGATTTTCGTGGCATATAAGCTTCCCCTCTAACTTCAAAAGAGATATTCTTTTTTAAAGTTAAGGGAATGGCTTGAATCGTTTTTAAATTCTCTGTAATGTCTTCACCAGTGGTACCGTCGCCTCGCGTTAATCCTTGAACAAATTTACCATTCACATATTTCAAGGAAACCGCTAAACCGTCGATTTTCAACTCGCACATATATTCCACTTCTCCGACAGCATCTCTCACACGTTGATCAAACTTTTTTAAGTCTGTTTCGTTAAATGCGTTCGATAAGCTCAGCATTGGCGTATCATGACGAACTTTTTCAAATGATGATTGTGCTTGCCCCCCTACTCTGACAGTAGGTGAATCAGAAGTTTTTAGTTCAGGATGATTTTCTTCAATATCAATAAGCTCATGCAACAATTTATCATATTCACTGTCAGGGACACTTGGGCTATCTTGAACATGATATTCATAGTTATACTGATGTAGCAATCGGTGCAAAGTTTCAACACGTTGCTTTAGTTCTGTCATCCCTTAATCCTCCTTTTTAGAAATCGGTGCAAATTGTGCTAACAAACGTTTAGGCCCTTCAGATTTAAAAATAATGTCCAATTCAACCGAACCATTTTTATTATTTACGTTGGACACCATGCCTTCACCCCAAGTTTTGTGCGTCACTTTATCCCCTACTTTCCAATCTGATGAAACGGCAGATTGGTTACGATTTTGAACTGTACGCTGGCTAAATCCACGTTTAACTGGCTTTTTACGTGATCCTATTGTTGTAGATTGACGTTGTTCAGGAAGATTCAACAGGGATTCTGGGATTTCGTTCAAAAAACGAGATCTAGGATTGGATTGTGGTCGTCCATATAACGTCCGAGATGAAGCATGGGATAAATACAACTCTTCTTCAGCTCGCGTGATGGCCACATAACTGATTCTTCGTTCTTCTTCCATTTCATGATCATCTTCACTTTTGATTGCACGTATATGTGGAAATATTGACTCTTCCATCCCAATAATAAATACAACTGGGAACTCTAATCCTTTCGCTGAGTGCATAGTCATCAAAGTAACGCCATCTTCTAAGTTGGCTTCATCCACATCTGCAACCAATGATAAATCTGTTAAAAAGTTAATTAATGATTGCTCTTCTAACGGTGTATTTTCTTCATAATCATGAGGAACAGACATAAATTCATCGATGTTTTCCAATCGACTTCTCGCTTCTAACGTTTGTTCACGTTCCAACATTTCACGATATCCAGATTTTTCAAGCACTTCTTCAACTAATTCACTAATCTCAAGAAACTCTTGCTCTTTCATTAAATGACTCATCAGTTCATAAAATGTTGCAGCAGCTTGAGTCACTTTTTTAGATAAACCGATAAAATCAACCTCCGCAAGCGCTTCAAACATACTCATATCATTTTGAGCTGCATAAGTGGCAATTTTTTCAACAGACGATGGGCCAATCCCTCTTTTTGGCACGTTAATAATGCGCTGTAAACTGATATCATCAGCACTATTTGCGATAAGACGTAAATAACTTAAAAGATCTTTGATTTCTTTACGATCATAGAACTTTTGTCCACCCACCATGACATAAGGTACATTAGATTTCATAAACGTTTCTTCAAGCACACGTGATTGCGCGTTTGTGCGGTATAAAACTGCGATATCTTTATAATGTTTCCCTTTCTTCTGTTGTTTTAATATCTCTCTGACGACAAATTCTGTCTCGTCTCTTTCACTTACCGCTTCGTAGTAATGAATTTTTTCGCCTTCTTGATTGGCTGTCCACAAGCCTTTAGGTTTACGCTCAGTGTTGTTTCGGATCACTTCATTAGCTGCAGTTAAGATAGTTTTAGTAGAACGATAATTTTGTTCAAGATAAATTGTGCGTGCATTTGGGTAATCTTCTTCAAATGATAAAATATTTTGTATATCTGCACCACGCCAACCATAAATGGATTGATCTGAATCACCCACGACACATAAATTTTTAAACTTTTGCGCAATTAAATTCACTAAAGTATATTGCGCTTTATTTGTATCTTGATACTCATCTACATGTATATATTGGAATTTGTTTTGATAATAGTCTAATACATCAGGAACACGCTCAAATAATTTAATTGTTGTCATAATTAAATCATCAAAATCTAACGCTTGATTTCGAATCAGTTGCTTTTGATAACCTTCATAGACCGTAGCGACCATTCGACTATAAAAATCATTCGCCTCTTCCATCGCATGTGCAGGTGTTTTTAATTCGTTTTTTAATTGGCTAATCGCACCAATAAACATACGTGGCTCATACTTTTTAGGATCAATATTATTCGCCTTCAACACATCTTTTATGACTGATTTTTGATCAGTAGGATCAATGATTGTAAAATTTCGTTCAATCCCTATTCGATCTGCATCTCGGCGTAAAATACGCACACACATCGAGTGAAAAGTTGACATCCAAATCACTTCTGCTGCTTCTCCCACTAACGCTTGAACACGTTCTTTCATTTCTTTTGCTGCTTTATTTGTAAATGTGATGGCTAAAATGTGATAAGGAGATACATCTTTTTCATCTAGTAAATAAGCAATGCGGTGTGTTAAAACACGTGTTTTGCCTGATCCCGCACCTGCCATAATTAAAAGCGGTCCTTCTGTCGTTCTTACCGCTTCACTCTGTTCTTTATTCATATTCTTTACGAGTGGATTCATTATGTTCTCTCCTTTATTTTAGTCGTTTTAATAGCTGCTTTAATATCTTCATAGATGACATTACCCACTATAATTGTATCTGCAATCGCTGCCATTTCCTTCGCTTTTTCAAAATTGGTAATCCCACCACCGTAAAAGAGTTGGGTATGCTCTAATTCATCTTTGGCAGCTTGTACCATTTCAGGTTCACCATATTGACCGCTATATTCGATATAAAGGATAGGTAACCGGTACAGTTTTTCAGCCATCTGTGCATACGCAATAACGTCGTCTTCATCTAAGTTTGCCGATGCTTGCGTATGTCGACTCACTTGACTATCTGGATTTAACACAACATAACCCTCAAAAATCAATTCATCAAAATCAATCATATGACCATATGCCTTTAAGGCACGATGTAGCAAGCCGTTATGAAATGTTACATCGTTACTGTTCAAAACAGTAGGTATAAAATAAAAATCAAACCCTGGCATCGTGCTCTCAAGATTTGAAATTTCTAATGCTAATGGTAATGGGTAACGGCGCACACGACTCATCAAATGTATGACATTATCTTCTGTCACTTGGTCCGTGCCACCTATCATAATTGCGTCTGTATTAGACATACAAATCATCTCTAAATCTTCATCTGATATTTCTTTCGCTGGATCAAGTTTAAAAATGTGACGCCATTCTTTTATATCATACATGAACCTGACTCCTTTATTTTTCGTAACTTATATTATAACACTTTTGACTATTGATATCTAAAGTTCATCACCTTTTCAATATAGTTTTTCGATTCATTTTTTGAACCTTTTTTAAATGGAGAAAAGCTCATTGATATATGTCTTCTTAATGGCACATTATCCTCATGGCACTACTCATAAAAAGCGAGACCGTATACGATGAACAATACGATCTCGTTTATCAAAAATAGAATGAATGCTTCTCTACAAAATATGATGCACACTTAAAAATACTCCTTACAACTTCCATGAATGGAAATGCTGTAAGGAGCACGATTAATATAGTGTTTTAGTGCTTTACATTTCTGTTTCAATGTTCATACGCTCTAATATCATTGTATAGGCATCATTGCCCCACTGTAAAGAGCGCTTCACACGTGAAATTGTAGCTGTTGAAGCACCAGATTCTTTTTCAATTGTTGCATAGGTATAACCTTGCTTAATCATTTTGGCAACTTGAAGTCTTTGAGATAAAGATTGTAACTCATTGACAGTACATAAATCGTCGAAAAATTGATAACATTCTTCTCGTGTTTCTAATGTCAAAATCGCATCAAACAACTCATCTAATGCTTTTCCACGTAATTTTTCAATTTGCATGCAAACAGCCCCTATTTATATAATCTAACACTACTTAACCAATTAAATCGTTTTTGAGCCATCTATTTACTCTAAGCCGACTCTTTTAAATATTGTATCAACTTGATTGAGGTGATGTCTAGGGTCAAAGCAAGCATCTAAAGCTTCTTTTGATAACTTGTCAGTAATTCGCGTATCTGCTTCTACAAGTTCTCTAAATGGTGTTTTTGTTTCCCATGATTCCATCGCTTTTGGTTGAACAAGGTCATAAGCTTCTTCACGAACCATCCCTTTATCAATTAATGCTAAAAGGACGCGTTGTGAGTAGATTAAACCGAATGTTTTATTTATGTTTGCAGTCATATTTTCTTCATATACTGTTAATCGGTCAATAATGTTTGCAAAACGATTTAAGGCATAGTCCAATGCTATTGTAACATCTGGTAACATAATGCGCTCAGCTGAAGAGTGAGAAATATCGCGTTCATGCCATAATGCTACGTTTTCGTATGCAGTCGTTAAATAACCACGAATGACACGTGCTATACCAGTGATGTTTTCAGAGCCGATTGGATTACGTTTATGCGGCATTGCAGAAGAACCTTTTTGACCTTTTGCAAATGATTCTTCAACCTCACGTGTTTCTGTTTTTTGTAGGTTACGCACTTCGACAGCAAATTTTTCAAGAGAAGTTGCAATTAAACTTAATGTCGCAATATAGTATGCGTGACGATCTCGTTGCAATGTTTGTGTAGAGATTGGCGCTGTTCCAATTCCTAAATGTTTACAAACATATGCTTCAATTTCAGGTGGGATATTCGCAAAAGTACCGACTGCACCACTCATTTTACCGACTTCTATTTCTGTTCTTACACGTTTGAAGCGTTCTAAGTTGCGCTCCATTTCCGCATACCATAGCGCCATTTTCAAACCAAATGTAGTCGGTTCTGCATGAACGCCGTGTGTACGTCCCATCATCAAAGTCGTTTTATATTTTTTAGCTTTAGCTGCTAAAATTTCAATAAAATGTTCCAAGTCCTTTTCGATAATGTCATTCGCTTGCTTGATTTGATAGCTTAATGCTGTATCAACCACGTCAGTTGAAGTTAGACCATAATGAACCCATTTGCGTTCTTCACCCAAAGTTTCTGAAACTTGTCTTGTAAAAGCAACGACATCATGGCGTGTTTCTTGCTCAATTTCTTTTGCTCTTTCAACATCTACACGTGCATGTTGACGAATTTTTTTAACTTCATCTTTTGGAATGTAACCCAGTTCGCTCCATGCTTCACTAGCAAGAATTTCAACTTCTAACCATGCTTCATAACGGTTTTGATCAGTCCAAATTTGAGCCATTTCTTCTCTTGAATAACGTTCAATCATCTTATATAAACTCCAATCTTCTAATTTAGTTTCATTATATCAGAACTAAAAATCATGTACATTATCTATTCAAACAAATTTATCGTTCGTAATCAAGTGTAAACATAGCTAATTTTACATTACATTGATGCTTAAAACACCTAATTCACGAACTATAAAGATTTTCTAATTATAAATGTACGCTTTCAACCTTAGATAGATCACCAGATGTTTCAGATTTAGGGCGTGAATCAAAAGATTCTTTTGCTTTCAAAAAGCTTATTATGACTTCATTCCAGATAAATAGGCACATAGTCAGCAAAAAAAATGAGTCGAGACGACATCACATCTCAACTCATTTTCTTACCTGTAAATTCTATTTCTTGTCTTAATACTTCGATCTCACCATTTGCATTTTCTTTAAATACAGGCTTTTCAAAACGCTTAACCGGCATATAGCCAGCTGCCCTCATTCTAGCTAAACAATCTTGAATCGTTTCATCCGCTTCCACTTTAAATTTCATCTGTATCATACGCCTTTACTTTTTTACTTCTAACACCTTTAACCCAAAATCCACCATGGATATTACGTGGCTCATACGCAATAATAAATGCTTTTGGATCCAATTGTTTAATGGTATCCATCAGTTTCAATTCATAGCGACGTGGCGTTAAAATTTGCATAACTAAGCGGTCGCCATCACGACCATGTGCACCAAAATGCGTAACGCCATAACCTAAATCACGGAGTTGTCTTGGTAAATCTAACTCATAATCTGCTGTTGTCACATTCACTACAGAATAGCCAAGTGCCAGCTTTTCTTCGATTTTCATACCAACGATAATACCAACAGAAAAACCAAGTGCATAAGCAATCACGTTTTGAAATTGATCTAAATTTGACATCACCATTCCTAAACCAATGACATAAACAAGTACTTCCACAAAGCTGACAACAGCTGCGATATAACGATAACCTTTAAGTGTTAATATCATTCGCATTGTTAATGCTGTCACATATGCGACGTTGATGGCAAATATCGAAATGAGCATCATCCAAGGATTATCATTGATTACACTCATACGCAACCTCTTTTCATAATAAAATCTAGCTCATTGTATCAAGTTCACATTATTTTGTCATTACATTTATTTAGGCCACGTATAGCGTGTGTAAGCCAGTTCACGTTTATGTGCATTTTTTATATAATGTTGTTCAATGATAGCCGCTTCTTCGGGACGAATTGTTTTTCCTTCTAAATAATCATCGATAGCTTGATAAGTAACACCCAGTGCCTCTTCATCTGGCAATTGTGGTTTATCATCTTCTAAATCTGCTGTCGGCTGCTTTTCATATAAATGTGCTGGAGCGTTCAGATACGCTAATAGCTGTCGCCCTTGTCGTTTATTAAGACCGAATAGCGGTGCAATATCAGCTGCACCATCACCATGTTTTGTAAAAAAGCCAGTAATATTTTCAGCAGAGTGGTCTGTACCGACGACAATACCGGATAAATTCGCAGCAATCGCATACTGCGCTTTCATACGTTCGCGCGCTTTTTCATTTCCTTTTTGAAAATCAGTCAAATCGATACCAGCTTGTTTTAACGTTTCAACACTTTGATCAACAGCTGGCTTAATATTCACAGTGATAATACGGTCAGGTGCAATAAAGTTGAGCGCATCTTCAACTTCATCGGCATCTTTTTGAACACCATACGGTAGTTTCACTGCAACAAATTGAATATCTCTTCCAGAGTTTGCTCTCATTTCTTCTGCTACAAGTTGAAGAAGTTTTCCAGTTAATGTAGAATCTTGCCCGCCAGAGATTCCTAATACTAAAGTATGCACAAAAGGGTGTGATTTCACATATTGTTCTATGAAATGTTTAATTTTCTTAATCGTTTCAGCACTATCAATGACAGGTTTCACCTTCATTTCATCTACAATGATAGACTGCATTTTACTCATAGTCATAACGGTCTTCCATCTCCTTAACATTTTCAGCCACTTCAAATATACGTTTTTGCTTATTTTCCCAACATAACGTACTTAAATCAACTGGATATTCTTCAGGATTTAAATAGCGTTTGTTTTCTTCCCATAGATAATTTAAATTGTTTTTCAAATAAGCTTTTGCTTCTAATTCTGACGGGCAGTCATAGACAAGTTGCCCTTCTTCAAATATATCATGGTGCAAATCAATCGCTTTAAAATGCTTAATACGCTTCATTTTATAAGTATGAATAGGATGAAACATTTTAAGCCGTTCTTCTTGATTTGGGTCTTCGTTGTCTAAAGTAATATAATCCCCTTCAGATTTGTTGTTTTTCGTATTAATGATACGATAAACTTTCTTTTTGCCTGGCGTCGTCACTTTTTCAGCATTGTTTGATAATTTGATGCGATCCACAAGTTGACCATTGGCATCTTCAACCGCAACCATTTTATAAACTGCGCCTAAAGCAGGTTGTTGGTAACCCGTAATTAATTTTGTACCAACACCCCAAGAATCTACTTCAGCACCTTGAGCTTTTAAACTGGCAATCGTTTGCTCATCGAGGTCATTTGAAGCAATTATTTTAGCATCCTTAAAACCAGCTTCATCGAGCATTTTACGGGCTTCTTTCGATAAATAAGCAATGTCGCCAGAATCCAGTCGAATACCGATAAAGTTAATTTGATCACCGAGTTCCTTAGCGACTCTAATTGCATTCGGTACGCCAGATTTCAACGTATGAAATGTATCAACGAGAAAGACACAATTTTTATGTCTTTCAGCGTATTTCTTGAATGCTGTATATTCATCGCCATAAGTTTGTACAAATGCATGGGCGTGTGTACCAGAGACCGGTATATTAAATAATTTTCCTGCACGAACATTACTTGTTGAATCAAAACCGCCAATAATAGCAGCTCTTGCACCCCAAACAGCAGCATCAAATTCATGCGCACGTCTAGTCCCAAATTCCATTAAAACATCGTCGACTGCAACTTGTTTAATTAAACTTGCTTTAGAAGCGATTAACGTTTGGAAATTGATAATATTTAATAGCGCAGTTTCAATAAGTTGCGCTTGAATGAGAGGTGCTTCTATACGCATGAGGGGTTCATTACTAAAACAGAGTTCACCCTCTTGCATTGAACGGATATTACCCGTAAACCTTAATTCTTTTAAATAGCTCAAAAAGTCATCTTGATAACCAATGGACTTTAAATAAGTAATATCTGATTCAGAAAAATGTAAGTTTTCTATGAATTCAATGACACGACGTAATCCATTAAAAACAGCATAGCCACTCCCAAATGGCATATTTCTAAAATATAAATCAAAAACTGCTTTACGTTCATGAATGCCATCAAACCAATAAGACTCTGCCATATTGATTTGATACAAATCGTTGTGCAACATTAAACTATCATCTTTATATTGATACATGATGTTACTCCCACTTCTCCTTTAACAATCGTTTTTATCATACCTATAATATCACACAATATCGTGGGATTCTTTATTCGACACTGCAATTCTGTGGAATTTTGTCTGTTTAAGCGGTTGGGACATCCATTAAAAAATATATCACTTTCGCATCCTTTAATTAATGAACGTGGTCAGATGCGTGCTCATACAATAGGTTTAATTAAATAGTTAATTAAATAGTTAAGGAAATCTGCTTGATATGGGCATTGGGCGTATTGTATTCAAATTAAAAGTTCGACAAGTTCGAACCTGATTCAAAAGCATGATAAAGTGAGGGAGTAAGAACCATATTATCAACTAATGACGTTCAACTGATACAAAATTGTGACAATTCAGCTAAACGTGTCACGACGGCATATAAATTCATTATAATATCCATTGAGGTGGGCATATGTTAAAAGAAGCACAAGCATTTATAAAACAAATGTATGAAGAATTAAATTTACCAATACAAGCGCGTGATCGCCGTTTAGAGGAAATTGCATTATCCATTAATGAGACAGGGACTTATACACATACTTCAGAAGAATTAACATATGGTGCCCGTGTGGCATGGCGTAACTCAAATCGTTGTATCGGTCGTCTTTTTTGGGAGAGTTTAATCGTTGAAGACGCGCGTCATATTAAAGATGAAGCATCATTTATAGATTCGATTTGCTCGCACATTTCTACAGCAACGAATCATGGCCGTATTAAACCTTATATTACAATTTATGCGCAATCTGACGTTGAAGGACCAAAAATATTTAATAATCAATTGATTCGTTATGCGGGCTACGAAGAAAAGGGAGACCCCTCTGAAAAAGAAATGACGCAACTCGCCCAACATCTTGGATGGTCAGGTGAACATACAGATTTCGATGTATTACCTTTAATGTATCAATTACCGGGTCAAAAAATTAAATATTATGAATATCCTAGTGACTTAATCCTAGAGGTTCCTATTAGTCATGCGCAATTCCCTAAAGTTTCTGAGTTAGGTATAAAATGGTATGCGGTGCCGATTATTTCAAATATGGATCTAAAAATTGGCGGGATTACTTATCCAACTGCGCCATTTAATGGTTGGTATATGGTGAATGAAATTGCAGTTAGAAATTTCACAGACAGTTACCGTTATGACTTATTAGAAAAATTTGCTACAGCAATGGGATTTTCTAATTTACGAAACACTTCATTTAATAAAGATCGGGTGTTAGTTGAAATCAATGATGCTGTCTACCAATCTTTTAAAAATGCAGGCGTTTCTATGGTTGACCATTTAACTGCAGCTAAGCAATTTGAAAAATTTGAACAAGCCGAACAACAACAAGGACGAACTGTAACAGGAAAATGGTCATGGTTAGCACCCCCATTATCTCCAACTTTAACTTCAAATTATCATCATGGTTATCAAAATGAGATTAGAGTCCCTAACTTTTTTTATAAAAAATCGTCATCATCTGGGTGTCCATTTCACTAAATTCGTGTACAATAAAGTACAAATATCGGTAAGGGAATGATTGCATGACACTTTATTATTTAGGTCCTAAAGGGACATTTTCCTATTTAGCCGCACTCAAATTGATGGCTCAATCACAACAAGACGACTGTTTAGCTGAAAAAGATAATTTATATGAGGTCATGACTTCTCTACAAAAAGAAACAACGGCAACTGCCATTGTCCCAATAGAAAATTCGATAGAAGGAACAATCAATATCATTGCAGATATATTAACCGATTATCCCTTTGTCGTCGTGGATGAAATTTTGTTAGATATTGCGTTTGCTTTATATGGATTACCTGAGCAATCGCTTGCGGATATTACTAAAGTTTATTCGATTAGTCCAGCGATAAGTCAAACGCAAAAATTTATCCATGCGCATCAATTTGATTATGATTATACGCCGAGTACAGTCGCTTCACTGAAAGAAATCAATGCAACGACCGGGGCGATTGCGCCTATTGGAAGCGGAGAAATGTATGGTTACCATGCCCTTCAAACGCATATCGAAGACTATCCACATAATATGACGCGCTTCCTTGTCCTCAAACATGCATCTGAAGTGGCGCACCAGTCAGGTAAAGATTGGTTACTTGTCATTACACCTACTGAAGACAAACCAGGACTTCTTGCAAATATTTTAAATACTTTTGCGATGTTCCAGGTCAACTTAAAATGGGTAGAATCTCGACCTTTAAAAACTAAGCTTGGTATGTATCGCTTTTTTGTACAAGCCGAGTGTCCTAATGATGAAGTTGTCAATAAAATCACAACTATCTTAAAAACACTCGACTTTGAACTGAAAAACTTGGGTCGGTTCAATTAATCTCTTTATTTTTTCCTTTTCATACCACATCAAATGACGTAATTGGATTTGCTTATAACTTCAGCATTTCCAATTCAAGTCATTCATTTTGCCATCATCTACTCTCTCTTTTACATCCTATGCTTCATTCTATGCGCTCATTCTAGTTCATCCAAAATGAGTTGACTAACATCACGTTGATTGATATGAGATAACTGTCTATTTTCTACAATTGTTAATTCATTAATAGCAGTCATTTGATTCGCTTGCTTGTCACCCCAAAATTCATTCCCTATGATGTATACACTTTTGTGTGGTGCATCTTTATGACTTCTAATATGCAGTGCGTCTTTCTCAGAAATATTGAGGAATTGATTGTGCATGACATAAAACGCTTCTCCCCCTTGCTTTCCTTCAAAAGTACCATCTAAAGTTTGCATATCTTGACCTTTATAGACACCTAAATACCGAATTCCCCCACTACAATTTAAAAATAAATTATTATGAATAAAGATATCTTTTCCTTTCAAAGGTGTGAGCGCATAATCTTGCGTTGAGTCAAAAATATTATTTTGGATAACAATGTTCTCATAAAAATAATTATAACGGCTTGCATGTGAACCAATTGCACGATTCCATGATTGCATTTGCCCCTCGAACGAATTTCCAAAATAACAATTCTCAATCACTACATTTTTAGTAATCGTGCCATCATGCACTCCAAATTTCGGAAAAGCACCTTCAACAAACATATCAAGTTGAATTGCTTCCGAGAACCAACGGTCACCATTCACATCATGAAAACCTAAAAAATTACAATCATGAATGTACACACCATCTAATCCGCAAGCGTCCACACCATGCCCACCTACAATATTTTTAAAAGTGATATGGCTTAATTCAATATCTTGTGCATGACCTATGCACATTGCTGTATTATTATAAGGATAGTACACACCATTCATATTGAAAGTGCCACCTTCTATCTTAATATGGCTATTACCATCATATTGATAGTACTTTTTTCGGCTCGAGCCATTTTTTAATAATGCGTCTCGACTTACCCTTAATAATTCCGCTTCTGCATCAAGTATTAAAGTTGTACCTTCATATATTTTTAAGGCTTTAGCGATATGGTATGTACCTTCAGGGATATAAACCGTCACATTCTTTTTTTTACCTATATTTAAAGCACGTTGAATGCCAATCGTGTCGAGCAACTTATTTTTTCCTGTTGCACCAAAATCTAAAATGTTTAAAATCATTTTCGTGCCATCCTTTCTGAATTAAGTTATACTGTGAATAATGTTGTTTAACTTCTATATACCCTTTTTAGGAGGATGTTTAATGTCAAATAAAGCTTTAATTGTAGTGGATTATTCTTATGACTTTGTGGCTGATGATGGGAAACTGACTTGCGGTGAAGCGGGTCAAGCGATTGAACCTTTTATCGTAGAGCGCATTCAATCTTACCATCAATCAAAAGAGAACATTTTCTTTATGATGGATTTACATTATGAAAATGATCCTTATCATCCTGAGACAAAAAGTTTCCCACCACACAACATTGAGGGAACACATGGACGTGATCTTTATGGTCGTGTACTAGAAATATATAACCAAATTAAAGACGAATCACACGTCTATTTTATAGATAAACGACGTTACGATGCCTTTTATGGTACTCCGTTGGATAGCTTATTACGTGAACGCCATGTAGATACACTTGAAATTGTAGGGGTTTGTACAGATATCTGTGTTCTTCACACAGCAGCGAGCGCATATAATTTAAACTATCAACTAATTATACCTAAAAATGGTGTGGCATCATTTAATTTAACGGGCCATGAATGGGCTTTAACACATTTTAAAGATACTTTAGGCGCAGCGGTAGAATAATTACTGTTTGCCATGCTAAAATAGATATGAATATAGTAAATTAATAAGGAGATTGAATAATGACAACATATATTTTTGGTCATCAAAACCCAGATACTGATGCCATTTGTTCGGCAATCATCATGGCTGACTTTGAACAACAACACGGTAATAAAGAGGCCAAAGCCTTCCGTATTGGAGAGTTAGGGCCTGAAACCCAATATGCGTTAGATTACTTTAATGTAGAAGTACCTGAATTGTTGACAGATGATTTAACAGGAAAAGACGTTATTTTAGTGGATCACAATGAATTCCAACAAAGTGCTAAAACAATCGAGAAAGCAAAAATCAATCACGTGATTGATCACCATAGAATTTCAAACTTCGAAACTGCTGGTCCATTATATTACCGCGCTGAACCTGTGGGCTGTACGGCGACGATTTTATACAAAATGTATAATGAGCGCAACTATGAAATCCGCCCTGAAATTGCAGGGTTAATGGTTTCTGCAATTGTATCAGATAGCCTATTATTCAAATCACCAACATGTACAGAACAAGATGTTAATGCTGCAAAAGCATTAGCAAAAATTGCAGATGTAAATTTAGAAGAATATGGCTTAAACATGTTAAAAGCAGGCGCTTCTACTACAAACAAAACAGAAGATAGCATATTAAATACAGATGCAAAATCATTCAATATGGGTGAACATACCGTACGTATTGCACAAGTGAATACTGTCGATATCGATGAAGTTATCGTACGCCAAGAAGCACTTGAAAATGCAATGAATAAAGCAAGCGCAGAAAACGGTTATGATATCTTCGTTCTTGTTATTACAGATATTTTAAACAGCAATTCTAAAATTATTGTTGTTGGTGCAGAAAAAGATAAAGTCGGAGAAGCTTTCAACACTGCTCTCGACAACAATACGGCATTCTTACCTGGTGTCGTATCACGTAAGAAACAAATTGTTCCACCGATTACTGAAGCTTTATCATAAAGTTTAAAATCAAATGAATAGGATGTGGTTGCATGACAAATCAAATTAAAGCAGGACATCACAAGTTTTATATTGGTGAAAATGAAAACACACCGCAAGCTGAGATTACATTTAAGTATCTTGATGAAAATACAATCGATGTCAACAAAACTTTTGTAGATCCATCACTCCGTGGCGGTGGCGTTGCAAAAAAATTATTCAACGAAGTCATTCAAAAAGCCGAAGATGAAAACTTAAAAATTGTTCCATCTTGTAGTTATGTGGCGCGTCAATTTGAAAAAGATGAATCTCTTGCACCGCTTTTAGCTGAGTAAGGAGAACTTTGTTAAAAGTCTTCCTTGATGACTCATAAGGTGCGTGGTTGTATATTCTATCTAAATGATTTAGCCATTTATAAGTGTCCATATCATTTTTATTTTGTACACCAACACTTTATCTTTTTAACTTGGGGCCGAGAATACGAAATCTAAACGCGTAGTCAGATTTCTATTCTGGTCCCTTTCTTTGTATCCGATGTTATCATCAAATTGATACTCAAGTTATGCTGTGTCATTCTTATTTGATTGTATACATCCCATACAAACTTAAGCAGCATTCCCTCTTATTAATTAAATATCATTTGAAAGGAGTTATCTCATTGAACAGCTATCAAAACCAATTTGATGCGACGAAAGACTATTTTCGATCAGGCATCACCGTGCCCCTCAAATATCGTAAAAAAGCATTAAAACAATTATCAAAGCAAATTAAATTACATGAAGATGCCATACTAGAGGCTTTAAAGAAGGATCTAGGCAAAAATGAAGTAGAAGCTTACGCAACTGAAGTAGGCTATACATTGAATAGCATTAAACATACACGTAAGTCATTAAATAAATGGGCCAAAAAACAATCTGTCGACACTCCTTTATTTCTCTTTCCTACTAAAAGCTTTGTCATTAGTGAGCCTTTAGGTACCGTGTTGATTATTGGCCCTTTTAACTATCCGTTTCAATTAGTTTTTGAACCTTTAATTGGTGCAATCGCTGCTGGCAATACCGCTATCGTTAAACCGTCAGAACTCACACCTCATGTTGCTGAAGTCGTTGAAACCATTATCACTAAAAGTTTTGAGCCAGAATACGTCAGCGTTGTTCAAGGTGGTGCTGATGCGATTCAAGCACTTTTACAATTACCTTTTGACCATATCTTTTTTACCGGTAGTGCAAAAGTTGGCCAAATTGTTTATGAAGCGGCCGCAAAACAGCTTATACCAGTGACATTAGAACTTGGTGGAAAATCGCCTACAATTATAGATAAATCCGCCAACTTAAAAGTAGCGAGCGAACGAATTTGTTTTGGTAAATTTATAAATGCAGGTCAAACTTGTGTAGCACCTGATTATGTGTTGATTGATGAAACAGTAAAAGCAGATTTTATTAAAGCTTTGACGACGACAATACGTGAGTTTTATGGACGCGCGCCCCGTGAGAGTGAAGATTTCGGGCGTATTGTAAACGGACGCCATTTTAATCGTTTAGCACAATTGATTCAAACCCATGAAGCTAAAATTATTTTAGGTGGTGAAACGGACGCGACCGACCGTTATATTGCACCGACTCTTATTGATAATGTAGTGTCTTCAGATGCCATTATGGCTGAGGAAATATTTGGTCCGATTTTACCAATTATGACTTATCAAAACCTTGATGAAGCCATTCAATATATTCAATCAAAACCTAAACCATTATCGTTATACTTATTTAGCGAAGACGAAAATACAACAAATCGAATACTTACTGAATTATCGTTTGGCGGCGGTGCCATTAACGATACTTTACTTCAATTAGCAAATCCAAACCTTCCTTTTGGTGGTGTGGGTGCATCAGGCATCGGACGCTATCATGGACGTTATTCATTTGAAACGTTTTCACATCAAAAACCTTATATTTTTAAAACAACAAAATTGGAGACCGGGTTATTGTTCCCACCTTATAAAGGTAAACTGGGCTACGTTAAAAAGTTGTTTAAAAAGTAATATTCTATTTCAAACGCATTAATAAAAGCACATGAGAGAAAATGACAACATCATTTTTGCCATTCTCAACATGTGCTTTTTCTTTATCTTATCGTGCTTTTATTCGCTAATAGAGGTCAGTTTCGTTTAAAAATTTAACACAAACGCCTTCCTCTGCAACTTGTTGATCATCTTTTAATGTCAACAATCCCGTGTCTCGATTTCTTTCAAATACGACAATTTTAGAGTCTTCTTCTTGATGTGCCACAACGAGATATGCATCATCTGCAGTAATATTGAAATCTCTTGGAAATACACCGCCACTTGAGATAATATCAACCAACTCAAGTTTGCTACCCTCAGCTAATACTTTGAAAATAGCAAGACTATCGTGTCCACGGTTACTAATATATAAGTAACGTTGATCATGTGAAAGATGTACTGCAGCTAATTTAGTCGGTTGCAAGAAATCTTCAGGAATTGTTAAATGACGTTCCAATTCAGTGAATCGACCGTCTTCATATTGCATCACAACAACCGTATTTGAAAGTTCATTAACTACATAGGCGTAACGCCCCGTTTGATGATAAGCAATATGTCTAGGGCCATCACCAGGTTCTAATTGTGTGCGATAAGCAACTTCCATGCCTTCGGAACCATAATGATATGTCACTAACAAATCCGAACCTAAATCAACAGCTACCACATATTGATGATCAGGCGTGACATCTAAATAGTGCACATGGGATTTTTCTTGACGCTCCACGTTTGGCCCGTGCGGATAATCATGACTGATTTCTCTAATTAAACGTTTAATAGTGTGGTTTTCAGCATCTAATTCATAAATACGTGCAACACCATCTCCATAAACAGCTTCAAAAGCATATTTTCCATCTGGTGATACCGCTACATAACAACCAGAGCCTTTAAAAGATTCTAAACAAGTACTCTTTTTTTCTAAGCTCCCATCTTTACTAATCTTAAAAGAAGCTAGGCCAGCATTTTGATCGTCTTTCGTAATGGCGAGTAACATATCTTGATACTGCGTCAAATACGTCGAAGCATTTAATTCATATCCTGTTTCAACTTTGTCAATGTTACCTTGTTGATCATCTAACTCAAATCGATAAATGCCCTTTCCATTTTTCTTAGTATAAGAACCAATATATCCTTTTGTCATGTCGTACCCCTCTCAAATTTCTTAATGCTATTTTATCAAATTTTAATACGCTGTCCCATTACGAAGGTATAATTAGCAACTCTCCGTCTTCAGCTGTCCACACTTTCCCCATTGATGTGATGCCTTTCATACCTTCAAAATATTTAAACCCTAATGTTTGAACTAAATGATTTGAACATAAATTACTCATGCAATATGTACGTCGAGGATCAAAAAGAGGATTTCGATACAATCTTTTTAGCAATCGACAAAAACTAAGCGGTTTCGAAAAGACAAACCATACATCTGGCTCATTTTCAACAAAAGCACGCTCAAATTTTTTCATACTTTTACAATCTTCTTTCCACTCTACAACCCTGATTACAAACTCTGAACATCCCGTATGCATCAAGTCCTTTTCTAATAAGCGTTTAAATTGGTATGCATTTTCTCTTAATTGTCTATCGTCACTTACACCAATTGTGATATTGCTTGTCTCATAGTGTGTCTGGAAAACGGCCTGAATCATGTCAAGAAAACGTTGTTCTTGATAACGCTCATTTAATAATTGTTGATTTAACAATGCTAATTGAAAGTTTGTCGCTTCATTAAGTTGATATGAAATTAATGCATTATGTGTTTGATACAAACTGATCACCTTTATAATAAATATTTTCAAAGCCTTTATTCTTTCAGTGTCCTAAATGTCTGTATAAAAAAGAGGTAGGACCGAAATCTAAAATTTGATTTTGATTTCAAAGTCGCTACCTCCCGTAAAAGTTAATCCGGTAAACCAAAAATCACATTGGAGCAACGTATAAAGACGAGCTCAAAACAACTTAATGTGACCTTTATCGACACGCATTAAAATTGAATTGTTTAGTTGTTATACTTTAGTTAACATTAGACTCAATATCGGATACAATCTCTTTTGTTTTATTTTCAATATCTTCAAAGTCTTTTTTGAAAACATATGCGAGTACAGCTGCACCCACACCGAAGACAACAGTCACTGTAGCTGTGAAAATAAATATAAACTTAAATAAGCCCTTAATAAAGTTCCACATAAATATTTCACCTCATCATCATTTATTTAATATCATCATAACATAAAATATTACAATCATTAACTTTATACCCTATTCTTGACTGTAT
>NZ_PPQN01000019.1 GCF_002901995.1 Staphylococcus coagulans | reverse complement strand
ATTTATAATAAATATATACAATAGAGATGTATCTAGATACAAAATGTCATTAAAATAAGAGGATAATTAAAATGAATAAGAATATTATAATTAAAAGCTTTGCAGCTTTAACGATTTTAACTTCTCTTGGAATAGGAAGTAGTCTTTCAGATCAATATCATTCAGTCGCAAAAGCAGAAAAAAATGTAATAGAAATTCATGATGCAACGGTCAGCCCATATAATGGTGTGGTCTCATTTAGTCATGGGACAGGATTTGTAGTAGGTAAGAATACGGTTGTCACAAATAAACATGTGGTGAGTGGCCAAGGCAAAGATGCAGTGAAGAGAATCGCTGCGCATCCTACTGGATATAGTAGCAATGGCGGACATTATGGTGTATTAGAAATTATTCCGTATCCAGGTAAGGAAGATTTAGCAATTGTGCATATTAGAGAAAGATCAGAAGAAGGATGGAACTTTAATGAAAAAACGCAGGCATTGAAATTAGCCGATCATGCCAGTGTCAATGAAAGAATTTCAATTATGGGCTATCCAAAACCTGATAAACATGGTTATAACTTATTACAATCATTTGGTAAAGTATTATCTATAGAAGGAACTGGTATGATAATTGACGCTTATCCGGAGCCGGGGAATTCTGGTTCTGCAATTATAAATGAGAATGGCGAAGCAGTAGGTGTATTTTACGCTGGAGATATTAAAGATTCACCCGAAAGAAAAGGATATGGCGTTTACTTTACACCTGAAATTAAAAAATTCATCCAAGAAAACACACAAAAGTAAGCAAACATAAAGTTGTTTCATCGTTTTTAATAATCACCCTAGAATTTACGACTTAGACTCAATCGTAAGAGATACTTATAAAATAAGAGAACCTTCCATCTCGTATAAAAACATTTACCCCTTAACCCATAAAAAGTATATAAATATAAAACAATAACGACGATATAAAGAGAATGTCGTTATCGATTAAAACATAAACTGAAAAAAGGATATTCCTCATCCAATTTAAACTGTGTAAGTAGAGTGCACCGACTCTACTTCGCAGTTTATTTTTTAGGTTAAAATATAGTACAGTCGATGCATCATTTATGATTTTTCGATTGCCGTTTTAAAATAATGGTAACAAACTTGGTTACTAAAGAAGTTTGGATTGTTTTTACGCAGGGGGTATTCCGAAAAATAAGTAAAAAAATGCGACTGGAAAAACGATAAGGATACTCAAACTGGACAAGACTGTGCTAATCATCCACGTTTTTCTATTTTTTTGGTTCATAACCCATAAAATGACTGAAAGAACGAACACTATTAATGAAACTTGAAAATAAATAGAAAGAATATCGCCACCCTCATAATTTAAAAATGGAATAGGAATGAATAATAACAATATGAGAAGAGTGTTACTTAATATATGAAAACTATACATTGCTTTTCTCATGACAAAACGCCACCACCTTTAATTTAAGCTATATAAAGTTTATTCATATGCTACATGAATTGATGAAAAATAAAAAGACTCGCAAGGGATAAGCGAGTCTTTTTGTATTGATTATTTGAAGAATGATAAGATGCTGCTGAAAGCATTTTTAACTTTATTTGCTGTATCCGCTGCAGTAATAGCAGTTTTTACGATTGTTGGATTTTTATATAGTGTGTGTAAAACTCTTCCTGTATTGATACTGCTAGTTACAAAGTTACTTGTTTTTGCATAAGCTTTGTAGAAAGCATTATCAGTATCATTGATTTGTATAGGGCTAATGTATGCACCAGTACTTTTTTCGTTTAACAATCCTAATACAGCAATATCGATTGTATTTTTATATTTGAAGTATAAGCTTGAATAATATTTTGCATCGTTATATTTCTTTGTAATACTATTATATGAATCTGTTATATATTTTTGAACTTTATTTGCACTGTCTTTGATGTAAGTGTAACCATCTTCAAATGGACGTTTGAAGTCATTCCACAAGTCTGTCCAAGTTGATTTTGAAGGTGCTTCAACTTTTGGAGCAGCAGGTGCTGAAGGTGTTGCTTGGTTTTGAGATTGACCTTGATTTTGAACTTCAGGTTTTTGTACCTCAGGCTTTTGCTCTTCTTTTTTCACTTCAGGTTGTTTCGTTTCAGGAGCCTTTTCTTCTTTTTTGTCTTCTACTTTAGGCGCTTGAGGTTGTTTTTGATCTTCTTTCACTTCAGGCTTTTGCTCTTTTTGCTCGTCAGCTTTAGGCGCTTGAGGTTGTTCTTCTTTTTTCTCTTCTACTTTCGGTACTTCAGGTTTTTGTTCTTCTTGTTGAGGTTGCTCTTGCCATTTTTCTTCCCAATTTTCTGGCTCGATTTGTGGCTCAGCTGGCTTTGTTTCAGTTTGGTTTACTGATTCATCAAATACTTTTTGAGCTGCATCTGGGTTTTCTTTGATTTCTGAGATGTAACGATCACGTTGTTCGTCAGTGATGTCTTCGTTATTTAAAATTTCATAGAAAGCGTTTTGTTGACCTACACGACGCTCAGGACGTTGGCTATCTTTAATTGATTCAGAGAAAACATTTTGTGCACTTTCTTTATTTTCGTGCAATTGTTTTAAATATTGATCACGTTGCTCTTCAGTGATGCCTTCCATATGTAATACTTGATAAAATGCTTTTTGTTCTGGTGATACTTTTGCAGATTCAAAAGTTTGATCCGCTGCAGGTGCAAGTCCTGATTTTGATGGTTCTTGTTCACTCGCGTCAGCTTGTCCGTTTGATACGATTGTTGCGATAGATACTGTAGCAACACCCATTAATAATTTAGCTATGTACTTGTTTTTCATAATTAATCCCTTTCATATTCAGTTTTTATTTGTTGTAAGCATTTAAAATATAGCATGCTTTTATATTGAGTTAAATTAACTATTTCTTAATTGTTCATAAAAACAAATTAATATATTTCGGTTTTACTAGTGTGTGAAAAAAGTAATGAAAAATCTTATCTTTTATTTTTTATGACTTGGAAAGCATTAATAATTTATAAAGAGAAATATAGAACATCTTCTGTTTAATGTTGTAATAAGTAATGTGATGTGGTACAATTTTTGAATGTGAGTAATGAAAATTATTCCTTGCTTATCATTTCATTGATAGGCCGTATAGACCACAAGGAGGTGCAAATATAAAATGAGAACATATGAAATTATGTACATCGTGCGTCCAAACATCGAGGAAGATGCGCGTAAAGCAGTAGTTGAACGTTTTAACGGAATTTTAGCTTCTGAAGGTTCTGAAGTATTAGAAACGAAGGACTGGGGTAAACGTCGTTTAGCTTACGAAATTGAAGACTTTAAAGATGGTTACTACAACATCGTACGTATTCAGTCTGACAACAACGTAGCAACTGACGAATTCCAACGTTTAGCTAAAATCAATGACGATATCATTCGTTACATCGTTGTCCGTGAAGACGAAGATAAGTAATAGAATAATAATGGGGGCGTGAAAATGCTTAACAGAGTCGTATTAGTAGGTCGATTAACTAAAGATCCAGAATACAGAACGACACCCTCAGGCGTAAGTGTAGCGACTTTTACTCTAGCGGTTAATCGTACGTTTACGAATGCGCAAGGGGAACGTGAAGCGGACTTCATTAACTGTGTAGTTTTTCGTAAACAAGCAGAAAACGTGAACAACTTTTTGTTCAAAGGAAGTTTAGCTGGCGTTGATGGTCGCTTACAATCACGCAGTTATGAGAACCAAGAAGGCCGACGTGTGTTCGTCACTGAAGTGGTATGTGACAGTGTTCAATTCCTTGAACCAAAATCACAAAACCAACGTCACTCTAATCAAGGCAATGATTTCCAAAGCTATGGTCAGAGCTTCGGTGGGCAACAACAAGGTCAAAATTCGTCATATCAAAACAACAATCAACCCGCACATAACGATAATCCATTTGCGAATGCGAATGGTCCTATCGATATTAGTGATGATGATTTACCATTTTAATGAATTAGCGAACGTATAGAATCATTTTATAGTAAGGGAGGCACAAATCATGGCAGGTGGACCAAGAAGAGGCGGTCGTCGTCGTAAAAAAGTTTGTTATTTCACAGCAAACGGTATTACACATATCGACTATAAAGATACTGAGTTATTAAAACGTTTTATCTCAGAACGCGGTAAAATTTTACCACGTCGTGTGACAGGTACTTCAGCTAAATATCAACGTATGTTGACTACAGCTATTAAACGTGCACGTCATATGGCATTACTACCATTCGTTAAAGACGAAGCATAAGTGGCATAGACTAAGAACCCTGTCCTGTTCAAAGGATGGGGTTTTTAGCTATAATAAAAGTGAGTAGCACTGGGTGACTTGTGCCACTCACTTTTATTTTTAGAAGTATTAAAGTTTATTTTTACACATCATGATTTCATGCTGATATAAATGCGATAGTTTTTTTAATTTAATATCATCTTTTGAAATTTTCATATAATAGGGTTTTGGCTCCCTAAGAAAACACCTCAAAATCCATTCAAATGAATTTTGAGGTGTTTTCTTATTTGTTTTCTATCAAGTATCTACTTCAATTAAGTCAAATTGATTTGTGCCTTCAGCCTGTAAGGAAAGAAGCTCTTGGGGCAAGATTTCCAAAATAGTTTAGTTTATCAAATATTTTATACCCCGGTATCCCTATATAATTATTTGCTATACGCTTTAATTGGATAATGATCGGAGTAATCATTATAAAAGTAAGTGTAAGGGAAAGCATAGACATGCCAGCTTTGTGCTTTTTCATCTACAGCTTTATTAACGAGTGTGCCGGGTTGCCGATGATCTTTATCTACAAATATATAGTCTAAATACTCGGATTGTGCATTTGGATAATTGTATTTTGCAATTGAGTTGGACTCTGGGTCCCATGTGCTTGTATGTCCAGTGAAGCTTACATCATTAACATTTAAATTTCTAAGCATGTCTTGATACTCACTTGAACCTTTATTAACATTTAGATCCCCGCCAATGTAGACCACTTCATCTTTTGGTATGTTTTTATTTTTTACGAATGTACTGATTTCATTCATTTGTTCAGCTCGAATCTCTCTGTCATAGCCTGTTCCACATCTGCTATCCTCGGCTTGTGTATGAGTACCGATAACATGAACATTTTTGCCTTCTTTTTCAATTTTCGTGTATACAAATCCTTTATTGCTATCATTATCAAAACCACAACCGCGTCGAAATACGTGCTGTATTCTTTCTTTTATTGGATATTTACTTACAATTGCCACCCCTCCATCTTCAAGGACAGTACTAGAGTAACTTCCTTCTGTGCTATCCCATCCAGATCTAGAGCGACCTAGAACGCCAGTTTGATGTGGGTATTCATTTTTAAGGTTATTTAAGAGTTGATTTGATGCACCGTTATCAAATGCCTCATTTAAAATAACAACATCATTACCTTTTATGTAAAAAGATTGAGAAATTAAATCAGCGCGAATATATTGCCCCCAGTTAGGATACAATGATGTTGGAAGCATATAGACATTGTGACTTGCTAATTTTAATTCATTATTGTTAGGTACTTTGGCAGCGTGTGCTGTAGGGTGTACAGTAATACCTAATAGAATGAGATGGGCTAAAATGATTGATGTGAATGCTTTAGTTTTTTGTAATTTCTTCATTTTTATCACTCCTTTGCACATTATTATAGCGTTATAAAAAGTAAAAAAGGTTGAACTCGTTTTTAATTTTAGTTAAAAAAATATTAACTTATAATTATTCGTATTTAACTTATTATTTTTGAATCAATTGAGTTTAATTAAATTTCAAAGCATGACTTAAATTTTAGAAGGTAAAAGTGAATGATGACGCAACTATGTCTAGAGTATAAGTCTGTTATGTAGAGGGAATTTTATTATTAAATGTGGTCAGTGTTTGAGGCAGATGAAGCTCTCTAGCGTTAGGAGAATCAAACATAAAATGCAGGAGGGGACTGGATTGCATAAGTCTGCTAAGACAAGTTTTTAATCCGAGTCCCGTTTCTTCATTATTATAAGCATTCGCGTTAGAAAGCGTTTTTAATTTGAGTAGCGAATGGATTAGGAAATAGAGCGTCGTTTTTCATAAAAGTGATTAACGCCATTTAATATAATGCCTAATAAAATAATTGCTGATGAAATCAATGTGAGACGCTTGTAATCGAATCCAGACTCTAATAGTAAAGAACCGATGACGGCGCCTAAAAAATTGGCTAAATTAAAAACGGATGCAGCGACGGTACTAGACAATAAAGGTGCATCTTTTGCACTTAAAATCACTTTACTGTTCAACAATGGTGTGGTACCAAATGTGCCGAAACCAAACGCAAAACAAATGATTAATGCAAGTACAGCATTATGAACAGCGAAAACAAAAAAGAAAATCGTGATTAATAGCAATAGAAATGTGTAATAAAGGTATTGCGTTAAACGTGGTTCAGGCACACTTCCAGTTGCTAAGTTTCCAATCACGCCACCTAATCCGAACATAAATAGGCAAACTGTTAGTCCTGTAGTACCGTAAGGCGCATATTGATAAAGAATTGGCTCCATAAATGTATAGGTTGTAAAGACACCAGAATAACCAAAGACAATAATAGAAATAATGATAAGCACATGCGGATTTTTAAATATTTTCAACTCGTTTTTAACATTCACTTCAGAACTCAAAGTAATGTCAGGTGTGTATTTTAGTAAACCTATTAATGTGATCAATGCTAATCCAATCATAATCACAAAGACAATTCTCCAATTTGACAAGCCACCAAAAAATGAACCAAATGGGACACCAATCATCACAGCAATTGTGAGACCTGCTTGAACTAAAGCGATGGCGTGTGTTTTTTTCTGAGGAGGTACAATGGCTGAAGCTACACTCATACATACACCAAAAAATGGAGCGTGCATAGATGCAGATAATAGTCTTGAAATGAGCAACACATTGAAGTTAGGTGCAAGTGCAGCGATGATATTGCTGACAATAAAGATTGCAATTAATATAGGTAGCAGTCTTTTTGCTTGGAATTTTAATGTTAAAATTCGCATAATAGGACCGATTAACGCGACACTTATCGCATAAACACTAATTAATAATCCAGTAGTAGAGATTCGAACATTCATATCTGCTGAGATTTGAGTCAATAGACCTGTCACTACGTATTCGGCCATACCTACAGTGAAAGTTCCTATCATAAAAAATAGAAAGAGTGTTTTTTGACGCATCGTTTGTCCCTCCTTTGCTAGATTCACATATGTTGCGATGTTACAAAAAATAGCACGAAATGTGAAGTGAAAAAGGTTATTTTATGAAAAATTAGTAGTACTTTCGCAATAAACATATAAACATGTCATTATTTTTTAATTTGTATTGACAATAATAATAATCCGCGTACAATTAGAAATTAAAAAGATGTTGAAGTGAGGTTCTTATGAAAGCTGTTTTGAAGCAGATACCAAAATTAGAATTACATTGTCATTTAGACGGCTCTGTCAGTGTAGATTATTTAAAAAGACAGAGTGAGAAACAACAAGTGCGCATAGATATTAATAAAGTAACAGTGGATCAAAATTGTCAAAGTTTAGCAGAATATTTACAGTCATTTGATGAGATATTGAAGGTCATGCAAACACAAGAGAGTCTTATTGAAGCGGTTATCGATGTTGCACGACAATCGCATGAAGATGGGGTGAAATATATTGAGGTTCGCTTTGCGCCTGCTTTCCATCAGTCACTTGGTTTGGAAACGATTGAAATTTTAGATGCGGTTTGTGAAGGTGCGCAGCAAGCTGAAGCCCAATTTGATTTGGATGTACGTTTGCTCGTATGTGGAATGAAGCATCATTCAATGGCAACTAATCAAGCGATTTTTGATCATTTAGGTGTGAATGCATCGATTACAAAGTATATTGTAGGTGTAGATTTAGCAGGAGATGAAGCGAGTTCGCCAACGGAAGCGCATGAAGCATTAATTCAATATGCAAAAAGTAAAAATTTAAATATTACATTACACGCCGGGGAGTGTGGTTGTGTAAAGAATGTGTACGATGCGATTCAATATGGTGCACGTCGAATTGGTCATGGTGTGGCGATTTTTCAAGATGAACAGGCTTTGTCTTGGGTGAAAGAACACGATGTCCTATTAGAGTTTTGTCCGAATAGCAATTTACAAACAAAGGCCATAGATACATTGGCGACTTTAGATTTGCCAAAGCTCATGGAACAAGAGGTGGCTTTCTTGATTAATACGGATAATCGAACAGTGACACAGACAACGTTAATGGATGAATATGCATTATTGTTGGAACACCGTCTACTGAATATGGCCGATATACAAAAAATAAATTATGATGCAATTGATTACAGCTTTGCTTGCCAGGAAACGAAAGATAAGTTAAAACGCTACTTTGAAGAGAACTAAATCATATACAAAAAGACGAGATTGGGATAGTGTGCCCAGTCTCGTCTTTAACTGTTTATCACAAATGAACTTAACTCAATCGCTTTCTAAAAATGCGCTTCTAAAATGCCTCAAATATTATTTTTTATTTTAAGCTGTCTTCAATCTCTTTCATTTCTTTTTCTTTAAGGTCAACAACAACTTCGCCATCTTTTGTATCCTCTTTTAAAGCGGATTTTGCTTCTTTAGAATGATAAAGTTCTGCAATTTTTTTATACGTTTTGTTATCTTTATCTTTAGAGTTAACAGCAATGATGTTGATATATGGTTTAACTGCATCTGATTTTGCATCTTCTAAGTAAATCGGATCTTTCTTTGCATCTAATCCTGCTTTTGTTGCAACCCCGTTATTAATGACTGAAATATCGACATCAGAAAGGCCACGTGCTGTTTGTTGTGCATCTACGGCTTTGATATCTAAGTTTTTAGGATTAGATTGAATATCTTTGATTGAACTAGATAAGCCGAAATCTTTTTTCAGTTTAAGTAATCCTGCTTTTTCTAGAAGTTTGAGTGCACGCGCTTGGTTAGAAACGTCATTTGGAATCACGACTTTGGCGCCGTCTTTCACATCTTTAATGTCTTTTACTTTTTTCGAATAGACCCCAAGAGGTGCTAAAACAGAAGTACGAATCGGTGTAATATGAGTCCCTTTATTCGCTTTTTTAAATTCATTCAGAAATGCAAAATGTTGGAATGCGTTCATATCAATATCCCCATCGTTGAGCGCAGTGTTTGGAACATTGTAATCTGAAAATTGTTTGATTTCCAAATCGATATTGTCTTTTTTTGCCAATTCTTTTACTTTTTCCCATGCTTTTGTATCATTTGAAGCAACACCAATCGTCACTTTTTTTGTATCATTTTTCCCACAGGCGCTAAGTACCAGTACAGCAAGAACTAAGAGTGTCAGTAATTTTTTCATCTCATAAAACCCCCGATTAATGTCGACGTACTTTTTTCGCAAGTACGTTGCCGACAGATTGTATTAATTGAACAATAATGACTAAAACCACGACCGTAATCACAATGACAAGTGTGTCAAAGCGTTGATAACCATAGACAAGGGCCATATCCCCGATACCGCCACCACCAACAGCGCCGGCCATAGCAGTTGCCCCGATCAGACCAATAATGGCCGTAGTAATAGACAAGATAAGTGATCCCAGTGCTTCAGGTAAAAGAAAGTACCGAATGATTTGCATTGGCGAAGCCCCCATCGCATGTGCAGCTTCAATGATACCTGCATCTACCTCTAGCAGTGAATTCTCAACTAATCTCGCAATATAAGGGGCGACATAGACAGTTAAAGGAACAATGGCAGCCGTTGTGCCAATCGATGTGCCTACAATTAATTTTGTAAAAGGAATAATCGCAATTAACAAAATGATAAACGGAATAGATCGCAATATATTAATAATTGGATTTAAAATATGATGAATAATGGCATTAGGCCATATTCCATTTTGTCTCGTAACAACGAGTAGAATGCCTAGCGGTATCCCAATAATAGCACCGAGAACAAGGGCAAACGTGACCATATATAATGTTTGATACAGTGCTTCGAGTAACTGAGATGTTTCGATTGATGAACCTAACATGATGGTAATCCCTCCTCGTATTGAATGTGATGTGTTTCAAAGTATGAACGAGCATCGCGTTGTTGAGCAGGAGTTCCTGTTACTTGGAGCCAGAGATATCCTACAGTTTCATTTTGTATGTTAGCTGTAATCGCATGAATGACGTTCACTTTCACATTGATTTCTTGAATGAGATCGTTGAGAATCGTATGTTTAATTTGCGAAGGTTCAATAAACAGTTTGTATACTGTGTCATCTTCATGGAGCTGTATATCTTTAATCACAGAAGGGGAAGGTAACGTATTGATGACCGTCGATACAAAACGCTGTGCTGTAGATGTCTGTGGCTGGCTGAATACACTTTTAACGGTGTCGAGTTCAATGACGTGTCCGTTTTCCATAACCGCAACACGATGGCAAATTTTTTGGATGACACTCATTTCATGTGTAATGACCATAATCGTTACACCAAAAGTTTCGTTCGTTTTTTTCAATAAATCGAGTATTGAGTCAGTTGTGGCTGGGTCTAAAGCACTTGTGGCTTCATCACAAAGCAAAATTTTAGGACGCGTAATTAAAGCGCGGGCAATCGCAACACGTTGCTTTTGTCCACCAGAAAGTTCTGTCGGAAACTGATTCGCTTTACCAGCTAAATCTACAAATCGCAACATTTCATCCACACGTACTTTAATCTCTTCCATAGGCACTTTACTTAAAATTAAAGGCATCGCCACATTTTTAAAAACCGTTTTTGAGTTGAGTAAATTGAAGTGCTGGAATATCATTCCAATCTCTTTTTTAACCGTGCGCAGTTGGGCAGCTGAATATGTATTTAAATGATGACCGTCAACTAGAATATCTCCCGACGTTTGTTTTTCTAACTGATTAACAAGGCGGACGAGGGTACTCTTACCGGCACCACTGTACCCAATGACACCAAAAATATCCCCTTTATTAATTTTAAAGTTAACATCTTTAAGTGCTTGCACAGTCGTACTTTTCTTTTTAAATGTTTTATTGACATTTTTAAATTCGATCATGGCAACCTTCCTTAATTCCGATTTAAATAATAAGTAATGTCTGTATTTTATGTGATGTACAAAAAATAGTCAACACAATATTTAGTATTTTCTGAAAAACTATAAAAAAAGACTTAAATTGACTTCGCTCGAGCAAAGTTTGATTTAAGCCTTTAAAGTGGGACATATTTTAGCGACGCCAAAAAGAGGAGCTGTCTTTCTTGTCTTTGATATTGAAATCAATGATACGATAAAGCAAATCGTAATTGACTTCGTCCGTCCATTTGATTTTTAGAAACATTTTTGTCATTTGATAGCCAGCAGCTTTAATGTCATCTGCAAATGTATCTAAAGTATATTTCTCAGGTGAAATTGCAAAATGGGGTTTAGCTTTACTAAAGCCCAAGATGAAAGAACCATTGTCCTTATACAATAACATGGGTTGGTTCCATTTTATCTCCATAGTAAGTTCAGGGTAGTTTTCTAAAATCGTTTGTAACACATTTTTAAGCTTTTCACGATGTGCCTCTTTATCGATGGTTTCTAAAAAGTCATCTAAAGTTTCCATTTGTATTCCCCCATTAAATATTTAAGACGATGAGTGTACGACTTACACTCGTATTGTAACACGTCATGTAGAAAAGAAAGGGTTTATTGTAAACTTAAAATATAAATTAATTTACAATTATGGTATACTGGCTTTTATATGAGGAGGAATGGTTATGAAAATTGCAGAGCAAATATTAAAAGGTTCAGCTTTAACACCAGAGGAAGCATTTGACTTATTTACGAATCCAACCTATGACACCATGGACCTTGTACATGAAGCTTATCAATTACGTAAACATTATTATGGTCACAAAGTAAAATTAAATATGATTTTAAATGCTAAAAGTGGAATTTGTCCTGAAGATTGCGGCTATTGTGGCCAATCACGTGAAATGAAGGAAAAACAACGTTATGCATTAATTCCTGAAAATCAGATTACAGAAGGTGCGAAAGTCGCGGCTGAAAATGAAATTGGCACATATTGTATCGTTATGAGTGGTAGAGGACCAAGTGATAAAGAGATTGATCATATTACATCCTCAGTCGAACAGATTAAGGCTGAGCATCCGCAATTAAAAATATGTGCTTGTTTAGGTTTAACGAATGAGGAGCAAGCGGGTCGTTTAAAAGCTGCTGGTGTAGATCGCTATAACCATAATTTGAATACAAGTGAAAATTATCATGATGAAGTTGTGACCACACACACGTATAAAGATCGTGTAGATACGATTGAAATAATGAAACAAAATCATATTTCGCCTTGCTCAGGTGTTATTTGTGGTATGGGAGAATCTAACCAAGATATCGTCGACATGGCCTTTGCATTGAGAGATATTGATGCTGATAGTATACCGGTGAACTTTTTGCATCCAATCAAAGGGACTAAATTTGGAGATATGGATCAACTGACGCCAATGCGTTGCTTAAGAATACTCGCGTTATTCCGTTTGATCAATCCAACAAAAGAGATTCGTATTGCAGGAGGTAGGGAAGTTAATCTTCGTTCTTTACAATCAACAGCCTTAATGGTTGCGAACTCTATCTTCGTTGGTGATTATTTAATTACTGGAGGTCAACCGAATCAACTGGATTATGATATGATTCGCGATATGGGATATGAAATTGATTACGGTGCTAAACAAAGTGAGATGGAAAGTGTATAAAGTCTATTAAGTAATGCCATTCAGAATATGACATCAAAAAAGCTGATTGACATTGCATCAATCAGCTTTTTGACATGATTTAAAACTTTAGTTTCTGATGAGATAGTCAAATGCTGACAATGCAGCTGTTGCGCCTGATCCCATTGAAATAATAATTTGTTTGTAACGTTGGTCTGTGCAATCCCCAGCTGCGAAGACACCTGGTACATTTGTATTACCAAGACGATCAACTTCAATTTCGCCCATACGGTTACGTTGAACAGAGTCGCCTAACCATTCTGTATTAGGAGATAAACCGATTTGAACGAAAACGCCATCTAAGTCGATGTGTTTGTCTTCTTTTGATTGCATATCTGTATAAGTCAGACCGTTTACACGATCATCACCTGTAATTTCTTTCGTAGCTGCATTAGTAATAACTTGTGTGTTTGGTAATGATTTCAAACGCTCTTGTAAGACAGAGTCTGCTTTTAACGTGTCAGAGAATTCTAATACTGTGACATTTTTACAAATTCCCGCTAAGTCAATAGCAGCTTCAATACCAGAGTTTCCGCCACCGATAACTGCAACATCTTTACCTTCAAATAGAGGGCCGTCACAGTGCGGGCAGTATGCGACACCTTTGTTCGTGTATTTTTCTTCACCTGGTACCCCAATTTTTCTCCAGCGTGCACCTGTACCGATGATTAATGAACGTGTTTCTAGAACAGCACCGTTATCAAGTGTTACTGATACAGTTTTGTCTGTTTTTTCAAGTTGTTCTGCACGAACACCTTTCATAACATCGATATTGTAGTCTTTAATATGTTCTTCTAAGTTAGTTGATAATGATGGACCCGTTGTTTTCTTAACACCGATTAAGTTTTCGATATCTGCTGTATCGTTGACTTGGCCACCAATTCTATCAGCGACAATACCTGTTGTGAGCCCTTTACGTGCAGCATAGATTGCTGAACTTGCACTTGCAGGACCGCCACCAATAACAAGTACATCAAAGACTTCTTTGTTTTCAAATGCAGATGCGTCCGGACCTTGACCGAGTGTACTCAAAATATCTGTTACAGTCATACGACCATTACCGAATTGTTCACCATTTAAGAAGATGGCAGGTACAGCCATGATGTCTTCTGCTTCTTCTTTAAATACAGCACCATCAATCATAGTGTGTGTAATATTAGGGTTCAATACACTCATTAAGTTTAATGCTTGAACAACATCTGGACATTTATGACAAGTTAAGCTGATATAAGTTTCAAAGTGAAGTGGTTGTTCAATAGATTTGATTTGATCAATTACAGATTGTTCTTCTTTCGGAGCACGTCCACTGACTTGTAAAAGTGCAAGAACGAAAGAGTTGAATTCATGACCAAGAGGGACACCAGCAAATGTGATGCCAGTGTCCTCTCCAGGTCTATTGATACTAAAGCTAGGTGTACGCTTTAAATCAGCTTTTTCTACTGTAATTCGAGATGACATTTCTGCGACTTCATTCACAAGGTTATCGACTTTTTGTGAATTTTCGTCGGAACCTGTACTTGCTTTAAGTACAACGTCACCTTCCATCAAATCAAGAAGTTGCGATAATTGTTGCTTCAATTCTTGATTTAACATGCAGCATAGCCTCCTTAAATTTTACCGACTAAGTCTAATCCTGGAGTTAAAGTTTCGCCGCCTTCTTCCCATTTTGCTGGGCAAACTTCACCTGGATTTTCACGCACATATTGTGCAGCTTTGATTTTGTGAACAAGTGTACTTGCGTCACGGCCGATACCGTCTGCATTGATTTCTGCAGCTTGTACAACACCGTCAGGGTCAACGATGAAAGTACCACGTTGTGCAAGACCTTTTTCTTCATCTAATACATCAAATAAACGTGTGATTTGTTGAGATGGGTCACCAATCATTGTGTATTCTAATGTGCTAATTGCGTCTGAGTGATCATGCCAAGCTTTGTGTACGAAGTGTGTATCTGTAGAAACAGAGTATACGTTTGTACCAAGTTCTTGTAATTTTGCATATTGTTCTTGAACATCTTGTAATTCAGTTGGACATACGAAAGAGAAATCTGCTGGGTAGAATACAACAACACTCCAGCTACCTTTTAAGTCTTCGTGTGAAACTTCAACAAATTCATCTGTTTTTGCGTTGTAAGCTTGTGCTGAAAATTCCTCGATTTGTTTACCAATTAATGACATAATCGAAATCCTCCTATTATATGAATCATTATTATTTTAGATTAGAATGTAAAGACGTCTCGTCTTAATTATAATTCCTTATTAATAATAATTCTAATCTCAATAGCTATTATGACATGGAACATGCTTTCCGTCAAATAAATATCATTTTTGAAAGGGACATACACTAAGAAAGACAGTGGAATCAGCGTTTTGAACATAGTCAGCGCGATTAAAGCGATAAAAATTGAGACTTAAATTCTAATAAATGTATCATCTTAATGATGAAAAAGGCTTGAAATTGGATAATAAAGGCGTTATAAATTTTATTCTAAAAAGTGTTAAACAATTCAAATGAGGGATTAATAAGACGCCTGCTAATATCATTTACGGATGCTGATTCTCAATTACAAGTATATAGTATGAAAATATATAACCGCTCAATCCGCAATGATTATTTAATAATGAGGCATTATTTCTTAGGTTAAAATGTATTCATAGATAAGCACACCTGGTGCTATTAATAGTGAATACAATTCGATATAAATCGTATCCTCTGTTGTTATTTTTCTACGATTTAAGGGTATGCATGAGATGCAAGGGACATGCGTTTTCTTGAGTGTTTTGATAGGATATAGAAAAAGGATAAGGAGTGTTTATAAATGTCAGAATATGTGTATGATTTGGCAAAACGACATCACTCAGTTAGAAAATTTAAATCAGATCGAATCAGTAGAGACACGGTCGAAAAATTAATTGAGGCAGGACAAATGGCTTCAACTTCTAGCTATTTACAGACAACATCGATTATTGGTGTAGAAGATGCTGAAAAGAAAGAAGCTTTAAAAGAGGTATCTGGGCAGCCTTATGTCGTTGAAAATGGATATTTACTTGTTTTTGTGATTGACTATCACCGTCATCAGTTAATTAGTGAAAAGCTTGAAGCTAATATGGAAGATAGCTTTGAGTCAGCTGAGGGATTACTCGTAGGTACTGTAGATGCGGCATTGGCGGCACAAAATATAGCACTAACTGCAGAAGATATGGGCTATGGTATTGTTTATTTAGGTTCATTACGTAATGATGTACAGCGTGTGAGAGAAATATTAAAATTACCTGAACATGTTTTTCCACTGTTTGGAATGGCGTTAGGCGTACCAACAGATGACGAAAATGGTTCTCCAAAACCAAGATTACCACGTGAACATGTCTTTCATATTGATACGTATTCACAAGATGATGAACAGTTATCAAAACAGCTTGAGGAGTATGATCGAGAAGTTTCGCAATATTATAGTCAGCGTACAAACGGTGAGCGCAATGAAACATGGTCACAACAGGTAGCGAGATTTATGAGCAGTAAGCAACGTACAGAAATGAAAGAATGGTTGCAAATGGCAGGTTTTAATAGAAAATAAATCAGCGAACTATTAATTGAAAGTATCTAAAATCATAAAGTTTTAATAACAAAAACCCCTTCAAATCTTTTCCACACGTAAGATTGAAAGGGGTTTTGTTGTGATGTTATTAATGTTGTGGTGTTAATTCATCATAATGATTTGAATTAAACGTATCTTCATTTAGTTGTTTTGTTAATTTAGCTGTTCCAGTACCTGCTAACATTGAATCGTTAACATTTAGCGCTGTACGTCCCATATCAATTAAAGGTTCAACAGAGATGAGCACCCCAGCGAGTCCGACTGGTAAATTTAAAGCTGAAAGTACAAGGATAGATGCAAATGTTGCACCGCCTCCGACACCAGCAACACCAAATGAGCTGAGTACGACGACGATAACAACAGTTGCAAGGAATTTAAAATCAACCTCTACGCCAGCGACAGGTGCAACCATAATTGCTAGCATGGCAGGATAGATACCCGCACAACCGTTTTGTCCAATCGAAAGACCAAATGAGCCAGAGAAGTTTGCAATGGCTTGAGGCACACCTAAACGGTTCGTTTGTGCTTGAACATTTAATGGTAATGTCCCGGCACTTGAACGTGAAGTAAAGGCGAATAAGATTACTTCGGCTGTTTTCTTCATATATTGAATTGGGTTTACACCAATGATTGCAAGAATGATTAGATGAATGATATACATTGTGATGAGTGCAGCATAAGACGCAATAACGAATTTTCCTAACGTCCAAATGGCAGCAAAGTCACTCGTCGCAATGGTTTTCATCATAATTGCTAAAATTCCATACGGTGTAAGTCTTAAAACAAATGTAACGATAGCCATCACAAGTGAATAGACCGCATCGATACCACGTTTAAGTGTGTGCCCATTTTCAGGTTGTTTACGTGAAACGCGTAAAAAGGCAAAGCCGACAAAAGCCGCAAAGATCACGACAGCAATTGTAGATGTCGCACGTTGACCCGTAAAGTCTAAAAATGGATTAGATGGAATTAACTCTAAAATTTGAGCAGGTAATGTCGTTGCCGTTAATTCTTTTGCCTGACTTGCAATTTCAGAGCTACGTGCATTCTCAGCGTGACCGAGGTCAATGCTAGAGGCATCTAAATTAAAGACAATTGCATAAATAATACCGATGATTGCTGCAATTGCTACTGTTCCAATAAGGAAAGCAAAAATCAATCCGCCCATTTTGGCAAACTTTTCACCAATATCAATTTTCGTAAAAGCAGCAACAATTGAAACAAAGATTAATGGGATAACAATCATTTGCAAGAGTGCAATGTAACCATCTCCCACTAAGCCAACCCACTCTGTCGTTTTTGATGTGACTTTGCTATCAACACCATAAATGAGGTGGAGTAGAAGGCCTAATAAGATCCCTAAACCAAGTGCAGTAAAGACACGTTTAGGGAATTTAACATGTTTTTTCGTCATGAACCAAAGTCCAATAAGAGCGAAAATAAAAATAATTAGATTAATAATAGTTAAAAACACAGACATATCAAAATACGCTTCCTTCTTAATTCCGACTTATACAATAGGATAATAGGAAAAAAGTATAAAATCAAGCTTTATTTTTTATCTGAGCAATTTTGGGCGAAAAGGGTGTAAGCTGTTCTTTCGCTTTAGCATGGCCGTCAATCAATTTCGCCATCAGTGAACCTGCTATAGGTGAGAGTAAAATACCGTTTCGATAATGCCCTGTGGACACATAAAGATGGTCTTCAACCTCTCCCATAATAGGCTCTTGGTTAGGTGTGATAGGTCGAATGCCCGTCCATGTTTTAATCACATGATGATTTTTGAGTTGCGGAATCATAGACAAGCTCTCTTGATCTAACCATGACAAGTTGTTCTCATCATTTTCAATGCTCCAACTATCGAAGTCTGAGGTCGCACCAATTAAGAAACGATTAGGCAATTTGGGCACGATGTAACAACCATTCATATTAAAAATGGTTTCCTTCAATCCTTTATAACAAGAGGCAATCAGTTTAACGTCACCTTTAACTGGTTGAGTAGGTAATTGGATATGAAGTTGTTGGAGTAACGTCCCAGACCAAGCGCCTGCAGCAATAATCAATTCATCAGCTGAAAAGTTACCTTTAGATGTGATGACTGTATAGCCACTGTGACGACGTTCAACTTTTAAGACTTCGGTTTGTGTCATGAGTTCGATATAGTCGCGTTTTATAACGGAAGCAATCAGGGCTTTCGTATAGGTGTTTGCATTAATTTGACCATCATCTTGGATTTTAAAAGCAGCACTTTGGTTAGGGTCGAGTTTGGGGAAACGTTGTTTTAGAGCGTATTTTGAGAGTTGTTTAATTGTGTGATCTTGGCTATGTAAAAATTGGAATTGCGCTTCTACTGCTTGGATATCTTGTTTTTGAGAGGCAACTTTAATTAGGCCGTATTTTTGGTATTCAATATTAATTCCAGTTTCTCGCTCGAGGTCGGCTGCAACTTCAGGCATCATTGCACGACTTTCCATAGCGAGGTGATACAGTGGATTGGCTTCGAAAAACTCGTTCTGTGCACCAAGCATGCCTCCCGCGGCATAAGACGCATTCATTCTTGGTGTGTAACGATCGATAATCCGAATATGTCGGTTTTGAGAGGATAGCTGTCTTGCAATGGATAAACCCATAACGCCGGCACCAATAATAATTGTTTGTTTCATAAAAAAAGCCTCCTGCATGAAAGGATGCAGGAGGAACACGTATATGATTGAAATAAATGATTGAGTCATCATTAAAATGAGTTGAAATAAGTTCATTGTCATCATACGCTTTCCTTCGTTGGTTCTAACCACCTCAGGTTCAAAGAGTTAAGATACATTCTTTCTCAGCTCGCCTCGAGCACCCCTAGCATATAAATTTTTATTTGATTTCATTAATTATTGTAACTTTCATATTAGAAATATGCAAGATACGCAAAGGTTGAATCGCTTTAACCACCGAATAAACGTTGGAAGAAGCCTTTCTTTTCATTGCTTTGAATCGATTGCGCAAGTGCCTGCTGTTCTTTAGTTTGAGTCTCGATACTTTGTTGTGTTTGACTCCATTGTTCACTTTGTTCCTTTTGTGCGACTGTCAGTGATTCAAGGGACTTACTATTCGATTCAAGTTGTTGATTTAATTGGGTATGTAACGCTTTTAATTCTTCTTGCTGTTGATGAACTTGGCTGACCATCTGACCTAACATTTGACGTTCTTCACGCATTTTATTGATTTCATTGCGTAATTCATTGATAAGTTGAGGCACTTGTTGATCGCTCGGTAAGTGTTGTTTATCTTCTTTGACGATAACTTGTAGAAAGTCTTTTTCTTGTTCTAACTCTTCAAAAGCAAGATCATAACTATTTGTACGTGCAACACGTTCTGTTATCTCTTGGAATAATTCAATATCTTCTTCTTTAAAATCAGTCGCTTCTCGACCACGGTATTCTGTTTTATTTAAATGGTAACCACGTTCTTCAAGATGCTGTACGATTTTACGTACTTGCTTTTCACTTAAGCCTGATCTTTGGGCAAATTCTTTTGTCAGCATATATCATTAGATCCTTTCTATTCTTTTTAGACGTACGGAAGTGTGCGTTCAGTGACCCGTCAGTCTGCCTCTCTCATTATTTTAACGGCTTTAAGCATTGATTTCAAGGTCTTATGGACGATGTTCTTTGCGTAAACCCATTTTGACAAGTAATGGATAAATGATACGTCGAGGTATTTGATTCGCATACACATATTTTAAAATGTAGCAGGATTTAACACTTGTACCAAAAATATCCTTAGTTAAAGGAATATTGCCTTTCACATATAAATCTAAAGGAATGGGCTTACCGTTACGATCTAATGAAGGTTGTAAGTATGTAATTTCAGTTTGCTTTTCGTAGCCGTTTTCTGTTAAAAAGTGACGACGGAAGTTAATTTTTCTTGCTGTTTCTTCATCAACATCGTTAGATTCAAATGTAGATTCAAACATAAAGAAATTAACGTCACGACCGTGAAGTTGGTTAGATATACGATTCAGCTCATGCTCAATCTGTTCTAAAGTCGTTTTCAAGCAGGCTTCACAATCTTGGCTGTGTTGTGCAAGAAGATAAATAATAAAGCCGACATTTGTCGTCGCTTCATAGTGGGCTGTCGCCAAGCTCACAATCGCGTCGTCTTCAATACCAACAATAAATACGAAGTCATGTTGGGTTTTATCTGTTTTAAGTGATCGCGCAAAAACAGACGCATCTTCTGTAACAAGATGGTCTAATTTATTTTTATAGAATGCTATTGCTGGCTCATACCATCGATCATGCATAGATTTAATATGTACAAAGTTCATGTTACGTCACCTCTTTTAAGTTAACTCTTGTTTATTCTTGCAAGTATATAGGGTCATTGCAATGATGTAGCAATACATATAGATAGTTGAGGAGTCATTTGTGACTGTTTTTTCTGATAAAATAGATGACTAAGTTGGACCATTCATGACTGACCATGATGTCAAAATAAAGGATAAACAATAAGGGAACGAGCGAGAGTGTATGGAAATCAAGTGTTTCTATAAATCTCCATATTTATCTCATATCCCCGTCCCCATCAAATGATTATGAAATCATGCAGTAACAATAGAACCTAGCGCCCAATCGATTTATTCAATATCCCCTTTATGTTCAGAAGGAGCATGTTTGTCATCATCTGGCGTTTGATATGCAGCATTATTTTCTGGAACTTCATTGCATTCGTGATCAACTCTTTGCGCGATGATTATAATTTTATTATTCACAATGTCTTGTTTAAGGTCCTCTCGCTCATTTTCAGAGAAATTATATTTAGACAAAGCGGCCTCTTCAGCATCTTCACCGATAAAAAAGCGCATAAATTTATCACTGACTGTTCCATTAGTTGATTTGTGTTGAATTTGTGAATCATTGAATCGATCTGTTTTCAATTTTTCTCTGCTTAATACCACGATTTCGCTTTCTTTTAGACCTTCTTTTAATAGTAAATCAACATATTGAATTGCATCATCTTCTGTGCGTGCAACTTTATATTTTTCTACTTTATATAGTGCCATACGTGTGACGCCTCCCGATCGTGTTTTGTAATTACACTACCCTTATACTCCGTTATATAAACGGTTTTATAATGCTATTATGCGCTTAAACAGCACTTTACGCAACGAATTTCCATAAATTTCTGAATACAATAGATTTAGGACGATGCTATTGCGAAAGAGGGTTAAATTTGCTATTATCAGTAGATAATTTATCAAGCTCATATAATCTGAAGAATACGGCTTTAGAAGTTTCTACCATGTTGCCTTAAACGACATGACTATGAGTAATGGTACATCGATGTAGCGTGCTTAATGTATCCTTTCAATCCCGTTGTTCGCATATTTTCGAATTGTCACACAATATTTTGGGTTGGAGACCTGTTATAGCGCCACTTTACAACTGTATGACTATTACTCGTATACCTAAAACGTCATTCTTTAGTTTTGGGTATTTTTGATATCATTTTTATCGAGGAGGAATAGGAGTGGACGCATTAAGAAAAAAGGTCATTGAAGATGGTGTTGTCATTGATGAAAAGATTCTCAAAGTCGATGGATTCTTAAATCATCAAATCGATGCTGGCTTGATGTATGACATAGGTCAAACGTTTCATGATCAGTTCGCAGACCAAGGTGTGACTAAAATTTTGACGATTGAAGCATCAGGGATTGCACCGGCCATTATGGCAGCGCATCGTTTTACCGTTCCTTGTTTGTTTGCCAAAAAAGCGAAACCAAGCACATTAAACGCAGGGTACTATCAAACAGATGTACATTCATTCACTAAAAACAAAACGAATACAGTGATTATCTCTGAAGAGTTTTTATCTCCAGAAGATAGAGTATTGATTATTGATGACTTTTTAGCCAATGGAGAAGCTGCGTTAGGCTTACATCGTTTGGTTGAGCAAGCAGGAGCGACAACAGTGGGTGTGGGAATTCTAGTAGAAAAGAGTTTTCAACAAGGACGTTCACGATTAGAAGAGGCAGGCTTAACTGTATCATCGTTATGCCAAGTTGCTTCATTAAAGGGGAATAAAGTAACTCTAGTAGGAGATACAGAATGATGAAGCGATTTTTGTTAAGTTTACAACATTTATTAGCGATGTATGCTGGGGCGATTCTTGTTCCGATTATTGTTGGGACAAGCTTACATTTTACAAATGAACAAATTGCGTATCTTGTCACAGTCGATATTTTTATGTGTGGTGTAGCGACATTTTTACAAGTTTATCGTGGTATCGGTATAGGATTGCCTGTCGTTTTAGGGTGTACCTTTACTGCGGTTGCACCTATGATCTTAATCGGACAAACGAAAGGTATTGACGTTTTATATGGATCACTCTTTCTGTCTGGCTTATTAGTTATTTTAATTGCACCATTTTTTGCTTCACTCGTAAAACTATTTCCACCTGTTGTAACTGGAAGTGTTGTTACAATTATTGGGATCACTTTGATGCCTGTTGCAATGAATTATATTGCAGGGGGTCAAGGTGCAAAAGATTATGGTGATCCAAAACACATTTTACTCGGTTTTGCGACACTCATTATTATTTTGATTTTACAACGCTTTGCGCGTGGTTTCTTAAAATCCATTGCCATTTTGTTAGGTTTAATCTTAGGTACTATTTTAGCAAGTGTATTTGGGTTAATTGATATAGCTCAAGTAGGACAAGCCCATTGGTTTGAATTACCTAAGCCGTTCAGATTTACAGGATTTGCTTTTGATTTTGGTGCAACATTAGTCTTTTTCATCGTCGCATTAGTGAGTTTGATCGAATCAACAGGTGTTTACCATGCTTTAAGTAAAATTACTGGTAAGAAACTTGAACGTAAAGACTTTAGAAAAGGTTATATGGCAGAAGGTATGGCGATTACTTTAGGTTCTATCTTCAATGCATTCCCGTACACTGCTTACTCTCAAAACGTGGGTCTTGTATCCCTTTCAGGTGTTAAGAAAAATGATGTCATTTACGGCATGGTTATTTTATTAGTCATTTGTGGCTGTATCCCTAAACTGGGCGCATTGGCTAATATTATTCCACTCTCTGTACTGGGCGGTGCGATGTTGGCAATGTTCGGTATGGTCATGGCATACGGTGTACGTATTCTCAATGATATTGACTTTAAAAATCAGAATAATTTGTTGATTATTGCAATATCGGTCGGGCTAGGTGCAGGTATCACAGCAGTACCTGAAGCGTTTAAAGCACTTGGTGACCAATTTGCATGGTTTACACAAAATGGGATTGTTTTAGGCACAATATCAGCAATTCTCTTGAATTTATTTTTTAATGGTATTAACGCTCAACAAAATGATGAAAATGTGAAATAATATAAGTAATAATTTGAATGGAGGCTGTAAATAGTATGTGGGAAAACAAGTTCGTAAAAGAAGCACTCACTTTTGATGATGTACTTTTAATTCCGGCAGAATCAAATGTGTTGCCAAAAGAAGTAGACTTAAGTATAGAATTATCAGAAAAAATTAAGTTAAATATTCCGATTGTATCAGCCGGTATGGATACGGTAACAGAGTCTAAAATGGCGATTGCTATGGCAAGGCAAGGTGGCTTAGGTGTTATTCATAAAAATATGAGCATTGAGCATCAAGCAGATGAAGTACAAAAAGTGAAACGCTCAGAAAATGGTGTCATTACAGATCCATTTTTCTTAACGCCTGAAGAAAGCGTCTATGAAGCGGAAGCATTAATGGGCAAATATCGTATTTCTGGTGTTCCTATTGTAGATAATAAAGAATCACGTCAACTTGTTGGTATCCTAACAAACCGTGACTTAAGATTTATAGAAGATTTTTCAATTAAAATCTCTGATGTCATGACGCAAGAAAATTTAATTACAGCTCCAGTTGGTACAACACTTGAAGAAGCGGAAGAAATTCTTCAAGACCATAAAATTGAAAAACTCCCTCTTGTTGAAGATGGTGTTTTACAAGGTTTAATTACAATTAAAGATATTGAAAAAGTACATGAATATCCTTATTCAGCAAAAGATAGTCACGGTCGCCTCCTTGTTGCCGCTGCTATCGGTATCGCAAAAGATACAAGCATTCGTGCTGAAAAATTAGTTGAAGCCGGTGTAGATGCATTAGTTATTGATACAGCACACGGTCATTCACGTGGTGTTATTAATCAAGTTAAAGAGATTAAAGAAAAATACCCAGAAATTACAGTGATTGCAGGTAACGTTGCGACTGCTGCAGCAACAAAAGCATTGTTTGAAGCGGGTGCAGATGTTGTGAAAGTGGGTATCGGACCAGGTTCAATTTGTACGACACGTGTCGTAGCGGGTGTCGGCGTTCCTCAAATTACAGCTGTTTATGACTGTGCAACAGAAGCACGTAAACACGGTAAAACGATTATCGCTGACGGTGGTATTAAATTCTCTGGCGATATCGTTAAAGCGTTAGCTGCAGGTGGCCATGCTGTTATGTTAGGTAGCTTGCTTGCAGGTACAGAAGAAAGTCCAGGTATGGTGGAAGTCTTCCAAGGTCGTCAATACAAAGTTTACCGCGGTATGGGCTCATTAGGCGCTATGGAAAGTGGTTCTAACGATCGTTACTTCCAAGAAGACAAAACACCTAAAAAATACGTACCAGAAGGCGTTGAAGGACGTATTGACTACAAAGGGCCATTACAAGATACAATCTACCAATTAATTGGTGGCGTTAAGAGCGGTATGGGTTACACAGGTTCACGTGACCTCAAAGCATTACGTGAAGAAGCACAATTTACGAAAATGAGTGCGGCAGGCTTAGCAGAAAGTCATCCACACGATGTTCAAATTACGAAAGAATCACCAAACTACTCATTCTAATTGGTAAAGGAGTACAAATAGTATGGAAATGGCAAAAGAACAAGAACTCATTCTTGTCCTCGATTTTGGTAGTCAATACAACCAATTAATTACGCGTCGTATTCGTGAAATGGGCGTTTATAGTGAATTACACGATCACGAAATGCCAATTGAAGAAATCAAACAAATGAACCCTAAAGGTATTATTTTATCAGGAGGTCCTAACTCAGTTTATGCTGAAGATGCTTTTACGATTGATCCTGAAATCTATAACTTAGGCGTACCCGTTTTAGGTATTTGTTATGGAATGCAACTGACAACGAAATTACTCGGTGGTAAAGTTGAACGTGCCAATGAACGTGAATATGGTAAAGCAATTATCAATGCAAAATCTGACGCGTTGTTCTTTGGCTTACCTGAGGAACAAACTGTTTGGATGAGTCACTCTGATAAAGTGATCGAAATTCCAGAAGGTTTTGAAGTGATTGCGGACAGTCCAAGTACACAATATGCAGCGATTGAAGATAAAAAACGTCGTATTTATGGTGTACAATTCCACCCAGAAGTGCGTCATACAGAATTTGGTAATGACTTACTACGCAACTTTATTCGTCGTGTATGTGGATGTACAGGTGAGTGGACAATGGAAAACTTCATTGATATTGAAGTCCAAAAAATCCGTGACAAAGTAGGAGATCGCAAAGTTTTATGTGCGATGAGTGGCGGTGTTGATTCATCTGTTGTTGCGGTATTATTACACAAAGCGATTGGTGATCAATTGACATGTATCTTTGTTGACCATGGACTTTTACGTAAAGGTGAAGGCGACATGGTAATGGAACAATTCGGTGAAGGCTTTAACATGAACATCATTCGTGTAAATGCTAAAGACCGATTCATGTCGAAACTTGCGGGTGTTTCTGATCCAGAGAAAAAACGTAAAATCATTGGTAATGAATTTGTTTATGTTTTTGATGATGAAGCGTCAAAATTAGAAGGTGTCGATTTCTTAGCACAAGGGACACTTTATACGGACGTTATTGAGTCTGGTACAAAAACAGCACAAACCATTAAGTCTCACCACAATGTAGGTGGTTTACCAGAAGACATGGAATTCGAATTAATTGAACCGATTAATACATTATTTAAAGATGAAGTGCGTGCTCTAGGAATTGAGTTAGGTATTCCAGAACATTTAGTATGGAGACAACCCTTCCCAGGCCCAGGATTAGGTATCCGTGTACTTGGTGAAATTACTGAAGACAAATTAGAAATTGTGCGTGAATCAGACGCAATTCTACGTGAAGTGATTCGCCAAGAAGGTCTAGAACGTGAAATCTGGCAATACTTCACAGTATTACCAGACATTCGCTCGGTCGGTGTCATGGGAGACTACCGTACTTATGACTATACAGTTGGTGTCCGCGCAGTCACATCTATTGATGGGATGACAAGTGACTTTGCACGCATCGATTGGGAAGTCTTACAAAAAATCTCAACACGTATCGTAAATGAAGTCGATCACGTTAACCGCGTTGTTTACGACATCACATCAAAACCACCAAGTACGATTGAGTGGGAATAATTAAATAGTATGAATGAGAGGCTAGAATCGACGTTGTTATGCGGTTTCTAGTCTTTTTGTTTGTACTTTTAATGCTACGCAATCCGCTATAAATGTAAGGTATAGCCCTAAGATACATTTTCAGTTGTCAATAAACTGTTGAAGAATGTTGAAATACAAAATTACATTAAGGGTCAAAAAGAAAAGATACTTGATGAGGGTATACTAGAAGTCAAAGAGTTATTGTATTTAATGAGTAGAACTGCAATAGGAGAAGAAACTGAAACGAGAGAAGTTGTCGTTAAACGTGGTGAGTATGTCCGTAACCCAGATACAAATAGAATGAACGTAATTTATAACGAGCATGTAGAAACGATTGATGTACCAGCTAAAATAAGTGATCGTAACAAAGCGCGTGAAATGTTAGTAAAGTATCATAGCTTATTTACAGATAAATTAGATGTGAGTCTTGTAGCGCCAGAATTTGTTGATGATATTCAGTAGATGATTAATGCAGAACCACTGCCTTTTATTAGGTGGTGGTTTTTTATGGAAAATTGAATACAGTGTTAAATGTTAAAAATTTATTCGGGGATACTCAAGAAAGAACTAGAGAAAAAAAGAATTGGAAGAGCTTGCTGGCGTTATTAACAACAGTGATTAGCAGAGTCCAAGTTTGGACTTTGTTAATTCAAATGATAGTATATTATCTAATGAAACTTATCCAGTTAAGGAGGTTTATTATGAGCGGAAAAGATCATAACATGCCTAAATCGCAACAAACGTTATTAGCTATAATAATTTTTGTGTTTTTACTTGAAATCATACTGACAGCTTTTTTCATTTCATTTAGTTCGCCTATTTTCAAAGGATTAACGATTATACATGGAATATTAATTGTTGTATTTCTTACTAGGCAGATCAAAAGAAAAGGTTTTTGATATATTAATAGAATTATTTTTAGTATGTGAACACCCTTATTATTTAGGGTGGTTTTTAATAAAGGTTTTTTGTGTTAAATATGATGTGAATTTGCTAAAGCGGACTATGTAATTAAGAATTAGTGTTTAGATATCAATAATACAGTTGAAAGAAAACGATAATATGATAGGCTTAATATCGGGATGTTTATTAAGGGATTGTTTAAATTCTGAATAAGGAGTTTTTACAATGTACAAAAACTTAAGAAAAATTGCCACTGCTAGTATTGCGACCTCTCTTTTGATGGGGCCTGTTTATTTTACGGTAGAATCAGGTAAAGCTAATGCTGAAACTGTTAAAGCAGTTGATGAGGAAATGAAACAAAGAGAAAAAATTGGAAATGCTTTATTAGAAGAAATAGATAATAGTAAACAAGACTTTAAAGATCCGAGTGTGGCTGAAAAATTAAAAGGACAAGTTAGAGATTATAAAAATGGGGTAGCAGAGAGAGGTAAAGCTACTATAACGGCGAAAGCTGGAGCTAAAGCTATAAGAGCTACTGTTAATAAAATTGGAGAGAAAGCTTGGAATAAATTAGTTGCTAAAATAGAAAATACTACTGGCACAAAGTTAGTTATGTTCCATTATCAAAGTATTAATAAGTTTTGTGACATTTTAACGGGTTTTGAAGGTAATTTAGCTGATGGTATAGCTACAGGATTAACTAATAATTTTGGTTTCAATAAACAATTTGCTTATATTGTAGCTAGAGCATTCATTGCTATTGTATTGTAGGTGTACTTGTGATGAGCACCAATAAAAAAATCTATTTGGCGTTTTTAGTAATAACTTTTATTATTTATATATCTTTACCTGTTATTATTGGGGAGAATACATTTGATGCTCGCTTGTTTGTTATTTTCCCTTTACTGTTTTTTGGAGCATTCTTGTTTTCATCTAATAACAAAAAGAAATAAATTAACCCCCATAATTTAAGATGGGTGTTTTGTCCTTTGAAATAAACATAGCTCATGTTGGGTTATATTTACTGATATCGGAGTCGTAATTTAATACGGCTCTTTATTTATGTTTTAGAAATCAGTGAATGGGTAAAATTAAGTATCTTGTGGCTAACCACTTATAAAATTCTCACTCATCGTTAAAGCGACCTGTAAAAGGGTCTTTTTTTATTTGTGATGAATATAAGTACACTAAAAAGACTGTATGAACGATTCGTTAATTTCGTTAAATATGACATCATGTTAAACGCTAAAGATTTAATTGGAGATATTCAAGAAAGAGCTAGAGAACAAAGAATTGGCAGAACTTGCTGGAGTTATAACAACCCCAGCTTTAGGATACCTTTTGATAATTAAATTTTTCGCAGCTTCGTATAGTTTTTTGTTCGATATTCATATAATTAAACTTACTGTAATTTAAGAGAACCAGTGTCTCAAAAATTGTTTATTAGTTATTAATATTGGGTAATTGAGAGAAAAATTTTAGATAAATAAGCATGTTTAATAGTAGATGAAGTAATGGTTATGGAGCAGCTTACGAACAATGTTACGTTTGTAGTGTAATTAATATATTTAAAGTCATAATTGAAGTATAAATTTGACTATTACAAGAATTCTTGTGGTAAAAAGTATAATATTTTAAATTTAGCTGTACGATTTACAAAGCTATATAAGAGAAAAATCGAAATACATCCGAGTATTAAAAAAGTAAGTTTGTATAGGGAGAAACACTTTCACAATAAAATAGAAACGTTCTTCAAGGGCATAAAGTCTTTTAAAGTATAACTGTGCACTTAAATTTTCGTATTGCATATTTATTCGTATATAGATATGAAAGAATATTGAAAGTATATTATGATATTTTAAAATATCTAGGAGGGATCAATATGAAAATTTTTTCGAAAGTGTTTATATGTACAATAATAATGTCCTTGATTTTATCTGGGATTGGGAGTTCAAATACGAATGCATCTAATAAAATTATCAAAGAAGATATAGATGTAAATAAAAGCGTTAAAAACACAAAAACCAGTGAGAATAAAACTGGCGAAGTATCACGTCTTTCTGCATCAATAAATAATGATGAAATAAATTTAGATACTGTATTAACTAATGACTTCAATACAGGAGACATTAATTTATCTGGGAAAATCTCTAATTTAGAAGAATCTAAACAAGTAGATTATACTGTTGATTTAACCTATGCGGATGAAGAAGATATAGCTGGATTTTTAATAGATAATTCAACTGGTGAGGAGCATGAATTTGATACAAGATTGGCCGAGGCTTCTGCTGCACCTTTAGTAGTAGTGGCAGTTATGGCTGCAAGATATGGTATCCAATGGGCTATTAAAAAGTATGGTAAAAAAGCAGTGAATAACGCTATAAAATCAAATACGCATAAAGTAGCGAAAGGAATAAACTCTAGACTTCTAACTAGTAAAGGAGTGGATATCGGAAAATTTACACAAAAAGTAAAGGGGAAAAATCCAGTTTATAGAGATCCTAAAACTGGGTGGTCAATTTCAAGGAATAAAGGACAGTCTCATGGAGGATCGTATTGGAAATTGTTGGATAAAAGCGGTACAAGAAAAGCGACTTTAACTAAAGATGGAAAAATACTTCGTAAATAGGATGATTTATAAAAATGGATAATATTATTAATTGTATGTCAGTAAGTGATTTAAATTTTTCTGAAGCCGAAAATGCAATTCATTTAGATTTAAGTGAAGGTGAATATCCTTTTTCAGATGATGGAAAAAGCTTTAACAAAAATTATTTTACAATAGTTCATAGAAACTCAATTCAAATCTTACAAGATTTATTTCATCAAAGTAATAATATTGATATAGTTCTAGTATATTATTTATATGGGAATTCATTTAAAAAAACTAGGTTCAAAGAAAAGTTTAGTTATTTCAATAATAACGAAACACCAAGTTTTAGAGAATATACTAACAATGAAGGCATTCAGTGTTTTGTGTTTGCTTATAAAAATAAAAGTTTGAAGGATTTAAATTATAAAAAGTTAGCGAGAGCGATTTGCAATCAAGATTTTAAAGGTTTATTCCCGACGATTAATCAGAAAGATAATTACTTAGATATATATTTAATGGATAGTGAAAGAGGCATATTGTACCATTTGTATGATGATAGGGGGCTTTGGCTATATTTTATAAATAAGCAGTCATATATAAATTACTCCCAAAAATACAGCAACCTCTTGTTTGATGTAAGCGATGAAATTGATTAAAATTTATTTAATATTAATAATACTAATTTTATCATCTATATTCATATGTTTGAACTATAATTGCAAGAATGAAAAGACTAAAATTGCAGTTCTAGATACAGGGATTGAAAAGAAAGCTATTAATAGCAATGTAATATCTCGTGATTTCACTTTAGATAACTATAGAAATAGCGTACACGCTAATAAAATTTCAAAGATTATAGAGTATAGAGCTGATATAGTTATTTATAATGCTAAAGTTTTGAACCGTTATGGCAACGGAAGAGTGGCGGATACTATTTCAGCACTTGATTGGGCAATTAAACATGATGTAGACATTATAAATATGAGTTATGGATTTACTAAAAATTATCCTGAGTTACATAAAAAGATAAAAGAGGCTCATGAAAAAGGTATTATTATTGTAGCAGCTAACGGTAACGATATTTTTGGAGGTCAAGAATTTCCAGCTGCATATAATGAAACTATATCGGTTGGAGTATTGAATAAGGATGGTTCAAAATCTGTTTTTAATTCTAACGATGATGCCGACGTATATATTTCGGTTGATAAAAAGTTGTCTAATAACGTTGAAAATACTTCTATGGCTACAGCATCTGTGTCTAATAATTTGGTTAAAGTATGTAAAAGAGACTTGAAAAACATGGACAAAGATGAAATCCTTAAGTTAATTAATGAGTTAAATTAATTAGTTACAAAAACTATAATAATTATATTTACACAAAAGTTAAAAGCTGAGAATCACTTTGGTTCTGCTTCCAATTACAGCATAGATAATCTCACACGTTGCAGGCAGTGAATACGTAATTGAATACGTTAATTATGAAGTGATGTTAATTGATGAGAAGTATTTAGCTGTAAAAACACTGTAATATCAATTGTTATAAGTTAATATAAACTAGCGAAAAACACTCATTTCATCGAGTGGGAATAATAACATAGTATAAATGAAAGGCTAGAGATACCGTTGTGATGCGGTTTCTAGCCTTTTTTGTTTAGCGTTGAATACGTAATGCTAAAAATTGATAAAATTTGCGAACTTTTGAGCTACTGTTCTACATAGCCTTAGTATAATGTTTCTGTTCATCGGTGCGAGTGTTTGCGTCCGATTTCCTTCAGATTCCACTTCACAATGGACACCCTTGTCTTTCGCTAACAGTTCCTATTATCAAGCCTGTAACGGACTTTCATCGACAAGTTGTTACCCATCCCGGACGCTCTAAAAATGCCGACAAGTCCGCAGTCTTTGTCGGCAGTCTGACACGATATTACAAATTGTATCGTGCTTCCATGATATATGAATTAAAAATTTAACTTAGTATTTAACATTTTAATCAATTCTTCAGAAGCGCTAATGACATCAATCGTATCAACACCAATCTTTAATAAAGATTTATCATCATAAAAAATGATAAAAGGTTGAATCTGACTGTTCTTGATATACATGCAATAATTTAACACTTCTGTAACATCTATATTGTATATACTAGAAATGATATATTTTTCATAACCGCAATGAATATTTTCACGCCAATTTTTTATATTAATATACCATCCAAGTCGAGTCACCTCTCTTTTACAATAAGGTGAGATAATTTTTGATAGGAATGAACTATTAATCTTTGACTTAAACGATAATCTTATTATTTCTGCAAGGTCTCTCTTTTGAATCGAGTCAATATCCCATCTTATTTTGTAATTATCTTCAACTTGAAAATAAGGAGTTTCACTGTTTAAGTCAAATTGAACTACTAGATTTTTAAGTTTAATCTCCATGATTAATCTCCAATTCTTTTTAAATTAGCTTCATATGTGGCAATACGTGTTTGAGTAGAAAACTCTGACTTGTTTTTCAGCGACTCCCATGCCGTCTCATTTGTTTGTTGTGGAACTTATATAAACCAATAGGGATAACGTAAATATGCGTGAGTAGAGATTTTTATATAAAAAAAGAGGCAACCGTCGCAACAGTTAACCTCAAGTACACTCCGCAGATGTGTACCGCTATTTGTTTATGATTATACATTTTCATTAACTACATATCAAGAAAAATTATTTATATAATGATTAATTTGCCTTAACTTATTGAGT
>NZ_PPQN01000018.1 GCF_002901995.1 Staphylococcus coagulans | reverse complement strand
ATATATGAATGAATATCGTAAACTTAAATGTTTTGATGATGACGGACTATAATTGTGCAAAATATAGAAGAGATAATGACTAAAAAAGAAAATCATTAAAAATGTGTATAGAAAAATGCACAGGAACATTTAAATTAATTCATGTGCATTGAATGATTTTATCGTAATATAAAAGAATTGAAAGAAGAAAAGAAAGTGATCGCGTATGCAGCTACACAATTTAAAAACCTTTGATGTTTCATTCGATAGACAACAAAAGCGTCTAAAGTTAGGGGCATATTGAGTGAATGAGGAAGGTATGCAGATTGCACTTAAATATGATTTAAGCACAATCCGAGTTCTTCCAACCTTTAAAATATGTTATTAGCGCACTTGAATGAGTACAATCGCTATAATAATTACAACAAAGCCAATAAGGCGTTGGGAAGATAAACGACGCGGTGGAACACCTAATAATCCAAAGTGATCAATAATCATACCCATAATAATTTGACCTAACATGACAGTGATTAAAGTAAATGTCACGCCGATATGTGGCGTTAAAATAATGTTCGTAGTAACAAAAATGACGCCAAGTGCACCACCGATAAAATGCCACCATTTCAAAGGACCATTTGATGCATGAAGTGTATTGATAGAAATTTTACGATGAACTATCAGCGTTAATAAGATCAGCGCTAGTGATCCTACTGTAAAAGAAATGAGTGATGCGAAATAAGGAGAGTGCACACTTTGGCCTAAATGACTGTTGATTGCAGTTTGGATTGGAGGAGCGAATCCAAATAAAATACCTACGATAATCCATAAAGGCGTTTGATGCGCCGTACGTACAACTTTTGAGCGCTTTTGAATATTCATTAAAATAATGCCAATGAGTAATAAAATAATACCAAAAGCCTTCAAAATGGATAACGGCTTGATTTCTACGTTAAACCAACCAAACGAGTCTATCACGACACTCATTAATATTTGACCTGCAATTGTAGTGACAACGGTGAGCGAAGCCCCAATTTTGGGGAGTAACAATAAATTGCCTGTTAAAAAGATAACCCCCATTAATCCGCCTACATACCAATAATAGTCAATTTGATAATGACGAAAGGAAGCAATCGAAAAAACATGTGGGTTCATGATTAAATTAACAATGATGAGCCAAAGTGTTCCAGTCGAAAATGAAATAGCTGAAGCATAAAACGAGGAGTGCGTATAAAGACTCAATTTTGAATTGATAGAAGTTTGAATTGGCACGACACTACCTGCGATAAGCCCTAAAATAAGTAAAAGTGAAAGCATATCATGTCCATCCTTATTGTTTAATTAAGATAGTGTTATTATAGCAAAATATAATAAGATAGCATTTAAAGGGAATTATCGAATTTTAATTTCAAAAAGTTTAATATTTTAGATAAAAGAAAGTTACGATATATTTACAAACGTAAGTTATTTTGATTAAGATAGGGAGGAGTCATGAAAATTGTTGTTGAACTTAATTGTATTAATCACATGGAAGGTTATTTAAGTTTAATGCATGACTAAGGCATTTATTTGAAGAATTGTATGATGTAAGAGAAAGTTGTGATAAATTTGTACGAACATGAGATCGTACGTGTCATTGATGAACAAATGTTTTTTATCAATGTAAAACCGTCAACCCAACTTCAAGAGGGACAATATGTTGAAGTTTTAAACCCTTTTAAGTCTTACAAAACGTTAGCAAGGGTTGAAGAAGTATTTGAGAAATATGCGATATGTTATAAGTTGGGGAAATATAAGATATTCTACGGTGATGAAGTGAGAATTCGACCTCATTATCAAAAGAATGACTAGAAAAGAGCCTGTCACGTTTATTTGTGACAGGCTCTCGTTATTTATATGGTATGCGCAAGGTCTTTTTTATTAGAAAAGGACTGTAACGGACTTATCAATCAATTGTGCACCTACTGCTTTTTGAATGTCGCCCCCTTTACTATCTAGTATGTTCAATTGCACAATCTTATTTGCTTGTGTTTCTACGAGTTCTTTTGTGATAGAAGTGTCTAATTTTGGAAGAGAGAGTTTGATATTCTTTTGTGATGCGTCGGAAAAAGTAATTTCTAAAGTTTTTGTATTCATTTTTGTATGCTCCTTTTTATTGAATGTATTCAGATGTTAGGACTTCAATTGCGTCATATTGTTCACCAGTAAGTGCTTGAATTGCATTGCTAAAGGCTTTGAGTTCTTCTCGGGTTGCAGTTGGTTTAAGTTGCGTAAAGCGTCTTGACGTTTTAGTTGTTTTTCCTTCCGGTGTGACTGATGTTTGCGTCAGAATAAGTGTGATTTGATGGATGTTCATATTTCTGACCTCCTTTCACTTTATATATCGAATATGACAGCGAAAAAGCACACCCTAAAAATAAAATAATTTATGAAAATTCTTTCATGTTACTTAAATATAGTTTATCATGGAATAAGAAACATTATGAGAGGTGGAATTGCGTGAACTGTGTAGATCCTATCCGTGACAAACAAGATATTCATCGAATGTATGAATTTTTAAAGGCACATTCAATGCGTGATTATTTATTTTTTAAATTTGCTATCCATACGGGTATTAAGTTAACAGAGTTACTTAATTTTAAGGTGTCTCAATTCCTTTCTGATCAAGGCGTCAGTATGACACGTTGGTATGAAACGGACTCAAATATTCGTGTTGTTATTCCAGAACAACTACGTAAAGAGCTAAAACAATACATTCAGGCAGAAGCAATTTCTGGAGATGACTTATTGTTTCGCTCGAAGCGGACAAAAAAAGGGCTTAGTCGTCAACAAGCTTATCGTATTGTTAACAATGCGGCACATCAATTAGGAATTGAACATATTGGCTTAACGACACTTAGAAAAACTTTTGCATATCATGCGTATAAATCTGGAATTTCAGTTTCAATCATTCAAAAATATCTTGGACATCAAACGGCTTATGAAACAATGAAGTTTATAGGTATTTCTAAAAAGGAAATTAACACGACCATCGCTTTAAATTTATAAAAATAGAGAAAGGGAGGCGTGAAGATGTTAAGTGGATTGCTTATATTTTTAATGGCAATAATGATCATACTTGTCGTAATGATGAAGTGGAATACAAAGCGTTTACCCGGCTTTGTCGCATTACTTGCACCCCTTGTTGCATCAATAATCTTTTTGATAAACATCCCTAAGGTATTAGACAACCAACTGATCATTGAAAAGATTCAGTGGTTACCTGCTTTAGATATTAACCTCGTACTCCGCTTGGATGGATTGAGTATGTTTTTTGCCTTACTTATTTCCATCATTGGTGTCGCTGTATTCTTTTATGCAACACAATACTTATCCTATGAACATGATCATTTACCCCGATTTTTCACATATTTAGTTTTATTTATGTTTAGTATGTTAGGAATTGTACTTTCTGATAACACGATCTTGTTATACGTTTTTTGGGAGTTAACAAGTGTGTCATCGTTCCTACTGATTAGTTATTGGTACGATAAAAGTGAGAGTCAAAACGGTGCAATCACTTCATTTATGATTACGGTTTTAGGTGGCTTAGCCATGTTAGTCGCGTTTGTCATGTTATATCACGTGGCAGGAACGTTCTCAATTAGTGAATTAATACATCAAAGACATACGATTGCACAACATCCTTTATTTATCCCCATTGTATTGTTATTGTTACTCGGTGCTTTTACTAAGTCAGCACAGTGGCCTTTTCATTTCTGGTTACCAAAGGCGATGGCTGCGCCTACACCCGTGAGTGCCTATCTACACTCAGCGACAATGGTAAAAGCAGGTATATTTTTACTTTTAAGGTTTACACCCATTTTAGGTTTGAGTGATACTTATACTTATCTTGTGACGGCTATTGGGCTCATCACTATGATATACGGCTCGTTTACTGCGATTAGACAATTTGACTTAAAAGGGATACTTGCTTATTCAACAATTAGTCAATTAGGTATGATCATGACGATGGTTGGATTAGGTGGCGGTATTGCTAAAGCGACGCAGAGTGGGATGATTGAAATCTATTCTTACTTATTATGCGCAGCGCTTTTTCATCTTTTCAATCATGCATTATTTAAAGGAACATTATTTATGGGCGTGGGTTTAATCGATCATGAAACAGGCACACGTGATATCCGACAATTAGGTGGTTTAAAACATTACTTGCCGATTACCATGGTTGTCATGTCAATGGCTGCACTTTCTATGGCAGGCGTCCCGTTATTAAACGGCTTTATAAGTAAAGAAATGTTTTTTGAAGGATTAATTCGATCGAATCATCTGTCTGCTTTCAACCAATCTATGATGATTGCAATTGCGCTTGTAGGCTTTATTGCTAGTATCTTTACCTTTATTTATTCAATCAATATGATAAAAACGACATTTTTTGGCTCATTTCAGTTGAACAAAGCGATACATGAACCACGTTTATTCATTACACCCGCGATGATAATGGCGCTCTTATTACCGATTGTATTTATTGTTCCACAGTGGGTAGGGACTTATCTTATTCAACCTGCATTTTTAAGTTCAGTTCGTTCAACATCTTTTGCGTCCACAGTTCCCCACTTATCAGCATGGCATGGGTTTAATATACCTTTACTTATGAGTTTAACGATTATCGTTGTGGGGCTTATTGTAGTATTATTCGTAGATTTACAACGCTATCTGTCTTTAAAAGAAAATCAAATGTCAGTATCACGTATGTGTAATGATTCATACCGGTCAATGGAATTTTATTGTGGATACGGGCTACGTAGTTTGATGAATAATCGTTTGAATTCTTACATTATTATTACGTTGATTATTTATTTTGTAATTCATCTCTATGGTTTGATACGTACAGGGGTTCCAGAACTTTCACGTATCGAAGTCACTGAGTACCATATCTTTCATATACTCCTTTTAGTAACGGTAGTTCTCATTGGATTTGCGCTCATATTTATTAGACAACGTTTAACGATGGTTATTCTTACAGGGGGCATTGGTTATGTTGTTGCGTTGTTCTTTATTTTAATGCGTGCACCAGATTTAGCGCTAACACAACTTGTTACTGAAACGATTACGACAGTATTATTTATCGTAAGCTTTTCAAGATTACCGAATATTCCACGCGGTAAGTTCAATATGAAAAAAGAAACCGTTAAAATCTTAGTTTCTTTACTTACTGCAATTACAGTAATCGGTATTGTTTTTATTATTCAACAAGCGAGCGCAATAGAAACGATTTCTGTTTTTTATCATGATGCTTATGAAAAATCAGGTGGTAAAAATATCGTTAATGCCATTTTAGGTGATTTCAGGGCATTAGATACACTGGCAGAAGGTTTAGTTTTAATTATTGCAGGACTCGGTATTTATACATTACTTAACTATAAAGATCGGAGAGGTCAAGATGAAAGAGAATGATTTAGTACTCAAAACCGTTACAAGAGTGGTTGTATTTATCATCTTAACATTTGGCTTTTATCTCTTCTTTGCAGGACATAATAATCCTGGAGGCGGATTTATTGCCGGCCTAGTGTTAAGTTCAGCTTTTATCTTAATGTTTTTAGCATTTGATGTAAAAAAGGTACTAGAAGCTTTACCTATTGATTTTAGAAAGCTCATGATTGTTGGTGCGCTTTTATCACTCGCAACTGCAATTGTGCCTGTGTTTTTCGGTAAGAACATCCTTTATCAAGAGGATTGGAATGTGACTTTTCCTTATTTTGGTGAAGTACATCTGTCGACAATTACATTATTTGAAGCGGGAATCGCCCTAGTTGTTGTCGGCGTGGTCGTAACGACAATACTTTCCCTGAGTGGAGGGAGATCATGAATATTATTTTATTGATTGTAATCGGATTTTTAGTTTTTATTGCTACTTATATGGTACTGTCTAAAAATTTAATTCGTATCGTTATTGGTATCGCAATTTACACGCATGCAGGCAATCTTATTATTATGAGTATGGGTGAATATACCGCACAAAAAACCGAACCATTGATTGTGAGTGGTCATCAAAACTTTGTTGATCCATTGTTACAAGCAATCGTTTTAACTGCGATTGTAATTGGATTTGCAATCACTGCATTTTTGCTTGTCTTAGTTTACCGTACTTTTAAAGTGACTAAAGAAGATGAAATCGATGTATTAACAGGAGGTGAAGAGGATGAACGATAATATTTTAGCCGTACCCATACTCTTACCACTTCTGGGTGCACTTCTTTTAGTCATTTTGAACAAGCAAGTGCGGTTATCACGCTTTATTGCTCTTTTTGTATTATTGATATCATTCGTCGTCTCGCTCGTGATGTTGATCGACGTGTACAACCATAAGCCGATTGTTTTGAATTTCGGTAATTGGGAAGCACCGTTTGGTATTCAATATGTCGGCGACGCGTTGAGTTTAATACTCGTTACCACAACATTTTTAGTCGTGTTTATGATTGTCGCTTTTGGTTTTGGACGTGGTGAAAAGCGTGCAAGTCGGTATTATTTATTATCCTTTGTCTTATTTTTAACAACCGGTGTCGTGGGCTCCTTTTTGACTGCAGATTTGTTTAACTTATATGTCATGTTCGAAATTATGCTACTTGCTTCATTTGTGTTAGTGACATTAGGACAATCTGTAGAGCAATTGCGCGCGAGTATTATATATGTCGTCCTTAATGTGATAGGCTCATGGTTTTTCTTAATAGGGATTGGCCTTCTGTATCGTCAAATCGGTACCTTAAATTACACGCATATCGCGATAAGAATTCATGAAATGGATGATCCGACAGCGATTCACTTAGTGGCGATGTCATTTATTGTTGCTTTCGGATCAAAAGCAGCACTTGTTTTATTTATGTGGCTTCCAAAGGCATATGCCGTACTCAATACAGAACTTGCAGCCCTTTTTGCCTCATTAATGACAAAAGTTGGCGCATATGCTTTGATTCGGTTCTTTACTTTAATTTTCAATAAAAGTGGTGAAATTGTCGAACCACTTTTAATTGTTATGGCAGGTCTTACAATGGTAATTGGAGCCATTGGAACGATTGCGTATCGAGATATTAAAAAGATTGCCGCTTACCAAGTTGTATTATCTATCGGATATATCATTTTTGGTTTAGGTACGCATACATTTAATGGAATCAATGGCGCAATTTTTTACTTAGTGAACGATATCGTTGTAAAAGCGTTACTGTTTTTCATTATAGGTATTATGGTTTACACAACGGGTTACCGCCAATATCGCTTCTTAACAGGATTAGCCCAAAAGGAACCGTGGCTTGGTGTGGCTTTTATTGTTGTGACATTAGCCATTGGAGGAGTGCCGCCATTCAGTGGATTTCCTGGGAAATTACTTATTTTTCTCGGTGCAGTTGAGCATCAGCATTATGTAGGCTTAGTATTGATGATTATCACAAGTTTGATAGGGATGTATAGTTTGTTCCGAGTCTTCTTTTATATGTATGCAGGAAATCGTGATAAAGGTGCAGAAATTCAATTTAAGCCTATCAAGTCAAATAGAAAGGCTATCGTTTTATTTATGACTGCAGTTACATTAGCGATAGGTCTTTGCGCACCAGTGATCTACCAAGTTACAGCACAAGCAACGGATTTATCCATGAATGTACAAAAATTTGAAAAAATGGTTAATCCTGGACTGCGAGGTGGCAGTTAAATGAGACAAATTGCTTTGAATATGATGATAGCTATCTTATGGGTGTTATTCCAAGATGAAGATGCTTTTCGTTTTCCAACATTTGTGATTGGCTATTTAATAGGTATTGTTATTATTTATTTACTTCATAAATTTTTTAATCAAGAATTTTATCCTAAAAAGATTTGGGTATCGATTAAATTTTTATTTACGTATCTCTATCAACTATTGACTGCAACATTCTCAATAATCAATTATGTGTTATTTAAAGCGAATAAAATGGATCCTGGTTTAGTAACTTATGAAACGCAGCTCGATACGGATTGGGAAATTACGTTTTTAACAATTTTAGTGATTATAACACCAGGATCGACTGTTATTCGTGTGAATCGTGATCCTAACATCTTTTTAATTCACGCTATTGATACGACTGAAAAAGAAAAGAAAAATTTATTGAAAAGTATTAAAAAATACGAAGAACTCATTGTGGAGGTGACGAAATGATAACTGAATTAACACAATTCTTCTTGTCGAGTGCATTAGTTATCTTTGCTGTGTCATTAGTTGTCGTATTGTTTCGTTTGATTGAAGGACCTACAACAGCAGACCGTGTCGTCGCATTTGACGCAATGAGTGCCATTTTAATGTCAACAGTAGGGGTTTTGAGTCTCTTATTCGAAACATTTTCATTTTTAGATTCTGTACTGTTGATTGCCATTATTTCCTTTTTAAGTTCTGTTACGATTTCTCGCTTTATTGAAGGGGGGAATGTATTTCATGGCGATGACAAATGAAATCATCCAATTGTTAGCAGCTCTCCTTGTGTTTGCAGGAAGTATTATTGCGCTTGTAAGTGCAATTGGTTTAGTTCGATTTAAAGATGTCTTTTTAAGAATTCATGCAGCGACAAAAGCTTCTACGGCAGCAGTTTTATTGACACTGGTGGGTGTATTTATTTATTTTATCTTTGCGCAAGGTTATGTCAGTGTCCGTACGATTTTAGCATTGGTCTTTATTAATATTACTTCACCCGTTGGCGGTCATTTAATCTCGCGTGCCGCTTATCGAACAGGTGCTTATATGTATCAAAAACATGAAAATCATGAAAATACAGACCTTAATAAAGAAGATGTAGATGAAGAGACGAAGCGTCGAATTCGAATAGAAAAAAGAGCGAAACGACGCAAAAGAATATACTCTCGCTTAGATAAAGACTAATTTTAAAAAATGAGATTGAATCATATTTATAATTTCTAAATAAGTTTTTAATAGTGCCCATAGCTCACTTACTTCTTAATACGAATTTTAGGATTTTGAGAAGTTTATCAAGCGAACTTCATTATTTAAAATAATAAAAAAGCGTGAACCAATGGTAATGTATTGGTCACGCTTTTTATTATATGATGAATATTTCTATTGATGTATCAATGGGAGTTTTATTTCATGCTTTTGTGGATTGTTTCGATATTAGATTTCATCATTTTATAGTATGAATCTCCGTTGCTACCTTTTTTACCAATAGAGTCTGTATAAACTGTGCCGTAAATTTTCGCACCTGTTTCTTCGCCTAAGCTCTTCATGCTCTTGTCACTTACACTTGTTTCAAGAAGAAGGTTTTTGATGTGATTTTGTTTAACGAAGTCAATTGCTTGTTTCATTTGCTCTGGTGTACCTTGGTTTTCAGTGTTGATTTCCCATATATAACCTGGCGTTACATCATATTGTTTTGCGAAGTATTTGAATGCACCTTCACTTGTAATCATAACGCGTTTTTCTTTTGGAATATCACTAAATTCGTCTTTACTTTTATTGTTTAGTTTTTCTAATTTGTCTAAGTAAGATTTACCATTTTTTTCAAAAGTAGATTTATGTGATGAATCTGCTTTTTCTAATGCATCTTTGATGTTTTTAACGTATTGGATCCCATTATCTAAACTTAACCATGCGTGAGGGTCAATGTTGTGTTCTGATTTTTCACCTTTTTTCAAGTAGATAGGATCAACATGTTTAGAAGCTTGAACAACTGAAGAATCGTCTAATGATTTGTTAGCTTGTTTTAATGCTTTTTCAAACCAACCATTCCCACTTTCTAAGTTGAAACCATTATAAATAATAATATCTGCGTCAGTTAATGCTTTAACGTCTTTAGGCTTAATTTCATATTCATGAGGGTCTTGACCAACAGGAACGATGCTGTGAATTTCTGCTTCATCGCCTGTAATATTTTTTGCCATATCATATAAGATTGAGTTTGTTGTTACAATCTTAAGTTTGTGATCTTTATGTCCTTGATCAGAAGAGTTACATGCTGTTAAAAGAAAAACAATCGATAAAATCGATAAAAGTGTAAGAATTCGTTTACTCATGATTTTTGATACGCTCCTTTATGTGAGATGTTGTTAAATTTAGTCAGTGCAAAAACAAGTGCATACAATATTGCAGCGATGAGGACGATAACCGCACCACTTGGTAAATTCAATATAAAGCTAACATAGATGCCGATTGTAGAGCTGATGACGCTAAACAAACTAGAAACGAGCATCATTGTAGATAATCTTTTTGTTATGAGATAAGCCGTTGAAGCAGGCGTAATGAGCAGGGCAACAACAAGGATGACACCTACAGTTTGAACACTTGCGACGATAACGAGCGCTAAAAGTAACATAACAAAATAATGCATAAATGTAGTATTGAGTCCACTCATTCGACTGAACACTGGATCAAATGTAGACATTTTTAAAGGTCGAAAAAGAATGATAATCAAACTCAATACAATGATACTAACAACCAATGCAGTATAAAATGCGGACTGAGTAATGGCTAAAATATTACCAAAAAGAATGTGATATAAGTCTGTTGCTGAATGAATTAAGCTGATTAAAATAATACCTAAAGCGAGAAAGGCGGTAAATGTAATACCGATTGCTGCATCCTTTTTAGTTTTTGATTTGTCCGAAATATAACCAATAATTGTACTACTGAGCATACCTGTAATCAATGCGCCGATAAACATAGGAATATTGAAAAGAAATGATAAAGCAACACCAGGTAAGACGGCATGACTCATTGCGTCCCCCATAAGTGAAAGCCCTCTAAGAACAATCAGACATCCGACAACGCCACATACAATGCCGACTAAGATGGCTGTAATCATAGCCCGTGACAAAAATTGATATTCAAAGAGATGTTGAATGAATGACATCTTGTGATGACTCCTTTCCATGGGGATTTTGGTCTTGTAATTTTGTTGAATGGTGACGACTTAAAAAGACAGATTCTATGTTTTCTGTTTTTAAGGCTTCGGAACTTTCACCTAAAAATGCGACAGATTGGTTTAAGAGTAAAATACGATCAAAATATTCAGAAGCTGTTGTGAGGTCATGATGTACAATTAAAATGAGTTTACCTTGCTGTTTTAATGCTTTAAGTTTGTTGTAAATGATGTGTTCACTTTTGAAGTCGATACCTACAAATGGCTCATCAAGCAAATAAACCACGCTATCTGACATTAGGGCGCGAGCGATGAACACACGCTGGAGTTGTCCGCCACTAAGCGCATGCAATTGTCGTTTGCGTAAATCAAAAAGCTCTAACTCTTTTAATAACGTGTCTCTTTTATCGCGAATAGATTTTGGTACACGTTTAAACCATCCGATTTCTTGATAGCAGCCAGATAAAACTAAATCCTGTACATTGATTGGGAAGTCAAGATCAAGTACAGATTTCTGTGGTATATATGTAATATCTGTTAAATGTTGTTGTGTCGGTTTTTGGTTAAGTAAAATCGTGCCTTCAGCAGGTAATTCGCCAATAATAGATTTGATTAAAGAGGACTTACCACTCCCATTGGGGCCCATAATTCCAATCATTTCACCATTCAATGGTAAATCTAATGTGATGTTTTTCAAAACATGTTTTTGACCTAAAAATAGGTTTAGGTTTTTTATGGATAACATATTAACACCACCTTTCTTCTGTTTTAGGTTACCCTAATAAAGTATATTATAAATAGAAAATTGTCAATATCAATAGAATTCATGATACAATAAATTGTATATGTGAAAGAGGTGAGCATATGTTAACTGAGGAAAAAGAAGACTATCTTAAAGCAATTTTAAGTCATGATGGCGTTCATAGTTATGTGTCAAATAAAACGTTATCAGGATTTTTGAATATTAAACCTCCATCTGTGAGCGAAATGGTAGGACGCTTGGAAAAAGAGGGCTATGTCATAACGAAACCTTATAAAGGCGTAAAGTTATCAGAACTAGGACTGACTTATACATTAGATGTAATTAAGCGACATCGTTTAATAGAATTATTTTTAATAAAGATTTTAAATTATACGTGGGAAGAAGTTCATAGTGAAGCAGAGGTGCTCGAGCACCGTGTATCTGAACTATTTGTAGAACGTTTGGACGAACTATTAAATTATCCGGAAACATGTCCGCACGGTGGTGTGATTCCACGAAACAATCAATATGAAGAAATTTATAAAACACCGTTATTGCAGTTTGATGCAGGGGATACGGTGACGATTCGACGTGTCCGTGATCGATCGGAATTACTCGTATTTTTATCGAGCAAAGCATTGTCTATCGGTGATACCGTTACAATAGTAGAAAAAGATGAAATCAATCAATTATTAGAATTGCAAAATAAAGACGAAAAAGTCACATTAAGCTATCATAACGCAGATGTGATCTTCGTTGAAAAAGTACAATAAAAATAGCGAGTAATCATTTTAATATAATTTAACAAGAGGCTAGGACATTAATCCTAAAATAAATAGCGCTGAGATGATTTTAATAGAAAATCGTCTCAGCGCTTCTTTTTATGATAAAACTTCGCATTCAATTAAGCCAAATTGAGTTGAAACTTCAGCCCCTAAGCAAGCGCGTCTATGGAGTCATGATTATCAAAAAACTATGTCCTAAATCCTTTATCATCCTTAGCTAAGAAAAGATATGAAAGCTATATGTCCATGTATAATAAAGTGTTAGAAGATTGACTGCAATCCAAAACATTGAAAATAAAAATGTCGGAAGATGTGTCAACGCTTTTAGTGCAGTTCCATCCCATTGGGCTTGTGAACGTGAAAACGTGAGTTGCAAAATCGTTACCGTTGATAATATGACTTCTCCTAATAAAGTTCCTAAAATAAAATGATAAACGAACATATATATGAAGGAATAATTTGTTAAGTTTTCAGATTGAATTCCAAAATAGCCGATAAGTGTTAAGAATAAGATAATCAAAATCGGAACTAATTTTCGAGAGGTCTTCCATGTGAAATAAATAAAAATTAAAATGTATAGCATCAATAATAACGCACCTTGGCCTTTACTTTGAAGATAAAGACCTAAACATAACATCATCGGAGGTGTTAAATATCCACCTAGCGTTGTAAAGATTTGTCCTGTTCGGTTATGACTTTGTGTGACAGCGTATCCTTGTTGCCCTGTCGCATTACGCTCACGTCTGGTTGCGACAACTACAAAATCAATCACGTGACCACCAGATAATTTGTTAAATAAGATATGCCCCCATTCATGAGTCAAGACGGGAATATAATTCATCGCAATATCTAGTATAGAAAATAAAGGGCGATGATGATAATAGCGACTGATTAAGTAAATTGCAGTTAGGGTGCAAAGTAATACACCTGAAATCGGAATCGGTGAAGTCAACCAAGAATATCCGTGCATATATGTCCATCCTTTCAGAGCCAATATAATGATTATAACGGCTGAATGAAAAAGGGACTATGGACTAAAGTCTTAAAGTTGAAGGTTTAACTATACGAATACACCATTCAATTGAGGGTAAGTATTCATTTTCAAATAGCCGATGAAATGAGGACGTTGCGCTCTTTTTAAAATAGGAGAAAAGCAGCCTCATACTTTAGCATGAAAAGATATCTTTTAGCTTGATTTTGGTGTAAAATGTGTTAAAGTAACATAAACATATTGTAAACTAAAAGTAAAAACAAACTGAAATGATAGAGAGAATGAAGGTGAAACTATGGCAAAAGTAATGCCTAGTGGAGAGCGTGAGGGAACTTTTACACATCCTGATATCACGACAATGCAAGAAGCATATCGTTTAAAAGATAAAAATGCACAAGTCAAAGTGATGAATGTCATGTTTGATAATGTCACTTTATTAGACATGCATCAAAATATTTTAAAGTATATGCATAGTGAAACAAAACACAATTTATTCATTGTGACAGCAAATCCAGAAATTGTTCATTACGCTTCAGAAAACCCGAAATATCATAAAATGATTGAACAGGCAGATTATATTGTGCCTGATGGGACAGGAATTGTTAAAGCGGCGCGTATTTTAGGTCAACCTTTACAAGAACGTGTTCCTGGTATCGAAGTAATGGAAACATGTTTAAATATTGCTGATTTAGAACATAAAAAAGTGTTTTTACTTGGTGCAACATCACCTGTCGTTGAAAAAGCAGCAAGACGTATCCAACGACAATTTCCAAATATTGAAATTCAAACACACCATGGTTTTATAGATATTACAGATCAAGAAGTTATCGAGCAAGTGCGTCAGTTTAATCCGGATTTTGTTTTTGTTGGCATGGGTTATCCTAAGCAAGAACAATGGATACAGCACAACCGACATCATTTTGACCATACATTAATGATGGGGATTGGCGGTGCTATTGATGTTTTTAGTGGGGATGTCAAAAGAGCACCTTATGTATGGCGCGCACTTAATTTAGAATGGGCGTATCGTTGTTTGACAGATATGAAACGTATCCGTAGATTAGAGAGAATTCCTAAATTCGTTGTAGGAGTTTATAAACAGAAGTATTTCAATCAATCAAAATAATTTAAAGGTAGGGCGATGAATTGACGCGCTACCTTTAATTATTTAAAAATGGGGCAAGTCGTACGACGGTAAATCGAATGTATCGGCTACCATTATAAAGCTGTAGCACGGTAAAAAGAGCGTTATCATCATAATAATAACGTAATATCAAACATAAAAAGCGCGAGCGATTCAGGCCGTAATTGAAGAGACGACTGGAATTACTCGCGCTTTATTTTGAAAAATTGATTGAAATACTAAGATTTATTGAATGAAAGGTATTATTTTTGGGTATTGTGCAAATATGCAATTATGTGATTGATGATTCGTTTATTTCACAACAAAACGTTTTTCATCTAAGCTGTTTCTAAAAGCTTTTTGATCAGCAATGGACTTTTTCTTAAAGTCTTTAAGGAAAGCTTCATACTGAGGAAGTACATCATCAACTGAACCAAATTCTTTAAGTTGGCCTGCTTCAATCCAAGCAATTTTAGTACAAAATTCTTTCACTTGGCGCAAGTTATGACTTACAAAGAAAATCGTTTTTTCTGCTTCTTTAAATTCATAGATTTTTTTCAAGCTTTTTTGAGTAAACGTTTGGTCACCCACAGAAAGGGCTTCGTCAATGACGAGTATTTCAGGGTTAATTGTTACACTGATTGAAAAGCCGAGTTTTGAGCGCATCCCACTTGAATATTTTTTCACGGGTTGGTATATAAACTCACCAAGCTCACTAAACTCTACAATTTCAGGTGTTAATGCTTTAATTTGATGTTTATCGAATCCCATGCATAGCATTTTAAATTCGATATTTTCCATGCCGGTTAAGTTACCATTTAGGCCTGCGTTAATTGCGATGACACTCACATCACCTTTTTTATCAATATGACCGTTAGTCGGCGTGAGCGAGCCACCGATCATATTGCTGAGTGTTGATTTACCTGAGCCATTAATACCGACGAGACCGATTACATCACCAGCATAAGCCTGAAACGAAATGTCTTTTAAAGCATAAAATGTTTTATTTTTATGTTTTGGCCATAGAGCATCTTTGATACGCTCTTTATTATTACGATAAATACGATATTCTTTTGTCACTTGATTAATATTGACAGTTGGATTCATCTGAGAACATTCCTTACATTAATTGATAATATTTATGAGAATTTCGTTTTTTGCTTTCATCATTTGTTGTCTATAGATTATAATATATTACTAAGTGGTTGTTAAATTTGTGAAGCTATTGTAAAGTATTAGGGATACAATGTATCCATTTTACTCAAATAGTTGAACAATTTCAATTAAAGAATAGGTGATGAGACACTCTAGGTCAATATATTCATTATATAGCGACCTTGTTTTGGCATTGAGTGAATTATCCAATATGTGAAAGCGTGGTAAATTATGAATTCAGTTAGAATCGTATTAAAGGAGCATTTAAAAAGTTTCTACCTCATTCAACGGTTAGCACAATTCCAACTTAAAATTTCAAATCATAATAATTATCTTGGATTAGCTTGGGAGATTATTAATCCGGTAATACAAATTTTGGTTTATTGGTTTGTCTTTGGATTTGGAATTCGTAGCAACCACCCAATAGAAGGGATACCGTTCATATATTGGCTATTAGTCGGTATTAGTATGTGGTTCTTCATTAACCAAGGTATTTTAGAAGGCACAAAATCGATTACGATGAAATACGGGCAGGTTGCGAAGATGAACTTTCCACTATCGATTATTCCAACTTATATCGTCACAAGTAAACTTTATGGTCACTTGGCGCTTGTATTCGCTATTATAATATTGTGTATTTTATCAGGTATTACGCCAACAATTTATATCATTCAGTTATTTTTATATATTCCGTTTGCATATTTCTTCACGATATCTGTAACATTATTAACGTCAACGTTAGGTGTGCTTGTTAGAGATACACAAATGGCAATGCAAGCATTATTAAGGGTTCTTTTCTATGCATCGCCTATATTATGGCACCCTGCAACAGGGTCATTAGCAGAGAAGATTTTAAAGTTTAATCCAATCTTTTTTATAGCAGAGAGCTACCGTGCTGCGATACTGTATCATCAATGGTATTTCATAGAGCATTGGCATCTTGCGTTATATAATGTATTGGTTACAGTTGTAATATTTATCGTTGGTTCGATGTTACATATGCGCTACAGAGATCACTTTGCAGATTTTATGTAATGAGAACAAGCCTTCAATACAGTGGTTTGTGTTGAGGGCTTTTTGTTCATTCGACAACATTTTAAGGCGGTGAAGAACAATGATGCGATATTATATTAAAATGTTTTATATTTATATTATTAAATTTTTAAGTCGTTTATACAGTCATTTACGTGTGGATGCTAACCATATTGTTTTTTTAATGACTTTTAAAGAAGATGAATTACCCA
>NZ_PPQN01000017.1 GCF_002901995.1 Staphylococcus coagulans | reverse complement strand
GATTTTGTATATAGAGTATAAGTATTTTGATTATTTTTATATTCATTGATTTATATTAATAAAATAGAATACCTAAGATCATACCTATCAAAACAATAGACCAAGAAGGCAATTTAAAATACATTAATGATATGAATAATGAGCTGACTAAAGCAAAATCTAATTCGGATTTAATCGTTGATGTCCAAATCGGGTTATAAAAAGCAGCAATAAGTATACCAACTACACCTGCACTAATCCTTTCAAAAATCCTTCAGCATAAATATTAGATTTAATATTATCCCAGAATGGCAAAATTCCAAATAACAAAAGAAATGCTGGTAGAAAAATAGCAATAGTAGCCAATATTGCTCCTCCAACACCTTCTATAGACATCCCAATATATGAAGCAAATGTAAATAACGGTCCGGGTACAGCTTGAGCAGCAGCATAACCTGTTATGAAGTTATCGGGCGATATTAATCCTGATGGTACAAACTCATTTTTCAATAAAGGTAAGACCATGACCTCCCCCAAAAACTAAAGACCCTGATCTATAAAAACTATCAAACATTTTTAACCACAGATTATTTGTCATAGAACTGGCTAAAGGTAATAAGGTTAATAGAAAAAAGAATAATGATAATGAAAAAACACTTAACTTTTTAGATAGCTTGAATGAATTGTTTTTTATTGTAGTTCTATTTGTTGAACTTTGCTTTAGAAAGATGAGACCATATACACCGGTTATTGGTAGTGCAATAACCTGTACATAAAGATTATTACTAATGATAACATAAGAACAAACAATGCTAATACAATAGTGGTTTTGGTATTGGTTATTTTTTTACCCATTCCTATTAATAGCTTGAGCTACAACAGCAACAGCTACGAGTTTTAAACCTTGCATCCAAGTAAAACTTGTATCACTACTCGTAAATAGCGATGAAAAAAGCATTAGTATAATTACAGAAGGAGCGTAAATCCGATAAATGAGATAATACCTCCACTGACGCCACCTCTTATAGTTCCTATACCAATACCTACTTGGCTACTTGTAGGACCGGGTAAAAACTGGCAAAGTGCTACCAAATCAGAATACTCTTTTTCATCAAGCCATTTTCTTTTTTACATATTCATCATAAAAATAGCCTAAATGGGCAGTAGGTCCGCCGAATGATAATAAACCAAGTTTTAATGCAACAAAAAATATATTTATATATTTATACATAAAACCCTCCTTGTATTTGGCAGATTCATCCTTTACTTAACTATTGAATTCTTTAATTTTTTTGCCAATTTCATCTCTAATACGCTGGAATTCTGACCACTCTTTACCTGCTGGATCATCAAATCCCCAGTGCTCTTTTTTTACGTTTGGTGGTAGTGTAGGACAATTATTGTCTGCATCGCTACATAAGGTCACGACTAAATTCGATTGTTTTAAAATATCATCATCAATCAAGTCGGATGTATGATTTGAGATATCAATATTTACTTCTTTCATAGCTTCTATTGCTTTAGGATTAACACCATGTGTCTCAATACCAGCAGAATACACATTCCAATTTTCACCTAATATTTTCTTTCCCCAACCCTCAGCCATTTGACTACGACATGAGTTTCCAGTACATATAAAATAAATTGTTTTCTTTTCCATAATTCATTCCCCATTTCTTAAAATATGATTAGTGTAAGGTATAAACCCAAGAGTGTTACAAATAATACTGGGATAGTAATAACGATTCCAGTTTTAAAGTATGTTCCCCAAGAAATCTTTACACCTTTTTGAGTTAAAACATGTAGCCACAATAATGTTGCTAAAGAACCAATGGGTGTAATCTTAGGCCCTAAATCAGAACCGATGACATTCGCATAAACCATACCTTCTTTTAATATTCCTGTAGCACTGGATTGACCAATCGCTATCGCATCTATTAAAACAGTTGGCATGTTGTTCATAATTGAAGATAAGAAAGCAGCTATAAAGCCCATGCCTATGATACTGCTGAATAATCCATGATTTGAAATGTTTGATAGTACATTAGCCAAAGTTGTTGTGATTCCTACGTTTTTTAAACCAAATACAACTAAGTACATACCGATAGAAAATAGAACAATATTCCAAGGAGCACCTTTAATTACTTTTTTAGTATGAACTGCTTTAGATTTACGGGCTAACAATACAAAGATGAAAGCAATGATGCCAGCAATAATTGATACAGGGATCTGTATAAACTCACTAATAAGATAGCCTAAGACCAGTATTGCTAATACAACCCACGAAAACTTAAATAATTTAGGATCTTTAATTGCATTTTTAGGCTCTGTAAGATCTTGTGTATCGAACATTTTAGGTATAGATTTTCTGAAATATAACCATAAAACGAGAATACTAGCAATGAGAGAGAATAGATTAGGAATAATCATTCGGCTAAAATATTCAATAAATTCAATATCAAAGTAATCTGCAGAAACGATATTAACTAAGTTACTTACAATTAAAGGTAATGATGTAGTATCCGCTATAAAACCGCTAGCAATAATAAAAGGGAAAACCATTTTTTCATTAAATCCTAGATTTCTTACCATTGCTAATACAATAGGCGTTAAAATTAAAGCTGCACCATCATTTGCGAAAAACGCAGCTACTATCGCTCCTAATAGCATGATTAAAACAAACATTTTTAAACCGTTACCGTTTGAAGTCTTAACCATATGTATCGCAGCCCATTCAAAAAAGCCAATCTCATCTAATATTAGTGAAATGAGAATAACAGCTACAAAAGTTAAGGTAGCATTCCAAACAATACCTGTTACTTCTAATATATCGGAAAAACTTACAACCCCTGTAATGATAGCAACGATAGCTCCAATTAAAGCTGTAATACCAATATCTAATCCTCTAGGTTGCCATATTACAAAGATTAAAGTTAAAAGAAAAATCACAATTGCTAAAATGGTCATCCACACTCACCTGATTTCACATTTTTGCATACACAACGTTGATTAGATGTATTAATGGTGTTTAAGTTTTGAATAATCTCACCTAAAATAACATGATTAAGTTGATACATGTGTTTGTTACCTTTTTTTCGTGAGGTAACTAACTCACTTTCTACTAAGAATTTCATATGATAACTTAATGTAGGTTGCGAAAATTGAAAATGCTCCAGCAAGTCACAAGCACATAATTCGCCACAAGATAGTAAGTCTAGTATTTCTAACCGACTTGGATCTGATAAAACTTTTAATAGTGCTGATAGTTCTTTATAAGACATTAATCCACCTCCTTGATAATAAATAGATTAACATCTATATAGATTACTGTCTATGTTCTATTCTATATATCGTCTGACGAGTCATAACAACTTCTTTTGCTATAGCGCTAATAGACTTGCTCAGTTTAAGTAATGCAACAGCACGATAATAAACTAAACGTTTGTATGGATCTTTAGCACGAGGAGAATAAAGTACAGGACGCCCCCTTATAAATACCTTTTTCTTTTAAGTAGTTAACGGTTTGAATAATCTCATCATAATTTCGTCCTAATCTAACAATTGATCCCACCACTAAACGGTCTCCCATTCTCACGAAATTCAACTTTTCTTGAGAAATAGATCTGTTTTTAGTATTTTATCAGGTCTAGTATTTTCTGAAATGAATTTTGTTGACAGTTATAAAGGCGTTAATGTTAAAGGGGATGACTTTTTGCTAATAAAACAGGATTGCGTTTAAAACAAGTATTAAATGATGTATGGGCGTTTTCATACCCAATGTTTCCTTTTTTATGGAGGTACTTAAATGGTTGGAAATTTAGCTGACTTTCCCTGAAGCAGAATGTCAAAAAACGATGGGAAGATATCATATACTTGAATGTTATTTAAAGAATTTAAAATTAGTAAGAGCAGTTAGTAATTTAGCAAAAGTGCCAAATCGTCTACTTGATAATTGACAACAAAGTAGGGCAGAATATGTGATATAGTTTTAAAATTTAAGACCAGATGGTAAAATTAAAAGTATCATGTTATTAAAAGATAAAGGAGTAATCACATTGATGAATCTTGAAGGTAAAACTTTTGTAGTGATGGGTATTGCGAACAAACGAAGCATCGGTTTCGGTGTTGCAAAAGTATTGGATCAACTAGGGGCGAAGTTAGTATTTACATACAGAAAAGAAAGAAGTTTTAAAGAGCTAGATAAATTAATTGATCAGTTAAATCAATCTGAAAAACACGTTTATCAAATCGACGTTCAAAGCGATGAAGATGTTGTGAATGGCTTTGAACAAATCGGTCAAGATGTGGGTAAAATTGATGGCGTTTTCCATTCCATCGCTTTTGCACGTGTAGAAGAGTTAAGAGGTCGTTTTTCAGATACATCTCGTGATGGTTTCTTACTTGCACAAGATATTAGTGCATACTCACTCACGATTGTTGCGCGTGAAGCAAGAAAAATTATGAATGAAGCGGGTAGTATCGTGACTTCAACCTATATTGGCGGTGAGTTTGCTGTACCAAACTACAATGTGATGGGTATCGCTAAAGCTAGCCTCGAAGCGTCAGTGAAATATTTAGCAGCAGATTTAGGTCAGGATAATATTCGTGTCAACGCGATATCTGCTGGTCCTATTCGTACGTTGAGTGCGAGAGGTGTCGGTAGCTTCACTACAATTTTAAAAGAGATTGAAGAACGCGCACCATTGAAACGTAACGTTGATCAAGAAGAAGTAGGTAAAACTGCAGCTTATTTATTAAGTGACTTTTCATCAGGCGTTACTGGAGAAAACATTCACGTGGACGCTGGTTTCCACGCGATTCGCTAAGTCATTGATAGGATAAAGAAAAGCGATTAAACAGGTTTCTCCTACGTAATTGAGTTGACAGTTTAGCGCGCTAATCTAATAAGTGATAAAAAAAAGCAATTTCGCTCATCGAGAGGGAAATTGCTTTTTTCGTTGAATCTCAAAACTGAAATTCGAGGCGTTTTTAATCGTTCTTTATAAAGCCATATGACATTTATATCTTTTAAAAAGACTTAGAGAATACTGTTATCATCTACATTACTTTGTGCTTTGTGTAAAATTTGATGACGATATTTGTAAACATTTCGTGCAATTGTCTTAAGGACAGCATATAACGGGACAGCTACCAAGATAAGCATGAAACCGCCTAAACTACCAGAAGCTAAAATAACAATAATAATTGTTAATGGGTGGATGTTTAAAGATTTACCCATTACGTTAGGCGTGATAACATTACCTTCTAATTGTTGCGCTATTAAAGTGACAACACAGACCCATATAAAGGTTGAAGGACTTTGAATCAATCCTAAGATACCTGCTGGTAAAAATGCCATCCATGGTCCTAGAAATGGAATCATATTTGCTACGATGGCAAACATGACGAGTAATAATGTATATTCTAGACCAATGATACTATAGCCGATGTACAAAATTGTTCCGAGGATTAAACTCACTGTAACTTGACCTTGAATATAAGATTTTAATGTTTGGTTCAAATCTTTTAAAAGTGTAACGACAAATATTTTACGCTCACCATTAAAAAAACGTGCAACTGCTGGAATAAAACGTTCGTGATCTTTCAACATATAGATTAAGAAAAACGGAACTAAAATTAACAAGAAAAGTGTGGACACAATACTTGTTACAATATTGAGTGAGTTAGATAAAATATTTGATGCCATTTCACTAATGTAAGAAACGATATCATTAATTTTGTCAGTGACTTGTGATGGAAGTCGATCACGTTGGTCTAATGCAAAATTAATAAGACGTTCAGCTTCACGTTGTATAAACGGGATTTGGTGAATCAGATTCTCAATTTGTGTTGCAATGACAGGTCCAATAACACCAATGACAGCACCAATAAGGGCTGTAAGACCAAGTAAAATAATTGTAATACTTGCCCAACGTGGAATATGCCGTTTTTCTAACATCTTTTGAAAAGGCAAACAAATATAGAATAAAAAGCCACTTAATAGTAAGGGCAATATGATAGATTGAATAATGATAACGATCGGCATAAAGATATGATTGACATCTATGAATAATTTAATGAGTAAAAATAAAAGCAACAGTGCGATGCCTGAACGAAACCACACTTTATTCGTCATAAATTGTTCCTCCTTTTGTAAACACTTATATTTTAGTATAGCCCAACTGAATACGTGTTAAAAGAAAAAAATGAAATCTCGACAATAAATCTTTTCAATTTTTATTTAGTATGTGAATTTTAATAATAAGTTGCACGGAATTTATTAAATGTGTATACTGATAGCAGATTTATCAGAAAATTTAAAAATTTAACGGGATGATAGGGGGCATGTGTATGTTAGAAGTGATTGTGGGATGGCTAAATGAAGTGGTGTGGAGTAAACCGCTCGTTTATGGTTTGTTACTTACAGGTATCGCTTTTAGTTTAATGACACGTTTTTTACAGGTTAGACATTTTAAAGAAATGATTCGATTAATGTTTCAAGGTGAAAAGTCACCGACAGGGATTTCAAGCTTTCAAGCGATTGCCTTGTCTTTAGCGGGTCGTGTCGGTACAGGGAATATCGTGGGTGTTTCTACTGCAATTTTTATTGGAGGCCCCGGAGCCGTTTTTTGGATGTGGATTACAGCATTTTTAGGGGCAGGCACAGCTTTTGTTGAATCAGCATTAGGCCAAATTTATAAAAAAGAAGAAGATGGAGAGTATCGAGGAGGTCCAGCTTACTATATCGAACGTGGCATCAAAGGTAAATTGGGCAAAATTTATGGGTTGATATTCGCAATTGTCACGATTATTTCTGTTGGTTTATTATTGCCAGGTGTTCAATCCAATGCAATTGCAAGTTCCATGCATAATGCATTCGGAATACCGTCATGGATTATCGCCGTAGTACTAGCGGTCATTTTAGCATTAATTATTTTTGGTGGTGTCAAATGGATTGCCAATGTAGCAACAGCTGTTGTCCCTTTTATGGCAATTATTTATATTTTAATGGCTGTTGTTATTATTGTGTTAAATATCCAAGAAGTGCCTGCATTATTCGCACTGATTTTTAAATCGGCTTTTGGTATGGAAGCCGCATTTGGAGGCATTATCGGTGCAATGATTGAAATTGGTGTGAAACGAGGGCTTTATTCGAACGAAGCGGGCCAGGGGACAGGCCCCCATGCAGCTGCTGCGGCAGAAGTTTCTCACCCAGCGAAACAAGGTTTGGTTCAAGCGTTCTCTGTTTATGTTGATACGTTATTCGTTTGTACAGCAACAGCATTAATCATTCTTATTTCTGGCACATATAATACTACGGATGGGTCAATGGCTAAAAATGGGATGCCGAATTTAATTAAAGATGGTGGTATTTTCGTACAAAGTCCCGATGGTAGTAAAGATTACTCTGGAACTGCGATGTATGCACAAGCAGGGATTGATAAGGCGATTCAAGGATCAAGTTATCATTTTGACCCAAGTTTTTCAGGATTCGGCTCATACTTTATAGCGATTGCACTGTTCTTTTTCGCATTCACAACGATTCTCGCTTATTATTATATTGCCGAGACGAATGTAAGTTTCTTAACGAATCGAATTGCTAAAAATCAGAATAAACTTTGGCAAAATGTCACACGTCTTGTACTCATTGCTGCGACAGCTTATGGTGCAGTTAAAACTGCTGATACTGCTTGGGCAATGGGGGATTTAGGTGTCGGTATGATGGCTTGGTTAAATATTATTGCCATTTGGATGCTGCATAAACCTGCAATGCATGCATTAAAAGACTTTGAAAGACAGAAAAAAGAAAAAGGAACGGGCAAAACAGCAACCTATCAACCCGATCCGAAAGAGATTCCAACAGCTACATTTTGGTTAGAAGACTATCCTAAGCGATTGAAAGAGAATCAACTCGAGTAAATAATATAATATTTTATATAGTCTTTCGTTTAATAACATACCAAATGAGTCGTACATCATTTGATAGATAAATTCAAATTATATAATAAAATTAAGTTTTTTAGATTAACACATGAGACGTCTCCTGATACAATGAGATTAATTCGTATGAGGAGGCGTCTTTTTATGACATCATTTACGCCAGGACAAATAACAGAAACACAATTTAAAAGTGATTATTTAGAAAGAGAAATCACATTATCCGTCTATTTACCGAAAGATTATTCGGATTTATATAAATCAAAAGTAATCATATGTTTTGATGGCCAAGACTTCTTTAGATATGGTCAACTTCATCGTGTATATGAAAAGCTGAGGAAAAAAGGTGAAGTTGAGCGTGCAATTATTATTGGTTTTCATTATGAATCAGTGAAAGATAGAAGTACTGAATTTCATCCACAAGGGGAAAAAGCAGCGAAGACGGTTCAAGCTGTAGTTAAAGAGTTACTTCCATGGATAGATCGTCAGTTTGCAACGTATAAGGTTGGCAATGCGCGCTTATTATTAGGAGATAGTTTAGCTGGTAGTATTGCACTTTTAACTGGCTTAAGTTATCCACGTGTGATGAGTCAAATTGGGATTTTGAGCCCTTATTATGACGACATTGTGAAACAGATTTTCGAAAGATGTCAGTTTAAATCACATTTAAATATTTGGCATGCGATCGGCAAAGAAGAATGTGATTTTAAATTACCGACTACAGGGAAACAAGCAGATTTCTTAACACCGAATCGTGCATTCAGAGATTTAGTAGAATGCGAGCAAGTGACTTATTATTACGAGGAATTGGATGGTGGACATAACTGGAAAACTTGGCAAAAAGAACTACCAAAAATACTCGCACACTTTTTAAGTAACTAATTATTAGAAAATTTGCTATAATAGAGGCAAGCGAAAACAAAGGAGGAATTGAAATGATTCTAGGGTTAGCGTTAATTCCATCAAAAGATTTCCAAAATGAGGTTAATGCATATCGTAAACGTTATGATAAACACTACACAAAGATTAAACCTCATATTACTATTAAAAGTCATTTTGAAATTGATGATCAAGAAATTGATAGTGTAAAAGCTGAAATTGAAAAACGTTTAGAAGGGGCTAAAGTTGTTGATATGCATGCAACAAAAGCTTCTAATTTTGCGCCAATCACGAATGTAATCTATTTCAAAGTTGAAAAAACAGAAGCGTTAGTGGATTTATTTAACCGCTTTGATGGAGACGATTTTTATGGGAAATCAGAGCATCCATTTGTTCCGCACTTTACAATTGCTCAAGGTTTAACGAGCCAAGAGTTCGAAGACATTTATGGTCAAGTTCGTTTAGCAGGTGTTGATCATAAAGAAACAATTGAGCAAATTTCATTGATGAAATATGATGACACAGAAGATGAATGGAAAGAAATTGAAACATATTCATTGGGGTAGAACGCGTTATGAGCGTTTTTGAAGATGGCCCTTCATCACGCATACTTAAATAATAAAAACCTTTTAAAGCAAACACTTTAAAAGGTTTTTTCGTACTGTCGATTTGCCTTGAATGTGGCGATTGACAGTTTTTATTTGATTAGATCCAACCCTAGCATGTTGAATTATTTTAATATGTGTTTTTAAGTCAAAATCGATTGCTTGAAGTAGCCATGTAACTTTATGATTGATGACGTTTTACAAAATAGCTACCATAAAAAATAGCTAAGAAAAAGATAATCAGTGCTGCAAAATAAAAAGTATAAATAGGACTGCCAAAAAATTGTGATAATGGACCACCAAATAAAGGCCCTATCATGGCACCGAAGCCTTGTATACTATTAATCACGCCCCAAGTTTCTTCTTGTTCACTTGGACGGATAAAACTTGCCATGAAAGTGTTCCAAGCTGGCAACAGGATACCATAAAGCACACCAATGAAAAAGGCGATTATCCACACGACAACAATATGTGTTAAGAACGTTAAAATAAAAATAGAAGTACCGTAAATTACAAACCCTAAAAAGATAACGAAGTACATGAAACGTGTCGAATGGGCATCTATGATTTTTGATAAAAATAACATTGAAATGGTGCAACCTACGCCACCAATAACAATTGCAAGCGTGTATTCAAGCGTCGTCACACCGACTATATCCAAGGCATATTGCGGGAGCACAGGGACTAATGCACTGATTGCGAGCCCTTGCAATAAGATGCCTGGAAATAAAATCAAATGACGTTTAGATACACTCACAATTTGACGTAATTGCTGCTTCACATTTTTCGTATTGTAATCGGTCAACTTAACTTTTACAAACCAATACAAGATGAACGCGATTGCGACACATAGCGACATTAAAAAATTGAAATGTGTTGGATGTGATTTGAATATAAGGTTCATCGTAATCATACCGGCTAGCATCCCGGAGAGCCAAGAAAAATAGACATAGCCCATCTGTTTTCCTCGTGTTCGTTCATCGACACTTGCCAACATAATCACCCAAATTGGACACACAGCAATACCGAGCATAATAGAACTTAAAATGAGCACTACAGGTGAAGTAGGCATAAAAATAACTAAAAACAGGCTCACAAGGGCTAATATAAAACCTAAAGTGAGCACGATTGTTGGTCCAAGACGCTTTAAAACGAAGCCAACAAAAAAGTTACTAATAGAATCTGATATAAAATGTATGGAAATTGCAATTGAAGTGATACTGACTGCAATCGATGTTGCTGTTGGCAATAGTGGTAAATAACTCAGTACGTACATTCCTCGCGCAAATTCCATCAAAAATAAAATAACTAAGAGAATATAAAAATTTCTCATAGTCATTTTATTTGACGAGTAGTTTTGCATATAAAGGCACCTTTCCATAAACAGTTTCACATTGTGATGCGTTATAAAGTAGGTCGAGTAAATCCTGACATAAACGTTGTGTTGCATTAGGTTGACGTGCTTCTGCCATATTTTGAATCATTGCGTTGATTTCATTAGGATGACGTGTAAGATGTGTGACGATATCAATCGCTTCAGAAGGTGTATCTGCAATTTTTCCAAATGCTTTTTGTTCGAAGTATAAAGCATTTTCAAGTTCTTGACCTGGTGCAGGATTTAAGAAAATCATTGGCACTTTTTGAGTAAGTGCTTCTGAAATTGTAATACCACCAGGTTTCGTAATCATGAGGTGACTTGACGCCATCCACTCGTTCATATTGTTCGTATAACCTAAAATTAAAACATGGCGATTCCCTTTAAATGCTTTACTTAATTGACGTTTTAATTCTTTGTTGCGACCACAAATCATGACTACTTGGGCATTTGGACTTTCATCAATGATACGTTGAATCATTTGTTCAAACCCTTTAGATACACCAAAGGCGCCTGCAGACATTAAAATTGTTTGTGCTTTTGGGTCTAAATGATGTTGAGTCAGCCATACTTCTCGATCGATACGGTCTTCAAACCGTGCTGAAATAGGAATACCAGTGACTTTAAGTGTTTCTCTTGGAATGCCAACACTCGCAAATTCGTCTTTTAAATCTTCTGTTGCTAAATAGTATCGTGCAGAATAAGGTGTAATCCAGTTTTTGTGCATGCGATAGTCTGTCATAACAGTGGCAATAGGGATGTTCATATTAAATTGTTCTGTTAAAACTGACATGACAGGTGTTGGGAACGTCAACAAAATTAAATCTGGTTTTTCTTTTAATAGTAAGTTTAATAATTTATTTAAACCGTAATATTTATAAAAACATTTATCTAACTGGTCTGGGCGGCTATAATAAAATGCTTTATACATACGACGAAAATATTTAAAACTATTGATATACCATTTCTTACAGATTGATGTCATAATAGGATGTGCTTCTAAAAATAAATCATGTTCTATCACTGTAAGATGTTCAAGATTCATATGACTGAGTTCTTCAATAATACTATTTGTCACTTGTATATGACCATTACCAAATGATCCCGTGATAATCAATATTTTTTTCTTTTGAGCTACCATGATAGCCACCCTCCGAGATATTCAGACTTATTACTTTTCTATGTAAGTGTATCGCAATTTGGGTTATTTGTGAAAAAATTAAAAGATTTATTACAAAAATCTTAAAATGTTAAAATAAACAGTATATATGTTCATAAAATATTTAATGTTATTTTTTAATACATAGTATAATAGAAAGAAAAAACAAATAACACCTAAAATCGGCGACAATTTCATTATATTATCTTAATATACAACAAAACTCGGCACAATAGTAATTTAAAGATTTAGGGCTGCGGACGTATTAAAATCAAGGACTAAAGTTAATTTTATTTACCCTTAAAATGTAGAAGGTAATCTTTTTTATCGCTTAAAATGTTTAACACGATGTGAACTAACTCACGCGCTGAAATCATAATGTACGCTGAGTATGGCCTCAAAACGGTTGAGTATGAAGTGATAACCTTGTATTGTCTAAGAAGAAATCTCAAATGAAATTAACTTTTCATTCTCGTTCTCACGAGAGAAAAGTGTATAATATATGCGTATATCAAAAAAGGAGAGATGTCTGTGAACGCGCAACAATTGTTCGAAAATATATTAATAAAACAAGTCATAGGAAGTTTAGATAGAGACATAAATGATATTACGACTGATTCTCGGACAGCGAAAGCCGGAAGTATTTTTGTAGCGTCTAAGGGCTATACTGTTGACAGCCATCGTTTTGCACAAAATGTTGTTGATCAAGGATGTCAAGTGGTCGTGGTGAATAGATTATTAGAGCTAGAAGGTGATGTCACACAAGTGATTGTACCGGATACGTTACGTGTTGCGAGTCATCTCGTACATCATATTTATGATTTTCCAAGTCAACATTTAACAACAATCGGTGTGACAGGGACAAATGGAAAGACTTCAATTGCGACAATGATTCATCACATCTATAGAAAGCTTGGAAAAGGAAGTGCCTATCTCGGTACGAACGGCTTTCAAATTAATGAAACATTAACAAAAGGTGAAAATACGACGCCAGAAACCGTTGTACTTACTAAGAAAATACACGAAGCTGTTGAAGCTGGCGCCGAAGCAATGACTTTAGAAGTATCCTCACATGGCTTAAGTTTAGGGCGTTTAAGTGGTGTGGAATTTGATGTTGCTATTTTTTCTAATTTAACGCAAGATCATTTAGATTTTCATGGCACGATGGAAGCATATGGACATGCTAAATCATTATTATTTAGTCAACTCGGTCAAGACCTTAGCCGTGATAAATATGCTGTTATCAATGCAGATGACGCTTTTTCAAACTATTTAAAATCGGTAACGCCATATGAAAGTATGACATATGGCATAGACAATGAGGCACAATTTATGGCAACAAATATTGTTGAAACGTTGCAAGGGGTGACGTTTGATTTTGTAACGCCATTCGGTACATATCCTGTTAAATCACCTTATGTTGGACGCTTTAATATTTCAAATTTAATGGCAGCGATGATAGGCGTTTGGGTTAAAGGCACAGACCTCGACACGATTTCTAAAATCGTTGCTGACCTTGAACCTGTAGAAGGCAGATTAGAAGTATTAGATCCTTCATTACCTATCGATTTAATTATTGATTACGCGCATACGGCTGACGGCATGTCTAAACTTATCGATGCCGTGCAACCTTTTGTAAAACAAAAATTAATATTTTTAGTAGGTATGGCAGGAGAACGTGATTTGACGAAGACTCCTGAAATGGGACGTGTCGCATCTCGAGCGGATTATGTCATTTTTACACCTGACAATCCAGCAAATGATGACCCTAAAATGTTAACAGCTGAGCTCGCAAAAGGCGCAACGCATGATAATTACGTAGAATTTACAGATCGCGCTGAAGGCATCCGGCATGCGATTGCAGTTGCTGAACCCGGAGATACCGTTGTACTTGCTTCGAAAGGAAGAGAGCCTTATCAAATTATGCCAGGTCATATCAAAGTACCGCATCGAGATGATTTGATTGGATTAGAGGCAGCTTATCAAAAATTTGGTGGTGGTCCAAGTGAAGATTAGAGAAAGCCATAGTGAGCATCTTTCAGTAAAAGTATGGCTTTATCATAATAAAGGTGAAGGCTATATTCTCGTTTCTATACCTGACTTACATTGGTCAATTCAAGTTGACGATACAATGTTTGGAGAAACGCTAACAGAACACTTATTGATGCATTTATTTAATGTTATTGATGAACAAGAAGCGGAAGTTTTAGCTTTACGCATCACACGTTGGATACAAGAAGTATAATTAAAAGGAGATTTAAGATGAGTATTAAAGAAGAAGTGACGTCTCGGAAGACCTTTGCGATTATATCGCATCCGGACGCTGGGAAAACGACATTAACAGAAAAATTATTATATTTTAGTGGTGCTATTCGAGAAGCAGGTACAGTCAAAGGTAAAAAAACAGGTAAATTTGCGACAAGTGACTGGATGAAAGTAGAACAAGAACGTGGGATTTCTGTAACAAGTTCAGTCATGCAATTTGATTATGATGATTTTAAAATCAATATTCTCGATACACCCGGACACGAAGATTTTTCAGAAGATACCTACCGTACATTAATGGCCGTAGATAGTGCAGTGATGGTTATTGACTGTGCGAAAGGAATTGAGCCACAAACTTTGAAACTCTTTAAAGTTTGTAAAATGAGAGGTATTCCTATTTTTACATTTATTAATAAGCTCGATCGTGTAGGGAAAGAGCCTTTTGAATTGTTAGATGAAATAGAAACGACGCTAGGGATTGAAACTTATCCAATGAATTGGCCAATCGGTATGGGACAAGGGTTCTTTGGTATTATTGACCGTGCAACACGTACAATTGAGCCTTTCAGAGATGAAGAAAATGTGTTACACATCAATCAAGATTATGAACTTGAAGAGTCACATCCTATCGCGAATGATAGTTTATTTGAACAAGCGATTGAAGAACTCATGTTAGTAGATGAAGCAGGCGAAACCTTCGATGAAGAAGCACTTATGAAAGGGGATTTAACACCAGTATTTTTTGGTTCTGCCCTTGCGAATTTTGGTGTGCAAAACTTCTTAAATGCGTATGTCGATTATGCGCCAATGCCTCATGCGCGTCAAACTGAAGAAGAAGTTGAAGTGAGTCCTTTCGACCCACAATTTTCTGGATTTATTTTCAAAATTCAAGCCAATATGGATCCTAAACATCGAGACCGCATCGCTTTTATGCGCGTAGTAAGTGGTGCTTTTGAAAGAGGCATGGATGTCACACTCCAAAGAACAGGTAAAAAGCAGAAAATCACACGTTCAACAAGCTTTATGGCAGATGACAAAGAGACAGTCAACCACGCTGTAGCAGGAGATATTATCGGTTTATATGATACAGGTAATTACCAAATTGGAGATACGTTAGTGGCCGATAATCAGAAGTTCCATTTCAAAGCATTACCGCAATTCACACCAGAAATATTTATGAAAGTATCGCCAAAAAATGTCATGAAACAAAAACATTTCCATAAGGGGATTGAACAATTGGTACAAGAAGGGGCAATTCAATATTATAAATCTCCGCATACCAATCAAATTATTTTAGGTGCTGTGGGTCAACTTCAATTTGAAGTGTTTGAGCATCGTATGAAAAATGAATACAATGTTGACGTGGTCATGGAGCCTGTAGGTAAAAAGATTGCACGTTGGATTGAAAACGAAGAAGATGTTCAAGACAAGATGAGTACTAGTCGCTCAATTCTTGTTAATGATCGTTACGACAATAAAGTCTTTTTATTCGAAAATGATTTTGCGACACGTTGGTTTGAAGAAAAGTTCCCAGAAATTAAACTGTATAGTTTACTGTAAGAAGTGGGACGTGTACTTTAAAGAGTGAAAAAATTATTTTTGTATTGTTATTTTGATAGAAAATTGGGTATAATGTTTACATCATAATTAAATACCTGTGACTGACTTTGGTCAGAGGGGAGTAACTTGATTAACGTGTCAATCGTTAATAACGCTTTGTCGTCATTACGAAGAACAGTGATTCTTCCGGTGAAGCGGGCATCTGTTTGTGCTAAGTGAGACCTTTGCTATTGATTTAGCATGGGTCTCTTTAATTATGTCTGTGACATAAAGACAGTAACAGAGACGCTTAATCAAATGACTATTGATATATTGAGTGTTTATAAAAACTTTTTGTCATATTTCAATTACTGATAAAAGTCGAAGGAGTGATCTTGCAATGGATCCAAGTTTGTTATTAACTTACGGATGGGTTGTATTGGTTTTAGTCTTTTTAGAAGGCTTATTAGCAGCTGACAACGCCATCGTAATGGCTGTTATGGTTAAGCACTTGCCACCAGAACAGCGTAAAAAAGCCCTCTTCTATGGTTTGTTAGGTGCTTTTGTATTTCGTTTTATTGCTTTATTCTTGATTAGTATTTTAGCTAATTTCTGGTGGATTCAAGCGTTAGGTGCAGCTTATTTAATATACATGTCCACTAAAAATCTATATGAGTTTTTCAAAACTAAAGATAAAGGCCACGAGTACCCTGACAATGATGATCATCATTATGACGATGAGGGTGTAGAGAAAAAAGTAAGCGCTAAAGCGTTTTGGTTAACTGTGGCTAAAGTTGAATTTGCAGATATTGCGTTTGCCATCGATTCAATGCTGGCAGCATTAGCAATTGCCGTGACATTGCCAAAAATTGGTGTCCACTTCGGTGGTATGGATGCCGGTCAATTTGCGGTTATGTTTGTGGGTGGATTAATTGGTGTCATTTTAATGCGTTTTGCAGCCACATTCTTTGTTGAGTTATTAAATAAATATCCTGGCCTAGAAGGTGCGGCTTTCGCAATTGTAGGTTGGGTTGGTATTAAACTTGTCATCCTAGTACTTGCGCATGATGACATCGGATTAATTCCACACGATTTCCCACACTCAGCAACATGGCAAATTATATTCTGGACAGTGATGATTGGACTTGTCGTTATCGGATGGTTCACATCAATGGTTAAAAATAAAAAAGATCAAAAACATTAACATGTTAAAATCAAATCTTGATATACAGGGTTCGAACAAAGGATTGTTCGGACCCTTTCTTCTTAAAAAAGACTTATGCTATGAGAGATTAAGATTTACTTTTTGAGTCTTGAACGCAATTGGTTTCATACCGTTTTGATAATGTATCTTGTAACGAAGGATTTAGGATTTTTGATATTAAAAAGTGAATTTTACAGAAATTTAAGCGCTGATATGTCATAATAGAGTGAGAGCAACATAAGGAGGGCGTGCAATGGATCAGGATAAAAAACATGTGATTCCGAGACATCTATATAAAAGAAAAAGACGTGAGTTTTTTCATAATGAAGAGCGTGAAGCCAGATTGAAGGCAGAAGAAGAAGAAAATGCGCTCAAAGCTGAAAAGGAAAAGGCTCAAGTTAAAAATAATGAAGAGCGTGTGAAAGACAATCTACGCAAAGCACGCATTGAAAAAATTACTCATGATGATGGTGATAAGTCCCAAAACAAAGTGAAGCACGAAACAGAACCAAACAAAGAAGCTTCAAGACCGATTCAGGAAACATCGTCTGTGTCAATTAATGGCAGTGAAGCAGAGCAATCAAATCATAAAGATGCAGAGACACAACAAGAAAGGTCTGAACAGGTGCAATCATCCAAACAAGTGGATGACAAAGAAAATCAAGATGATCATCAAGACGCAATGACTGAAACACCTGACAAACACCAACAAGAACATCCTCCGAAGCATCAGTACTCAACGAAGCGCGATTGGACTGAAAAAATCACGCAATTTCTTTCTAGAGAATGGGCTAAAATTCTCATTATATTAGCGATTATTTTAGTGGTCATTTTATTATTTGCAATATTTAATAATGTGAATAAAAGTGAAAATGACAATGTCAAACAAGCGATTCAAGAACAGCAACATCAAAAAGGTACAAACAAAACGGTTACTAAAACGATGGAAAACGCAAATCTCGCAGTTAAATCCGTGGTATCTATAGAAAATAATAGTAAGAGTACACCAGATACAGTTCAAGATGCTAAGCAACAAACGCAAGAAGAAAAAGAAAGCGGATCAGGTGTCGTCTACAAAAAAGTGGACGACACCCTTTATATATTGACGAATGCCCATGTCGTCGGTGATAGAGAAAAGCATGAATTAACATTTGGCGACCATCAAACCGCAATGGGTAAAGTAATAGGAAAAGACAAATGGTCTGATCTTGCAGTCATGACCGTTCATGCACCTAAAGGCGATGTTTTAAAGCCAATTAAACAAGGCGATTCAAGTGCTTTAATTTTAGGTGAGCCTGTGATTGTAGTAGGAAATCCTTTAAGTTTAGATTTTCAAAATACAGTTGGAGAAGGCATCGTATCGGGTCTCAATAGAGATGTACCTGTTGACATCGATAAAGATAATGAATACGATACACTATTAAGTGCCTTTCAAGTGGATGCACCGATTAATCCAGGTGATTCTGGCGGTGCCGTTGTTGATCAAAATGGTGAACTGATCGGGATAGCATCACTAAAAATTAGTATGCCGAATGTACAAAGTATGGGTTTCGCGATTCCTATTAATCAAGCGATACATACAGCAAAATTGCTCGAAAAAGATGGTGAAATCAAACATCCAAATACACATCTTCAGTTAGATAATGTCATCGATGTGACAGATGCAACAAAAGATGATTATAACGTGAATAAAAGTTTAACAGAAGGCGTAATGGTGAGTAATATTGACGATGACAGTTCTGCTCAAAATTCAGGGTTGAAAAAGGGTGATGTCATAGTAGAATTAGATGGTAAGCCGGTTAAAGATAAATTGGCCTATCGACAAAAATTATTTGAGCATACAAACTTGAAAGAAGCATTAAAATTAAAAGTGATACGTGAAGGTGAGGTTAAGCAAATCTCATATAAATTGAATTAGCTTTGGGGTGAATGGCTTTGTCCATAGTCAAATTTTTATTGAAAAGATCGAGCCCACAGCAAGGGATTGTCTTATATTACCTTGTCGCTATCGTTGGTGCGTTTTTACTGTTGAATTTGCCGGGTGTACATAAGCCTGGTGTCAAAGTAGCACCCATCGATACTTTGTTTGTCGCTGTTTCGGGTGTAAGTGTAACGGGGTTAACACCGATAAACATTTCAGAAACATATTCTGCCTTTGGTTACATTGTCTTATTGATTATCCTTAACATTGGCGGTATCGGTGTAATGGCGATTGGTACATTATTATGGGTTGTATTAGGAAAGCATATTGGAATTCGAGAGCGTCAACTCATTATGTTGGATAATAACAGAGAATCGATGAGTGGGACAGTTAAGTTAATTTTAGATATTGTAAGAGCAATTTTAGTGATTGAGTTAGTAGGGGCAACACTGTTAGCATTTTATTTTTATCGTGACATTCATAACATCAAAGAGGCTATCTTACAAGGTGTGTTTGTTTCTATCTCAGCAACAACGAACGGAGGTCTCGATATAACAGGTGATTCACTCATTCCATACGCGAATGACTACTTTGTCCAAACGATTGTTATGTTTCTGATCGTATTAGGCTCAATTGGTTTTCCTGTGTTATTGGAGATTAAAGCTTATATTAAAAATAGAATACCTAATTTTAGATTCTCTTTATTTACGAAAGTTACGACCGTCACTTATTTAATGATATTGATCGCTGGTGTACTCGGTATTTTAATGATTGAAGGTCGTGGTGTTTTTGCACACGAATCTTGGCACAAAACTTTGTTTTATGCCATGTTTCAGTCTGTGACAACGCGAAGTGCGGGATTAGAGACATTCGACGTTTCTCAATTTTCAGATGCAACCAACTTATTAATGGGTGCATTGATGTTTATCGGTTCCTCTCCAAGTTCTGTTGGTGGCGGTATACGTACAACGACTTTTGCGATTATTATTTTATTTGTGATTAATTACAAGCCGAATGCTGAGAAATCCTCAATTAAAGTGTTTAATCGAGAAATCCATAATCAAGATATTCAACGCTCATTTGCAGTGTTCTGTATCGCGATAATGCTCACGTTTTTAGGGATGTTTATAATCATTCTGTCAGAAGGAAGTCATATTGAATTTGTTAAAATTTATTTTGAAATTATGTCTGCCTTTGGTACGTGTGGGTTATCTACGGGGATTACTTCGCAGTTAAGCAATGTCTCAAAAGTTGTGTTGATGGTTTTAATGTTTATCGGTCGTGTAGGTTTAATCTCATTTATCATCATGATTAGTGGTAACCGTGAACCATCAAAATATCATTATCCAAAAGAAAGAATTCAGATTGGTTAAAAGGGTAACTTTGCATTATTTCTTTGAAAGTAGCAATCTATTTTAATCTATAAAAAGGACCTCCATCTTATTTTGGAGGTCCTTTTTATGTTTCATACTTTTAAGGAAGTATGATTAATTTTTAGAATGAATATGTTCGTCAATGTGACGTGTCACATCAACCCAACCACGCCAACCAACGTGAACGGCATCACTCATATAGTAAGGTTCATAATCTTTATCTGATAAATCTACGACATGGCCATGATGAGCCTCAATTGTTTTTACTATTTTTTGAGTAACCGGCAATCTTCTTTCTTTTGGAAGATTGATATGGTCATACCACTTACCATTAACAGGTAAGAGTACGTATTGCACGTCTGCACCTGAGTGGTTTAACGTATCTACGAGTAAAGCGAGGTCGTCATATTCAACTGAATTTGTATGGAATTCATGTTGACGGCTTACAGATTTTTTCTTCTGTAATTTTTTCCAATATTTATCTTTAATGTGATATGGATTTGTTTGACTTTGACTTTTTCCATATTCTAAAGCGTTTTCGTCTAATTTATTCCAGTTTAATGGTTGTTTCTTGTGTTCTTCTAACAGTTGTGGAAGTTTATTCGTGTGATGAATCGGTAAATAAGCACGTATCGCTTCCATTTTTTCCAGATGGTTCTCATATAAAGGATTTAAGAAATGACCATCTGAATGATGTTGAGTAGCCATATTTTTTAAAAACTCATTATCTTTATTATCTTTAAAGTGCAATAAGCGTTTTGCAAAACGCACTTTGATATCATTTGGAATATGTGGATTTTCAAAAATACTGTTGATTTGTAACTTAGAAGAACGCCCTTGATAGTTTAACTCAGTTAATCCATGTTTAGTAAACCATTGAGGTGAAACAATCACTGTCATTTTTTTGTCTTTCAAATGATCATATTGAGCGCCCAATGTCATCACTTGAATCAGGTCCGTCGAACCGCCGATACCCATATAAAATAAATCTTTTGTATGTCCTTTAAGTAATAATGCTGGTTGAAAAGGATCATCTTTTGTAAGTTCACTTGAACCATATACAGGGTAATAATGTGAGTCTTTAAGCATGTCAGTTTGTAAATATTCACCTTTTAACATGTTACTGTCATTAGCAACTTGATATTTAGGTAATTGGCTTGAGAGGTGAGGTGGAACAAACCATTTTGCTGGTAACAATATAAAGACAACAAATAATACGATACTTGTTAAAAATGCAATGAAGTAATGTTGCTTTGATTTCATCGTAATTTTGCCAATTCGTTAATGATTTGATTTGGCGTTGCCCAATCCTCTCTATTAAAGTCCATAATTGATACTTCGATATCAAGTTCCTCTTGAAAAGCAACTAATAATTGAACTGACTGTAAAGAATCCATAATACCCTCTTCGAAAAGTTGAATGTCAGGGTTTGTTTTTACAACATCGTCTTCTGCAACTTCCGCAATAATATCTAAAACTTTTTCATTAAAATCCATAAATATCGCTCCTTGTAAATTAAGTTTTAATCATTAAATTAATTGGCCTGAGAAAATTAAAAAGCCGAATGCAACAAAGTGGAATGTGATCACAATGCTTAATACATTGATGACAGGGTGATTCCATTTGCCAAAACGTTTCTTACGCCATTTTTCATAGTAGTTATAAAGGAAAAATAGCAATGCGTGATAGAGGCCATACGCGACATAAAACCATTCAAATCCATGCCAAAGCCCCATAATACCAAAGTTAAGTAAAAATGCGATATTAGAAACATGGAACGTTGATTTAATGTATTTTTTCTTTGCCATAAAGAACACAAAACGCATGTAAATACAGTCACGGAACCAGAATGATAAAGTCATATGCCATCTATTCCAAAAGTCTTTGATGTTTTTAGCACGGAAAGGTTGATTAAAGTTCATCGGTGTTTCGATGCCATAGATATAACTTAATGCAATCGCAAATAAACTGTATCCAGCAAAATCAAAGAATAGATAGAAACTGTAAGTATACATATAGAACCAGTAATCCCCAAATGTTTCTAGATGTCCTGTGTAAGGTGTAACCCCATAGTTTTGTATAACATGGGCAATGATATATTTATAAAGAAAACCAAGCATAATAAAATGAATGGCTTTGCCTAGTAGTTGACGATAACGCTCTTTTGTAAGTTCTTTATCATCATCTTTCTTAAAGCGACGATAGCGATCAATTGGACCTGAAGAAATCGTAGGGAAGAATGAAATAAACTGAATCAGCTTTATGACGTCTACTTTTTCTTTGAGTGTATGGTCATGAATTTCCATAATCAATTGAACACTTTTGAATGTGATATAAGAAATACCAAGGAATGCAAATAATTCAACAAGTTTTGAACTATGCATATGCAATTGTCCTTTACCAAGCCATGAACTTTGTAAAAGTTTAACCATAAATAATGGTGCAATCGATAAAACTAAAGCTAAGACATAGTAAGATGTTGAGCGATTTTGTGAAGTCATCCGCTCATAAACTTTAATAATCAAAGTTTGCCATAAAATATACGCAATGAAACTTATTAGTGGATAACTTATATAGCTAATTCCAAATAAGTTATGTTTTTTGTCAGCAAATATAATGACAATCATGATTGCTGTACTGATAAAATTGTATACTTTAGACCTTTTTCCGAATAACCCTAATATAATAACAGGGAGTAAAACAATGAGTGCAATCACAAAGAAATGAAAACTAGTGTATGGCGTCATGATTGATATACCTCATTAATTCGTTTGCGGTCTAATTTACCATTGTTTGTCAATGGCATTTCATCAGCAATCTCGATTTTTTTAGGAATCATATAGTCAGGTAATTCTTTTTTTAGACGCGTCTTGATTTCATGGCTAATGTCTTCAAAATGAGCGCCTTCAGCATTCAATTTTACAACCCCTGTAAGATAAACAATCTTACCTCTTTTATAAATAGGGACTACCATTGAAGCACTGATAAATGGTAAAAGGTTCATTCTTGATTCGATTTCTTCAAGTTCCATACGATAGCCGTTATATTTGATTTGGTTATCGATACGACCTTTAATAAACCACATCTCATCCTGATGTACAGCGCGATCACCTGAATAGTAAGCGCGTTGTGCATCTTCTTTAAAGAATGCTTTTTCCGTCTTTTCAGGATCTTTCAAATAACCTGCACTTACCGAGTTTCCTTTGATGATTAATTCGCCTTCATCAGTTACACTTAACGTGGTACCTGGTCTTGGTACACCAACAGGTACAGTGTCATATTGTTCTAATAAAGATTGTGTGACTCTCACACTCGTGATGGCAACAGTGGCTTCTGTAGGACCATATGTGTTGTATAAATAAGAATCTGGAAACTTATTTAACAATGTTTTAGCTGTACGATGTGCCAAAACTTCACCACAAAATAAAAACGTTCGAAGCCCTTCCATGCCATTAGCATCAAATTGAGGAAGCATCAAACAGATTTCCATAAATGATGGTGTGGAGACCCAAACATTAATTCGTTCACTTTGGAACAATTCATATAAAGATTTAGGTGCAGCAATCATTTCTTTATCAATGAGTAACAGTGTGCCTCCTGAAAGTAAACAAGGATAGATGGCCATTACTGATAAATCAAATGAAAACGGTGCTTGGTTGACCCAAACATCTTTAGTTCCATATTGATTAAGTGAATCCACCCAGTTTGCAAATTCAACGAGACTATCGTAGTAAATTTCGACACCTTTTGGCATCCCTGTTGATCCAGATGTAAAGATGGTGTAGGCAATTGCATCACCTTTAATCGATGTGAAGGGTACCTCTTCTGTGAATGATTGAATATCTTGAATAAAATATTCAGTTGATACGTGTTGACCTATTGTTGCGTCAGTTGTATTAATAATATATTGCGGTACAACTTTCTCTAAAATATGAGAAATACGATTTGCAGGGATGGATTGATCAATTGGGACATAACCACATCCTGCTTTAAGTGCAGCAATCATACCCACAATCATAAATGGTGACATATGACCATATACAACAACTGGTGCGCTGCTATTTGAGAGTTGTGCCGCTAAGCGGTTCGAGTATGTTTCTAATTCTAAATAACTTAATGATTCACCACGATGTTGAACGGCGATATCATTAGGCTGTGTCTGACTGTACTGTGCAATCATTTTTAAAACATCTTTCATGTTTTAGCTCCTTTAATATTAAAAATCATTATAAATAAATGTGTTATGCGCATCGCCATTGCCATATATAAAGTACAAAGTCAACATAATAGCAAAATAAAGTAACGTTAAGGCGACGAATCTAACAGATGAGCGATTGAAATTCATAAACAATATTCACCTTTCGTGTAATGATTCATGACGTTTTGATAATGTAATTTAATCCGATAAAGTTAATTTAAGTTAATATTTTCTGAAAGTCAATTCATTTCTTGTAAAAAAGGATAAAAATACAAGAAAATAGGTCTGAAGATGTATGAGAATTTGTTAAAAAAATAAAAATATTTTTATAGTAAAATGAATAACTGAAAATAGATATATAATTAATAAGGTGCAGTTTAATCAAGGGCTATTGAATTTGATTGTGTTTATTAATGAAAGAGGATTTTTTTTATTCAATCGTTAAAGGGTTAAAAAATATGGTAAAATACGAATTGAATAATAATGATTGGGGTGAAAGCAATGAGTCAGCATGATGAAATGAATATCCAGATTATTGCGACGTCTGATATGCATAGTCATATTTTAAATGAAAGTGAGCGTTCAAATATTTATCGGGCAGGTACATATATTAATGAAGTAAGACGTCAATATGACCATGTCGTCTTATTGGATAATGGTGGTAATTTAGCTGGAAGTATCACTGCGTTTTATTATGCCGTCATTGCACCATATAAACGCCATCCGATGATTAAACTTATGAATGCAATGGCATATGATGCAAGCGGGATAAGTTCGAATGAGTTTAAATATGGTTTGGACTTTTTAAACCGCTCTATAGCACTTGCACGCTTTTCTTGGTTATCAGCTAATATTGAATACTCAAGAACAAGAGAACCTTATTTTTCAACGCCTTATATGGTGAAAAATATTAATGGTTTAAAAATTGCGGTTGTGGGTTTAACTTCAGAAGGGCTAATGAAAAATGAAAATATAGAAATGGAATCAGATGTTACAGTAGAGAAAGCAACTGTAGCTGCTAAAAGATGGATTCGTTATATTTACGAAACGGTAGAACCTGAATTTTTGATTGTATTGTATCATGGAGGATTATCTAAGTTAAGTCATGATTCGAAATCACAAGGTGAGAATCAAGCAGAAATGATTATGAAACAAGTGGGAATCATTGATTTAATGATAACAGGGCATCAACATGAGACAGTAATTGAAAATGACGGTGAAACGCTATTTGTTCAAGCGGGACAAAATGCTGAGAATTTAGTGCATGTAAATGTTAAATTTCGTAAAAGACGGAATTCATTTGAACTGCTCGAAATGGAGCCTGAAATTGTCTCTTTAAACGAATATGAAGAGGATCAGTCACTGTTAGATTTAACACATTATGACCGAAAAGCGGTGAGAAGTTGGAAAAATGAATCCATTCATCATCACGATATAGATATGTGTTTTTCACATCTTCATGAGCTCCTTGTTCAACCACATCCATACATCCAATTATTACATGAAAGTCTCGTTCAAGAATTGGAAGCAAACATGACATGCGTCAATTTGCCTTTACCTAATGCGACGGGTTTAAAAGGTGTCTTGAAAAATGAAGACATATACAATATGTACCCACATCCTGATAAGCCAATGGATATGACACTGAAAGGGAGCGTTATTAAACAGCTCATTGAAGAAAGCGTAGCCCACCTTGAATGGGATGACAACTATTTAACTGTTGGTGACATGGATCCGACGCACTTTTTATTTTGGTCAGGTTTTGATTTCACAATTGATATCAATCAGCCGCCATATCATCGCGTGACACAGTTCGGTTTACGTGAAGATTATAGTTATCGCATTGTCATGACAGATTATATTTATCGTCACTATAAGGAAATTTTACAAGATGTGACATTACATCAAACTTATCCAGTAACGATGCCAGAGCTAATTGCGAAAATTCTTAAACAACAGTTAGAAATTAAAAGACCTAAGTCGAATATGTCCATTACCGGTTTATAATAAAAACCCCGTAAGACTAAGCGAAAGTGCTTAGAACTTATGGGGTTTCTTTAGGATAAAGTTGATGTTTTGTAATGAAATGAAGTAGGGGTTTCATTTACAAAATATCGTTACCATATCAGAAAAACGTGAAGATTATTTATCTTGACGGTGACGACGTTTACGTAATAAGAATAAACTACCTAATCCAGCTAATAAAGTACCAAACAGCATACCTTGATTTGAAGAAGTTTGACCGGATTTCGGTAATGCTTTAGATTTTTGCTGTTCATTCATCCCTTCATGATTTGAAGCATTTGATTGAGTCATATGCTGTGCAGGAGATAGAGTCGTTTCATGTTGTCCTGGCATTCCTGGTTCATTTGGCATATTTGGTGATGGCTGATTTGGATTACCAGGTTGGTTCGGTTCATTCGGTAATGGTTGGTCCGGATTACCTGGATCATTCGGTTCGTTCGGTAATGGTTGGTCCGGATTACCTGGGTCATTTGGTTGATTCGGTGATGGCTGATCCGGATTGTCTGGTTGATTCGGTGATGGTTGGTCCGGATTACCTGGATCATTTGGTTCGTTCGGTGATGGTTGATCAGGATTGCCCTGTTGATCAGGTTCATCTGGTGATGGTTGATCAGGATTGCCCGGTTGACCAGGCTCATCTGGTGACGGCTGATCAGGATTGCCCGGTTGACCAGGCTCATCTGGTGACGGCTGATCAGGATTGCCCGGTTGATCAGGCTCATCTGGTGACGGCTGGTCCGGATTACCTGGGTTGTCCGGCTCATCTGGAATTACTTTATAAAAGCCACTATCGATAGTCAGATCATTATCATCAACTAGAATCTTTGCTGTCGTACCGTTTGAGTCACTATTTAAAAAGCCTTGACCTGTAATTGTTGGTGTATAGCCATTAGGTGTTTCAAAGTCTATAGTATATTCACCTTCTGTAACATCTTTAAATAAATATTTACCATTCTCGTCAGTCACTTCTGTACCGATGATATTGCCATCTGCATCTTTAAGTGTAACGGTTACGTTGGCAATACCAGGTTCGTTATCATCTTGAATACCATCTTTGTTTGTGTCTTCCCAAACTTTATCACCCACATTATATTTAGGTTTTTCTGTTCTATAGAAACCTTGGTCAACTGTTAAATTGTTTCCATCACTAATTATTGCTAAAGCATCAGCTGGTCCATCAGAATCTAGAGCGTCATTGCCTACATTTGGCGTAGTTGGTGAGTAATTGTTAGGTGTTTCAAAATCGACTTTGTAAGTTCCGTTAGGTAGATTATCAAAAGAATATTTCCCATTTGCATTTGTCTCTGTCGTTTCAATAACTGTACCATTACTGTCTTTTAATGTGACTTTTACACCCGGGATGCCGAGTTCATCATTATCTTGAATCCCATTTTTGTTTGAATCTTCCCAAACTTTATCACCGAGTGAGTAGACAGCTTGTGAGCCATCAGCTGTACCACTTGAACTACTTTTTAAGATGTTATTATCCCAAGTTAAACGATCGTATTGGCGATATTGATTTTGAGTGTACATCGATGAGCGTAAGTTAAGATCAGCTTTAGAATCAGGTTTTTCCTTACTTGTCACTTTAATAATATAACGCGCACCATTTAAATCGCCAAAATTAATATAGGCTTTACCATTATCATAATAATAAACTTTGAATTGGTTCGTAACATCTTGATACTGACTATCTTCTACACCAAAACTATCATTTAGTTTGTCATTAGGACCGACTTTGAAAATTTGGATTTTAGAATTTTGAGGATCTAATTGACCATTACTTTTAGCTGGATCATCTTGATAAGATTGAAGAGCCACAACTGTTCCGTTAGCTTTGCGTTGCAACGGATTGATATAAATGTATTGTTCATAATCGCCTTTATCTGGATCTTCGAGCGTAATCATTGATTTAAGGTTAGAATCGCCAACGTAGTAATATTGACCATAATTTACAGTGATTTGTGTATCTAAACTTTCATCCGCAACTTTGTAGTTCAAAGGATAGACTTTTGAGTCTGTTGCAACTTTACGATCCATAAACTGTGTTAAATTAAACTGACCTGAGATGTTCGTTAAATTATTTACAGCATCAGTGAAGGTATAAGTCATACGATGATTTTGGACATCGTAATCACCTAAAGCTATCACTTGACCATCCGCATTTTTAATTTTCTCTTGATGCTTAGGATTAAAACGTGTATCTCCAAATACGTTGACTGTATTTGGCATTTCTACTGTGAAGTAGTCGCCACTTTTTACTTGACCATCAATGCTGAATTTACTTCTCAAATAATAGCTCCCTGAGTTGTTCGGTTCAATATAAGTTTCAGATGTAGAGATATCTGTAGCTTTGACTTTATCATTTACATTTGAACCACCTGCTGCGACAGGTTGCGCTTCATTTTTACTTACAGCACGTAATTTCGTTGTCCCTTTAACTTTTTTGAGTTCTGAAGATGTCGTAGGTGAAGTCGTCGCATATACACTTTCTGTAGATGCATTTTGACTGTTCGTGTCCGAAGATTCAACAGATTGGGGAGATGGTGTCGTATCCTTTTGAGGAGTACTAGAATTTGAAAGATTTTCTTCTGGTGCATTATTTTGATCTGTTGAATTTTGGTCTTTAGTTGTTTGAGTATTTGTAGGTTGTTCATTCACATTTTGAGTATCTGTTGTTTCTTTTTCAGTAGATGTTGAATCTGGGGATGCTTTAGATTGTGTTTGTTGCTGTTCAGTTGAAGGTTGTTTTTCAGTTGAGTTCGTAGGTTGATTGTTCTCTGTTGTGGCATTTGCAGAATTTGTTGTTGAAGATGAATTTGTAGGTTGCTCACTTTCTGTTGATGCTTTTTCTGGGCTTTGTTGTTCTGCTTGATTTGTGTTTGTCACAGATTCTTGATTTTCAGGAGACTGTACATTTTCATTCTGAGTATTTGCGTTATCTTTCGGTTGTGATGCAGACGCTTCTTTAGTTGCATTTTCATCAGCTGAGGGACTGTCGTTATTTGTTTCATGTTGGGTGCTAGATGCATCTTCGTTATCTGGTGACTGTAACTGGTTAACAGTCACAGGTTGTTGCGTATTTTCTGCCGCAAATGCTTCGTGATGAATACCAAAAAATGCAACGGTACCTATTAAGAATGAGGCGGTGCCTACAGAACATTTTCTAATCGAAAAACGAGAAAGTGTTCTAGCCTTAGTTGGGTAATGCTTGTTCATAAAACTATCATCTCCAAATTCAAATTTATTGATTAACAGATTAATTAATCGTGTAAAAATTCTATCACAACAGATTGTTAATTACAAAGAGTTAAATTAAAGGTTTTAATTAAACACATATATTTAAATAGAAATTTATGATATTAAAAAAATGACGTTAAACAACTGTAATGATATTTTTGATAATGAAAAAATATATATTTATTAGAATTAATAGATTTTAAAAATAGGTAGTTGACGAAATCGTCGTAGGTTGAGAATCAGTGCTATTTTTAATTTGTATACGTAAAGTTATAAGGATTTTTGATAGATTGAGGCATGATTCTCTATATTTTTGGGGGTGAAGGTAAAAGGGGAAGCGGGTATAAAAAAACAGCAAACGGCCTATAAATCGGCAACATTTGCTGTTGAAATTAACCATGAAAAATTAATAAAATTACAACCGCTACAATTTGGGCTACTGTCGTTGTGACAATACGGCGTGTATACGTATAACTTAAACTGAGGAATAACTGACAAATAAATATAAAGACGACAATCCACCATTGATCAAGGTAGATAAAAAATGAACTAGAAAGTAATGCGCTTATCAAAATTGCAGGCCAATCGCGATGTGTCAACTGCGTGACTGACTTTTGCAAAATTGAGCGAATATAAAGCTCGTGGCAAGGCATAACAAAAAGCAATGTGACGAGCATTTGCCATTTGAAGTAAACCCCTGTCCGCGATAACTGTCGAATTAATGACGTATAGGATAGGTCACTTGTAATCCAAGAAAAAATGACTTGGACAAGGACGAGGACCACACCTGTAATAAGTCCTGTAATAATTGACGTCGTTAAACGCTTAGATTCAAAATCACGTTGGTAAAAAACATAACTAATTCCAGCAATCAGCATGATGCCCGTATACAACTGCCAATAAACTTCATGTTCACCCCACATGATAAATAATATAATGTGAAAGGCAATAAAGCTGAGTATAAACCAAAGTAGCGACTTATTTATTTTTTTCATACGAATTTATCCTTTGTGTTCAATAATTTTATATCTTTTATGGTTAATAACGGTTTTTTCTGGTAAATCTAACTGATTAAAGTTCTCCATAATTGTTAAGTCAACAATAACAGAATTGTCGTTAATCTTTTCCACTTTTCCTTTTATACCATCATAGAATTCTACAATATCTCCTATTTCAGCGATTGTCATTATCGTAGCCCCCTTTAGAAATTAACTAGCATTTATTGTACTAAAATTTACATTTTAAATAAACAATTTACGTCATTTTTCCTAAAATAGTTACATTATGAGAAATTTTAAGGTGAATTATTGGAAAAAATAACTGGAATCATGCATAACTGAGATAAGGGCATATTTTGGGAAAGGAGCGTACGTATTATGAAATTTATTAGTAACAACAATCATACCGATCCAACTTTAAATTTAGCTATGGAAGAGTATGTGTTGAAAACAGTGCCGATGGACGAAGATGACAGCTATTTTTTATTTTATATCAATAGACCTTCTATTATTGTAGGGAAAAATCAAAATACAATAGAAGAAGTGCACCAACCTTATATTGACGCACATCACATTGATGTGGTAAGACGAATTTCAGGTGGTGGTGCGGTTTATCATGATTTTGGGAATTTAAACTTTAGTTTTATTACTAAAGATGATGGAGATAGCTTTCATAACTTTAAAAAATTTACTCAGCCTATCGTAGAAGTATTAAATGAATTAGGCGTGGCAGCAGAGCTAACAGGGCGTAATGATATTCAAGTTGGGCAAGCGAAAATATCGGGTAATGCAATGGTCAAAGTTAAGGACCGGATGTTTAGTCATGGTACCTTGATGTTAAACAGTGAATTGGATGAAGTTCAAAATGCATTGCGTGTTAATCCAGCTAAAATACAATCTAAAGGTGTTAAATCTGTTCGAAAACGTGTGGCGAATATTCAAGAGTTTTTAGATGAGCCATTAGATATTGAAACGTTCAAATCAATTATTTTGAAAAAGCTGTTTGGCGATGCCGAAGTAGAATCCTATCCATTAACTGAAGAAGATTGGAAAAATATTGAAAAACTAAGTAATGAAAAATATCGAACATGGGACTGGAATTATGGCAAAAATCCTAAATATAACTTTGAGCGAGAACATAAGTTTGACAAAGGGTTTGTTCAATTGAAGTTAGATGTGAAAAAAGGGCGCATTGCGCATGCCAAAATATTCGGTGATTTCTTTGGTGAGGGGGATGTCACAGATTTAGAAAATGCGCTCGAAGGTGTTTCTCATCATAAAGATGCGATTGAAGAGGCGCTAAAAGATTATGATATGTACCATTATTTTGGGGATATTCCACGAGACGCATTAATTGAGTTAATGGTATAAAAATAACAGGACTATTCATTAATAAATGATGGATAGTCCTGTTTAATTTGGAAGTGAATGTGTGATGGAATTACTCAACGTTAACTTCCTCCAACTTCAAATATTCTTGAGTGTACATGTTAAATGCCTGTTCATTTCTATCAATCAGTGCAGTGTCAATTAATTGTTGAAGCTCTCGCTTTCTTTGATTTTTTAAAGCTTCTTCAATGACAAGTTCAACACCAAGCTGGTTAATTGTGTGTACAGAATTTACAATAAAATGTCTTTTTACATCTGTTTGGTTTTCCATGATGTGTCACTCCTTTGTGTATTGTGTATGAATTAAGTTATTAAACAGTATAACGAATGAAGCTATAAAACGCAATAAGTTTTCTGAATTTTTAAAGTAATTAAGGCAGAATTTTAACATATTTGTGTAATTAAACATATTTAGTAACTAATTATCATTGACTTACATTAAGATAAACATATAATAAGTATTAGAAAGAGAGAACCTACACCTTTTGACGAATAGGAGGGGTTCTAATATGAACCATAAATTTAATTCAGCCTACGCCATTTGTAAAGGAGATATGTTTCTTAGACCTGTCGATGGACCTGACGGTATTCTCATGAGCACAGAGGTTTTCAGATATGATGGTGAACAGTTTGTTGTTCATGATCGCACACAGCGTATCATGGAAAGAAGTTGTAGGCATTATGGTGAAACCTATGCAGGAAGAAAAGGCCAAGCGAAGCGTATTGCAAGTATCTCCAATAAAACACCAATTTTACTCACTCCCATTTATCAAACTTATTTTTTCCCCACACATTCCGATAGAGTTCCCGAAAACTGCTGGATTAACATGCATTATGTAGTCAAATTAAAATCGATGAAAGGATCGCGCTGCAAAGTTACTTTTGCGAATGAACAATCCATTATTTTAAATGTTTCTCATCATAGCATTAAGCATCAATTTTTAAATTGTATTTATTTCGCTTATTTGATGGGAAGATCTAATCAAGTCCAAACGCATAATCCAGAGAAACCCATTGATTATAGCCAAGAGCGCTTTAATATTTTTGAAGCTTTGTCTCAATATGCATTATTAGAAAAAGCTAAAAAAGACATGAGCGAGAAGAAAAATAATGATAGTCATTTTTTAAATCTTTAGAAAACACCGCATAGTTTTTCGTTTAGGCTGCTTGAACCTGAATGACTGTAGCCGAGTAGCCTAAACTAATATTACATAGCAACATGTAGATTTTTAGCATTATCGCCATAAATAGGTTAAAATTAAACATTTTAACAGTGCTTGGTTAGAAGCGGAAAGTTAAGCCAAAGTGCGTTAGGGTGAGATTTTTTAAACAAAGTGTAAAGATTACAGAATATCTATCCGCATAGTGTAAATGTTCTATTAACTTTTTTACAAATTTCTCTTGATTTCTTCATTGATGTTGCTATAATTGTATTTGTGATTGAAAATTAATCCACAGTAGCTCAGTGGTAGAGCTATCGGCTGTTAACCGATCGGTCGTAGGTTCGAGTCCTACCTGTGGAGCCATGGAAACGTACTCAAGTTGGCTGAAGAGGCGCCCCTGCTAAGGGTGTAGGTCGCGAAAGCGGCGCGAGGGTTCGAATCCCTCCGTTTCCGTAAATTATACTTTAAAACCCTTGATTTAATAAGGTTTCCAAAGAGCAAGTGTCAAAAAAGTGTCAAGAAAATAATTCTCTGACACGTTGACCTTGCTCTTTTTTATGTTCGTCGAGCAGATGGGAATAAATATCAAGAGTAATAGATATTTTATAATGTCCTAAACGTTTGCTTATATATTCAATCGGTATCCCTTTTGAAAGTAAATAAGATGTGTGCGTGTGACGTAATGCATAAGGTGTTATAGTGTTATCTTTTAATCCAGTTTCTTTTTTAGCATGATTGAACGATTTAGACACAGCCGTATGACTTAATTTGAACAGCTTACCATCAACACGTTTCGGGAGGTTTGACAACTTAGATTTAATAAGTTTTATATCTTTTTGAGCAACTTCTACAAAGCGATCAGCATTGGCTGATTTAGTACCTCGTAAATGTATAATACCGTCTTTTTCATTCAAATCTATATCCACCATATTTATTGCGTCACTAAATCTTGCACCTGTAATTGCTAAAATAAAAAGAAAAATATAACTTTCTTCATTTCGTTTTTTAAAATATTCAATCAACTTTTCGTATTGTTTTATTGTCATAAATTTTGTAGCTTCTTCTTTTGATTTTTTCGTTCCTTTGACTTCCACATTATAGGTAGGGTCCTTTTTTAAATAACCATCATATAATGCATCACGCAAACAACGAGATAAACAGCCATGCACTTTTCGTACAGTTTCATCAGTATGACCCTCACCGTAATCATTTAAAAATTTCTGATACTCTGTTCGAATGATATTTTTTATTAACATACCTGCACCGAAATATTTTTCAAACAAAATAATAGAACGTTCATACCAATAATATTGGCGCTTAGATAAATTTTTCTTATTTTTTATCACAAGCCAATCATTGTAATACTCCTTAAATGTTTTATCCTCAATTGCATTCCCATCTTCTAAATCGCGTATTAATTGTTGTGCTGCATTGACTGCTTCAGCTTTCGTTTTAAAGCCTGACTTACGTTTTTTGCCTGACTTAAAAGAAGGGTGTTTGACGTCGTATTGCCAAGACGATGACGTTTTATTTTTACGTTTTGTTACTGTAAATGAAGCCATTTTGTAGTTCCTCCTCAAAAATAGTAAAAAATAATAAGGGTACAGGAGTACCCATGATATATAGTTTTTATTTATTAACTATCCAATAAACGATAATTATATGTTATAATTTGTGTAAAGTAGGTGATTTTAGTGAACTTTTCCCAAGATGAAATAGCAATTATATACGACGCGCTTTACCATTTGGAATGTACAACAGATGTGTATTCTAATCCCTATAATGAATTGTCTAAAGAGAAGTACATTAATGCGTTTATAAGCGCATTCGATAAAATTAGTGAATCTTCTATAAAAGAAAGAAAAGGTTTGCTTTATTTTGAATAGTGTTCGTCTATTAGAATTTTTATACAAGATAATATTATTTGGCAATCTGCCTTTGAAACTTCTCCTGGATTTGAATGTGAAACGGAATTTCTTAAGGAATAAGTAATATCAATCCTTTTATGCATTCTATAGTTTATCTTTCCTTCACTTAGTAATCGTTGACCTAAGTAGTTCATCATGGTATCGTTGGTGTCTTTACTTTTCAATTTAACGTTTTCTTTATCGCATATAGCCATTAGCAAAGTCTCTAATGCAACACTTAACGTAGCAGCGGCAGGCAAAAATAATTTACGTTTGTAACATTCGTTAGCTTGTTCCATTTGATATGAGAAATCACTATTGTATTTTTGGCTATCGAAGTTTAATATTAGTCCCTCGTAGTCTAAATGGGAATAGGGGCTAACCTTATCATGATTGTAATTATCTAGATGAGTTTTGTTTTCATCTGACCACTCTTCGTAGTCTCTGTCTGCTTCAAACTTTCCATTTAATGTTAAATCGTTATTATGGATCAAATGAATAGGTACAATTTTAAAAACTTTTTTAGACGACATTTCTTCATAACAGTGTTCGATGAAAAATTCGAATCTTTTACGTTTTTCACTATCCATCAAGAATCTTTTTATATTTTTATAATCCTCTTGTCTCACTTTTATTGTTTCTTCAGGGTAGTTATAGTTGTCAACTATAACTAAAAAATTTGGAGCATCAAAAACATCTTTATCGACTTCGAAAAAAATAAAAGTTAAGTATTTTTCAAATTTCATTAAAGGAAAAGCGTTTTGAATATCGTCGCCTAAAAAATCGTAGTGAAACGCTTGAGTTTTGTATCCGTTCATATAGCTATTTTTCATTGTCTTTATATCCATATTTTACACTCCTTAAAAATAGTTTCTACATATAGAGCCACAAGGGCGCTAAAATAAAAAGGTAGGCGTGCTACCTTTTTATTTAATATCTGTTTTTTGTATCTTCCACTTGCCTTTTACTTGATTTAAATCAGGCACAGCATTAAGTTCTAAGGTGTAGCTATCTGCATCAGGTACATCATAATAGATATAGCCGGTAGCCGTATTATCTTCATTTAGTTGATGCGTAAAAGTTCCATTTGTATCTCCCGAACCATACCACTCTTCAAAATTTTTGCCGTTAACTTTCATAGAAAAATCAGCATTATCAACTAATACCTGTTGATCGTTTTCGTTTTTAAAACTCACATTCACTTTTAAAGCAATCCCATTTTCAGGTGCTGAAGCGTCTTCGCTTGAAGTATCTGCGTACTCTACACTATCTAAAGTATAAGTTACTCCATCTCCTTTAATTGAGTCCCCAACTTTAAAAACCTTTTTGGTATTATCTTTTCTTTGTTGTTGTTCTTCTTTAGTGCCATTTAGTTCTTCATCAAAGCCTTTAAAAAAGGCATTGGCTACTGCAAAAAGAATTATTATACCGATAATCAACAGAATTAAACAGCCACCACAGCCCCATAGCCATTTCTTTTTACCTTTCTTGTTTTGTTGCTTCTGAAATTCTTGGAATTCAGCCCATTGTCGTTGTCTTTCTTGTTCGTTCATATCAGACATTGATAATGCCCCCTTCGTAGTATTTATATAAAACGCATAAAGCGATTTAATCAGGTTTCTAAATTTTTATATATTATTAATGGTTCAAACTCTATTATGTATTTACCATATCGAGTTCTTAAACCGTATTTTTGTTTGTAATGTTGTATGGTATCTAGTACAAAATCTTTATATGTAGCTAAATCATAAATATTTTGCACACTATAATCAAAAGCGTTTATTAAGCCTTGCAATGTAATCACTGATTCATTTGCATGGCGTCGCGCTTTTAATTCGAATTTACAATTAAGTATATTAGATTGATCTAAGATGTTACCTGCAGAAATTTTATAATGTGCAATTTCTTCGGCTAAAATTTCGTGCTTCTGATAGGTTTTTAAGCTTTCTATCAACAAGAATAACGTCGTTGTCATAAAATCCTTTGAAGTTACCGATTATATTTGTCCTTGATGTCGATATGGTCATCTTTGAATACGTTATAAAAATTGTGTGCTCATTTCGTACTGCCTAATATCAAATATAGTGTCTCATGGTTTCTTTTTTTATTGTAATAAATATGTAGAAAATAAAATAATTGCCAAAATTTCGGGTATATTAATGTAGGACACGCGAGATGACGTGCATTTTAATGTATGAGTAGCAAGATGAATTATCGTGATGGTTTTCTTAACGATAGGATTATTTTTATTTTATATTATTCGACGCCGTAAAGTTCATTTAAGCCAATTGTGAGTTGATCGGTACGTCGTTCATTCGCAATGACCAATATATTTTCTAATGTGTTAATGCTTGCAATGTAGCCTTGAATGGTATGAATCTGTCCAGAACGCCAATAGCTAATTTGAGTGAAGGCGTTTTTAGCAATTTTAAAATGCAACATTTGATTGATTTCGTTGATTTGATCTTCGCTTAAATCTGGGCGGTCGATTTTTAGTTGATTGGCTTCGAATTGTTTAATCTCTGAAAATTGTTCGGGTAGTGTCGCAAAGGGCGCCCATTTCACAATACCGCGTCCTTTAGGGATGCTCGTATTTAAATATTGTCTAGGAATCTTTCGATAATCAGTTTCAGATTGATACGCAGTCGGCAGTGTTTTATCTTTCATTGGAAATCACCTCACATCAATTATAGAACATACGTTCTGTTTTGTGAAGTAAAATTAGAACGTATATTTGCTAATTTAAATTATTTATTTTAAATCTTGCGTTATATAGACTAAAATATAAAGGGATTACATAGAAGAGGTGTGGAGAATTATGATTAGAAAAGCAACATATGAAGACGTACATGCGATTGCGGAATTGACCTACATGATATGGCAAGATATGGAATTGGAAATTGTGCAACGTTATGCTAAATCGACCGTCATCCATGCACTGATGAAAAGTATTACGGATGTACATTATCGAAATGCATTGGCACATGTTCATGTCTGTGAGGTGAACCAACAAGTAGCAGGTATGATTGTGGCATATCCTGGGAAAAATGAAGCACAATATGAAAAAGAATGGGAGCGTTTACAGTTTGATACGCCTATTGAACTTGAACATACGACGCCTTTACCTGTGTTAGAGGCAGATGAAGGTGATATTTATATTGAATCAATTGCGACATTTCCTGAGTTTCGAGGACGTGGTATTGCGCGTCAGTTAATGCGCTATCTTTTATCATCTGATAATCATGCTACATGGGGGTTAAATTGTGAATATATCAATGAAAAGGCATATCAACTCTATCGAAAAATGGGCTTTGAAACAGTAAAAGATAAAATGTTGTACGGTCATCGTTATCGCTATATGAAATATAAAGGTGGGAACAAAATAGATGCTTGACGTGAAAAATGTGAGTTACTGTATCGATGATCAGCGAATTTTAGATCATGTCAGTTTCCGTGTAGATCAAGGTGAAGCGATTGCGGTTGTAGGACCTTCTGGCAGCGGAAAAAGTACACTATTAAGAATAGTAGCTGATTTGATTAGTCCAACGGAAGGAACGATACAGTTTAAAAATGAGCCTTACGAAACATACGAACCAGAAGCTTTAAGACAAAGAATTAGTTATTTACCACAATCGGTTGAACTCTTTGGTGATACGATACGAGATAACCTCATTTTTCCATCGCACGCACGAAAAGAAGAATTTGATAAATCCCGTGCGAAATTTTTATTGGATGCGATGGGGTTGAAAAAGTATAAACTTTCAGACTCTGTTCATCACATGTCCGGCGGTGAAAAACAGCGCGTGACAATCGCGCGTCAATTGATGTTCAAACCAGATTTGCTTTTACTGGATGAAGCAACGAGTGCATTAGATGATATTAATAGCAAAAAAATCGAAAAGTTTATTTTTGATTTAGTCAAAGAAGGAATGTCTGTGATGTGGATTACACATAATACAGAGCAAAGTCACCGTCATTTTCATCGACAACTTGAAATTACAAACGGCACCATCACAAAGGAGGAACAATGATTATGATGAGTACAACTTCTTTGTTGTTAACGTCTTTATTGTTATTGATTCCGATACTAATTTCTTTTAAAGAAAGATTGCACATCGCGAAAGATTTAATTGTTGCTGCGATACGTGCAGTGATTCAGTTGGTCATTATTGGTTATTTGTTAGAATTTGTCTTCAAATTAGAACAAGTATGGATTGTTATCGCTTTAATAGTAGTCATTATGATTAATGCTGCAGCGAATACGCGAAAACGTGCTTCAAAAATCATGCATCATGTTTTTTGGGTTTCGTTTGCTGGAATAATGACAGGTGCTGTCCTTTCTTTAGGAGGCGTTCTGTTAACAGGTGCGATAAGCTTTAAGCCGAATGAAATTATTCCGGTTGCTGGTATGGTAGGGAGTAATGGAATGATTGCGATTAATTTGAGTTATCAAAATTTAGATCGGATTTTTACGAAAGAGACAGAATCTATTGAGGCAAAATTATCGTTAGGTGCGGGACCTTCATTAGCTGCAAAAGAGGCAATTAGGGAGAGTATTAAAGTGGCAATTGTTCCGACAATTGACTCAGTAAAAACATACGGGCTAGTCTCTATTCCAGGAATGATGACTGGGCTTATTATTGCTGGCGTCCCACCTTTACAAGCGATTAAATTTCAACTCATGGTTGTTTTTATTCATACAACGGCAACGATTATTTCAGCGCTTGTTGCAACTTATTTAAGCTATCGACAATTTTTTAATTATCGCCATCAGTTAATTCAAATTAAAGCGGATTAAAACATTTGTATATATCGCTATATATCATTACAATGAAATTGATAGTCTACAAGAGACTTTTGAAAAAAAGAAAAAGGTGGGAAGTGAAATCTCATGATTGAAGCGAGATTTCGTACTTCCACACCCGTCGTGATTTAAAAATACATCACATAAAATGAATGCGTACTGGATGTTTTATACGCCACCCAGTAAAGCGCTGATATAAATGCCTAATGCATACAAAACACCGAAAAATGTATTTGTTTTTCCTGCTGCTGCCATTGCCGGCATCATCGTTTGTGGTGTATCGTTCTTTTTAAAACGGCGATAAACTTTGATTGGCAGTGGAAAACTTAATAGTGCAAGTAAATAGAAGAGAGATCCACCATCTTTGAAAAGTGCCGTATAAATCACGAATAGATATGCTAAAATATAGCATGCTGCCATAAAAATAAGCGAGCCACGTTTGCCTAATAAAATAGGCAATGTACGACGACCACTTTGTTTGTCTTTGACGCGGTCACGAATATTATTAGCCATATTAATGAGGCCGATAGTAATTACAATTGGAATGCTAATCCAAAAAGCATAGTTTTGCAGGTTGCCTGTTTGTATGTAAAATGCGATGACGATAATAATCATCCCCATGAATACACCAGAGAATAATTCACCTAGGGGCGTCCATGAGATTGGGAATGGCCCACCTGTGTAAAGGTAGCCTACTGCCATACATAAAAGTCCAACAGGTATTAACCAAAATGAAGTTTGGATTGCTAAGTAAAGTCCAAGTAAAGCTGCGATGACGTAAAAAATGAGTGCGAGTCTTAAAACGTGCTCAGGTGTCATGCCATTACGGACGATGGCACCACCGATACCAACTGACTCATGATCATCTAAACCTTTTTTAAAGTCATAGTATTCATTAAACATGTTCGTAGCAGCTTGGATGAGTAGGCAAGCGACCAACATTGCTAAGAATAGACTAAAGCGTAGATGATCTTCGCTGCCTAATAAAAAAAGTTTAGCAGTTGCAGTTCCAACTAAAACTGGAACAACAGAAGCGGTGAGTGTATGTGGGCGCATGAGTAGCCAGTATTTGTGAAATGTTGAATGTTTTTCAAATTCAGTCGCCATATCAATAACCTCTTTTTATAATATTTATAATACATGGCTATTATAAATAAATTTTACTATTAAATCAATAATAATATTATAGGAAAGGCACTTGCGCACACAACGACGATTAAAAATGTTAGAATGGAGTAATGGATGAAACTTGATTATGATGAAAGAAGTGAGAATGAGATGACTGTTGACGTCTGTGAACAGGCAATCATGGATGCGGTCAAACAAACAACACAGCAATGGGTTTCGATTGAAGTGAAGTTGCAAAAACAATTGGATCCGATCACGTTGTTTGAAATGTCAAAAGAAGATGCAGGAGATCGTTTTTACTTTCAGTTAAATGATAGTAAAACAGCTTTTTTTGGTTACCGTGTTGCAACAAAAATTAAAAATGATTTCACAAATAAACGCTCTATTTTTAAAGAATGGGAAAAATTTAAAGACAACATTGCACTAATCCATCCTGATTCTGAGCGCCATCATTTGCGAATTTGTGGGGGGTTTCAGTTTTCTACAAAGCGTCTAGGGGATGAATGGCGCCGTTTTGGTGTGAATCACTTTATTTTGCCTGAAGTTTTAATATCACAAGTAAACGATGAAACGTTTTTAACCTATACAGTGCAGAAAGAAACGTTTTCTATAGATCAATTTAATGCGCTATTCGATCAATTGAATCATTTAGAAACAATCGAAATAAAAGATACGGCACCGCCACCGGTGAAACGTATGGAAGACATATATAAAGATGAGTGGGAAGCATTAGTTGCAAAGACAACAGAACAGTTAGCTCATGATGAAAAAATTGTGTTATCGCGCAGACGTATGGTGCAATTTGATGCAGATTTAAGTATTCCAACGATACTTTATCGGGCGTTACAAAATGAAAAAAACAGTTATCTATTTGTTTTAGAATCCGAAGAAGATGTCTTTATATCTCAAACACCGGAACAATTGTTTAAAGTTACAAACGGTGAATTATCTACCAAAGCCGTTGCGGGAACAATTCGTCGTACGCATGATGAAAAATTAGACCAAGCACATGTCGAAGCTTTTCTTAAAGATGCAAAAAACTTAGTTGAGCATGAAATTGTAGTCGAAAGCATACTTGAAGATATACGACCTTTTACGACACATGTCGATTATAATAAGGAACCTAAAATTTTAAAAAATGATCATTTATATCATTTATATACAGAGATGGGTGGTCCACTTGCACAAAAATCATATATCGAATTGATAGACGACTTGCATCCTACACCTGCACTTGGAGGATACCCGAAAGCGCGTGCATTAGATTATATTGAAGCGCATGAATTCGGCGCACGTGGTTTATATGGGGCACCTGTAGGCATGATTGATATGTATGATGATTGTGAGTTTATTGTGGCTATTCGTTCGATGTTAATGAACCGACATCAAGCCTTGCTTTTTGCTGGCGCAGGTATTGTTCAAGAATCTAATGCAGCTGAAGAAGTAGCAGAAACAGCTTTAAAATTTAAACCAATGATGGAGGCACTAGGGGTGACTGAATATGACTAATCAAAGTGATTTAACAGAACAAGTTTTTCATTTCGTTTCTGAGCTCTATGCGTATGGCTTGCGAGAAGTCGTGATTAGTCCAGGTTCTCGTTCAACACCAATCGCTTTGGCGTTGGAGTGTCACCCTGAAATTAAAACATGGATTCATCCAGATGAAAGAAGTGCTGCTTTTTTTGCACTAGGATTAATGAAGGGAAGTCAACGTCCAGTTGCAATCGTATGTACTTCTGGTACTGCGGCTGCGAATTATGTCCCTGCCATCGCAGAAAGCCATATTAGTCGTCTGCCACTTATCGTATTAACGAGTGATAGACCACATGAGCTTCGAAATGTAGGGGCACCACAAGCCATTAATCAAGTGGGGATGTTTCAAAATTATGTTCGGTTTCAATGCGATTTGCCAATAGCAGATGGTACGATGCATATGACTGAATTCAATGCATATCAAATACAAAAAGCGAGCCAATATTTTGACGGACCACAACAAGGGCCTGTCCATTTTAATTTGCCGTTTCGCGAGCCGCTTACACCTGATTTATCACGTTTAGACTTACTGAAAACAGAGACGTATGACCGTCCTAAATATCAAAAAGCAATAGATTTAAGTAGTATTAAAAAAACATTGAAGCAAGCGAAAGGCTTAATTGTCGTTGGTGATATGCAACATCAAGATATATCACAAATTTTAACGTTTGCTACCGTGTATGATTTACCGATACTAGCTGACGCATTAAACGGCATACGTGCCACACAACATCCAAATGTGATTGCAACCTATGATTTACTTTTGCGTGCTGGACTTGAAATTGAAGCCGATTTCGTTATTAGAGTAGGAAAGCCGGTCGTATCTAAAAAATTAAATCAATGGTTGAAAACAACAGATGCGGATCAAATTTTAGTTCAAAACAGCTCAAACGTAGATGCATTTCCTAAAAAACCTGATTACTTTTTTGAAATGTCACCGAATGACTTTTTTAGAGCTTTAGGTGAGGTGCCTGGTACATATCGTAAAATGTGGCTAAGTCAATGGCAAAATATGGAAGAACAAGCCCGTTTAACGATTATTGAGCATCAAAAAAATGCTAATGATGAGTCTGCATATGTGAGTCAGTTACTGGATAAATTAACAGATGAAGATTGTTTGTTTGTAAGTAATAGTATGCCAATACGCGATATTGATAATTTATATTTTAGTCAGCGCGGGCGTATTTATGCTAATAGAGGTGCAAACGGAATAGACGGGGTTGTTTCAACTGCTTTAGGTATGGCTGTCCATCAAAAAGTAACATTACTTATTGGTGATATTGCCTTTTACCATGATATGAATGGTTTACTTATGTCTAAACTAAACGACATTCATATGAATATTGTACTACTCAATAATGATGGGGGCGGTATTTTCTCATATTTACCACAGAAAAAGAGTGCTTCCCAACATTTTGAACGCTTATTCGGGACACCTACAGGGTTGAATTTTGAATACACTGCGTTGCTTTATGATTTTAATTTTAAGCGTATTCAAGACTTACAGGCATTTGCGTATGCTAATTTGACGACGATGACGCCAACATTGTTTGAAGTGATGACGAATCGTGAAAAAAATTATGACGCCCATCAAAATCTTTATCAGAAATTGAGTGAAATTGTAAATGTTACATTATAATTGGCATCGGGCACAACAACCGACCGACAAGGTTTTAGTATTGCTACATGGGTTTATTAGTGATCAACGCACATTTGATTCACATATCGAGAGATTGACGAGAGAAGCGGACTTAGTTTGTGTTGATCTTCCAGGACACGGCCAAGATCAATCTCCTACAGATATTCAATGGGATTTTGATTGGATTGCTTCTGAATTGCATATAGTGCTTCAACAATTTGACAGCCAAGCTATTTATTTACATGGCTATTCAATGGGGGCGCGGGTAGCACTTTATTATGCACTCAATCATGCTTCATTGTTGTCAGGTTTAATACTCGAAAGTGGTTCTCCAGGAATTCAAGATCCTGTTGCACGTCATGAGCGACAACAAGTGGATGCAGCACGTGCACGTGTACTTGAGATTGCAGGGCTCGAAGTATTTGTGAATGATTGGGAGAAGTTGCCATTATTTCAGACACAGAAATGGATGCCTGAAGCGAAACAGCTTCAAGTTCGACAGTTAAGAATGGCACAGAACGCGACAGGCTTAATTAAAGCTTTAACAGATTACGGAACGGGCCATATGCCGAACTTATGGAATCAGTTGAATACTTTGGAGTTACCTGTGCAATTAATTGTTGGTGAATGGGATGAGAAGTTTGTATCGATTGCACATCAAATGAAAGTGGCGTTACCTAATGCGAGTTTAGAAATTGTAGAGCGTGTAGGGCATACAGTTCACGTGGAAGATTCACCCAAATTTGATACAATATTATTGGAGTTTATTAAAGGTTACTAGAGGAGGCCAACCATGGAAAGACAATGGGAAACATTAAAAGAGTATAAAGAAATAAAATACGAATTTTTTGAAGGGATTGCAAAAGTCACAATTAACCGTCCGCATGTACATAATGCATTTACACCTAATACAGTACAAGAAATGATTGATGCTTTTACACGTGCACGTGATGACGAGCGTGTAGGTGTCATCATTTTAACTGGAGAAGGCGACAAAGCGTTTTGTTCAGGTGGAGATCAAAAAGTACGCGGTCATGGGGGCTACGTTGGAGATGACCAAATCCCACGTTTGAATGTATTAGATTTACAACGTTTAATTCGTGTTATTCCAAAACCGGTTATTGCGATGGTAAAAGGTTATGCTATCGGTGGAGGAAACGTTCTTCAAGTCGTATGTGATTTAACAATTGCTGCAGATAATGCACGTTTTGGACAAACAGGACCAAAAGTGGGTTCATTTGACGCAGGTTATGGTTCAGGCTACCTTGCACGTATCGTAGGACACAAAAAAGCACGTGAAATTTGGTATTTATGTCGTCAATACGATGCACAACAAGCACTTGACATGGGTATGGCGAATACAGTCGTTCCTTTGGCAGATGTTGAAGATGAAACAGTGAAATGGTGTAAAGAAATCATGCGTCATTCTCCAACAGCTTTACGATTCTTGAAAGCAGCAATGAATGCAGATACAGATGGTTTAGCTGGGTTACAACAATTTGCAGGTGACGCAACACTCTTGTATTACACAACAGATGAAGCAAAAGAAGGTCGAGACGCGTTTAAAGAAAAACGTGATCCTGATTTCGATCAATTCCCTAAATTCCCATAAGTTGAAAAGAAGGAAAAGCGATCAAAAATAAAAACCGATGGACTTTTTGTAATCAATGGGTCCATCGGCTTTTTTTAGGTCGTAAAGAGGAGGATAAACGAGCATTTTTAATTATCTTAAATCGCTCTGATTTTTAGTGAATAAAGTATTTATAAGTAAACAAGCTTATTCAATATTTTAATGATATGTCGATAATGGTGATTATGAGTTGATTAAACGGTCTGCATATTTGCTGTGTAGGTATTGTCTTAAGCGCGCCATACCTTCTTCTAATGACTTCATATCATAGGCATATGAAATACGGACATAACCTTTTCCATAATCCGTAAAAGAAGATCCAGGAACCATAGCGACGCCAACGGTTTCTAAAACATCGACACAAAAGGCAAAGTCATCATCGGTATAGTTTTGAATGTTAGGAAAGATGTAAAACGCCCCTTCAGGTTGCCCTTCTAATTCAAAGCCCATATCTGTTAATGCTTTAATCAAGAAATCACGTCGCTTTACATAAGCAGCATTCATCGTTTGAGGGGCATCTGTAGCCTCAGTTAAAGCAGCAATCGTAGCCATTTGAGCCGGAACATTGGCACAAATACAATTATAAGCATGCATAAATGTTAAGCGATCTATTAAGTATTGAGGACCAGATAAAAAGCCAATACGGATGCCTGTAGCTGAATGTGACTTGCTTAAACCATTAATCAATAGTAACTGGTCTCGGATGGATTCGTATCGTGCAAACGACGTATGTGTAGCGTGAAATGTATTTTCTGCATAGATTTCATCACTAATAATAAAAATCGACAATGTTTTCAAAGTGTCGACGAGTGCTGTCACTTCTGTTTCAGAAAGTATAGCGCCAGTAGGATTAGATGGGTAATTGAGCAGTATCGCACGTGTCTTTGGCGTGATATGTTGTTTGATGAGTTCTGGTGTCACCTTAAAACCGCTTTGACGCGTATCCATAAATATAGGTGTACCACCGAGCGTCTGAATTAAAGGAATATAGCCAGCATAAACAGGTCCTGGAAGTAAAATTTCATCACCTGGATTGATGATACAGCGCAGTACAGTGTCTAATGCTTCAGAAGCGCCATTAGTAATAATGATTTCTTCAGGGTCGTAATGGATATTGAAACGTGTTTGATAGTATTGAGAGACTGCTTCACGTGTATCCAATCGTCCTTTATTATGCGAATAGGTCGTCTGATTATTTTCAATGGCTGTTTGATATGCCTTTTTTACAATATCGGGCATATTAAAATCAGGTTGGCCAACTGTAAGGTTGATGACATCATCCAACTGATTAATTCGACTCGAAAATTGTCGGATACTTGGTGCTCTTAAATATTTTGCATATGTATTGAGTTCTAATTTCATTTTTAAATCACGTCCTAAAAAAGAGAAGTTAACATTTAGAATAACATGTGTACGCATGAGAAGCTATCTAAAATGATAGTCAACGATACGTACACATGATCATGTTCTAAATGGTATCTTCTCTAAAAATAAGGTTTAAACTTTGATGGTCGTTGCAAATTAATCATAGGATTAGTCCATTTCGCCACAAAATCACTCGACCATAACCAAACGATGAAGCATGAAAGTACTATATTGTAAAGTAATCCTAAAATTGGTGTATCAATAAAAGGATAAAATTGGTGGCCACGAATGACACCGATAAATAAGCCATGTAATAAATAAACATACATCGTTCTTGACCCTATATAAGTATACCAATGATGGTGTCTTGGAACTAAGTTAAAGAAAGAGAACATCGTGACAAAGATAATACCGTATAAAGATAATCTTTTAAGCGGACTCATCAGTAAATGCATGCCGTCCACGTGTTTATATGGTGTACTTGCTAATAACCAGTCCGCATCAATAGGGTGAACGATATAAATTACAAAAAAGCCTACTAAAACTAAAATAGAGATAGGGATAAAACGTTTCATCTTAACGAAATGACTAAATTCAATGTTTAATAAATACCCAACATAAAATATAGGGAAAAATACGAGTGTACGTGACCAACTTAAATAGTCTCCTACATTTGAAGAAAAACCTGCTAATAGTGCTACAATGATGGCGATAGGTAAAACGTATTTAGGTTTAAACTGCCGGACAATAACGATAATGACGTTAAAGAAAAACAGTGTTAATAAAAACCATAGTGCAAAAACAGGTTCAAATGGATCTAAGTCTAACTCACTATTTTTTCCTGTAATAAAATAATAAATTGAAAAGAACGCAAAAAAGATGAGATATGGACCTAACAATTTTTTGCCTACTTTTTCTATGTAACCAGATTTACCCACATTATTGGCGAAATAGCCAGAGATGAATAGAAAGGCGGGCATGTGAAAACTATAAATAAGCAAATATAATGCATTAATCGCAATATGAGTATCAACATAAGGCCTAATTAAATGTCCTAAAACGACAAGAAATATTAAACCAGCACGTGCATTATCAAAAAATGCATCTCTTTTTTTCACAGTTGTCATAAATAGGTGACTCCTTTTAACAATCTCATAGTTAATGTATTATAAATACCTTCAAAAATGCAATGAAAATGTATATATGATAAATTAATAGCATACTTATTTTATACAATGCCCAAACAAAAATAAAAAAGAACTTTGAAGCATAAGATTATTTTATTTTGCAAAACCTCATCGACTCACGGTTTAAATTCTACTATTTTTGTGGTAAATTGAAGGGCGTATATCTATAAATCGTTCCTTAAAAAATTGGAATAGGAGAAATCAGCTATGTCTCATAATAATTTTACTGGAATGAAACGATTGAAGCATCCTCCACGATATTTGCCGGGTTTAGATGGTTTGCGTGCGATTTCAGTTATAGGGATTATCATTTATCATCTTAATTCTCAATGGCTATCTGGTGGTTTTTTAGGTGTAGATACGTTTTTTGTAATTTCAGGTTATTTAATTACATCTTTACTACTATTTGAATATGAAAATTACGGTGAAATCAATTTAGTGAATTTTTGGATTAAACGGTTTAAGCGTTTAATTCCCGCAATGTTATTTGTTACTTTATTTACAGTACTCTACGTCTTAGCATTTGATCCTAAGCTTTTAGAGTCAATTAAAGGTGATGCGATAGCAGCTTTACTCTACATCTCAAATTGGTGGTATATTTTCCAAGATGTTGATTATTTTGATCAATTTAAACCTATGCCACTTAAGCATTTATGGTCTTTAGCTGTAGAAGAGCAATTTTATATCTTTTATCCTATGATTTTAATGTTATTTTTTAAATTATTTAGACGAAAAAAATGGGTCGTTGTCGTATTCGCTATCATTTCTATCGCTTCAGCAGCATTAATGTTTTATTTATCCGCACCAGGTGCGAATAACTCACGTACATATTTTGGAACAGATACGCGATTACAAACACTATTATTAGGTGTTATCTTTGCATTTGTGTGGCCAGCATTTAAATTGAAAGCCAAGCCACCACAACTTGGGAGAAATCTGATTGATATTTTTGGTATTATCGCATTAGGTGTTTTGTTATGGTTATTCTATGCTGTCAACGAGCAACAGTACTTTCTGTATAGCGGTGGCTTTTACGCCATTTCATTAATGACTTTAGTTATTATTGCAAGTGTAGTGCAACCGTCGGGCTTACTTTCTAGATTTATGGGTAACCCACTTTTCTTATATATAGGGAAAAGATCGTATAGTTTATACTTATGGCATTTTGTCATCGTTACATTTGTACACCATCACTTTGTAGCGGGACAATATCCATTTTACATGTATATTATTGATGTCGTATTAACGTTTGTTATGGCAGAAATTTCTTATCGATTTGTGGAAACACCTTTCAGAAGACATGGTTTTAGAACGTTCTTCCTTAAAGAGAAACCTGTGATTTCAATCATTCGTACACCACTTGTTTTAGCTGCTATTGTGTTAACTGCATTTGTGTTAACTGGACATTTTGATGGTTATGCAAAACAAGAGCAAAAAGCAACGGCTTATAAGACAAATCATAAAACGACTGAAAAACCTAAAAAGCCCGAGCCTGAAAAACAAAACAAAACAACTGATGAAAAATCTTTTGATCCTAAAAAAGAGTCACCTCTATTTATTGGGGATTCATTAACAGTAGGGATGGGCTATTATTTAGATGATCATTATCAAAAACCAACCATTGACGCAGAAGTCGGACGTTCTATGGGTGTTGCCCTCAATGTTGCTAAGAAATATACAGATTACAATAAAGCAGGGCAACCAGTCGTGATTCAAATTGGTACAAATGGAGATTTCAATGAGGCGCAGTTAGAAGAAATCGTGAAAGATTTTGATAAAGCGGATGTTTACCTAATTAATACGACAGTGCCACGTGACTATAAAGATCATGTCAATCAATTAATGAAAAAAGTCGCTAATAAACATAAGCATGTCACATTAGTGGATTGGAATAAAGTCGGCGTAGGCCATACGGATTACTTTGCTTATGATGGTATTCATTTAGAACATCCAGGTATCCAACGTCTCGTGAAAGAATTAGATCAAGAAATGAAAGATAATCAAGACGATAAATAACGACCAATATAAATTTGGATATCTAAAGTAAATATTATAAGTGTTAAATAGGACCGGTGATTTAAACACCGGTCCTATTTTTAATACAAAAAAGCAAGCCCCAAAAGTGAGGAACCCACCTTTGAGGCTTTTAGTATAAGCAATTTTATTTACTTTGACGATATAAATCGATATCGAAGTATTTACCAACTTCACCAATTTGATCATAGAATTGTTTCATACGTTTTGCGTTAAAGTCTGCCCATGCGATATCTGTTGCATATTGATGTGTCGCTGGGTTTTGTGGATTCCAACGCATGCGGTATAACGTGTTTTGACCTGCGTGGATGTAATTTTGACCAATAAATTTAGCGCCGCCGACGATTGCTTTTTTAACAGTATCCCAGCCATATTTTTCAGCTGTTTTAAAGCCACCGCGAATGGCGTCAGTGTCAACTGCCCCGATACCAAACATATTGTAGTATTTTTTAGGACCGTTAGTGATTACTTTATTGTTTTTATCTACGTATCCACCATTTGCTAATTTAGACGTACCGTTTCCAGTTTCTAAAAATGCGTGTGAAATCAAGTAAATTTCATTAATATTATTTGCTTTTGCCGCTTCTGCAAACGCAGCACCTTGGCCAGCTAAGATACCTTTACCTGCGAGTAATCGGTTCAATGCATCTGCACTTAAGCCTTGATATTGATCGAGTTTTAAGAATTGATAAATGCCTGAAGCGCTGTTTTTAATGTTTTGTGTATCCATTGCCGCTTGCACTTCTTGACGGTTTGCATCTTCCCATTTACCTGGTACATGTTGAACTTGTGGTTTGTATGACAATGACATTTGTTTATTAACGGCTTCTTTTAAAGAGGCGTTAGCATTGTAATATTTAACAAGTAATGAGCGTAAGTCACCAGATTTAATCCAACCTTGTGTACCATTCTCGAAAGTACCGTAAAGCCATGTCACACCATTTACCTTTTGTGTACTTGTCACTTTAAATAATGTTTCATAATACGCATTTAAAGAGCCTAATATTTTCGCATTTGGTTTCGCATAGTAATAGCCATTTCCATTATAAACAAAGTAATCTTGAGATTGGCTTAATTTTGTGGCTTTAGTTGCTGAAGTCGACTTAACTGTGTAAGCAGAAGCAACAGGTTTTAAATCTTTAAGATTAATCCAGCCCATTTTATGGTTCACTTGACCGAATAAATAAGTGTCTGGGCCTGCAACAACAGATTTAACGGCACTAAAAGTACGATTTTTTACGGTGCTAGATAGGGCATCGATACGTTGTTTCGCCGTACCCCATGGGATCGAATATAATCCAGCTGTTTTGTCATTAACTTTATATTGACCATGCATTGGTTTTTCAGCACCAAGAGAACGTAGAATCACGTCATTTGCGTTAAACCAACCTAATGGTGTGCGACCGTCAGCGTTTTGTAATAAAACGTAATTGCGATTTTGGTTAGACGCTGTCTTAGCAATTTTGTAAGTACGATCAGTGAATTGGGCAGCATTTTTAGCTGTTTTATCATAGATTGAAGCTCTTATTCCTTCAGTTGATGATTTTAATTGACCAATTTGAGATACACTTTGTGTGGCTTTTTTAGCTGCTTTTTCTTGTGGTTGTGTTAATAATGATTGGTTGATCCATCCAGATAATTGATTAACAGTGCCATAAACGAAAGTTAAGTTTCCAACTTTTTGTGATTTTGTTGCAGCAAAGTTTTGTGCGCTCTTACCAGCGACTTTACCAGCCACTTGTGCGCTAGTGCCCCAAGGGACTTTGTAAAGTGTAGCGCCTGGTTTGATTGTGTAGTTTTGCTTCACGTTTTTAGCTGCTTGACCTGCACGATAGTCAACATCTTTTTGTTGAACCCATCCAACATAAGTGCCCGTTGCATAGTCAGATACAAGATAGAATGATTTTCCATTGAGCGTTGCTTTTTTCTGAACACTTAAAGTTTGATTTGTTGTTGATGTAGGTTGGCCTTTCGCATCGTATACGGTTTTATATAAGCCGTTATTTTTATTATTAATACGACCAAAACCTGAGTCACTCGTCACTTTTAATGGTGAAGAAGGTGCAGTTGTTGATGAAGATGGTGTTTTTACAACGTTACTTGCATCAATCCAACCTGTTAAATTGTTAACTGTACCATAGAGCCAATTTGTATTTGCGACTTTCTGTTCTTTTGTTGCTTTGAAAGCTTGGTTTTTGCTACCGCTAATTGTACCTGTGGCTTGCGCTTTTGTACCCCAAGGCACTTCATAAACAGTTGTACCTGGTTTAACTTGGTATGATTGCTTCACATTCTTTTCAGGTTGTGCACTTTGATAAGTGACATCATTGCTACGTACCCATCCGAGTAAACCATTGTTTTTCGAAGTGGATACAAGATAAAATGATTGACCATTTAGTGTTGCTTTTTTAGTGACTTTTAATGTTACATTTGTTTGATTTGTACGTACACCAGATTGATCATACACTGTTTTGTATAAACCGTTGTTTTTAGATGAGATACGGCTATAACCTGTATTGTCAGTCACTTTTAAATTGTTATTTTGTGGTTTAGGTTTTGATGTTTGACCAGAAGTGCTACCAGCAGGGGAAGCATAGCCCATTTTCACTTGGTATTTTTCATTTATAAGATCATACAATTCATCATAAGAATAACCATGTGCTCTTAAATAGCCGTGTGGGTCTACGTGGTCTGTACCACCTAAATATCTAGAAACAGCGTCATGTGTCCAAACTGTCCCTTTACCGTCATATTCTGCACTATCAGGTTTTAAACCATAGTATTGTAAGTTAGTTGCTGCGTAATCAGCAAAGTTGTTCATTTGACGTGCAAAGGAATTATAGTCATGCACATGAACAAGTTCAATATGAATAAAACGTTGGTTCGCAATAGGGCCAGCACCCCAAGCTAAATAATCAGTTGGTTGCGTTTCAATAATGCGGTTACCATCGATAAATCCATGAACAAAAGCATTTTGATAATTATTTTTCATATATTGTATTTCACTTGTAATTGTTGAATTATCGTTAGCTGTATCATGAACTACGATGCCTTCAGGTCTTCCAACACCGTAGCGATAACCATAGCGTGGAATAAAGCTTGAATAGTCTTCTTCATATTTAGGGACTGTAAATTTTTGTTTTCGTATGTAGTTGTTAATTTGTGATTTGACTTGTGGTTGATATGCTTTAGGTGTAGTGGCTACTGAACGAACTGAATAGTTTGTAGGTTCAAGTTTAACTGTTGCAGGCCCACCTTTACCTCCAACGCGAGGCGGTGTGGGTCCATTTGGATTAGCATTGATATCTACTTTTTCATTTGTTGGTGTAGATTGTTGTTTTACAGTTGGTGTTTTTTCTGCTGAACGTGCAACGACACGTGCTAAATTTTTCTCTTGATTAGATGTAGCAGTAGTTCTCTCTTGTGCGGAAAAAGCTGTTGTATTTGATTGTACTGTTTTAGCCGTTGGTTGCGTGTTGTTAGTTGGTTGTTGCGTATGAGTTGTTGGTTGCTCAGTTGACGCTTGATTACTTTGTTGTCGTACAGTGACATTTTGTGAATCATTTTTCGGTAATGCATCAGAAGGGGATTGCTGTGACTTTGTGACATCTTGTGGTGTCTCTTGTTGTGCATCTGTTTTTTGATCTTGTGCAGCATGATAAGCTTCAGTTGATACTTCAGCTTCGTGATGTGGATTGATTTCTTCAGCAGTATAAGGTGATGCAACAGGTTGTTCAGCTACGTCTGCTTGTGTATGGTCATTTTGAGAAGTTGCTTCTTGTTCAGTAGCTTGTTGCGTAGCTGATGAAGAAGCAGAAGGTTGTTCTAAAAGACTTGAGTCTGCTTTCGGTTGTGTCGGTTTTTCAATTTCAACTTGATTTGGATCTTTATACGCTTGTGTTCCAGAAATCGTAGGAGCTTTCGTTTCGTTCTTGGCCTGATTGGCTTGCTGAACTTGTTGATGCTCGTCTAATATATTTGTTGGTGTTTCTTGCGCTTTTGTTTGTTCAGCTGCATGTGCTTCATGCGCAGTTAATGCAGACCCCGCTAATGTCAATGCAATGATAGTGGGCGTTTTATAACCTAATTTTTTAACCATTTCATTACTCCTTTTAGATAAGTTAATATAAAGTTGATTAATGCCATTATAGAATTAAAGATACAGGAATTGTGCATTTTAACTTGATTGTAATTTAACTTTAATAATTGTCCCCGTTATTTTATGTAGTTCATGCATAATTAGAAATTATAGAATATTTCAAATAAAGTAATATATAAAGTGAAAG
>NZ_PPQN01000155.1 GCF_002901995.1 Staphylococcus coagulans | reverse complement strand
GGGCTCGGAGATGTGTATAAGAGACAGCTTCATATGTAATCCAACTGCATTTATTAAGAGTTAAAAATTGGGTAACTATTTCTGGTGTAGCTTTTTTTCCAGTATCAAGTATATAGTCATCAATACCATTTTTTACAGGTGAATCTAATAATTTATTATCAATCTTATTCAATTCTTCTTCTGAAAATCCAACAAGAACAAGCAAATTTTTATCATTTTCTTTGATATAAGTATTTAAGTCCATTAAAATTCCTCCAAATATCTGTGTATACCATTTTTTTCTAATTTTTTACGTAATTTTGCCATTGCCGTAGATTCTATTTGTCTTATTCTTTCTCGCGTTACTTTATATGTAAGTCCAATTTCTTCTAATGTTTCAACTTCGCCCTCCCAACCGGATCTTCTTTTTAAAATATCAATTTGCTTGTCCGTTAAAATTTCTTTAAATATTGATTCCATTTCATCTCTGAATATTTTCTTAGTAATTAAATTTTCAGGCGTATTTTCTTCTATTTCATAAATGCTAGATTCACTTCTGATAAAATCACTAATTTGAGAACTGCCATCTTCATTAGTAGAACTTGCTAAGGAGGTTAAGCT
>NZ_PPQN01000154.1:328-1886 GCF_002901995.1 Staphylococcus coagulans | reverse complement strand
TATTTAGGTTGTTTCCCTCTATATATATACGTAGATAATTTATTTAATTGTACATTATACTCCATAACCTAACCCCTCCAATGATTTTCGGATTTGGTCTTCGAGTTCTTTTGATTTTGCAAATTGTTCACTTAAATCTGCTGTTATTCTTTCCATTTTCTGTTCAAATGGTTCTGAATCTTCTTCTACTTCTGCTAATCCTACATAACGTCCTGGTGTTAAGATATATTCATTGTCTTTTATTTCTTCTGTCTTTGCTACTTTACAGAATCCTGCTTTATCTTCATATTGGTTATCGCTTGTTCCGCGCCATGAATGATAGACATTTGCTATATCTTTTATTTCTTCATCTGAGAATTCTTTTAATGTTCTTGATACCATACTACCGATATGTCTAGCATCTATAAATAGTACTTCTCCACGTCGTTCATTCTTACCGTTTTTAGCTTTATTTTTTGTCACGAACCACAAACATACTGGAATTTGTGTTGAATAAAATAGTTGCCCTGGTAATGTAACTATACATTCAACTAAGTCTTGTTCAATTAAGTTTTTACGTATTTCTAATTCATCTTTACCACTTGTAGACATTGAACCATTCGCTAATACAAATCCTGCTGTACCACTTGGGGCAAGTTTAGAAATCATATGTTCAATCCATGCATAGTTTGCATTGCCTTTTGGAGGAATACCAAATTTCCAACGATAATCATCTAATAATTTTTCTTGTCCCCAATCGCTTGCATTGAATGGTGGGTTAGCCAATATAAAATCAGCTTTTAAATCTTTATGTAAATCATTATGAAATGTGTCTGCATGATGATCCCCTAAATCACTATCTATGCCTCGAATAGCCAAATTCATTTTTGCTAATTTCCAAGTAGTTGGATTAGATTCTTGACCATAAACAGCAATATCACCTATACGACCTTGATGGCGTTCAATAAAATGCTCACTTTGTACAAACATACCACCCGAACCACAACAAGGGTCATAAATTCTACCTTGATAAGGTTCAATCATTTCAACAAGTAATTTAACGATTGAAGCTGGCGTATAGAATTCCCCAGCATTCTTACCCTCAGCGCTCGCAAATTTTGCAATAAAGTATTCATAAACACGTCCCAAGACATCTTGCTTCTTACTTTCAGAGTCTCCGACCTTGAAAGTAAATAAATCAATAATATCTCCTAATTTTTCCTTGTCTAAAGCTGGTCTTGCGTAATCTTTAGGCAAGACCCCTTTTAAAGACTCATTTTCTCTTTCAATTGCTATCATAGCTTTATCAATAATTTGACCAATTTCTGGTTTCTTAGAATTATCGTTAATATATTGCCAACGTGCTTCTTTAGGGACCCAGAAGATATTCTCTGCTAAATACTCATCTTTATCCTCTTCATCAGCATATTCATCATTTAACAGTTCCTCGTACTTCTCTTCAAAAGAATCAGATACATATTTCAAAAATATAATACCTAACGCTACATTTTTATATTCTGCTGCATCCATACTTCCACGTAATTTATCTGCAGCTTGCCACAATTTCTCTTCAAATCCA
>NZ_PPQN01000154.1:0-318 GCF_002901995.1 Staphylococcus coagulans | reverse complement strand
GCCATAATCATTCCTCCTGTTTATTTCAATATATCAAAAACTGTATAGATATAATACGTCATATTGTTATCTTTAAAAATGAATTCTTATTCAAATAAATTACTTTTCTCCAAACAGTTCTGATTCAACTTTACTTTCTACTTTTATAGGAACATTACCAAAGAAGTAGTCTTCTATGACTGTCCAAAATATCTCTGTGTAATTCATTATTCGTTCTTTGTTATCATTACCTTCCTTTGGTAATTTGAATAAGTACTTAAACATTTCTATACTTCTGACAAAGTTTTTATATTGTGAATTTAATAATTTATTTTGATA
>NZ_PPQN01000153.1 GCF_002901995.1 Staphylococcus coagulans | reverse complement strand
TGTATAAGAGACAGTGTATATACACATAAATATCTTTTAAAAAGGTTTCTTAAAATTGTCCCCAAAAGATGGATATTTCTTTTTTTTCTACCACCTTTATTTTGCTTATTAATGCTAGTAATTACATATATAATAGAAATAAATATTGTATTATCTTGGTTTATAATTGGTAGCATAATGTTTTCTTATCTTGCAGATTTTATGATTATTGTTCACATTTCAACATATATCCTAAGGGAAAATAAACAAGATCAACATGAAGGCTACTATAGAAATAATAAACAATTAGTATAATATAATCGGAGGGCTAATAATAAATATGTAGCTCTTTTTAGTTCAGAAAC
>NZ_PPQN01000152.1 GCF_002901995.1 Staphylococcus coagulans | reverse complement strand
AATTATGATTATCAAATAAAATGTAAAAAGGGGCTTATTATTAATGGAGATATCTTATTTATTAGATGTTTTGTTTAAGGGTAGTGTAACTAGCGTAATTTCAGGTATAATTTTACGCATATTTATAAATGGGTATTATAAGTTGAAAACCGATAGGAATTCAGATGTCTTTGAAGATGCACTCTCCTATTTTCTTTTCTTTTTTATGATTTATCTTGTATTTAGTGTGTTTAACCATTCATTACTTCATCTAATTCAAAACAAATATGAGTCTGCTAAATACATCTCTTATGTTACATACTTTACAATAACCTTAAGTTATGTGATGAGTATCGTCATTCC
>NZ_PPQN01000016.1 GCF_002901995.1 Staphylococcus coagulans | reverse complement strand
AAATATAACATTCTAAAGGCCGCAATTCAATATGTATATGAAAATTCTTAAAAATCAAAAACAGATGTTTTGAACTGCATGCTAAAAATTTAAAATGAAATTTGTAATATAAATGACGATTTATTTAAGATTATATAAGTTGTGTTATACAATTGCAATGGTATATTTTCGATACCAGCTTTGCACTTCAAGTGTATTTGACATCGTGAACGAGTTTAAATCGCACGATTAACTTATAAATTCGAACTGTATTTTCCAATCGACAAAAAATCCTTACATTTAATTTTTATGCGATGCACCAAGAGGTATAATCGCTAAATGTAAGGATTTCATTAAATTTGCTATTAAACTTTTAAATATTAGTATCACATTGTTTGCAAAATAGCCCTATTATTGACGGTATGCTGGGTCAATAATTTTTGCAGCACCTGTATGATCCACTGTTACAATGACATATGTGCCAGGCTGTGATTGGTTAATAAAACTAAATAAGTAACTGTATTGACCAGCAGCACCTTGTAAAGCATAGTCATTATATAGATTCTGTTGACCATTCAATTGGCTGACTTCTTGACGTGCTGAATCTAATGCGACTTGGAAGTTCGGTAAGTTTTGAAGTGCTTGTTGACGATTGACTTTTTCTCTCGCAATATTTTGAGCGACTGGTACAACATTTTCACCTTGGTAAGGAGCTACATATTGCGATTTTGTTTGAGATGTTTGTTCATTTTGGCTGTTATCTTGTTGTTGATTTGAAGCTTGTCCATTGGCTTGTGTACCTGAGCTTTGATCATTTTGCTGTCCTTGTTGCTGCTTGCCTTCTGTGTTTTGGTTGTTCATTTCTGATTGCTGATCATTATTTTGATTATTGGCATCTGATTTTGACGTTTTAGCTTGATCAGATGAAGTGGATTCATCTTTTGATTTGGATGATGCTTGTTCTTTGTGATCATTTTTGTCCTGTTTAGTAGACTGCTCTTGCTTAGCATGGTCATCTTTCTTCGGTTCTTTATCCTCATCATTTGAACAGGCGGCTAAAACAATTGATAATGCAAACAAACTAGCAAGTACCTTTTTCATGATGTTTCCCTCCAAATTCTATTCTATAGTATAAAATCGTCTATCACTTTTTTATACACTATTATTTTAAACGACAAACACTTTTTTTGTTAAATTTTTTCTAAATTATTTCTACAATTGTTTCTCGATATCTATTTTTATAGTACTGAAGATTCCTTTATTTTTTGTTCGTATTTTTAATAAAACATAATAAAGTTATCATTATTTTAAAAAGAGCAACTTTATTGTTATTTGATTGACTTTTTGGTAAAGTGTGTACGGATAAAAACTGAGGAGGATTAGAACCATGGCTCAAGCTTTCAGAGCATTTCTTGTTGATCAACACGAGGATCAATTCGTAGGAGATTTTAAAGAAATAACACTAGACCATTTACCTGCCGGTGATGTGACAATTCGTGTGCATTATTCAAGTATCAATTTTAAAGATATGTTAGCCACACGTGCTCACAACAAAATCATACGAAAATACCCAATGATACCGGGTATTGATTTAGCTGGTGTAGTGATGGAATCTGAACACCCATCATTTAAAGAAGGAGATAAAGTTATTGCAACTGGCTATGACTTAGGTGTTTCTCATTACGGTGGATTTAGTGAAGTTGCACGTGTGAGTGGCGATTGGCTTGTTCATCTCCCTGATGATTTAACGCTTGAAGAAGCGATGATTATCGGGACTGCCGGTTTTACAGCTGCACTGTCAATACAGTTATTAGAAGATAACAAAATCACTTCAACTAACGGTCCAGTACTTGTTCGTGGTGCAACTGGTGGTGTAGGCTCAATGGCTGTAATGATGTTGAACGAAATTGGTTACAAGGTCGTTGCAAGTTCTGGCCACAAAGATTACCACGAAAAACTTTTAGAATTAGGTGCGAGAGAAGTTATTTCTAGAGTGGAAGACGTGACTGAAAAAGCACTGACACACACGCAATGGCAAGCAGCGATTGACCCTGTAGGTGGCGAAACTGTATCTGAAGTGTTAAAACGTATCCATCCACATGGTGCTGTTGCTTTAAGCGGAAACGTTAGCGGTAATACTTTCTCAAGTACTGTATTTCCATTTATTTTACGTGGTATCCGTCTCATCGGTGTTGATTCTGTTTCATTCCCTATGAAACGTAGACAACACTTATGGCGTCGTCTATCAAAAGATTTAAAACCACGTTATTTGCATGATGTCAAAAATGTGATTCCTTTTGAACAACTCCAAGACGGTTTAGATTGTGTACAAAATCATGATTTTATCGGGCGCATTGTTGTAGATCTACGTCCTGATGCAAACAACTAAAATGTTGTAATGAAAATAAAAAGCAAACTACATCAGCAATTGCTTGATGCTACATTAATGGGTTGGAGCCAAGAAATCGATTTGATTTCTGTTCCAACCCATTAATGTTTTAATCCATACCCCAACGAACTCAAAACTTCCCTTTTTATCATCATACCCTACTTAAAATGACCCATAAAAATTTTGTTGCCTTCTCCTAAATTTTCAATTGTTGATAATTAATATAAATTATTTTATTCTCATAAATTCAATATTTACAATTTACTAATATCTTATGAAAGCGTATACTTGTATTGCATAATAGTACGGGAGGTTACAAAATGAAAATTAATAAAAAGCTTATTTTCTTCATCGGCGCACTCGGTGGACTCTTATATGGTTATGATATGGGTGTTATTTCTGGAGCGCTCCTTTATTTAAAGAATGATATTCATTTAAATCCTTTCACTGAAGGATTAGTAGTTTCATCTATGCTTGTCGGCGCAATATTTGGTTCGGGTTTTAGTGGCCCACTCTCAGAAAAGCTTGGACGTCGTCGTCTAGTTTTTATTATTTCTATCGTCTTTATTATTGGTGCACTCATCCTAGCTTCAGCACCATCGATGGAAGTGCTCGTAATTGGACGTTTAGTAATTGGATTTGCCGTTGGGGGTTCTACAGCGATTGTGCCTGTTTATCTTTCTGAACTCGCGCCAACAGAAGCTCGGGGTTCTTTAAGTTCTTTAAACCAACTTATGATTACTATTGGTATTTTATCTTCTTATCTTGTCAATTATGCTTTTGCACCTATTGAAGGTTGGCGTTGGATGCTTGGTCTTGCTGTCGTTCCTTCATTAATATTAATGATTGGAGTCATCTTCATGCCAGAAAGTCCGCGTTGGTTATTAGAAAAACGTGGCGAAAAAGCAGCAAGAGATGTAATGAAATTAACATATCCCGCTTCTGAAATTGACGGTGAAATTGAAAACATGAAAAAAATCAATGCTATCTCAGACAGTACATGGACTGTTTTAAAATCTCCATGGCTGTTATCTACTATTATTATTGGTAGTGTCTTTGCATTGTTACAACAATTGATTGGTATTAATGCGATTATTTACTACGCACCTAAAATTTTTGCGAAAGCAGGATTAGGAGACTCTACCGCAATTTTAAGTACAGTTGGTATTGGTGTTGTCAACGTATTAGTTACGATTGTTGCGATATTCATTATTGATAAAGTCGATCGTAAAAAACTGCTCGTTATCGGTAACATTGGTATGGTGGCTTCATTATTAATTATGAGTATCCTTATTTGGATTATGGGTGTGAACAGTGCAGCATGGATTATGATGATTTGTTTGACTACATTCATTATTTTCTTCGGTATTTCTTGGGGACCTATTTTATGGGTTATGCTTCCAGAATTATTCCCAATGCGTGCACGTGGTGCAGCAACAGGTATTGCGGCGCTTGTTCTTTCAATTGGTAGCTTACTCGTAGCCCAGCTATTCCCACTTCTAACGGAAGTACTTGAAATTCAAGAAGTATTTTTAATTTTTGCGGTTATCGGTGTGATTGCACTCTTCTTTGTTGTTAAATTTTTACCAGAAACACGCGGACGTAGCTTAGAACAAATAGAGGCAGATTTACGTCAACGTACAAACGCAACTGTTGCGGATGTAAAAAAATAATGGATAAAGAGACAGTGTAGATTCCCTATTTGTTCATTAGAAAAATCACAACATTCGATGACTGGTCTCTTCTTCGCTTTTCTAGCTCGAATAGCCCTACTCATCTTTGCCGGGGCAGGACAACGAAATCAAATAGATTTCTGTCCTGCTCCCTTTTGTTACAAAAAGGGAATGTGCTGTATGATTAGAAATATATGTATTTTAATGTGCACGAAAGGAGGGGCATTATGACAATTGATGTTCAATTTACAATTCCTAAAGTGGATGATTATTGTAATTTGAGAAAAGTTTGCGGTTTAAGTGAAAAGTCTAGAAGTGCCGCACAACGGGGCTTAAAAGGGGCTTGTTTTACCGTAACGCTTTATGATGCTGACCGACTTATCGGTTTAGGTCGTGTTATCGGTGACGGTGGCACAACTTTCCAAATTATTGATATTGCTGTCCATCCAGACTATCAGGGACAAGGATATGGTAAAACTGTCATGACACATATTATGAATTATATTGATTCCGTTCGTTTACCTGGGACTTATGTCAGTCTTATCGCTGATTATCCGGCTGATGAACTTTACAAACAGTTTGGATTCAAATCAACCGAACCTCATTCTGGCGGTATGTTTTTACACTTTCCCATTACATCATAAAACAGGGCACCCTATCAAAAAAGCGGTGGCACTACATCTAATGAAAGATGTCGCCACCGCTCTATCACGATACTTGAATATAAGAAAACTTGAATTAAATTGTAGCGCTATAAAATTCGCGCTAACTCATGACCTCGCACTCGTTCATCCTCATTTGATGACTTATTTCTCATTTTGCTCTTGATTTGCGCGTTTTCGATGTTTTCGGGTTAACGGTTCTCCCTCTCTAGGCTCTGTAATAATGGCCTGTCTCAATAAAAAGAATAGCAAAATGAAGCCGACTGTAATCGTCACGTGACCAATACCTGCAAAACCAGCAAACGAATCAGGTATCGGTTGGCGTGCAATTTGTTTAAAACCTTTTAAAAATTGCATTGTTACTGTCACAATGACGCCGATATTATAAATAATGAAATACCAATTAAATAAATAATAGCTGCTAAGTTTAAAAAGCTTTTCAATAGGTATCAACATTAAAAACATAAACATCCCTAACGTTAACAAATGCGTATGCATGACACTCATTTGTGTTGAACCTGTGAATTCATAATGCACAGTGAGTTCTCTATATGTAAAACCACTGAACAATCCTAACATTGTATAGGTCATAAATGCGTATAATATACGTTTCATCCTTTTCACACTCCATCTTATTTCACACCGTAACACCATTAAACACGGCTGAATTTTTCATTTCTAGCTTATTCAAATTTTCATATGAGGGCCATAACCAACCGCACTTCACTCAGCTTCACACTTTCGATTATCGTAACCTCGAAAGACGATGTCAATACTTATTCGTTGTCAGATTTCGTAAAGTTTTTGCGTTTAAAGAGCGCTACAATTGAAATAATGAGTGCTAAGATAGAAATAATCCATACAAATGGTGATGTATGTGATGATTTCGTGTCATCATGGTGATCAGCTTTAACAGGTTCACTTTTTTTCACTTCTGTTGTAGGTGCAGGCGTTTCACTTTTTTCATCATCACTTGTCCATTTCACTGTTTTACCATCTTTATATGTTTGAATGGCTTTCCATTTGAATTGACCTTCTTTTTCTGGATTAGCGACTACAATTGGAAAGTCCATATGTTCGTGTTTGCCAATTCCTTTATCTGTTGCTTTCCATGTGATTTTAGTAATTTTTCCAGACTTGTCTTCTTTAAATTCATGTTTAAATCCAGGGACAGGCTCTACTGTAGATAAAGTTACACCTTCAGGAACTTCTATTTCAAGTTTTACTGTATTTTTATCACGTTCAACTGGAACTCTGACTTGATATTCTTCGTATGAACCGGGTTCACTCACTTTTGGATTAAGCGTTACGTGAGCATCTGCTACAGATGTCATACTTAATAACACAAGAAATGACACAGCACTCAATAAAAACTTTGTAATTTTCATATATATTGATCCTTTCAATTATAATGGAATTTCGATTTGACTCATGATGACGCCCGCTAAAATCAAACAAATACCTAAGGCGAATTCAAGATATAACAGTGATTGATTCACACGACGTCGCTTTTGCATCGCTTTATATGTTTGTAAACCACCTAAAATCATCATAATGATGGTGAATACCACTTTCATAAACCATAAACTACTATATAACGTAGGTAGGGTTACAATCGCTTTTAATGATGTGGCATCAATAGACATTAAAATGCCTGTCAGTATAACGATAATTACTGCAGTCACATTTGCTTTTAACAACACATCTTTTATTATTAAAATGTAAGAATGCTTGTGTTTAGCCGACGTGTAGGCGATTAAATATGCAAAACTGCCTAGCCAGATGGCAATTCCCATTAAGTGTAACGTCCGTAAAATGATAGAATAAAATGGCACCGCTTGCGCCCATGCATGACCTGAAATTGCAAGACTTAACATCAAAAAGAGCGGCATAACTTTATACCATATAGACTCCATTCGCCGTAATGAAAATAGGATTAACACAATAATTAAACTGACCATTGATAAAACAAATGGAAATTGCATCCAAACGCGGAAATCAAGCGTCAATATTGAATGAATGGCATCTTTCGGTAAAGTCATTAAATAAACGATACTCGTTGTAAAAGCAACCATAATCAATAATAAAATCGCACTGCGATGACGTGGAATAATATCATACGTAGGTACATCTTGACGTTTCATGAGAACATTAATCATATATAAGCCCGTAAAAATAAGTAACACAGCTTGTAAAACAAATCGCACTAAGCCTAACCAGAAAAAAGCATCCGTGTAAAAAGGTTTCGCTGTTTCTATAGTATTAGCTGTTTTTTCCCCGACAGAAAAATTATACTGTCCTCTTATCTCATGACCATCTAATGAGACTGTCTCCCAGTGAACGGCATATGTGCCATGTTCAACTTTTGACGTATCAAAAGTCACTTTTTTTGAATCCTCTTGCTCTTTAGGTTTCAATACACCTACTTCTTTGCCCTTGTCATTATAAATTTTGACTTTAGTATATTGCGTATGAACAGGCTCGTTGAACTCAAGTTGAATCGCTTCTGGTTTCGATTGTACGACTTCATTCTCTACGGGTTGTTGTTTTTCTAAAGTCGCATGTGCAGAGACTTGATTGAATGGTATACTCACACAAATCATCATGATAAAAGCAATGAGTGTGGCTGCCCATAATTTATTAAACGTACGCAATTTAACACCCCCTCAAGTGATTATAAAATGTAGAATTTAAGACATGGTTTCACATCACTTCCCTCATTTGTGAAGTGCATTAACAAGTTGTATCGCTCGGATGACGACAACTTTTAGCCAATACCCAATACTTTCTTGCCTCCATAGCTCATCCTATAAGATTTTATCAAACTTATATATGAATACAATGTATTTAGACTTGAACCGTATTTTTGTCACTGATTTGTCAAAATAATGATGTCATCTGTATTTGATAATCGTTTTAATGCAATTTATATTTAATCAATCCACTAGAAATGTAAAAAGCCGAAAAGCAACGAGATAACATCGTTCCTTTCCGACTTTTATAATCAATCTATTCAGTGTGAGATGATTGACTTAAACTGTCGCGATTTCTTCTTCGGTCGGTACATCATTGTTCAAGCCCACCATCGCTTCAGTGATATTTCTAGAGTTATAGCCAATTCGTTCAAGAATCGCAATAATATCAACATATAGCAAGCCACCATCAGTTGAACATTCACCTCTGTTCAATCTTTTAATATGGCCTTTTCTTAATTTATGTTCAATGTTAAATGCTTCTCTACTACGCTCGACCACTTCATCTTTTTTAGTCGTATCATAGACGTTTAAAGTATCAATTGCTTTGTGGAAGGACTCATCAACAAAATTAAATAATTTTTCAATCCCTCGTTCAGCATCTTCAGTTAAAATAATATTTTTACTTTTTTGTCTTTCGATTTGCGCAATGTATGATTCTGTCAGTTCAGAAACTTTCACAATCGAGCGATTGACATCAAACATCACTGCAAGACGTTCAACATCACTTTTATTAATATTTTTTGTAGAAATGCGCACCAAGTAATTTCGAATACTGTCGCTAATGGTAATCACTGCTTGATGTTTCTGTTGTACTGTTTTAATCATTTTCTTATCCATCGTCGCAGGATGACGAACATCGTCTAACATAGATTGAACAATATGCCCAATGTTTTGTAGCTCTTTTTGAGTCTCTTGTAACGCGACACCAGGCGCATGGTACACTAAATCTTTATTAAGATGTTGAGGTTTATAATCTTCTGTAATGTCTTTACCTGGTACAATCTTAGTCACAAGCCAAGCGAGCGCACCCACAAATGGAAGTTGAATAAGTGTATTCGTTACATTAAATGCACCGTGTGCAAACGCAATGGCCATTGCTGGTTTAAGGTGCCATGCTTCTTGTAACATCCCTATCAAATGCGTTACAACCGGTAAAAATAGCGCGAAGATAATCACACCAATGACATTAAAAATAACATGTACAAATGCCGCCCGCTTAGCTGCTAATGAACCCGCTAAACTTGCTAACACTGCAGTAATCGTTGTTCCAATATTGTCTCCTAGTAAAACTGGAATTGCACCTTTCAAGTCAACTAAACCTTGACTGTAAAATTCTTGCAGTATCCCAATTGTTGCACTCGAACTTTGGACTAACGCAGTTAAACCTACGCCCGCTAAAATACCGTACACCGGATGCGATGACATATCTAAAATGATTTGTCTAAACCCTTCTAATTGGGCAAGTGGCTTAACCGCATCTCCCATGAACTCTAAGCCAAAAAAGAGTGAGCCAAATCCAAATAATATTCGTCCAACATTATTAATATTGGAACGCTTAAAGAAGAAAATAAGAAATGCCCCCAACGCCAAGATTGGCATTGCATATTCTCCTAAATCAATCCCAATAATAAAAGCAGTCACAGTGGTTCCAATATTGGCGCCCATAATGACACCAATCGCTTGTTTTAAAGTCATGAACCCCGCAGTCACAAGCCCTATTGTTATGACAGTTGTCCCAGAACTACTTTGTATTAAGATCGTAACAATCATACCGGCTAATACACCCAGTACTGGATTGGCGGTAAATTTATTTAATATATTTCGCAATCGATCTCCTGCTGCTGCTTGTAAACCGTCCCCCATTACTTTTAAACCATAAAGGAAAATACCTAGGCCACCTAAAAAAGAAAAGATGACTTCAGTTACCGACATTTCCATTCTTTCACCTCAGTATTAAATTTCTGTTCATATACACATCATTGTCGTATGATTATCTTGATTATCTCTTATAATTGTAAATTTAATGTTAAGATTTTATTAATTCTGCCTTAACATTTCTATTTATGCGACTTTTTTCAAGACATAACCCACTTTTTTCTTTATTTATGTTACATTATCTTCTTAACATTGACTACATATTCTTTACTATTTTAGTTGTCTCTCTATCGTTGCTTTCCACCTCCGCACGCAAACAACAGTCCTCAAATCTTACTATATCCTTTATGAGATTTCAATCCGAACATGAATACCACTATTACAGTTTTTTCATCTCATTCATTTCCCTTCAAAATTTATAGTTAAGCCAATCATTTTATTATTTAAAAATTATCTCCTAACTCATTCGCTATGACCATGACAGATGGCGAAATCTTTACTATAATATAGAAGAGTTTTTAGAAAAGGAAGTCCGAAAATGACACAAAATAATGATTACGCTTTACTTCTGTTTTATTATGCTTATCAAACATTTACAAAAACGGCTGATGATATCATTGCTGAATATGGTATGAGCCGACAGCATCATCGATTTCTATTTTTTATTAATAAACTTCCAGGTATTACAACGAAAAAATTATTAGAAAATCTTGAGATTTCTAAACAAGGCTCACATGCCACTTTAAAATTATTGAAAGAAAAAGGGCTCATCTTTGAGCGCCCTGATTTGACTGATCGCCGTTTAAAATGTTTGTTTCCAACTGAAGAAGGGAAAGCGCTCATAGAAGAACTCAACCAAGCACAAAATGACCTATTTAATCGAATCAAAGCTGAGCAAGGTGATGATTGGTATGCGATTATGGAAGGTTTTGCGTCTTATAGACAAGGCTACAAAGATATACAGCATTTGAAATAAGAGAACGAAGAAGGTGATTCGCTATGATTAAAGCGTACTACAATGATGCAAATTTGCATGTCCTAGAAACAGAAGAATGGCAACAAGCGCAATGGCTAAATGTTGTCAAACCGACACAAGATGAATTACAACAACTCATTAAAACATATGGTTTTCCACAAGATTTTTTGGAAGATGCATTAGATAGTGAAGAAAGTTCACGTATTGAATATGATGATGATAGTGGCTACTCTTTAATAATCAGCGACTTACCTATTACTGAAACTGGAAAGCATAAATTAAAAAGTTTCATGACATTACCGTTAGGGATTATCATCGGTAAAAACATTATTGTTACGGTTTGTGCGAAACCTTTTCATTATTTTGACCACATCGTCAAAAAACCTATTAACTTAAAATACAAAAGCCAATTTGCTTTAAAATTAATGTACGATATGACTGCGCAATACAATAGAGGCTTGCGCTTATTAAATAAAGAGCTCCGTCAAGTTGAATATAACTTGCAACAACGGGTAACAAATCAGCGTCTTTATTTATTAAGTGACATTGAAAAAAGTTTAGTTTACTTTTTAGGATCACTTAAAACCAATTCTTCTACGATTCGAACTCTATTTCGTTTACCTGCCATTAAACGCTTTGACGATGATGAAGAATTATTAGAAGACTTACAAAATGAGCACCAACAAGCGGTTGAAACGACTGAATTATATTTACGTATTGTTGAAAGTATGTCTAATTCATATGCGTCCTTGTTGTCAAACCAACTAAATACCACTATGAAAACATTGACTATTTTTACCGTTTTGCTCACTTTACCTACGCTAGTATTTAGTTTTTTCGGTATGAATGTACCTTTACCTATTAATACCGAAAGTGCACTGTCATGGATTATTATTATTGTGATTTCAATTATTCTCGTCGTAGTCATGTTTACATTTTTATGGCGCAACGACAAGCTCTGATATAAGTCCATAACCATTTATCCTTATAGGACTTACCTATCCTCTGTATCAAAGATGGGCTTGAGAAAATGCTTTTGCTACATCTTCTCAAGCCCATCTTTGATTATCACTTTATTCTTTAACTCATTTTTCTCTGCACCATCATACTTCAACTATTTTTTTTGCCCCATATAAACAAAGTAAGACTTTTTTACCACACCTTGTTTAAGGTTCATATACCACTACTTACATGACTTTCTGCAAATGTATGCAAAATTTTTAACTTACTTAAGCATTTAATTTAACTTTATTCCATTTCTTTAACACTTATGACACATTGATTATGCCGTTATTTTCTAATATGCGTCATTCCTTATACAATGTGCACAATATTATTGTAGAAAAGGAATCGATATTTTTATAATGATGTATATTTATCAACTAGTTTCTCAGAACTTGAGAAGCTTGAAAGAGGTCAACTATGCAAGGCATTAATATTGAACTAATGAAACAATATACGTCTTCTGCTTATCGTGTTTTTAATCATGTAGAATTATTTGTTTCGTTTGAAGGCGTTCTGACACTCGAGCTCAACGGTAAAGTGACTCACTTTCATCATCAAATTGCCATCGTAAATCACAACGACTTAGTCAAAGTGACCCAAGCACAAGCCATCGTCAAATTGACAGTGCCTCTACAATATTTTTCTGAATTTAATGCTGATTATTTCCTAGGTTATTTTAATCTTAATAAACTCTCTTCTCATAATAAAATTAAAGAAATCATAAAGCATCTCATCGTTGAAGAAAACAGTGATATGTACTATGAAAATATTCATACTTTAATTAAGTTACTCTACAATGAAACATTCATTGAATTGAGTCGAATTTATATCCCGCATATACACGTGAATAGTATTTTATTTAATAATATGATTGATTATGTTCATCAACACGCCAAATATCGTCTATCGTTACAAGAGTTAAGTGAACATTTCTTTGTTTCTCAATCCTATGTGTCTATACTTTTTGGCAAATACTTAGATTATAACTTTAAAAAATACTATGCTTCAATGAAAATCGCACTGTCTATGTACAACTTAGCCACATCGCATGATTCGATTAATCAAATTGCAACACAATACAGTTTTACAAACTACAACCATTATTCTAAACAGTTTAAGCGTTTTGTAGGTATCAGTCCGATAGAATTTCGAAAACAAAGTCAAAAAAGAAGTTATCAAGTTACGGTTGTCCCTTTCGATATACAATATTTTGATACACATTTGAGAAAATCCAGCACGATTCCCTCACCACACAAGGTGGACATATTTTTAGATCAACTCACACCACCTCAATGGATTGAAAAGAAAGAAGTATTACTTGAAATCGTCAACTTAGACGACATCAGTCAAATATTTGGTAGTCAAAATCAATTAGAGGCTCATCATCATGCACATGCCATTCAACTGTCCTTTAATCCATCAGATCTTGAAACATTTCATTTTGAACATACACATCATATTGAATTACTCAGCCAATTGCTATGTGAATACGGTTATAAAATGGCATATCGAATCCATTCGCTACACGCCTATGAAATATTTAAAAATCAATTCTATTATCCGTTAACACGTATCATAGAACAGCAACCTAATGATTTTAATCAGTACAAATTCAAGCTCAATATCATATTGGACTATGAATCTCTATCTGTTCATGAAATTCAAACTATCATTGAAAAAGTGAAAGCTTTACATCCTGATAGTCAGTTCACACTTGATATTGCGCTACCTTTAACACCAAGTAAAAAAGCGCAATTAAAGTTATTACTTCAACAACGCATCGTTTTTGATTATTATATGTTGGATGCTTTACAACTCAATCAAACTTATATGTATCACCTTGATTTACATACGCAATTCGAGTCAAAATTTGCACAAGTGATACAAACATTGCGACAAGAATATCAACTTGCGCAGACACCAATGATCATCAAATCAGTTCCACAACTCTTCACAGCGAAACAACATGCGATGCCACGTGAAGAGCAACTTCTTAAACTTTGGCTGAATGTAGATGCGTTATGCTTACCACTGATTTCCAATGACAGCCTAAATAATGGCTTTTATAATCGTTTCGGTCATCGTAATGCCATTCAACATATATTTAATTTATTGCAACCTTTTAGCCATACGTTTAGTGTTCGAACATCTACCTATCTCGTTCATGAAACAGCGTATGCATATGAAATTTTGTTATTTCATGCAGATCAAGCGCTCAAAAATGTTTCTTTTGTTTTATATGGTACAAACCAATTGCATCGTCATTTTGTGGTTGAATATACTTACCACCCCACTTATAGCAACTTAGACCACATCATGCATGTGCAAACGCAAGATTATTACGTCCCAAGACATTTTGTCTCTTCTATTCATATGACGAATCATCTTTTATTTCATATTCAATTACATCACTTTGAACATACGTCATACCAAACGACATTACCACAAGGGGTCATGAAACTCATTAAAATTATTAAAAATAAAGCAACACGCCAGTCAGATATGTTGTGAAATTCTCATCGTATATAAAAAGGAACGTGCACATAAAATCTTCTTTCAATGGATAGATTTCTTAGTGGCGTTCCTTTTTTCTTCATAGATCTTCAATATATGCATTTTGTGTGGCATACATCCCGGCAGCGAAGACACCGACGACCATCACAAAAAATAATATAATCGCGATGGTCCAACCGTGAAAGTGATCATGCGCTACGCCTAAAATAAAAGGGCCTAAAGCTGCGACCCAATAGCCTATAGATTGCCCAAATCCTGACAACATCGTACTTCCAGCTGTTGTGCGCGAACGAATTGAAAAGAGTGTCATACATAAACTAAAACATGCGCCAATGCCCATCCCTGTCAATATCATCGCAATAAGCAATACCACCACTTGCTGACTCAATAATAAACTAAATCCTAAGCCCATCAGGCATGTAATAATAATAACGAGACTTCTCTGTGTCGACATTTTAGCAGCGATAATTGGAAACACAAAGGTCATCGGTAGTTGTGCAAATTGATTCAACATCAGAAAGTAGCCCGCCGTCTCCGGTGCAATCCCTTTACTCACTAAAATAGAAGGATACCATGCGACAATACTGTAAAACATCATCGATTGAAACGCCATCGTCAAAGCGACTGCCCAAGCCATTTTGGAGCGATAAATTGGCTTTTTTAATCCATGACTTGTTTGCGTAGAGACATGCGGATTTCGTTTGACTTGCGGAAGCCAAACGATGACTGCCAGTATTGCAAAAATAATCCAAAAAGAGAGTGAGAGGCGATAAGACAAGGGCGAAAGAGAAGCAAGTGGAAAACTCAGCCCGCCTCCCAATCCAGCGGTAAAATTCATTGTTGCACTATAAATTCCCGTAATGAGGCCGATTTGTAATGGAAAAGATGCTTTTGCGTATGCGGGTAAAGTCACATTCGCTAAAGCAATAGCAATTCCTAAAAAGAGCGTCCCAATGAAAAAAGCGTTCACGCCACCAGAAACTCTCACAACTAATGAGATGACTGTCAAAATTAGTGTCAGTAATAGGAGACGTGACATTGAAATACGGGAAAGAATACGTGACACAAATGGTGACACAATACCGAAGATGATAAGCGGGATGGTCGTCATCAGTCCTGCTATACCGTTATTAATATGTAAATCTTGCTTTATTAGGTCAATGACGGGTCCAACAGACGTGAGCGGCGCACGTAGCGTTGAGGCAATCAACAAGATGCCGATAACACGTAGCCATTGATTTTGAATTTTATGATTCAGTAGTTGTTCTGACATATTATTCCTCCTTACATGAAATGCAATGTCATCTTCAAATTAAGACTGCCTTTTAATTGTAAAACAAAACACGGATAAAACCTAAACAGGCTTTTCCGTGTCATATTCGACTGTAGACACAGCTTTGACATGCTTTTATTATTAAATCATATATAAAGTTATTTTGCCCTATATAATTGAATTGCACGTTTCACTGTTTCAATCAATTCATTATCTACAGTATGAAGTTGATTAAAGTAAACTAAAATATCTTCTGGCTGAATTAGCTCTCTAGGGTAAGAGGGATCTTCTTCAAGATGTGCAGCCAACGTCCCAAGAGGTGTATCATCGCCTAAAAAATCTAACATAAAATCATAAAAACTCATAACAACACCTCTACTTTTTTGACGTTAAAATGAATAGTACGCTTTTAGAACGTATAATCAAATATATATCTTTTACAGCCTAATTATATAATTTTTCAAAATAAATGCAAGACACAAAAATGACATATTTCACTCTAACTTTTACTTTCTGTCTTAAAACGAATTCGCTACAATGGAATATAAGAGTGTGACAAAGATTTGACAATGATAATTTCGAGTCACCTCATACAACATTTAGACTATACATTTTATATAAAGGAGCGAGAAATAATGAAGCAAAAACAATCTCTTGGTATTATCATCATTATTGCGATGCTAATTGTGACGTTAGGTGTCGTCGTTGCGATGATGCTTTCCGGTCAAAAAGAAATATATTACGGTTATATGAAAGACAGCACAACAGCTGAAAAAGTAATCAGTGAATCTGACAAGACGGTTAAAGAAAATGTTAAAATCCCTACGGATAATAATTTCCAACCTAAAAAAGGTGACTTTGTTAAATTAATAGCTAAAAAAGATGATCCTGATCATTTCGTTAAAAAACAAATCGTATCACATGATGATGTTCCACATGGCTTAATGATGAAAATTCATGATATGCATAACATGGATATGCATCACCATTAATTTAATATTTTTCGCATCAATAATAAGCAATGAAGAAAATGTTCTCAGCCATTTCCTTCATTGCTTTTTACTTTAATATCTATATTTAATTACCAAATGAGTTCATCAACAACATCATCATTGAGTGCACGAATGATTTCTGTCACTAATTGAATCGCTTTTTGATAATCTTTTTGGTCAATTACAGATACATTTGAGTGCATATAACGTAACGGAATTGATAGTGCAATAGAAGGAATACCGTCTAATGCGGTATGCATATTCCCAGCATCTGTTCCGCCACCCGGCATTGAATCCCATTGTAATTCAATATTGTGTGCTTTTGCGACCTTTTTAACATGGCGAATAAGCCCCACATGACCAATATTTGTCGCATCTAATGTTAAGACAATTGGACCTTGACCTATTTTCACATCGCCATCACTTTCAAGCCCTGGCGTATCATATGCGACACCGACATCAACCGCAATGGCTAAATCAGGTTTCACTTTATGCGCGGCTACTTTAGCACCGCGCAGTCCCACTTCTTCTTGGACATTAGCACCAGCAACTAAGTTAATATCGAGTGCTTCATTTTTCAATTCGTCTAATACATCGACTGCCAGAGCACATCCAAAGCGATTATCAAATGCTTTTGCAGTTACATAGTCTTCATTTAAGAGCGTTTCAAATTCTGAATAAGGTGTAATCATGTTACCCACTTCAATACCTGCTGCTTCAACTTCTGCTTTATCTTTTGCGCCGACATCGATGAACATATGCTTCATGTCGACAGGTTTATTACGTTCTTCTGCACCTAAAACGTGTGGCGGTTTAGAACCTATGATGCCGCGTATTTCGCGTCCTTCATCCGTTGTGATTGTCACTTTTTGGGATAACATCACTTGGTTCCACCATCCTCCTATTGGTGTAAATCGAATAAAGCCCTGCGCTTCAATTTTAGTCACCATAAAACCAATTTCATCAAGATGTCCTGCTATCATAATTGTACGTTGACCAGACTGGCTCTTTTTCTTACCAAAGACACCACCGAGATTATCATAGATCATTTCATCACTATTGGGTTCTAATAATTCAATCATCGCTTTTTTAACCTGATGTTCATGTCCAGCGATTCCATTAAGATCTGTTAATTTTTTTAATAAGTCTTTTGTATTTTTCATCTATGTTAAACCCCTTTCAGATTAAATTCTATTTAATTTTAACAAACTTTTCTGACAAAAGTATGATTTAAGCATTGCGCAACTTTTGTTTTTCATTGCATAGAAGAATTTTGAAAGTATATACTAGAGGTATCTAGAAATTTCTGAAATAAAAGACAAATTGTTGACATGCCTTTTGCGAATCGGATTCAGTTGATATCATCATTATTTTCAATTAAAGAATCATCAATGGAAATCCAACGTTTTTTCAACAATAAGTGGCATGTCTAACTAGCTTTTAGCATGCGTGCAATCGCATATACACGATGTCAAATTTTAAACGGTACACACTAAAAATTTTGTTTATTCATGACATCCTCGCTTTCATATGCGTCATGCGCATCATCAATATGATACATCGATAAGGAGGGCAAATCATGACACATAAAGTCGCTTTAATTGGACTTGGTCATGTAGGGAGCCAAGTATTAACGGACATTCAATATACAGGCCTATTTCAAGAAATCATCTTAATTGATACCAATCTGAATCGTGCGGAAGGAGAGGCAATGGATCATCGCCATTTCCAATCTTACAGTGGGACACATCATACGAAAATAAAAGCAGGGAATTACACAGATTTAGATGATGTTGATATGATCATCATCTCTGCGAGCGTCCCTTCTACAGCAGATATGGCGGATCGCACAACGTTAACATCCGGCAATGCAACAATCATTCAAGAGATTATGTCAAACATTACTGCGGTAACAACCTCACCACATATTATTATGATTTCAAATCCTGTAGATACGATGACTTATTTAGCAGAGATACAACATGATTATCCACATGAAAAAATTATGGGAACAGGCACATTATTAGAATCGTCTCGTTTCCGTACATTGATTGCAGACCACTACGACGTTGATCCGAAAAGTGTAGAAGCTTTCGTTATTGGAGAACACGGCAAAACAACCATGCCGGTATGGAGCCGTGTCCGTATTGCAGGGATGCCCCTTGATGAATATGAACAACTGAGCCATACGCAAGCCATCTCGAAACAAAAGATTCGCGATGAAATTGACAAAGTGTCATTTGACGTGATGCGCAATAAAGGTTGGACGAATTCTGCCATATCTCGCGCAACAATTGATCTTTTAGAAGCCATTCTTTATGATGAAAATCGCATTTTACCTATTTCGACAGTGCATCAGCACGTTTATGATTACCAAGATGTCGCATTTAGCCTTCCGACACTTGTTAATAAAGAGGGGCATCAAACCGTCTTCCCAATCGCACTAGACGTTGAAGAAAAACAAGCACTTGATCATGCTGTTCAATATATTCAATCAGCAATTGCGTCTGTCACAGATTAAGTCTCGCAATCATTTCAGACGGCACTGATTGCCCTTTGAAAGTCATTTATTTAGGCAGAGATGACACACGATGCTAAACTTTTGTTAAAGGTTACGTGCATAACGTCATCTACTGCCTTTTCTTTTTAAAAATATTGATTCAACTGCACCATTTTGTCACTTAAAGTACAAATTACATGCAAAGTAGATTTAAAATATCCGCTCTAACTCACGTCTTCATTAAAAAGCACTGAAATCCAGAACTGATTTCAGTGCTTTGCTTGATCAACGACCTTGAATTGCCATTATTTCATTTTATAATTTTCATTGAAATAATTGTATTTCGCTTTTTTATCATGCTTTTTCGTTTTTGAATCGAAGCCTTGTAAGAAAAAGCCACGCTTGAGATGAATAGGCTGCGCAATATATGTATTTTTTTCGTCACCTTTTAAGGTTAATTCTTTATAAAACACACCTTTTCTTGGATCATACTCAGACTTCTCTTTAATAACTTTATCGCTCAAATGATGTTCAGTTAAATACTGATCGATTAGCTTTAAGTTTTGACTTTTTTGATAACCCTTATATGCAAAAAAGCCAGCCGCGACAATTACAAATAACAACACTAAAGCCAAAACGAGTTTTAAAATTTTCTTTGCCATTTCATGTGCCTCCACCTTATTACAATCTTATTATACATCTTATCACAAATCTTTTTCTTACATTACTTTCAGTATTTGTCGTCACATAAAAGTCATAATACAATCGGCATCCAAATTGGGATTTCACCATGAGCCATCATAAAATAAAACTTAAGCTTCACTATGCTTCACATATAAAAACGTCTTTAAAGACGAGCTGTCACCCGTTTCAAAGACGTTTTAAATCATTCGATTATCATTTAAAAAGTTAGATTATTCAACTGTTGACACTGCTTGTTCGCGTTTAGATAAATTAAACATTGTTAATAATGCGACAATCCCAAAAATACTTAAGAATATAAAGGCGAGATGACTTGAACCTGTGAGCGACGTTACCGCTGTAATCACTAATGGTGGGAAGAAGCCTCCAAGACCGCCCATCATTGAGACAATACCATTCGCAACGCCAGCTTCTGTTGTGAAATATAGTGGAACGAGCTTAAACACTAAGCCATTACCGATACCGACACAGATACTCACTGTTAAGCATCCAATTGTAAATAATAAAATTTGACTGGAAATACCTAAAATGAGTGCACCTACAATCATAATTGAAAAGAATACTTTCAGCATAGAGACAGCGTTAAACTTATCACCTAAAATACCACCAAGTGGTCGTAAACATGTTGCTAATGCAATGAAAACTCCGGTACGAATCCCTGCATCTACTTTATCAATACCAAAGTTTTGAACAAGGAAGTTCGGTAAGAAAAGACCGAAAGCCACGAATGCACCAAATGTAATAAAATACCAAAAACTTAAATAATAAAGTTTGTAATTACGCATTAACTTTCTTGATTGTTCGACTAAAGGCACTTTGACTTTTGGTTCATTGCCATCACCTAAGAAAAACATGATGACTGCAAATACAGCCATAATAATTAAATAGCTACGCACTGTATTTTGCCAACCAATCAAACCTGCAATAGGAGGTGCTAAAAATGAAGATACTGCAGTACCGAGGTTACCCATACCATATATCCCATTCGCAAGCCCCACTTTATCTTTGGAAAAATATTTAGGTAATGAGGTTACCCCTACTGAGAAGATTGCCCCACCAACACCAAGGAAAAAGCCTGCAAACATGAGTGCCCCTGGAGATGTCGCTTGGCTTAATAAGAATATAGGCACGAGTAATACTAAAAAGCTTGTAAAGAATACCCATTTGGCACCGACGATATTCGTTAAATAACCAAACGGTACACGCAAGACGGAGCCTAATATAACTGGAATGGCTAAAATAATTGAAAGTTGACCACTCGAGATTTGAACATCCTGCGAAATAAAAGGAATCAATGGTGCGATAATACTCCATGCCATAAACCCTGCCACTAAACTCAATGTTTGAAGCCCTAATTGTAAACCCGCTTTTGACTTATTCATTGATCATTCACCTTTCTCGTTTGACTCCATTTCGAATCAAATTCACTAAATTTTCTCTACGCGTTGATAAAATGATAATTTAAACATTTCCAACTCAAATATAGTTTAACTTTATTGTGAAATTTATAACATAAGGACTTCCCCTATACGCAGTGTGGGGTATCCCCTAACCTGAAATTGATGTATAAGCATTGTTGAAAATTAGACAAAATCAGGATTAAGACGAGATTGACATCACTTTACGTTTAACAATCAGGCATCTCATAAATAGCTTTTTTACCTAGCTAAATCAATTCGCAAAGATAAAAAATTTATAAAATAAAGGATATCAAATAGGGACGTGTGTAGGAGTATGTTATACTCATTTGTAATAGAGAATGACTTCAATAATCAACATGCAATTATATTTTAAAAAGAAGGTGCATTGATTGAAAAAAACAGTTGAGTGGCTCATCGCAATTGTCAGTGCCATTGCGATTGTGTTATTGATTAGAACTTTTATTGGAACACCCTATACCGTTAAAGGGCAATCTATGTTTCCCACTTTTCACGATAAAGATCGTGTCATTGTCAGCAAGATTTCAAAGTCATTGAACCATCTCAATCGAGGTGATGTCATTGTCTTTCATGAGAATCAACATAAAGACTTTATTAAGCGATTGATTGGTCGTCCAGGAGACACTGTGGTATATAAAGACGATCAACTTTACGTTAACGGTAAAAAATAAAAGAACCCTATTTGGATTCTAATAAAAAGTACAAAATTGGGGACTTTTTGACCGAAGATTTTAATGTGGAGGATTTAAAAAATGCGCAAGGTGAGGCTAAAATCCCTGCACATCGCTACTTGGTATTAGGGGATAATCGCCAAAATAGTATTGATAGTCGACGTCCTGAAGTGGGTCTGATTTCAGAACAACAGATTGTAGGTAAAGTAACCGTAAGAGTTTGGCCTTTCAACCGAATCCAATTTGGCTTTAACCCTGACACTTTTAAATAACAAAAGAGCCGACATTTCAAATTTTTGATAACCTTGCCTACATGAGCTCGCTTGGTTAGGGGCTGAAGTCTCAACTAAATTTGGCTTAATTGAAGCTGAAAATTGATGAAGCCAAATTGGATTTTTGACTTCAGCTCTTCCCTTAAGCGTCTCGTTCATTGTGGCAATCATTCCATAATCATGAAGGTATAGAGGACAATTTTAGGAGACAATGAAAGCTTTTTAGAAAGTCAAAACTGTAAAAATTAGAGGGATGTATCAAAGTAAATGTATTATCAATTAAATATCGTTTATTTTGATATGTATATCTTTTAAATTCTAAACGTTTATGATGTGGATAAATATCGTGGATTTTTTGTCCTTATTAATTAAATGATACGAAAGTGACTTATTTTTTAAAATTATAATAGTGAATGGTGACTTGCAGAAACGAAGTATTTACGACGAGACTCCTGAGGGAACAGGACGAGCGGAAGACTACAGGCTGAGGCTGTTCCCTCGGAAAACGAAGTCATATAATACGAAGTTTCATCATATAAAAAGCGCTAAGACAATTTTCTATTAAAAATCATCTTAGCGCTATTTATTTTGTAATTGATGTGCCGAACTTTTTTACACACACCTTTTGATTATTCAAAACCGCTCCGTATATTGGAATTGTTTATGCTTCAAAAAACACTTCATTTTCGTCGACTAGAAATCTAATAGCTTTTTCTTTAATGCATACTCCACGAGCTCTGGTTTTGATTTTAAGTTAAGTTTATCCATAATACGTGTTTTATGTGCTTCTACTGTTTTAACAGAGACAAATAGTTTTTCAGCAATATCTTTATTCCCATATCCTTTGGCAATTAACGGTAAAATTTCAAGTTCACGTTTCGATAAAATCTTGAATGGGTCATTTGAGTACGATTCATCCTGTGAAGATTGAACAAATTCTTTAACTAAAGACGTAGTCATTTTAGGATCAATATAAGTTTGCCCTTGATAGACTGTGCGAATCGCTAACAATAATTGTTCATCTGGCGCATTCTTTAAAATATAGCCACTTGCCCCGCTTCGCAAGACGTGGAATAAATATTCTTCATCATCGTACATCGTTAATATCAGAATTTTAGTATTCGGAAAACTGTCTAAGATTTTACTCGTCGCAATTAATCCTGATTCACCCGGTGGCATACTGAGATCCATAATGAGTACGTCCGGCTCATATTTCATCACTTTTTGATACGCCTCAACGCCATCGGCAGCCGTCCCTACGACTTCCATATCCTCTTGAAAGTTAAGTATCATAGAAAAGCCTGTACGTACGACGGCGTGGTCATCAGCAATTACGATTCTCATGCTTTATTCCCCTCACTTTTGACTAATTGGTACTTCGAGCGATACGATGGTGCCTTTACCTTTCTGCGTTTCAATATTCAAATGCCCGTTGACCAACTCAGCACGTTCATACATCCCATACAAGCCTAATCCAGACCCTTTAGGCGAATCGCTCGGTTCAAAACCTAAACCTTGATCTGAAACCTCAGCATAGAGATAATTTTGGTCTTTTCGTATGATGACATCGACATCATCAACATCTGCATATTTCATCGCATTGAAAACTGCTTCTTGAACGATGCGATAGACAACGGTTTCGATTTCAGTATCAAAACGTTCTGGTTCAATATCAAAGTGATAATTCACAACTAATCCATAATTATTTTCAAGTTGCTTAAAATAAGACTTAAAAGCGGCATCTAACCCTAAATCATCTAAGGAGGAAGGACGCAACTCTGATGATAAATTTCGAATGTCATCAATTAATTTTGTCATCAAGCCCTCAATATTTCTAGAGTTTGCTAATAAAGAATCCATATCTTGCTGATATTTGAGCAAGCGCATTTCAACATTCACATTAATCAACTCTTGAACTACACCATCATGTAGTTCTCTAGAGATACGTTTCCGCTCATTTTCTTGTGCTGCAATCGTCTTTTGAATCATATTACGTTGATAAAGTTCTTCTTGTCTTTGTAGTTGTGCTGTGACATTTTGTAAAGTAAACGCCTTAATCTGTTGGGCTTCATCAATCGTTTGGTATGTGGCTGTAAAAGGCTCAATTTTATTGTCAGTCGTCTTCATAAAAACTTGAAAAGTCGTATTCCCTAACGTTTCTGAATGTAAAAAACAGTTTTGACATGTACGCAAATCATGTTCATTGGTATATCCTTCACAACGTCCACATATTGTATTAGAAATACCACTCATATCATTATCTGGCGAGATGATACGTTTCGCTGCCTCATTCATATAAATCACTTTACCATTGCGGTCAATAAAGATAATCATTTCTGACGTCTTATGGTAATACGACAATAAAAACGACAATAAATCATGTGTCTTTTCTGTCATCATAACATCACCTTATCTTCACTCGTTAAGCCACTAATACCTTTAATTAACGACAAATCACTCGCAATCTGAGGTAACGGTTTTTGATTACGTTGGCCTAATAAGAGCACACCTTTCACACGATGATTATGCCATAGAGGTATAGCGATTAATGCGGTAATCTGTTCACTCATTAAGATTGGAAAGTTAAAAAGTGAACTTTGAATTTCATGATGTGTCGTATCCGGAATCACCATAGGCTTCCCTGTCTTCATCACATTACCCGCCACACCATGACCATGACGTAAGACGATACGTTGATAACGCTCATTTAAGTTGCCTGACACGTAACGCCATTTGATCTTTGTACCAACATGATCTTCTGAGGGTAATGCGATACCGGCAAAGTCAAACTCATATTCATGACGTATTCTATCTATTTCATCTTGATAATCATGTTGAGAAAAATCAATCTGGTTCACGGTCATCACTCCAATTTAAATTTTGTGTTTACGATAAATAATATAACTGCGACTCGCGTAAGATAAAGGGACACTCCACACATGCACAAGACGTGTGAAAGGCCAACATGCCATAATCGTAAAACCCAGTAAAATATGCAATTTAAATGTTAATGGAACACTCACCATGAGACTTGCATCAGGGCGCAACGTAAATAAACCTCTAAACCATATTGAAATCGTTTGTCGATAATCAAAGTCAGGCGTCGTTGCATTTGTCACTAATGTAGCATAACATCCAATAAAAACAATTAATAACAATAAAAAATTGACAAAAATATCTGATGCAGAACTTAAACGGCGCACATTTTGTTTAGTCACGCGTCTAGCAGTTAACAACAACATACCGATTAACGTTATTATACCAAAAATACTTCCGATATACACCGCTCCGATATGGTAGATATGATCGTTCACACCGATTGCCGTTAACCAATGTGCCGGAATCAATAATCCAACGACATGACCGAAAAACACGGGAATAATCCCTAAATGAAACATGAGACTCCCCCACTTAAGTTGCTTCTTTTCAATAAATTCACTCGATTTTGCAGTCCATGAAAACTGGTCATATTGGTAGCGAACGATATGACCAATCACAAAGATTGCAAGACAGAGGTACGGGAAAATCACCCATAAAAATTGATTAAACATGATGTCTCACCTCTTCGACTTGTACAATGCATTGCTTTAACGTTTCTCTAAGACCTTTAATTAAGTGACGATAAGGATTGCCTTTTTCTTCAAGATATTTCATCATCGGATACGTTCCATCTTCAATGATCATCACTAATAATTGCGTGTTTTCTTGTGCCCTTTCATCCCCGTCAAATTGAGCAGCGTATAAGAACTCCAACATCAATGGTAAATAATCTGAAAGCTCAGATGAAGGCATCTCTAGGCCAAACATTTCATAAAGTACTTTTAATTTTGCTAACATTTGTCCGCGTTCTTTTTGGGTATCAAACTGATTAAATGTCATGTAGAGTGTCGCTTTTTTATTAAAATCAAACGTATCAGTGTAAAGCATTTGAATTTCAGATAAACTCTTTTCATACATTTCTTCACGATATTGTTTGACATATGGATATGCGGGGTGCGCTTCATGAAAAATTTCTTCAAAGACTTTAGGGTGGAAGGTTAACTTCTCTGGAAAAATTAACTGTTGGCTCATGTAACCGAGCGTCTCTTTATAGCTGTTTAGCCGATCAAGATTAATCACGGAAAATCCCTCCATAGAAATTGTCGTTATAAATTTCACGGCCTGTTTTACCACCTGCACCTACAGGCACACCACAACCATCACAGTTCGCCCCGAAATGTTCACCACCATAGCCTTGACTTCCTTGCGCTGCATAAGTGTCCATGTATTGCTCTTTATGTGACGTTGGAATCACAAAACGATCTTCATGTTTCGCAATCGCCAATAAACGGTACATGTCTTTTGCTTGTCTTTCTGTGAGACCCACACGATCTAAGCGTGACATGTCAAACTCACGGCCTGTATTTTGTGCACGCATATAACTTCTCATCATAGCCATTCGTTGAAGTGACCCTTTCACAGCTTTTGTATCCCCAGCTGTGAAAAGCTCTGCCAAATATTGTACAGGTAAACGCATTTCTTCAATTGCTGGAAAGATAGCATCAGGATTGTTTCCGGCATTTTGTCCTTCAAAATAATTCATTATTGGACTTAAAGGTGGACAGTACCAAACCATCGGCATTGTACGATATTCTGGATGAAGTGGAAACGCTAACTTGTATTCAATTGCCAATTTATAAATCGGTGAATTTTGAGCTGCTTCAATCCATTCTTGAGAAATACCATCTTTCTCTGCTTGTTCAATAACTGCCTCGTCATAAGGATTCAAAAATAAGTCCAACTGTTTTTCATATAAGTCTTGCTCGTTTTCAGCAGACGCCGCTTCTTGAACGCGATCCGCATCATATAATAGCACGCCTAAATAACGCATACGGCCTGTACATGTTTCAGAACAAACTGTCGGAATCCCTGCTTCTACACGAGGGAAACAAAATGTACATTTTTCTGCTTTGTTTGTTTTCCAGTTGAAGTATACTTTTTTATAAGGACAACCTGTCATACAGTAACGCCATCCACGACACGCTTCTTGATCGACTAACACGATACCATCTTCATCACGTTTATACATCGCCCCTGAAGGACAAGATGCGACACAGCTTGGGTTTAAGCAATGTTCACAAAGTCGAGGCAAATACATCATAAACGTTTGATCAAAGTTAAATTTAATTTCTTCTTCAATCTTTTGAATGTTAGGATCTTGAGGGCCCGTAATATGTCCGCCTGCTAAGTCGTCTTCCCAGTTAGGACCCCAGTCTAAGTCCATACGCTGTCCTGTCATTAATGAATGGGCTTTTGCGACAGGAGAATGTTGGGCAGGTTTAGCTGTTGTTAAGTGCTCATAGTTATATGTCCAAGGTTCATAGTAATCTTTAATCACTGGCATATCTGGGTTATAGAAAATTTTACCAAGTGCTATTTTGTTCAAGCGTGTTCCTGATTTTAACTCCAGCTTACCTTTTTTGTTTAATGTCCATCCCCCTTTGTAATGCTCTTGATCTTCCCATCGTTTTGGATAGCCGATACCCGGTTTTGTTTCTACATTGTTAAACCACATATATTCTGCACCAGGTCGATTTGTCCAAGTACTTTTACATGTCACACTACATGTATGACATCCGATACATTTGTCTAAGTTCAGAACCATTGCTACTTGCGCCTTAATCTTCAAGCCAATCCACCTCTTTCATCTTTCTCACTGCCACGTATACATCCCGTTGGTTCCCAATTGGACCATAATAATTGAATGAATAACTGATTTGGGCATAGCCCCCCATTAATTGTGTCGGTTTTAAGTGAATACGCGTCGGTGCATTATGCGATCCACCACGTGTTCCCGAAATTTCAGACCCCGGTGTTTCAATATGTTTATCCTGTGCATGATACATATACATTGTGCCTCGAGGCATCCGATGTGACACGACTGCACGCGCTGTGACTACACCATTACGGTTATACACTTCTAACCAATCATTATCATTAATGTCATGTTGTGCTGCGTCTTCATTTGAAATCCATACCGTTGGCCCCCCACGGAACAACGTCAACATATGTTGGTTATCTTGGTATGTTGAATGGATATTCCATTTACCATGTGGTGTTAAATATCGAAGTACGAGTGTATCGACGCCACCTTTGACAGGCTTATCTTTCGTTCCAAATACCATTGGTGGTAATGTTGGTTTATAAACAGGTAACGCTTCTCCAAATTGTTGGAAAACTTCATGATCAATATAAAAGCTTTGGCGTCCTGTTAACGTTCTAAATGGCACTAGTCGCTCAATATTTGTTGTAAATGGAGAATAACGTCTACCTTGTTTGTTCGAACCCGGAAAGACCGCTGTTGGAATCACTTCACGTGGTTGTGATGTAATATTTAAGAATGAAATTTTCTCAGATGCGCGTTCTGCTGAGATATCTTTTAATGGCATACCCGTTTGTCGTTCTAAGTCTTCGTATGATTTCTGTGAAACTTGGCCATTTGAAGCAGATGAAACATTTAAAATCACATCAGCTACTTTACGCGCTGTATCAATCCGCGGTTTATTATTTTTAATCGAATCATCTTCCCATGTCCCTACCATGCTTCGAAGTTCATCGTATTGTTCTTTGACCGAAAAGCTCACGCCATGGGCACCAACTTTACCGTTTTCTAGTAAAGGTCCCACAGAAATGAATTTGTCATAAACGTCAGTATAAGTACGATCAACCACTGCAAAGCCTGGCATCGTTTGACCCGGAATTGGTTCGATTTCACCTTTTGTCCAGTCGTGCACTTTACCGTATGCCAGTGAGATTTCTTGCTTAGAGTCGTGTGCAAGCGGTGATGTTACAACATCTTTATAAGTACCAGTGAGGTGAATGCGAGCCATTTCAGAAAATGTTCGGCTAATCGTTTTGAAAATATCCCAGTCTGAACGTGATTCCCATAATGGATCGATTGCCGGATTGAATGGGTGAATGAAAGGATGCATATCTGTTGAAGAGATATCATGTTTTTCATACCAAGTGGCCGCTGGTAAAACAATGTCAGAATATAAAGGCGTTGCTGTCATACGGAAGTCTAAAGAAACAAGGAGATCAAGTTTACCTACTGTATCTTCTCCCCACTCAATCTCTTCAGGTCGATCCGTTTCATTTGGCTCAGCCATTAGTGCTGATTTTGCACCTAGTAAATGTTTCATAAAGTATTCTTGACCTTTAGCAGAACTTGAAATCAAATTCGAGCGCCAAACAAATAAAGTCTTCGGATGATTTTTACGTAAATCTGGATTTTCAACTGCAAATTTTGTTTTACGTGATTTCACATCTTCAATGGCACGTTTTAAAATCGCTTCATTATTAAATTCACCAGCATCGCGTGCTTCTTCTCCCCATAAAAGACTATTGCGGTCAAATTGTGGATAAGAAGGCAACCAGCCATTACGTGCAGCTAAAACATTATAATCAGCAGGATGTTGTAATTTGATATTCTCTGCAAGTGGTGAAGCTAAGCGATCAACACCTGACTCTTCATATTTCCATTGGTCTGTCGCAAAGTAAAACCAACTTGTTCCATTTTGTAAACGTGGTGGCCCTTGCCAGTCTTTAGCGAAAGCAATCGTATTCCAACCTTCAATCGGACGACACTTTTCTTGTCCAACATAATGGGCCCATCCGCCGCCATTCACACCTTGACAGCCACATAAAACGACTAAGTTTAACACAGAACGATAAATGGTGTCTGAATTAAACCAATGGTTAATCCCTGCGCCCATAATAATCATAGAACGTCCACCAGTATCGATGGCATTTTGTGCAAATTCCTTTGCCACTTGTGTCACAACATTCGCTTTGACACCTGTAATCTTCTCTTGCCAAGCAGGTGTATAGAAAGAAGACGCATCATCAAAACCTTTTGATTCTAGTTCATGATTAAAACGTTTCACACCGTATTGACTTGCCATTAAATCATAAACTGTTGCAATGTATGTTTCTTCACCGTTCGCTAACGTCACTTTGCGCACTGGAATCACACGCTCAAATACGCCATTGCCTGCGTTATCAAAATATGGGAATTGAATTGTGACATGCTCAAAATCACCCGTTGCAACTGTCATTGCAGGATCAATTTTAGCGCCCGCTTCATTTTCTAATTTTAAGTTCCATTGTTTGCCATCTTCCCAACGTTGGCCCATAGTCCCATTTGGAACTTGAATCGTGTCTGTCAAACAATCTAAAACAACCGGTTTCCATTCACTATTCTCAGACTGACTGCCAAAGTCACTTGAACGGAGGAAACGTCCCGCTTTGTAACCTTTATCATCTTGATCTAATCGAATCATAAACGGCATATCCGTATATTGTTTGGCGTAGTTGATAAACATTTCTGAAGGTTCATCTTCATAGTAAGTTTGTAAAATAACATGCGTCATTGCTTGTGCTAGCGCTGCATCTGTCCCCGGATTAGGAGCCAACCAGTTATCAGCAAACTTTACATTTTCAGCATAGTCAGGCGCAACAGAAACTACTTTAGCCCCTTTATATCGAACTTCAGTCATAAAGTGTGCATCTGGTGTCCGAGTGAGTGGCACGTTTGAACCCCACATCATAATATAGCTCGCGTTGTACCAGTCGCTCGACTCTGGTACATCTGTCTGTTCACCCCAAATTTGCGGTGATGCTGGAGGTAAATCCGCATACCAGTCATAGAAACTTAACATTTCTCCACCTAATAACGAAATAAAACGTGCACCTGCCGCGTAACTAATCATAGACATCGCTGGAATTGGCGTAAATCCTGCGATTCTGTCAGGCCCATCTTTTTTGATTGTATAAATCAATTGAGCTGAAATAAGTTGAGCCACGTCTTTCCAGTTCGCACGGACATGCCCACCTTTACCACGTGCTGACTTATATAGACGTGCTTTTTCTTCGTCTTCTACAATTGAAGCCCATGCTTTAATTGGATCTTGGTATGTTTCCAACGCTTCTGTCCATAATTCCCATAATTTTCCTCGAACATAAGGATACTTTACACGGAGTGGACTATATTCATACCAGGAGAATGAAGCACCGCGTGGACAACCTCGTGGTTCAAATTCTGGCATATCTGGTCCGCAACTTGGATAGTCAATTTGTTGGTTTTCCCAAGTAATCACACCATTTTTCACAAAGACTTTCCATGAGCATGAACCTGTACAATTCACACCATGCGTTGTACGGACTACTTTGTCATGACTCCATCTTTCTCGATACATTTTTTCCCATTCACGACTTTTGTGTTCTAATACCGACCAATTCCCGTTAAATTTTTCAGTAGGCTTAAAAAAATTCAGTCCAAATCTAGCCATTGTCATCCTCCTCTTACACATAGACTTCAGTCATTACCCATATTGTACATTTATTCACAAGCGTATCCTATTAGGGATTTACCTATTTCATCAAGTGGAATCCCTATGCTTTTACATACCTAATACGTGGTTCTAAATCGCTTGCTTAGCGGTTAAATTCTCAACTAAATTTGACTGAATTCAAGAAAAACTTGGTGAAGGTAATTTGGATTTTGAGCGCATGCAAAGTCATATTAATACGAAGTTTTATCATAAAAAAGAAGCGCTGAGACAATTTTTTATTAAAAATCATCTTAGCGCAACTTAATTAACGAAATGCTAAAATCTCTTATAAATCAACGACCTGTGTAAAAGTCGTATCTTGAATAAGTTGGGTAATTTTTTCAATTTGAGAAGCATGTAAATCTGAATAGTGACGATCATCAACCACGACTTGATGTCCCGCTTCAAAGTAATCAAAAGCGCGCTCTATCGCTTCCATTCGTTCACCTCTAATTAACACTGTTTCGTAGTTTCTTGAGGTGTTCGCGATGACTGTTTGCACATCCCTTACGACCTGCCCCACAATGGTAACACCTGGTCCTAGGCGTTCAGGCAACATTTCAACTTGTTCTACAATTGTATTCACCGTTCCACTTATCACGCGTTGGTTAGGATGGGTGGCATTAAAGACAATCACTACTGGAAAATCGATTCCCATTTTATTTTTAATATCATGCATTAATCGAGGTAAACGTTTAATCCCCATATAAATGGCTAACGTACCACCATGTTCTAAAGTCGTCATATCAATTTCATTTTCTTCGTTGTTTTTAAAGTGGCCCGTCGTAAAAGTAATATTTGTCGATACATTTCGTTCTGTTAATCCTCTTCCTAGTTGACTCACTGCAGCACTCGCAGCCGTAATCCCCGGAACAATCTCATAATCAATATGGTACGCACGTAACGTTTCGACTTCTTCAGCGACCCGCCCAAATATAGCAGGGTCGCCTCCTTTGAGTCGTACAATGGTTTGCGGAGTTTGTGCCTTTTCGACGAGTAACTGATTAATACGCTCTTGCTTAATATATTTCGTATAAGGCGTCTTACCTACGTGAATCCATTCTGTCTCTGGTGAAGACAAATGAAGTAAAAATGGATGAACTAACTGATCATATAAAATGACATCTGCTTTTTGGAGGCAACGCTCTGCTTTTTTAGTTAGTAAACAGGGATGTCCTGGCCCTGCGCCAATAAGATAGACTTTAGGTTGAGACGCGTTTAAGGCAGACATACGTAAATATCTCCATCTACAATTTCAACAGGATAGGTCGCGACACATCCTTCATCAGGCGCTTGAACTTCACCGGTATTCAAATCAATTTTCTGATCATGTAATGGACAAAAGACATAGTCTCCGCTCACTGTTCCTTCTGATAAAGGACCTTGTTTATGAGGACAAACGTTATGAATAGCTTTAATTTCACCCGCTTCAGTTAGAAACAAGCCTATCTCTAAATCTCCGACAATGACTTTTTTACCAATTAAAGGCTCTAATTCTGAAACTTTAGCAACTTTAACTTTTTCCTTTAACATATGCCTCACACCTTCTCAACTTCAAATATTTTCTGTTTCATTTCATCTTGAACAATCTCATTCCATGGTTCTTTGGAAACGGCCACTTTTGCTTCCATAATGCGTTCATAGAGTGCTTCTTGTTTTTCAGGATCCAAGACAACCGATTTGACTTGATCAAAGCCTATACGTCTTAACCATGGCGCTGTACGCTCAGCATAAATTGCTGTTTCACGATAATACTGCATATAAGCGCCACAAAGTTTAACCACTTCATCTTCTGTTTCAACCGTAGTTAAATGTTCAGCGATTTCCACAGTTGTACCGCCATTACCCCCTACGTAAATTTGGAAGCCATTTTCAACACCGATTACACCGAAATCTTTGACGCCTGATTCTACACAACTTCTTGGGAATCCAGAGACACCCATTTTAAATTTATGTGGCGTATCAATATATTCGAATGTTTTTTCTAAACGTATACCTAATTTTGTTGTATATTGTGTGCCAAATCGACAGAATTCTTTACCTACACAACTTTTAACAGAACGTGTTTTCTTACCGTATGCAGAAGCTGAGCGCATATCTAAATCTTCCCATACTTTTGGTAATTCTTCTTTTTTTACACCATATAAACCAATCCGTTGTGAACCTGTCACTTTAACGAGAGGTACATCATATTTTTTTGCTACTTCACCGAGACGAATCAATTGATCTGCATCTGTCACACCGCCACGCATTTGAGGAATCACAGAGAATGTACCATCATTTTGAATATTGGCATGATAGCGTTCATTGGCAAAGCGTGATGCAATTTCATCTTCATGATCTTCCGGATAGACCATGTTTAAATAATAGTTCAGTGCAGGTCGACATTTTGGACAACCGCCTTTATCTTTAAAGTCTAATACATGACGCACTTCTTTTGACGTTTTTAATCCTTTTGCGCGAATTTGTGTCACAATCTGATCTCTTGATAAATCTGTACAGCCACAAATACCCGTTGGTGCACTTGCTTCAAAGTCATCACCAAGTGTATATTCAAGTAATTCTGCAATTTGTCCTTTACACTTACCGCAAGAATTACCGGCCTTTGTCACACGTGTGACATCGGCAACTGACGTTAAACCTTGTTCTGTAATCGCGTTGACAATTGTACCTTTAGAGACCCCGTTACAACCACAAATTGTCTCATCGTCATCCATTTCTGCCACACTAATAGCGTCAACTTCACCCGCTTTATGCAAGATGGATACTAATGTATAATCATCAATAGTTTCGCCTTTTTTCATCATATTGTAGAAGCGATTACCTTCTTCTGTGTCTCCATAAAGTACTGCGCCGACAATCGCTTTATCTTTAACGAAGACTTTTTTATAAATATTATCGACACCATTAAACGTCTCAATACCATGGACTTCATCGTTTTCAGTAATTTGACCTGCACTAAAAAGATCACAACCCGAAACTTTTAAAGAAGTGAAAGTCGTTGAACCTTGATAGCCTTCAGTTGGACGACCTGTTATATGATCCGCTAAAATTTTGCCTTGTTCATACAATGGGGCAACTAAACCATACACTTTTGAGCGGTGCTCAGCGCACTCACCCACCGCATAAATGTTAGGATCACTCGTTTTCATAAAGTCATCGACAATGATACCACGTCCAATTTCTAAGCCTGCTGCACGTGCTTCTTTTGTGACAGGTCGAATACCAACAGCCATTACAACCATATCGGCATCTAATACACGACCATCAGATAATCGGATGCCTTCTACATTTTTCTCGCCTAAGATTTCTTGCGTATTGGCTTGAAGTTCAAATTTAATACCTTGTTTTTCTAAATCTTTTTTAAGGAGTTCACCGGCTTTGCGATCTAACTGAACCTCCATGAGCCACTCTGCTAAATGAACAACTGTAACATCCATCCCTTGATCAACGAGACCTCTTGCACATTCTAGTCCTAAAAGTCCCCCACCAATGACGATTGCTTTTTGTTTCGTTTTCGCGATCTCTAACATTTTCTCTGTGTCATCAATGGTTCTAAAACCGACAACACCTTCTAAACGTGAACCATCAATCGGTAAAATAAAAGAATCTGAGCCCGTTGCGATAATCATTTGATCATAGCCCACAATTTGACCTTGTTCTGTTTCAACTTGTTGTTTTTCGCGATCAATTTGAACAACCTTATCACCTGTAATAAGCTGAATATGATTTTCTTCATACCATTCATAAGGATTCATTATGGTTTCTTTTACAGTCATTTTATTTTGTAAAATGTTAGATAACATGATTCGGTTATAGTTAGGGTACGGTTCTTTACCAATAATTGTGATATCAAAGCGCTCAGGATCTCGCTCTAATATTTCTTCTATTGTACGGACACCTGCCATTCCGTTACCCACCATTAATAATCTTGTTTTACTCATGGAAATCCTCCTCAAGCGTTTCTAAATACGCTTTTATTTTTGCGCCGTATGCTTGTGTGCGTTGAATAGATTGCCCTTCAGAACTCACACTAATTGTCATTTCGTTGTGTACAAAATCGAATGAATTATAAAAATCAGATTGTCGTCGATCTCCAGTGTGGTTCACCCACTGTTCAGGACGCGCATCATCATGCACTTGCTGGTTCACCTTTACATCATTCGTTGCGATGATGATGAGATTGGCATCCGCAATGTCTTTTGAATCATAAGCTTTTTTATCCAAAGTGATATGGGGTGCCCACGTCCTTGTGTAAAATGCCGGATTAAATTCAGGACTAACCACTTTAACCGTCTTTGCTTCATGCATGACCTTTTTAAATTTCCGCCAAGCGATTTTCCCACCACCAATGATGACGACCGTTTTATTAGATAAATTTAACTGTATTGGATACACGGGACACCTCCTCGACATTCAGATAAACGACTTAAGATGATTTCTTTTAATATCGGGTGAAAGTTGATGGCATTTGTAAATTTAACTTCACACGGTAACTGCATCATTCTAATTTGCGCCTTTGTCCGTTGTACTAAAAAACCATCAAATAAGAAAAACGGAACAATACATAAGGTGTCATGTTGTTGTGCAATTTGTAGTAACCGCGTTTTAAAATCTAATGCTCCATAGACCATGCTGGGATAGCAAGTTTCCTGAGCAGTCGAAAGTTGATTGGCAATACGCGTTAAGGCCAAATCTGGTTCATTGAATCTTTCACTACCGTGAGCAAGAAGCACCACCCCTACATTTTGACCCGATGTTCGTTCCATTGCTTCAATACGATAACGCGCCCACGTCTCCATCTTAGGATGTGTACCGAGTGGCTTCGTTAAATGAAAGACAATATTCGGATATTGAGCTTGCCACTTCTCTAAAGCCACGACTATATCTTCATAATAATGAGACGCTGAGAAAAGTAACAATGGCACAAGATATAAAGTGTCGGCACCTTGACGAATATGCTTTGTAAGCGTCGTATTCAAGTCTTTCGTTTCACTCTCTAAAAACGCAATATCATAATTTAACTTGTCACCTTCAAACAGTTGGTCAACAAATTGAATTAATTTTTGGTTGAGCTCGCCTTTTCTCATACCGTGTACAATTAATATGACTTTTTCCATCACTTCACCCCCACACATTTATTGTAGACGAAATCCATTTATTTATGTGATAAAATTCACAGAAAACATAAAAACTAGGGAATCCCCTCCAGCTGAATTTGAGGGAATTCCCTAGTTCAATCATGACTTTATTTCATATACTTTAACAACGTTTGAGTTGCCACTGCAACAACCTATTTGACCATATGATCATTCGTATCTTTAATACGACTTATTCATCTCAACATATCTCATTTATACCTCGTCTTTAAACAAGACGAATCCCGAGATATTATCACACTTTTTACGAAAATCTCGGACTTTTTATGAATGATTAAGTTCATTTGACACGCAAATTAAATGTTATCCTAGCACGATATTTAAGACTCACCTTCAAACCATGGTGGCGGTGCTAATAATGAACGATTAAAACGTTCGGGTATTAATACTTTAACCATCATGGCACCTTGATCACCACTCGGTTCTTCAAGCGTAAAAAATGTTTCATAGCCACGTCTTTCATATACATCTTTTAACCAGCTCATTTTACGTGCAGATGTCCCTAACACAACGGCCGGCGCTTTAAGCGTATCGCGCAATATCGTATTTTCAACATAAGACATCATTTGATGCCCATAGCCTTGCCCACTATAATCAGGATCCGTTGCAAACCACCAAACAAACGGGTATTTCGATACTGGATTTTTAGGCTCCCATGGGAAGCGAATACTTAACGTTGAAATCACTTCTCCATCTTTCTCCAATACATACGCAGCATTGTACTTAATATTCTTTTCGATCATTTCTAAATCGGCATTCACAGACGGCCAGTCGATGCCCACTTCTCTTAATGGCGTAAATGCACGATACATCAGTTGTTGCAATCTCTCAGCATCTTCCAATGTCGCCAACCGAATATTGATTTGAGACATTTTCTCTCCCCTTTTCCCATAAGATTCATAAGTAGATTATCAAATATAAAACAAGATAGAAAAGAATACGCTCCAACCGAAACGTATTCACCGTGAGTCATTATATGACCATCCAATTAAAAAATGAACGATCTCTGTAACTATAACGCTTTTCAGAATAATCAGAGACCTTATTCTACTCGACGTGAGCCGTTAAGATAAGCGTAAAGCAAGCCGACCATCAAGCCTCCACCAATATAGTTACCAACAAAAGCAAAGACGATATTTTTTAATACACCTAACCATGAAAGACCATCGAAATTATAGAAAATCATACCTACAAATAAACCTGCGTTATATACGACGTGTTCATAAGCCATAAATACGAAAATAATAACGCCAACTGCAATAAAGAAAGCTTTTGATAGACCTTCTTTAAATTGCATAGATACATAAATCCCAATATTAATAAAGAAGTTTGCAAAAATGGCTTTAACGAGTATCGCATGCCACGTTGGTTCAACCGTTTTGGCTGTCACAGTTGCAGTTAATGCGTGCACCATCTCTGGCGTCATTACTTTTGTAAAATACATTAAAATAAATAACACAAAAGCACCTAAAATATTGCCAATAAAGCAGACGATAAACAACCACATGGCCTTTGTGATTGAAATCGTTCGATAGTACATCCCTACTGTCATATACATAAAGTTACTCGTTAATAATTCAGAATGCGTCAAGACGATTAAGACTAAGGCAATGCTGAATGCGATAGCCCCCATTAAGTTGACCACACCGGGTAATGCACCGGCCATTTGTGTTTTAATGGCTAACATAAAGACCGTTACAATCGCTAACAAAAATCCAGACATCATAGATTTAACAATATAACGTGGCATTGCTCGATCAAGCATGACCTCTTTCATCGCTACCGCATGGATAATGTCATTGATTGTATGACGCGACGCATAGGTATCCTCAATTGTTTTTGACGGTTTTTGAATCCCCATTTCAAAGCCTCCATTTTAATTTTTAAGTTGATGTTTTGTTTTAATCTTGCTATTTCCATTTTACATGACGTACTACAAAGTTGTACATCACTAGCAGGGAATTAAAAAAAGGAAAGGGGATAGAAAATAAAATGAGTGATACAAGTTTTACTTTCTATCGCTTCCCTTTCCTTAAAAAACGTGACTGCCACATTCTAGTGACTTTTCAAATCAATTTGATTAGGAATGTTTATGCTTTTTCATTATTTTTAAGCCACTCGCAAATATACCGTAGCCAATCACTGTTTTTGTAAACCACTTAAAGAAACAGTTTGATGAATTGACTTTATCAAGTAAAGCAGGAATTGCTGCACTGATAAAATAAAGACCTAAAACTTTCAAATAACGTTCATTCATGACATCGTCCTCCTATGTAATAGATAATAAGTTCGCTTTAACTTGACGAATCCCCGCCTCTTTTTTATGACTGTCAAACTCCACAAATAGCACCAAAACATATTTTTGATGATACACATCTTCAATATCTACGCGTGCCGCGCCCTTATGTCCATGCGACAGCAAATGTGAAATTTGCACATGCTTTAACATTTCACGATGGTTCCATAAAAATAGTTTAAATTGGGTTAAGTCTTCAAAAATACGTGTTTCATTCAAGACGATTTGTAGCTGCGTGTACGTCATCACACGATCGAGCATGTCAGTATCATAAGTGATGCAGCCAATAATGAAATCGCGCAATTTTTTCATTTTCGGTGCGTTTCCACAGTCTAAATCACATTCAATCTGAACGGGTAATTCTACGTTGTTTGCATCTAAAGCAACGGGCGGTTGAAAGGTATAGCCAGCGATTTGCATGTCGACTTGTAGTTGCTCTGCTTCCTCTTTATTGAGTTCCATTAAATTCGTGACGGTTTGAAAGGTCACATTCTCTAATATTTTTAAATCTTCAACACCAAACTGTCTTAATTTTCTATATAAACTCATGGTATCAACCCCACTTTATTTGCCCCATTCTTATTTTATCACTTATTCATAAGTTTTATTTTTAATATTTTGACAATATCAGTAAAAGAAACTGCACCCACAACTCATTTATATTTTATGTTAAGTCGTAAAAAAGGTCAGTGAAATCAAATTTTTGATAATCTTACCTTCATAAATATAGTTGCTTATGGGCTGAAGCCTCAACTCAATTTGGCTTAATTGAAATAGAAATGCGCTGAGGCCAAATCAATTCATCGTTATTTTAGTTTATGTCGTGATTAATAAAATGAGGCAAAAGTGACTTGTTTTTAACTATAATAGTAAATGATGACGTATGTAAGCGAAGTATCGATGACAAGACTTATGAGGGAAATCATATAATAAGAAGTTTAATCATAAAAAAGGAAGCGCTCAGATGATTTTCTGTAAAATATCATCTGAACGCTATTTATTTTGGAGTTGATGCCCCAAGCACCTCATCATAAAGCTAAGGCAACTGCATATCCATTCACCTTTTGTTCAATGTATTGAAAATGTGATTGATTAAAAATTCGACATGCCTCGTTCATTCATATTTCCGTGACAATAAGGTGACTTTATAATAGGCCAAGCCATTGCCAATAAGTCATACTGAATAACACAACGAGCAAGTAGCCAATCACAGTAATCGGAATGCCTGCTTTCAAGAAATCTTTAACCGTAAATGTTTCAGTGCCGTATGCGAGCATACTTTGTGGTGAACTTACAGGCAATAAGAAGCCAAAACTAATCACAAATTGTTGGATAAGTACAAATCCAATCGCATGATCTCCTAAACTTAAAGTTGAAGTTAATGAGATGAATACTGGAATCAATGCTGAAGCTAAACTTGTCGCACTTGCAAATCCAAGATGGATTAGAATATTGAATAAAGAAATTAACGCGATCGTCGCAACGATTGGCATTCCTTTTAAGCCTAACAATCCAAATGTCGCATCACTCAACCACTGCGCGGCATGTGTTTGTAGCAATACATTTCCTAATGAAATTCCTACTCCAAAAACAATAATTGTTCCCCAAGGGATGCGCTGTTCAGCTTCTTTCCAACTCATAACACCAATTTTCGGCGTCAACATCACAGCTAAAGCTAACAGTGTGATTGATGATGAATCGATTGGATGTAATACTTTTTCTGTTGACCATAAAACTAATAATAATACAGAGATTATGATTAAACGCCACTCTTTAGGTTTTACAGGACCGAGTTCAGCGAGTTGTTGTTTAACGAGCTCTGTGCCACCTTCAATTTCATTTTTTTCCGGTGGTACGACTTTGAGCATGACAAAGTAGAGCACAATCGACATGACGATAGACCATGGCGCTGCATATAAAAACCACTCGCCCCATGAGACATCATGACCTAACTGATCATTGATAAAGTTAACTGCCACAATATTTTGTGCTGCTGCAGTTTTAATCCCTACATTCCATATCGAAACAGCTTGAACCGCTGTAATAATTAATAATGCTGCGAGTTTACTTTCTTTTGCAGCACCAAACGCAGCTACCATACCGAGTAAAATTGGCACAACTGCGCCTGCACGTGCAGTTGCAGAAGGTACGAAAAAGGCTAAAATAATCGAAACTAAGATAGCCCCAATGACGATACGCTTCGTTTTATTACCTACAAGAGATAACACTAATAAAGCAAGTCGTTTATGTAAATTTGTAACTTGCATTGCAGTTGCAAGAAACAGTGCGGCAGCGACTAACGCAACTGCACTAGATGAAAAACCGCTGAAGGCTAATTTTAATGCATTTCCTGTACCAAATACATCTGCCCCTTTTAAAACTTGACCACCGACTTTAGGGTTCCCAAGCGACTCAGTTAGATGTTGAACTGGACTAAAGCCAAGAAGTAAAATAATCAAGCCGACAATCATAGTCGCTGATACCGGGTAAGTGACCGCTTCAGTGACCCATAAAATGACTGCAAACGCTAAAATAGCTAACGCACATTTTCCCATCACTGGGAGTTGGTCTGACGTTGGTAATAAGAGCACTATGAAAAGTGCTACAAAACTTAAGATAAACCATAAAGGCTTAAATGTTGTTCCCTCTTTCTTCTTTGAAGATGTTGCCATACATGGCGCCCCCTTTGTTGAGATCTTTAACCTTATTGTAACAAGAAAGCGCTTTAAAAAGATATACGTGTTTTAACATTCACAAAATTTTAAAGATTTTTTACTCACTCACATTTAACTTTTGATCCCCATCGTGAATCCATTGACGCTTACGCATAAAATGATAAATCACATAAGTCACTGCGATAGGTAAAGCAAAGTGGAAAACAGCAATACGTAACCATGTATCTAATTGACTTCCCATCGTATGTATCGTCATAATTTGACCAACAAATCCGCTCGTGCCCATACCTGCACCTGCTGCATTATTAGTCATTGGGAACAATGTTGTCATAACCGGTGCAATAATTGCACTTGCGAGTGTAGGTGGGATAAGAATCAATGGTTTTAATAAAATATTTGGGACTTGCAACATACTCGTTCCAATTCCAATTGAAATCAAGCCACTAATGCCATTATCTTTATAGCCTGTTACAGCAAAGCCAACCATCTGACACACACATCCGATTGTTGCTGCACCTGCCGCCAATCCTGATAAATCAAGCATTAAGGCTAACGCAGCGCTAGAAATCGGCGCAGTCAGACACAAGCCAAAGATGACCGCAACTAAGATTCCCATTAAAAATGGTTGCTGTTCTGTAGAGATAACAATCACTCTCCCAAGGGCACGCATCATTTGATTTAAAACAGGGCCTAAAAACTTTGCCACAACGCCGCCTATCACTAATGTTAAAAATGGAGAGACAATGATATCGATTTTTGTTTTAGATGCATATAATCGACTCACTTCAACAGCGACCAAAGTTGCAAAATAGGCCCCTACTGCACCACCGGAAAACGTATCATAACCGAGCATCCCCACAATAACACTAGCAAAAATGACGAGGGGCTTTGCTTTCAACCCATAGGCAATGGCCGCGCCGATTGCAGCACCAGTTAAACTTTGTGCAACTGTTCCTATCTCGACTAAAAAGCCTAAATGGAGATTAGGAAATAATGTTTGTTTACCTAACGTTTGCATAATTAATCCAATAATTAAGGAGCTGAACAGCCCTAGCGTCATATAACTCAAACCTTCAATAAACCAACGCCTTAATAATTGTTTCACTTTTCTCACACTCTCTTCTTCAGTTTGTTAACATACAATTTTTTTATATTAACATCATACAAAAAATTCGTATTAAATAATAGAAACATCAGCAATGTTTTATCATAAGAGATGATTGGAAAAATAAACGCCATTAAAAAAGAACCGATGCGCGGGGACACATCGGTTCTACACCAACTAAGGCTTAACTTATCTTATCTTTAAAGGAGGTTTAGGATACTTGATTTTTTATCGGGGTGATCAAGTATACATACACTGAGATGAGTGTGAACAGTTTATCTAATGGGAATATTGATTTACTGTTCTATGTACAGTATACCCCTTGATTTTTAGTGACACATCCGCCAAGAGTACGGACTTTTTCTCAGACTCGAGAATGATAATTTTTTACAAATCGAAATGTTTCCTATTTACAAAAGTTTGGAACTTAGATATAATTGCATCCAGATACTTCTCACACATCTCTGATAAGATGAAGTGTCAAAGGTAAATTTGATTGTTCATTTTTCCTCAAGAGTAATCATATAAAACAATTGAATTCATTACCTAACTAAGGTGTCAGTCATTTTCTAACATGAGTCTTCCATAAAAAAACTCATGACTACAATGTTTAGAAGCATGAGCCGTTGATACGGTTTAACTTCTCTTTCCCCAGTATGCAAGCCTCCTATTATGGAGGCTTGTTTTTTATTGGTTTGGACTTCTCATCACTCCCTGTACCACTTATCGAAAGGAACATTTTTCTTAATGAGTCAGATTAATTTACCTTTTAAACATATCGATTTAGAATAAGACTATGAAAGATTTGTTTTAGAACATTTTAAAAAGTCGTTCATCAATGAATTAACAATATCAAAATATATTACTTTTTATAATGTTGAACTAAAAGGAGGCAATATTATGGGTATCAATGTTAAGGATTATGTTTCTGATCAATATGAACTGTTTATTGGCGGTGAATTTGTAAAGCCGGAATCTGGTGAGTACTTAGATGTCAACAATCCAGCAACAGGAGAAGTTTTAGCAAAAGTCGCTAAAGCCAATGATCAAGACGTTGACAAAGCGGTTAAAGCCGCACAAGACGCATTTCCAGAATGGAGCCGCAAATCCAAACAAGAACGTTCAAATTTATTACGTCAAATTCATGATAAATTAATGGAGAAAAAAGATCACTTTGCGACTATTGAAACATTAAACACAGGTAAGGCAATTCGCGAGTCTGCAAATATCGACATTCCTGCTGCAGCACGTCATTACCAATATTTTGCAAGTGTTGCGGATACAGATGAAGGTACTCTCAACAATATTGAAGACAATGTTATGAGCATTATTCAACACGAACCAATTGGTGTTGTCGGTGCTGTCGTTGCATGGAACTTCCCAATGCTACTTGCTTCATGGAAATTAGGTCCAGCTTTAGCTGCAGGTAACACAGTCGTTATCCAACCTTCTTCTTCAACACCGTTAAGTTTAATTGAATTAGCTAAAATCTTCCAAGAAGTTTTACCAGCAGGTGTTGTCAATGTCGTAACAGGTAAAGGTTCAGAATCTGGTAATGCCATTTTCAATCATGAAGGTGTCGACAAATTATCATTCACTGGTTCTACTGATGTGGGTTATCAAGTTGCAGAAGCAGGTGCAAAACGTATCGTACCAGCAACACTTGAACTTGGTGGTAAAAGTGCCAACATTATTTTAGATGATGCAAACCTAGATTTAGCTTTAGAAGGCATCCAACTCGGTATCTTATTCAACCAAGGTGAAGTATGTAGTGCAGGTTCTCGTTTACTTGTTCATGAAAAAATTTATGACACACTTGTACCACGACTTGTTGAAGCATTTAAACAAATTAGAGTTGGCGATCCACTTGATAGCGCTACACAAATGGGTTCTCAAACTGGCCAAGCACAAATCGATAAAATTCAAGGTTATATCGACTATGCGAAAGAAAACGATGCCAATATTCTCGTCGGCGGTCACCGTTTAACTGATAATGGATTAGATAAAGGTCATTTCTTTGAACCTACGCTTATCGAAGTAAAGGATAATAAAAATAAATTAGCGCAAGAAGAAATCTTTGGGCCCGTATTAACAATTATTAAAGTGAAAGACGATGAAGAAGCTATTCAAATCGCAAATGACTCTGAATACGGCTTAGCTGGTGGTGTTTTCTCAACAAATATTAACCGTGCATTAAATGTAGCTAAAAATGTCCGTACAGGTCGTGTATGGGTCAATACGTATAACCAAGTTCCTGAAGGGGCGCCATTCGGAGGCTACAAAAAATCAGGTATTGGTCGTGAAACTTATAAAGATGCCATTGCAAACTACCAACAAGTTAAAAATATTTATATAGATATTAGCAACGAAACAAAAGGTCTATACTAAATAACTTGAAACAACTTGTGTGAAAAATAATTTAATGACGCTCTCCTAAAATAAATAGAACGACGGAATCTTGTAGTGCACTTGATTCCGTCGTTTTCGTTATTCACTTTATGTTACATACGCTTTTGCACTCTATTCATTACTATGATTTAAATACTGTAACAAGTCCACTGACACACCTTAATTTTTTATTACACATGCTTGAAATTATGTGGATTATCACTATCTGGAAGCTCAATCATTTGCAATGCATCTTTGAGTTCTGTGAAGAGATCGTCACCTCTCCATTCTCGCGGATAGCCAAGACAAGAACAAAGATACGTCGTGCCATTTTCGGTGTATCTTTTTCTAAAATGAACATGCCCCATCACACTATACGCCACGTCATAATGTTCATAAACATAATCAAAATCTTGTGTCCCAATAAAAGCGTTGAAAAAATCGAAAATTCGATGCGGTAAAGGGACAACGAATTTTGGATGCGTTACAACATGTGTGACTAAAATAACTTTATGATGTAGATAAGGCTCTAATTGATGGAACACTGATTCTGCAAAACGCTTGGATAGCATCTGATCAGACTGTTCAAAATTCGTATGGACTTTATCTTGCCATGTCGCCCCGTAATGCTTACCTCTTTCCAATTTCTCCAAAGTATATTTGTTACTTGCAAAGTGATAATCATACCAGCCCATATGGCCAACGATAACAAATTGTCCTAATTCAAGCGGTTGATTGATGAGGCACTGGGGATGGGCTGTATATAAAGCTAAAATTTCTTCCGAGGTGATGATTTCATCAGCTTGACGCCAAATATCATGATTGCCTGGAATAAAATATACACCACACGCAACATTTTCGGTCAATTGCTTGATAAATCGCAATGTAGTGCTATAGTGATTGGAAATATCACCCGCAATGATCAACAAGTCTAACTCCTTTTGACGCGTCAATTGCGCTAGCGCTTCAATATAATCTTCCATCCGTAATTGTTGATGGCGATCAAAATGGATATCTGATAAAGTACCGATTTTCATCATGCTTCCCCCTTATAACTATTATCCCAGAATGCCAGTACAAACGTATAATATCTTGCTTTTTCACCGCCTTATCTTCTTATATTCGATATAGACAAAATTAAAAGACCTTTCTAAACGGAACATTTGAAACGTACCAGTTTGAAAGGTCTATGGTTTTATGAGTATATGCTTTTCCATCTATTCTCTTATTCTCTCTCGGTTAGTATTCTCATATTTTAAATATTATGCAGCAACGAGTTGTGCATAATCGTAAAGGCGTTCAGCGTCACGTAAACTAATATCATCTAATGTACGATAGCCAGAGCGGATGTCTGAAATAATACCTTGGCTTACACCAGTATGAATGTAAATTTCGTAACAACTTTGGTTAGAACGAATTAGTTCTAAAATTGCTTTTCTCATTTTTAACACATCCTTTAATTATTGCTTTCCTTTCCCTATTTGTATTATACACCTACTTCAACTTAATTTCATTATTTTTGTGATTGTATTCACATAATTATCATAATTAATCACTCACTACTTATTGCAGTATTTTGATTCAAATTGAGTAATTTTATACGTTTGAAAATTAATAATGTTTAAACTTTTATTAATTCACAAATATGTCATATTAAATCAATTTGATTTATCGCATTAAAACTTTAATGTGAAATACTTAGATAAATTTTAGTATTATGAACAATTAAACACTACATTCATTTTCACAATATATATAAATATATAATTAATTATGTTAACAACACGAAATATTGCATTTTTAGTATAATGTAAGGGCTTGCACAGCATCTAAAATGCCTTTATGATGAGGGTGTTTTGATAGCTATCCAAAACTTAAAAAGCAAATTAAGAGAGAAGGAAAAGTTATGGATTTTATTTTAGGAATTGGAACACTATTAGTCGTCTTATTGGCGATGACATTATTCTTAAAATTTGCACCAAACGGCAAAGTCAGCTTACAAGCCTTATCGGGTGCAGCATGTGCATCTTTTTTACCTGAGGCGTTTTTGAAATATGCCATTGGTGGCGTATTGCACTCGGAATACTTTATCAAATTAGGGGAAATTGCGGGTAGCTTAAGCGGGGTTGCAGTAGGTATTCTGACTTGCTTAAAGTTTGGTATCAACCCAGTTTTTGCCGTATTAACCGGTTTGGTGTTATTTGATTTTAAACTTTTACCTGCATTTATCGCAGCTTATATTGTCGGTTTTGGAATTAAAGTTATAGAAAAATATGTTCCTGAAGGTTTAGATTTGATTGTCGTTATTTTAGTCTCCCCTGCTTTAGCCTATGGGGTTGCATCTCTTGTTTCACCAAGTGTGATTGCTGTTCTTAAACAAATTGGTTCTGCAGTAACTGCTGTTGGTGATAATAACCCTTATGCGCTTGCACTTGTTATAGGTGCGATTGTACCTGTTGTAGGTATGACACCGCTCAGTTCGATGGTTTTCACAAGTTTACTTGGTTTAACAGGTATTCCAATGGCAATCGGTGCTCTAGGATGTATGGGTAGCTCGTTTGCAAACTTTGTACTGTTTAAAAAATTAAAAATTGGTAACTCCGGTAAAGCATTTGCAGTAGCCATTGAACCGCTCACACAAATTGATATCATTGCAAAATATCCCATTCAGCTATACGGTACCAACGCAATCGTAGGCATGGTCAACGGCTTATTTATCACTTACATGGGTATCGTCGTTAACCAACCAGGTATGGCAACACCGATTGCAGGTCCGATTGTTGCTCTAGGCTTTAATGATGCATTGCGTACAGCCATTACGATCGTTGTTGTCGCAATCATTAGCATCCTTTTAAGTTATATCATCAGTACATTTATTAGCAAAAAACGACTTACTTTCAATGTGCATACACCTCAATTAAAACAACAAACTAGTTAAGGAGTGGAACGCATTATGGCTCGTACAAAAGATTACCAAAGTGCATTCGATATTATTGGTCCAGTAATGATGGGCCCTTCAAGTTCACATACAGCAGGCGCCGTTAAAATCGGAAAAGCTGCACGCGCGATTCTAGGTGATACACCTGAAAAAATTAAAGTGCATTATTATGAATCTTTCGCAGAAACACACCGTGGGCATGGAACTGATTTAGCTATCATCGGAGGCTTACTTGATTTCAATACATCTGACCCACGTATTAAGTCCTCTACAAAAATCGCTAAAGAACAAGGCATCGATTTTGAATTTATTGAAGGACCTGGAACCAGTCTAGGCGAACATCCGAATTGCGCATTGATTCAATTAGATCATGGCTCGCGTCACGTCGAATTAAATGGAATTTCTATTGGTGGTGGCGCATTTAAAGTGAAAAGTATCCACGTCAATCAAATGTGTATTCTCATGTCACACACACCGAATATTCTCGTTATTGATGGCGAATGTACGATTTCTGAAGTGAATCATTTAATTAATCAACTTGTTGAAAAAGAAGTAGATATTAATGAAGAGATTAAAACGATGAACGAAGGTCGTTGTCTTCTAGCACTACATTTAAATAAGCCCATTGATGAAGCATTGTTAACTTCATTAAAAACGGCTTATCCTTGCTTAAACTTCTCATATATACAATAAAACGGAGGGATTTCTATGTTTGATACTATGGAAGAATTAATCACGTATGCTGAGCAACACGACACAACTTTTGCAGAAATTATGATTGCGCAGGAGATGTCTACACGCGGCATGTCTAGAGAAGAAGTCCTTGATATGATGCAACAAAACTTAGATACAATGCGGGACGCTGTTGAAAAAGGAACAACAGGTAAAGGCGTTAAAAGTGTTACAGGCTATACTGGACAAGATGCCATTAAAGTTCATGAATATAATCAAAATCATCAAGCATTATCAGGTTACGATATGATGACAGCTGTAAAAGGTGCGATTGCTACAAATGAAGTCAATGCAGCAATGGGTATTATTTGTGCGACCCCTACAGCAGGTTCTTCAGGAACAATACCGGGTGTACTCTTCAAATTAGAAGCTTCTCATGAGTTAAGCAATGAACAAATGCTCCAATTTCTATTTGCTGCCTCGATGTGCGGTATGATTATTGCAAACAATGCCTCGGTAGCTGGGGCTACAGGTGGATGCCAAGCTGAAGTTGGTACAGCTTCAGCCATTGCTGCAGCTGCTGCAGTCGAAACGTTTGGGGGCACACCTCAACAAGCAGGTCATGCAATTGCTATCAGCCTAAGTAACTTATTAGGTCTCGTTTGTGACCCAGTCGCTGGGTTAGTTGAAATCCCATGCGTAATGCGCAACGCGATTGGCTCTGGCAATGGACTTATTTCTGCAGATTTAGCATTAGCGGGGGTTGAAAGCCGTATCCCTGTTGATGAAGTTATAATGGCAATGGATAAAGTAGGACGAAATTTACCTGCTTCATTGCGTGAAACTGGTATCGGTGGTCTTGCTGGAACTCCGACTGGGCAAGCAATTAAAGAAAAAATCTTTGGACATACGCAGAAAAAAGAAATATTCTCTTAATTGATTTTTAGGTTGAACAATCAACCTAAAAACAAAATGAATCCGAGACAAAAATTTTTAATGTACTTGCCTCCATGGACTCGCTTGCTTAGGGACTCAAGTCTCATATTTAAGCAGAAACGCGATGAGGCTATCCCCTCGGTAAGCGAGGTTTTATCATACAAAAGAAGCGCTGAGACGATTTTCTATTAAAAATCATCTTGGCGCTATTTTTGAGGATTGATGTCCCTACTTTTTTCATATCATCAGTTTTGTATGATATGTCATTATGATTCTCATTGTTTGTAAGGATTCTATCTGTTATCTAATACAAATTGCAATAGATCTTCCTTAAATAAAAATCCATCGCTTATTTTAGGGTCATCTGCATAAAAACTACTGTTAATACCCACAACTTGATTATTTTTATTAAATAACGGTGAACCTGATGCACCTGGACTCGCAAGAATATCAGACTTATAAGTACGATTACTACCAAAAGCAAAGTCCAAAATCTTTCCGTCTGAACCCCACATAATGTAACGATCTCCTAAACTTGGATAACCTGCAATATGTAAATTATTTTCGGATGTTTCAAGCCACTTTTTATCTATAAAACCGGCATCTATAATAGCAGCCTGTTGGACAACTTCTCCAACATTTTTAGCCCCATTTTTAGGTACAACTGTTAAAATGGCAACATCATCGTCTTTATGAGGTGCAAATTTAACACTTACTACACTAAAGTCACCTAATGACTTAGGACCATTATTCTTTTGATTGAACGCTAATTTAAACGTGCCACTATCTTTACCTTTAAAGTTAATACCAACATGTCTGTTCGTAGCTACTGTGTTATTACCAATTACAAATCCTGTACCAGAACGTCCATTATTAAAATCAATTCTACCCACAATATGATATGGGGCATTTTGTGAATCTTTAATAGGATAGATTTCACTATTTGCTACTGCTGTAAAACCACTATGCGAGAAAATAACGGGAACCATAGCTAAAAGAAGGGCGACAAGCATACAAACTTTTCCATTCGAGCGCTTTGGGTTTGTATGTAATATCAAATAAAAGAAAGCAACTATCACTAACCAAGTCAGATAGCTCAAACTGCGCGATAAGAAAAAGGCAGGACCGCGAAATCAATAAGATTTCGTCGTCCTGCCTAAGTATAGAAATAATAATTAAAGCAATGGGACTTCATCCCCTACTAAGTCTTCACTTACTTACGTATCGCACGATGAGTCACTTGTTCTCGTTCTTCACACTCTTGCGCCGCGTTACGTCGCTCATGATGTGCGGTATCACGTTTTGACCTCAATTGAAATGCAATGAAGTGATAAATAAAGAATAGAATTAAACTTAATGAAAGTGATTGTAATAATAAATACTGCCAAGTTCCTGCCACAAAATATGTTTCTTTAATTGTTGTCGTAATAACCATCGCGAAAAATAGAATGACTAGCTTTTTAAGCACTTTCATCACTCCCTTTGTTTATACATTAAATCCTAATAAAACAAGCCATAGTTATATGCATAGAAGTATTGATTAAAATGACTTGCTCAGTCTATAAACTGAAAACTATTTTTAAATCATTTTCTTTATTGTATCGTGTTTTAATCCATATGTGAAATGACTTTAAGAAAAGTTTTGTATGTGTTTAATCGTTAACTACTTAATTGATTTAAACAATATTCGATATTTCCATTGCATTCTATTAGCGATTAGATTTTGGATTCAGTGCATCTTTGAGCCCTTCACCGATAAAGTTGATACATAAAATGGTTGTTGTAATGACAATTGCGGGTGGCATCCATATCCATGGTTTGCTCCTTAAAATATCTCCTTCTTGTGCATCTGTCAACATATTCCCCCATGTTGGGACACTTTTACTAATACCGAATCCAAGGAAACTCAGTCCCGCTTCAGCTACAATTTGTACCGCAAATACGAGTGTCGCTTGAACTATAATCACACTTAGAATATTCGGTAGTAGATGTTTAAGCAATATTTTATAAACCGGAGTCCCGATGGATTTAGCCGCTAAAAAGTATTCATTTTCTTTTTCTTGTAGTACTTTACCACGAACGATTCGGGCAACCCCTACCCACGACAAAGCGATTAATACGGCACCTAAAACAATAGCAGAGCCATATTGATTTTCGATTTTTCCGCTAAATGTCGCATTTAACACAACAGCGAATGGAATAAATGGGAAAAGCATCACAAATTCTGTAAAACGCATTAATAATGTATCTACCCATCCACCATAGTAACCTGATATCATCCCTATAATGATCCCTAAAGTCATTAAACCAATGGACGTCAGCAATCCAAACATCAATGAAACACGTCCAGAATAGAGCAAGCGACTTAAGATATCTCTTCCCCCTGAATCTGTGCCTAACCAATGTTCTGGTGACATATCACCTTTGATTAAAACTAAATTTTGCTCGTTAGGATCATAAGGTGCAAGTAATGGCGCTAAAAATGAAATCACAACAATAAGACCTAATATAATAGATGCAATGATTGCAGGTTTATTTTTTAGAAATTTTTTACGCGCGATGGCTAATGGTGATTTACTTTTTGCTTTTTGTTTCTTATCCATACTTTCTCCCCCTAATTACTCTTAATTCTCGGATCTACAATGCTATATGTGATATCCGATATTAAATTTGCAAGCAATCCTAAAAACGAAAAGAATAATAGTAGCGCCATCATTAACGGATAATCTTTACCACTGATTGCATCAATGAGTAGCTTACCAATACCAGGATAAGAGAAAATGGTTTCTGTAATGACAGCACCGCCGAAGACAGATAAAACATCTGCACCAAAAAACGTTACGATGGGTATAATAGAATTTCTCAAAATATGCTTATTATATATTTTAGATTCTGATAAACCTTTCGCACGTGCTGTTCGAATATAATCTTTACGGGAATTTTCGATAATATCGTTTCTTAAAAATTGTACATAGCTGGCTGTAGATAGCAATCCTAAAACGGTACCCGGTAGAATAGCGTGATAAATTTTACTGATATAATAAGGCATCGTCCCTGGTTCTAGACCAATCTCTACCGAACCAGAAAATGGAAAAAGGCCTAATTGAAAAGCAAAAATGTAAATAGCAAATACACCTGCAACAAATGAAGGGATAGCCAGCATTAAATAATTTAAAAATTGAATACTATAATCATATAAACTATAAGGTTTGCGTCCTGACAAAATCCCTAAAGGAAAAGCAATCAAATATGTAATCACGAGACTGATTACGCCAAGTAAAATCGTATTCGGCATTCTTTCTTTAACTAAGTCGATTACTGGACGTTTGTAGCGAATGGAATCTCCTAAATCTCCGTGTAATACACGTTCTCCCCACTTGAGATATTGAACCGGAATCGGTTCATTTAAACCTAGCTTTTCACGTTCCTCTTCATAATATTTTGCACCCGCTTTTGGATCTATGTTACCTGAAAACGCATCCCCGGGCTGTAACTTAGCAATTGTAAAAATGACAATGGACATAAGCAGTAGCATCGGTATCATAAGTAAAATTCTTCTTGTAATTAAAGTTGTCATTTTGTCATCCCTCCATCATTTAATAAGATACATGCCGCATAATGATCTTTACTCACTTCTACAGACGGTGGCTTTATCTCAGCACATCTCGGTTCTGCAACTGGGCATCTAGTATGGAATGGGCACCCTTTTGGTGGATGACTGGGTGAAGGTAAATCTCCTTCTAATATGATACGTTTCTTACGTGCTTTTGGATTAATTTCTGGAATCGCTGAGATGAGAGACTGTGTATAAGGATGTGACGGATTTTGATATATTTGTTCAGCTGGACCTTGCTCTAAAATATGACCTAAATACATCACACAAATATAATCACTGACATGTTTTACGACACTTAAATCATGGGCAATAAAAAGATAACTGAGACCAAATTCTTCTTGTAATTCGTCCATGATGTTCAATACTTGTGATTGGACTGACACATCCAAGGCACTGACCGGTTCATCTGCAATAATCAGATTAGGTTTGAGCGCAAGTGCACGTGCAATGCCTACACGTTGACGTTGTCCTCCTGAAAACTCATGCGCATATTTATAATAATCAGCTTCATTCAAGCCCACACGTCTAAGAAGGCTTTTCACTTCACCCTCTATATCCTTTTGCTTTTTCTTATAGTAATTCCTGATTGGTTCTCCAACAATATCGCCTACCATTTGCATTGGGTTTAGCGAGGCATATGGATCTTGAAACACCATTTGAAAACCTTTGCGCGCTTCTCTTAGCGCTTTCCCCTTAAGCTTTGTTAAATCTTGACCACAAAATAGAATCTCACCAGCATCCGCCTTTTGTAAACATAAAATCGTTCGACCTGCAGATGATTTACCGCAACCTGATTCTCCAACCAAGCCTACCGTCTGTCCTTTTTTTATAGAAAATGAAATGTCATCGACAGCTTTCACTTCCCCCACTTTTCGTTGAAACACACCCCCCTTAATTGGATAATACTGTTTGAGATTTTTTACTTCTAAAATATTTTCATTCACCATGATTATTCCCTCTCTTGAATTGCGCCTCATCTTCATATAAGTGACAAAAAACTTGATGTTCTTCTGCAATCGAAATGGCTTTGACATTTTTTTCTAAGCAAATAGGCATCGCATTCGGACACCTATTCGCAAAACGGCAACCCACTTGAGGGAGTCCTGTTAAACTCGGTACACTACCTTGAATCGTTTCTAATTTATCTTGTTGGACATCCAATCGAGGTATGGCTTTTAAAAGTAACTTGGTATAAGGATGTTTCGGATGGGTAAATATTTCTTCAACAGTTGCCGTCTCAACAATTTTACCTGCATACATTACAGCAACACGGTCGCAAATTTCTGATATCACTCCTAAATCATGTGAAATAAAAATGATCCCCATTTGTGTATCTTGCTGAATGCGTTTAAGAAGTTCTAATATTTGCGCTTGAACCGTCACATCTAGCGCTGTTGTAGGCTCGTCAGCAATTAATAATTGAGGCGCGCATGAAACGGCCATTGCAATCATGACCCGTTGTCGCATCCCCCCTGATAATTGATGTGGATACTCGTCGACGACCTTGTCTGGACGCGGAATCCCTACATCTTTCAATAATTGAATGGCTTTTGACTTCGCTTCTTTTTTTGAAAGTTTTAAATGTAGCATCAGCATTTCCATAAGTTGGCTTCCAATGGTAAAAACTGGATTTAAAGACGTCATCGGCTCTTGGAAAATCATCGCAACTTCTTTACCCCGAACACGATTGAATTGTTCGGCTTGAAGATTATCGATACGTTGGTCTTTGTACATCACTTCTCCAGATGCAATCGTTGCGATTTTTTCAGGCAACAATTTTAAAATGGATAAACTTAATACCGATTTTCCAGAACCGGATTCTCCTACAATGCCTAATATTTCACCTTTTTTTACTTCCAAATCGATATTTGATATTGCGTTATGTCGTTTCCCTTCTATGTAAAATGCTGTTGGATAAACCTTTAACTTCTAACAAATTGCCATTATTCATTTTTCCACCCCTCTATGCGCGTATAAAACGTCTTAAAATTAAAAATAATATATGCCCAATTTTTTGATGATAACAATCGTATTTTTATATTAAGAAAAGGACAGGGTTGTTATACATCAACCCCATCCCTTTTAAATCATCATCTTAACAGTTGACTCTTATTTTTTATCTTCAACTGCCCATTGGTAAATAGGGTTCGATCCCTTCAATGATACTTCAAAGTTTTTCACTCTGTTATTCACAACTGTCACATCTTTTAATTCAACGATTGGAATAACAGGTACATCTTCAGCCATAATTTTTTGCCATTCTAGATATTTTTCTTTACGCTTTTTATTACTATCTCCAACGACTTTTGAATCTACCGCTTCACTTAACAGCTTATCCGCTTTTGGATTGTTATAGCGTGATTCATTCCATAACGCTGTTGATTTATATAAGTCTGATGGATCTGGATCCGCACCTTGTTGCCATGTTCGGAAGTAAACTTCCATATCTTTTGAAGTATTTTCTAAATCTGTTGCATACTTACCAAACTCTTCCATTTCAACTTTCGTTTTAAGTCCTACCTTTTCCCAATAACCTTTAATCGCTGCTGAACGCGGTTCAAATGTAGGGTTAGAGCCGGCATAATGTTTTAAGTTAACTACAAATGGCTTGCCATCTGGATCTTCACGCCAGCCGTCACCATCTTTATCCTTATAACCTGCGTCATCTAATAATTTTTTCGCTTTCTTAACGTTGTGATCGTATTCGTGTACATCACCTTTTTTAGCACCACTCCAATGTGCTGATGGAATGAGACCATTTAATGGTTTACCATATCCATAATAAAATGCGTCAATCCATTCTTTACGATTAATCGCGTACGCCATCGCTTGACGCAATTGTTTATTTTGATATTTCGGTCTTTCTTTTCCAATTTTCCGACTTTTCTTGTCATAATCATTTAAAACAAAACCAATAATTGTATATGATGTTGACGGTGCTTCTAACAACTTCAAGTTATCTGAACCACTGTCTTTAATTTCTTTGGCAATAGGAGGCGTAATTGAAGCCATATCAATATCCCCTTTTTCAAGTGCTTGTGTCATAGATGTCTGTTCTACAACACGTAAATTAATCTTGTCAATTTTCGGTTCACCTTGCCAGTAATCTTTATTTTTAACTAACTCTACTGACTCCCCATCAACAATATTTTTAACTTTAAATGGTCCAATACCAATTGGATGTTTACGCACAGCATCAGATTTCGCCATATCCTTCACCGGAATATCTTTAAAGATTTTTTCACTGATTGGTGCAGATGTCCATAACTCTAACAAGTTGTTCGCTTTATGTGCTTTGAACGTAACTTCTGCAGTATAATCGTCAATCTTTTTAATACCACTGATGTTTTGCGCTTGGCCTTTATGCTTTTCCTCTGCCCCTTTAATAACGTCTACACCGCTATATCTTGGTCCATCATAATCAGGATCTGCAATCGTTTCTAAAGTGAAAATCCAGTCATTAATTGTGAGCGGATTACCGTCTTGCCACTTAATCCCTTTTTTCAATTTGAATGTATACGTTAGATCATCATCTTTATGCTTTTCCCATGACAAAATTTTAGGTTTAATTTGTAAATTGTCATCCAATTCAATCAATGAATCATTAAAATAATCAATAACACCTGAATCACCTGTAGAACTTGAAAAAATAGATTGGAAGTTTCCTTCTGGCGGTTCAGCAATCCCCACATTCAAAGTTCCTCCCTTAGCATCACTTTTTTCAGTTTTGCTACTATCATTTTTAGCAGTATCTCCACTTTTTCCACAAGCTGACAAAACTAAAACTACACTCAATGCTAAAAACAATACATAACGATAAGCCTTTTTCATTGGCGTTCCCCCTTAAATATAATCATTGAATTATCTTTTCCTTACTATTATTGTATTTTTCTGAATTTTTTGTCAACATGTATTTTTAGAATTTGTATTCTTTCATTATTTATAATAATGTACACAAATTTTCATATTTGAAACAAATATAAATTTATATAGAGTAGATCATTTATATAAAAATAGAATAATAACATCTCAACATCAACAGAGACATTACTGTTCTAAAAGCTGAATGCTTTGTATATTTATAAAGTAGACGGGTAATGCTATTTTAACTGTAAAATAGTCATTTATATTGTAGATAACGCATCAACAATCGGCACTTTCCCTGTTAAAATTTGAAATTCTTTACCGTGATATTTGGTTTGAGCAGCCACTTCATATAAAACCGCAGCAACATCCTCTCGTGGAATTTTTCGATCATTCGGTTGATCAAAATATTGCGCAGCACGGATTTCCCCTGTACCCGAATCATTTGTTAACGCACCTGGATATAGTCGCTGTTAGTGCACTTCGTCTTAAATAGTCATCGTCATAATGTTTTGCGATAGTATAAGGTTTTAAATCTCCACTCGCATCAAACGCTTCACGTCGAGAGTCGTAGGTTGAAACCATGATAAAGTTTTCGACTTTCGCCGCTTCACTTGTTTTAATCGCTTTGACAGCACCATCTAAATCAACAATGATTGTTTTTCTGCCCCTGTACGCCCTCCAGAACCGACTGAAAAAATGACTTGACTATAATCTTGAAACAACTATGTTAACGATTCGATAGATTCTTTTTCAATATTAATATAAACGGTGGCAATACTTTTTGTTTCTAACGCTTATTTTTGTGCATGGTCACGTACACTTGTTGTAAAACCCGTGTCGTTGGATTGGAATATTCTCACTAAATGTTGACCTACACCGCCATTGGCACCTAAAAGTAACGTCTTTATCATAAAGTTTCCTCCTCTATCTAATCATCTCACGTTTCATGATAGTACAATTCATACACACGCCTTTGATTCTGCTCATTAAATAGTGCTTACAATCTATCACATCTTCTCTCAAACAATTAAGTTAGCATGTGCAACATGAAAGCAAATAATAAAATCAAAGCTAGTGGAAAAACAATAAAATAGCATCCACTTGTTTTTATTCCTAATATCATGCGCCCTATTTAAAAAGTATTCCATAATCAATTTAAAAAAGATAACTACAATATACATAAGAAAGAATAATTTAATATTTAGAGAAAATAGTTAAAAAAGAAAAAGAGGCTAAAATAAAATAATATTGGTTTACAAAACGTGTCAATTAAATTCCTCCCTTCATCTCACTGAAACGAATAGGGGCTTTTATACATCCTATCGTTAATGCCCTTCCCTTTTTAATCATTAAAAAAAACCGCACACGTGAGGGGCGTGTACGGTTCGAAACATTATTTAAGGGTTATTATGATTCTAAAAGAGTGAATAGATCCATGTCTTATTGTTTTACCTAGCCGATAGGTGTTAAGGGGGTTACACCTTTAAAGTCAACGTATTGGTATGCTTTTTCAACTTCTTCATCTGTCGGGGGCTCGACATCATTAAGTTCATAAGGAACACCAAGTGCTTCCCATTTATGCACACCAAGCTGATGATAAGGTAAAATCTCAAACTTCTCGACATTACCAAGTTTATTTATAAATGCGCCGAGTGCTACAAGGTCTTCGGGGGTATCAGTAAGACCTGGCACAAGCACATGTCTAATCCATATCGGTTGACCTTTATCAGCTAAATATTGAATATAATTTAATATATGAGTATTGGGTTTTCCAGTTAATCTTTTGTGCGTTTCATTGTTAATATGTTTTATGTCAACCATCAACAAGTCTGTATACTCGAGTAGTTGATCAAAATGTTTTTTAAACGCTTCAGTATCGTTTGCACAGCCTAAAGATGTGTCAATACAAGTGTGAATGCCGTGCGCATGAAGCTTTTTAAAGAGCTCCGTTATAAATGGCATCTGTAGAAGCGGTTCTCCACCACTAACTGTAACGCCGCCTCCAGATGCTTCAAAATATGGGAGGTACGGTGTGATTTCAGCCACAAGTTCATCTGGTGATGCTGATCGCGACGGCTCATTAATCTTCCATGTGTCTGGATTATGGCAGTATAAGCATCTCAATAAGCAACCTTGTGTAAAGATGATATAGCGTAGACCTGGTCCATCTACTGTTCCTAAACTTTCAATTGAATGAATGTGTCCTCTAATCATTGTACTCCCCCATTTTACCTTCTCTTAAAATCTGTCACTCCGACTGTGACGCCTATTGCTTTGCCGTTACATTGTTTCGTGGAATGTACGAGATATAACGTCTAATTGTTGTTCGCGTGTTAATTTAATAAAGTTTACAGCATATCCAGATACACGAACAGTTAATTGTGGGTATTCTTCTGGGTGTTCCATCGCATCAATCAATGTTTCACGGTTAAATACGTTGATGTTTAAGTGGTGACCATGTTGTAAAGCATAACCATCAAGGATACTTACAAGGTTTTGTTCTTGTGTGTATTCTTCTTTACCTAATGATTTTGGAACGATACTAAATGTATTAGAAATACCGTCTTTACAGCAGTCATAAGGTAATTTAGCTACTGATGATAATGATGCTAATGCACCGTTTGAATCACGGCCGTGCATTGGGTTTGCACCTGGTGCGAATGGTTCGCCAGCTTTACGTCCATCTGGTGTATTACCTGTTTTCTTACCATAAACAACGTTTGAAGTAATTGTTAATACACTCATTGTATGTTCTGAATCACGGTAAGTGTGATGTTTACGTAATTTTCTCATAAAGCTTTCTACAAGTTGTACCGCAATATCATCTACACGTGGATCGTTGTTACCGTATTTAGGGAATTCGCCTTTAGTTTCAAAGTCAACTACTAAGCCATTTTCATCGCGTACTGGGCGAACTTCTGCATATTTAATTGCTGATAATGAGTCAGCTGCAACTGATAAACCTGCAATACCTGTTGCCATTGTACGGTGTACATCTGTATCGTGAAGTGCCATTTCAATACGTTCATAACTATATTTATCATGCATGTAGTGGATAACATTCAATGAGTTAATGTACACGCCTGCAAGCCATTCCATCATTTCATCAAATTGACGATAAACTTCATCATAGTCTAAAACTTCTGATTCGATTGGCGCAAAGTTTGGTGCAACTTGAGCACCTGATTTTTCATCTTTACCACCATTAATCGCATATAATAATGTTTTAGCTAAGTTTGCACGTGCACCGAAGAATTGCATTTGTTTACCAATACGCATTGCAGATACACAACATGCAATACCATAGTCATCGCCATAGCTTTCACGCATCAAGTCATCATTTTCATATTGAATTGAACTTGTTTTGATACTCATTTTTGTACAATAACGTTTAAAGTTTTCAGGTAAACGAGTTGACCAAAGTACAGTTAAGTTTGGTTCTGGTGCTGGTCCTAAGTTGTCTAATGAATGTAAGAAACGGAATGAGTTTTTAGTTACCATATGGCGACCGTCAATGCCAACACCACCAATAGATTCTGTTACCCAAGTTGGGTCACCAGAGAATAATGCGTTGTAATCAGGTGTACGCGCAAATTTTACAAGACGTAATTTCATGATGAAGTGGTCGATAATTTCTTGTACTTCTTTTTCAGTAATTGTACCTGCTTCTAAGTCACGTTCAGCATAAATATCAAGGAAAGTTGAAGTACGACCTAAACTCATTGCTGCACCGTTTTGTTCTTTAATTGCTGCAAGATAAGCCATGTATAACCATTGAACAGCTTCTTTAAAGTTTTCAGCTGGACGACTTAAGTCGAAACCGTAACGTTCACCGAGTTGTTTTAATTCTTGTAAAGAACGATATTGTTCTGATACTTCTTCTCTTAAACGGATGACATCTTCAGTCATTGTTGATGATAATTCATTGAAGTCTCTTTGTTTTTCTTCCATTAAGAAATCAATACCATATAATGCGACACGACGATAGTCACCAATAATACGACCGCGTCCATATGCATCTGGTAAACCTGTGATAATACCTGCTTTACGACACGCTAACATTTCTTTTGAGTAAGCATCGAATACACCTTGGTTATGTGTTTTACGATATTCTGTGAAAATATGTTCTGTTTCTTTATCTAATTCATAACCATAAGCTTCACAAGCAGCTTTTGCCATTCTGATACCACCAAATGGTTGCATTGAACGTTTGAATGGCTTGTCAGTTTGAACACCAACAATTTGTTCTAACGATTTGTCTAAATAACCTGCATCGTGCGATAAAATTGTTGATGGTAATTTTGTATCCATATCCCAAATGCCGCCACGGTCACGTTCTTCTTTAGATAAAGCCATCACTTGATCCCATAATTTTTCAGTTGCTTCAGTAGGTCCTTCTAAGAAACTATCGTCACCTTGATAACCTGTGAAGTTCAATTGGATAAATTCACGCACATCTACATTGCGAGTCCAACGTCCAGTTTTAAATCCTTCCCAAGCATTGCTTCGAGTATTCGTATCTTTAATCATGGTTACATACCTCCAATTAGGTTTTGTTCATCATTTCACAATCAGTATAACAGGACTTGTGGATGAAATCACTTTAAATTGTAAGCGTTTTAAAATATGTCATATTTTGGATTTATTTTGTATAAATTTTCGTCACAATTCTAGACTTATATTTTTAATTTTTTAAGCATACAACTATGCTGTGAAAAACATGCTTATGGTCCTCAAGTCTCAACTCAATTTGCCTTCATTGAAGCAGAAGCGAAGTCATACAATAAAAAGTATTATCATAAAAAATAGCACTCAGACGATTTTCTATTTAAAATCATCTGAGTGCTATTTATTTTGGGATTGATGTCCCTCTTTTATATTTAAAGATCATGCGTAAGACATGTCACCTTATATGATTGTAAATTCAATTTTTAAAAGTGTATGTACAAACACGTGTGGACAATGGCGTGCTGCTTATAAAGTATTTTAATTTTAAAGCTCGACTTGTTATTTTTCAGTCGCTGTAAATTTGTATATCTCAGAAGTGTAGAGTTTAAACACTTTAGAAAGCAATAAATTGACTATAAAGCCTACAACAAGTGGGATAATAAAAAATACAAAAATCACAATCATCAGCGATGTTATGTGATTACCTTCCATTAATTCTAATGCTTTAATCGGGCCCACAAGTCCAACAATTCCAAACCCAGCCGTTTCTTTTGTTCCAGTTATACCGAGCAGTGCGCCTACAGCTCCTGTAATCGCAGCAGTAATACCCACTGGTAAAAAGATGATAGGGTAGCGAATCGTATTAGGAATCATCATCTTCATGCCCCCTAATAAGATCGCAATGGGCACACCAATTTTATTGACACGTAAAGTACCAATAAACAGCACGATTGCTGTTGTGGCTACCCCAATAGCAGCTGAACCCGCAGCTAATCCAGAAATTCCTATCGCTAGACCGACTGCTATCGTAGAAATCGGTGAAATGATAATAAATGAAAATAAAACCGCAATCAATACGCCCATTAAAACTGGCTGTAAAGTCGTAAAAGTATTCACCAAACTTCCGATTGCTAATGTAATTTTACTGACATAAGGTAAGGTTAAAACGCCGATAAGACCCGGTACACCTCCGACTAAAATAGGCAATAAAATTACATTTAGGCTTCCTAAGCGATCACCAATCCATAATACAAGTAGAACCGCAATTAAAGCGGTAATCATCGTATTAATTAAATCTCCAATTCCTACGATTTGCCACCCGGCTTCAGTCACTTTAGCTGCACCAGAACCTACAAAAGATGCCGCTCCTACTAAAGCTGTACTCATAGGATCAAGTTTGAATTGTAAGGCAATAAGTACACCGACCATAACAGGTAAAGCAAATTGTATGCCTAGTACGACAAATTGTAATGTGCTAAATATATCTGCATATTGGCTTAAATACTTAAATAATCCACCTAATACAGCATTAGGAATCAGTCCTGCAATTATTGAAATCGCTAAACCATTCAACACCTTATACATAAATTGTTTAAAGTTCATTCTTTTCTCTGTTGCTTCCATTTTATCTACCACCTGAAATGAGTTAATGAGATGTATTACATGGCTAAGTTGTGAAATGGACAGTAATATTAAGGATTATGCCATCTGATAGGAGACATAAGTGTACGTCGTCATGTACTATATGATACACCACTGATTTCAGACACATTTCCTTTTTTAACATTCACCTTTTTTTAGCTGCATTTGAATACTCTTGTAGCGTACCGTAACCTTTTTTATTTTTCAATATAATTTTTAGAATTTTCTTATTATTAAAGCACTAAACACGGTTAATATGCTTTTGAACAAAAAATATTAAAACGCCTTTCGAAGTCTTCATTATACAATGTCCACTTTGAAAGGCGCCTATTATGCTGTTATATATTTAAAACTGTATGAACTTAGCTAGATAAGCATCAAATTTTCGATTTCTACACACGTCTTAAACATCTCGTCGACTGTGGTTGTTTTCCCTCAATCAGCTCAAAGGTTAGGGTGTGCGACCAAAAATTAATGTTTCAGGCTGTTTAAACATTTCAATGGGTACGTGTATCACGCAATTGATTGTTAGGCTTGGATGAGTATTTACTGTGCACACGCATCATTGTATTGATTCTTGATTCAGCTAAATGCTCCGCCGCTTGTAATGGTAAAACATGCGTTTCTTTCGCAATTGTAAATATTTTATCCATTTGATCATAGACAGCTTTCACTTTTTTCTCAGCCCGCTCACGATGATAGCCATTCAGTTCATCAGCCACATTAATGACGCCGCCACTATTCACAACAAAATCCGGTGCATAAATAATGCCGCGTTTTTCTAACATTTGACCATGACGATTTTCTTCTAAGAGCTGATTATTGGCGCTACCACAAACCATTTTAGCTTTTAATGAAGGAATCGTTTCATCGTTCAACACGCCACCTAAGGCACATGGTGCAAAAATATCTGCATCGACACTATAAATTTCATCAATGCCGACTGCTTGCGCATCAAATGCTTCAACTGCATTCTGAACCGCTTCTTCGTTAATATCAGTGACGATCAAATGTGCTCCTTCATCATGCAAATATTGGCACATATGAAAAGCAACATTACCCACGCCTTGGACGGCAACTGTTTTTCCTTTTAATGAGTCTGACCCGAAGGCTTCTTTCGCAGTTCGCTTCATTGCGTAATAAACCCCCAATGCGGTCATCGGGCTTGGATTGCCGCCTGAACCATAAGATTCACTAATTCCACAGACATGTGGTGTTTCTAAGTGAATCATATCCATATCTTCAACCGTTGTACCTACATCTTCGGCAGTGATATAACGTCCATCTAAGCTATGAATATAGCGACCTAACGCACGAAAGAACGCTTCGGACTTATCTTTTTTAGGGTCACCAATGACAACTGTTTTTGCGCCACCTAGATTTAAACCAGCTGCTGCATTTTTGTAGGTCATCCCTTTTGCAAGTCTCATCACATCAATGATTGCTTCTTCTTCCGTTTCATAGTTCCAAAAACGACATCCCCCTAACGCAGGACCTAAAGTCGTATCATGAATACAAATAATCGCCTTCAATCCTGTCGTTTCATCATGACAAAAAACTAATTGCTCGTAATCAGCTTGTGCCATTTTTTCAAAAATCATTGCCATTCCTCCTCTGTTATTTCATTTCCCGTGGATGAAAACGTGAGTCATGGACACAGTCGAAATGTGTCTTCCCCTTTTAGAATGCAATATCACTCGCACTTTCTAACCCGTTCTTTCACTCAAGCAACAGACTTCAATTGAAGACATATAAGTTGTCGAATGTAAGCGTTTCCAACCTTTGAATATCATAACATAAGTCGGTCGTTTTTTCATAGCTGACTACTTATTTAACTAGGAAAATAATTTTAAATTTAAGCATGCTTTGCAGAATCTAACCTTTTTTCTACAAGACGTAAAAGCACATCAATACCTACAGCGATTAAAGCAATAGGAATTGCGCCTGCTAAAATAAAAGTTGTACCATCTGTCGCGTTTGTCCCTCTGATAACGACATCTCCTAATGTCGGTGCACCGATAAATGAACCCACAGCGACCACACCTACTGCGACAACCAGCGCAATTCGTACCCCACCAATGATGACTGATAATGCCAGTGGGAGTTCGATCATTCTGAGCACTTGATTTTGTGTCATGCCCATACCTTTCCCTGCATCTTTAATATTGCTATCGACACCCGTAATGCCTGTGTACGTATTTTTAATAATCGGTAACAGTGCATAGAGAAATACAGCGACAACAACGGTCGTTGTTCCGAGTCCCATTTGTAACATCAAAATAGCGAGCATCGCAATAACTGGAACTGTCTGTATGACATTCGCTACCGTAATAACAAACCAAGCCATTTTGTTGTAACGTGATAATAAAATACCTAAAGGAATACCGATAAGAGAAGCGAATAATACGCCATACACAGACATTAATAAATGATTCAAAAATAATGCCCATAAGTAGCCAATATTATTTTGATAGTATTGGAATAACTGTTCGATTAAGTTTCCTGACATTGTTTGACCTCCTATTTATTCATTATCTTCCGCTTATTTCTCAACTTTTAACCCTTTAGGTATCGTCCATCTTTCAACTAACGCTAACAACATATCAGCAATCAAAGCGAGCGCTGTTACTAAAATTGCTGCTACAATAATCATATTGGCATTATATAAATTCAATCCATTAAAAATAAAATCACCCAAACCGCCAGCGCCTACGTAACTAGCTAGCGTCGCCCAACTAATGACATAAACGCTTGATAAACGAATCCCCCCCATAATCAATGGGAACGCTAGAGGAAGTTCAACACTCTTCATGAGTTGAAAACGTGTCATCCCCATACTTAAACCGGCTTGCTTAATATTCTCGTCAATATTTTGAACACCTAACACGGTATTACTTAAAATAGGTAAAAGAACATATAAAAATAATGCAATAATTGCTGGTGTTTTCCCTACACCGAAAATAGGAATCATCAATGCTAAAATTGCTAATGTCGGGATAGTTTGTAAAACACCTGCTACTGTAAGGACTACATTGGCAACTTTCCGTGTTTTCGCCAATACAATACCAAGAGGTACTGCAATAATAATAGCGATAAATAACGCCATTAACGATATATAAAAATGCTCAATGGTTTTATTAAGGAGTTCACCGCTATATTCATGTAAGAATTGAATCATTAGATCCCATCTCCTATATTGTTTTCAATATTGACTTGCTCCGCTTCAGCATCTTCACCCCATATAGAGTCATAAACAATATCGACTAAATTGGCACGTGTAATCAAACCGACGAGTCGGCCATCATTATCAACGACCGGAATGTTACGCACGTTTCGTTTTAAAATCGTTCGCACAGAATCTTGAAGCTTACTGTCTACATGTACATGGTAGACGTCACGTTGCATCACATCAATTAACTCTGCATGCTTCCGTAATCCTTCGTTTATATCCTCTATGTCTAAATAACCTAATAATTTATTTTGCTTGTTCACAATGAATATCGTATCAATTCGTTTTTCTCTCATAAGGGAGACCGTATGATTGAGCGAATCATCTGCATTAACGGTAATAGGTTTAATCATCGCATCTTGTACTGTACGTATATTCGGTCTTTCTTGTATCAAACGGTGATCACCAATAAACGTTTTTACAAAATCATTTGCTGGATGACGTAAAATATTATCTGGCGTATCATACTGTACGACTTTCCCTTCCGACATAATACAAATGCGATCTGCCAATTTTATCGCTTCGTCCATATCGTGTGTTACAAAAATAAAAGTTTTGCCAAGCTTTTTCTGTAATGATTTGACCAAATCTTGCAGTGTATCTCGTGTGATAGGATCAAGCGCACCAAAAGGCTCATCCATTAAAATAATGTCTTGTTCCGCTGCTAAAGCCCTAATAACGCCAATACGTTGCTGTTGCCCTCCAGATAATTGTGCAGGATACTGATCTAAATAAGACTCAGGTAAATCCACTAATTTGATGAGCTCTTTAGCTTTTTGCGTTTTCTTTTCTTCTGACCATTTTAATAACTTGGGTACTAAAACAATATTCTCTTTAATCGTCATATGTGGCATAAGTCCAATTTGTTGTATAACATAGCCAATACTTCGGCGTAATTCTACCGGGTTCATCTTACGGACATCTTGATCCCCAATTAAAATTTTGCCACTTGTGGCCTCAATCATACGATTAATCATTCGCAATGCTGTCGTTTTTCCGCTCCCACTTGTCCCTATAAACGCTACAAATGAGCCTTCTTCAATATCAAGACTCAAATTATCCACGGCTTTCTTTCCACCTGGATAGATTTTAGTTAAATTCTGAATACGCAACATATACTTCTCTCCTCTAGATTCGATGCTTCGATGGCATACTGTAATAGGTGTCTCATTAACAGCCACATGCTGAATGATAACGATATTCCCTGTTTAACTGTTTTTACGATTTTTTCAAATTCAACTCTATTACTATTTTAACATAATTAATGAACTATTAATTGAAAAAGCATGAATAATTACACTTAGTCAATTTACGATATAAACTTATCCACTTTCTGAACTAAATAAAGTAAAATCCCTAATGTTCATTTTTTCACAAAGACTTTAAACTAGACTTATAAGATTTAAACAGAAAGGATGAATGATGATGATACAAACACAAGAAAAGGTCGCAGATATTGTAACGCAATACCCTAAAACAGCAGATGTTTTCCGTAAATATGGCATCGATTTTTGCTGTGGTGGACAAGTTTCAATCTTGGAAGCAGTTGAACAACATCCACGTATCGATGTAAACGTATTACTCAGTGAGTTAGAGCAAGCAAGTCAAATTCAAGGTGAAGGTATAGATACACGTTATTTAGATGTGCCCTCGCTGATTCAATACATCCAATCACGTTATCACGACACTTTAAGAGCAGAATTCAAACAACTCTCTCCTTATGTAACAAAGCTGGCAAAGGTACATGGTCCTCAAAACCCTCATTTAATTCAATTAAAGTCGGTCTATGATACTTTTAAAGGCGAGATGTTAGCGCATATTGAGGAAGAAGAACAAATTGCTTTTCCAAAATTAGTTGCCGCGTATCAAGGAGAACAAATTGAAGACCTCGAGGCAACAATAGATTCGCTGACAAGTGAACATCTGAATGCAGGACAATTATTACAAGAGATGCGTCAACTAACAGATGACTTTGAAATTCCAAGTTCAGCCTGTGGGACTTGGCGCTTAGTTTATCAACGTATTGAAGACTTAGAAAAAGAAACACATGCACATGTCCACTTAGAAAATCATGTGCTATTTCCTAAAGTAGAACAATTACTTTAATTTTAGGTCACCACTTCTATTTAACAATAAGATAATGAGAGGGCAGTTTGCATCAATTGATTGTCAACTGCCCTCTCATTGGTTTAATTCCATTTTATAATTGAGATATTTACACAGACCCATCCGTTTGATGTCAATCTGTTTAACTCGATGAAATATCATCTAACCATAGGGATTATTGATGATGGATCATAGAGAACTTAGCCATATTACGGGCCCATTCGGTCAAATCATCAGGCCCCCTTTTTAAAGCAGTTTCTACTGACCTCGGACCTGTCGACAAACTAAATACAGCATCGATACCATGCATTTCAACCGCTTCATATCCTTCCCCTAATACACCGGCTACCGCAATAACAGGTTTATGATATTTTTTCGCAGCTTTTGCGACGCCAATCGGTGTTTTACCATATATTGTTTGCCCATCAATAGCACCTTCTCCAGTAATGACTAAATCAGTATTTAAAGCATAATGATAAAAATGTGTCGCATCTAAAACGATATCAATCCCTCGGCGTAATTCCACATTTAAGAAAGCACATAGCCCAGCACCTAAACCACCGGCTGCACCGGCACCAGGTATGTTTTTGACCCTTTTATTGAGCATCTTTTCAATGACAGTGTTCCATTGTGTCAAAGCAGATTCTAGAATAACCTGATCTTCTGCGGTTGCCCCTTTTTGTTGGCTATATATCGCCGTTGCACCACGATAACCTAATAGTGGATTATCTACATCACATGCCACTTCAAAAAGAATATTATCAAAACGTGGATCTTGTCCTTCTCTGTCAATACGAGCAAGATGTTGCAACGCTTCACCACCAAACGGCAAATCATTTCCTTGTGCATCATATAAACGAACACCTAGTGCTTGTAACAAACCCGCACCGCCATCGTTTGTTGCACTTCCACCTATACCTAATATAATATGAGAGACACCTTGATCTAATGCATGACGTAAAAGCTCACCTGTCCCATAGGTTGTCGAGATTAAAGGATTACGCTGTGCTTTTGGAACCAGATCTAAACCAGACGCAGCTGCCATTTCTATCACTGCAGTTCGTCCTTCATCGGCAATACTATAAGTCGCTTCCACTGGACTGCCTAATGGCCCAGTGACTGTAGTTGTCACAAACTTTCCACCTAACGCATCGTGTAAGGATTGTGTTGTACCCTCGCCACCATCTGCCATTGGAATTTTTTTAAACGTGTCACGTTCTCCAGTCACTGACCGCCACCCTTTTTCTATGGCATGCGCTGCTTCCATTGCAGTCATGCTTTCTTTAAATGAATCCGGTGCAATTAAAATACGCATTTTTATCCTCTCCCGTTCACCCTCATTTGTTAGATTCATTTTACACCGTCCAAGCTTTAAAACAAAATGATGTATAACTAAAAAAGCGACCTAAATCTCTGAACATCTCTGTTAGAAATCTAAGCCACTTTTTCATCTCGTACATTTATTCATTTAAAACAGCTTGCGATGATTAAGCTACTTGTTCTGCAACATATATTTTACGCGTTAACCATTGACCTGTATTTTCATCATAATCATCACAAGTAATTAACGTCAATTGATCTTTTTTCTTTTTCATTTCGTCTAAAACTTCGACTTGCTCTGGTTTGACATCTTTAATTGAAGTGATTTTATAGCGACGCGTTTCATCTCCAATCTTAAAAGTCACTTTTGCGCCTTTTTTAGCCTTATGCAAGTTTGTGAATTGATAATTCAACGTATAATCCGTATGACCTGCAATGGAAATATTTTGCTGATCTAATGACTCATCGCCTTCTGCAAAACTTACACCTCGGTTGAGTTGCTCAGGTGTTGCTGGTCCCGGGTAAACAGGTTCTTTAATGTCTACTGATGGAATTTCAAGAACACCAACAATTTTTGATGGGTCTTTCGGAACTTGAGGTGTTTTCTTCTTTTCAGAAGCTGGTGCTTTTTTTTGCTCTGCCTGATACTGCTCAATCTTCTTTTCATTATCTTGCTTCGTAAAATAGGCATCGATTTTCGGCTTAAATACAAGATAAATACCACCGATAATCAGCGCAATACCTATCAGCGGAAATAACCATCGTGTCAATTTTTGCATCATTTAACCTCTTTTACAAATAATTTATGTCATTTTATTATATACTGTTACGCTCAAATTGAAAACAAAACAGAACAGATAAAAGAAGCGCCATAATGCTGAACATACCCTGTCACACCTATTCTTATTTAGGTTTGAGTCCATTGAATCTTAATGACAGTCTTTGCATTATCCATCCACTTGATCTTTAATTAATGGTTCATCAGGTTTCACAAAAAACCAAAGGACAATAGCAATGATTACAAGTAAGGTCATCGAACGTAATATCGTTACCCAGCCTAAATAGTCCGCTAAAAATCCTGCTAATAACGGCCCTAACATCGCGCCGATGTTGCCCCATAAGTTCATCCAACCAGAAACTGTACCAGAAAAGTTACGCCCTAAATCCGTAGCTGAAACCCAGCTCATTACCATCGATAAGCCGACCCCACTTAGACAAAGTGACATCCAAAAGATATTGCCCACAAGCGTCACAGATGAAATTGCAAAATTTAAAGAAACACCGAACACAATAAAGCCAAATATAGCAATTAAAGCACGTGCTGTAAAACGCGACTTGCCTGCGCTCAAAATTTTGTCAGAAATCGTACCACCTAGCATAATTAAAATAAACATACAGAACCAAGGAATACCTGCAATCTTACTCATCGTCATTGCGTCAATTTTAAACTGCTCAATTAAATATGTCGGTAACCAAATTAAAAATAAAGTAATGACAAATTGAACAATAAAATATTGTGCAGCAATAGCATAAAAACTAAAACGAGAAAAGAACATTCCCCATGGTGCAGATGATTTTTCCGTTTTCATAATATCGCGATTTTGTAGAATGTATTGCTTTTCTGCTTCATTTACCATTTGATGATGTTCTGGTAAATCTTTTGCGATAATGCCCCATAAAATAGCAATCACGAAGCCAATTGCGCCAAAGATGTAAAAAACAGCTTGCCAACCAAACGCATTATAGATGGTTACAGTTATAAAGGGTGCTAATACAGGTCCAAAGTATGACCCTGCTAACAACGCACTAGACGCACGCCCTTTTTCATTTTTACCAAACCAAAACGTATTGAAGACAGCGTTAGATGGAAACATTGGTGCTTCACCTACACCAAATAAAAATCGAATAAAAAATAAAAAACCATGTTGTTTGACAATGCCCGTAAAAATTGTGAAAGCACTCCACCATACAAGTGCAATCGTTAACATTTTTTTCGGCCCATATTTTTCAGCCAAAAATCCCGCTGGCACTTGCATTAACGCATAGCCAAGTGAGAAAAATGATGCAAGTAATGCAAACTGCCCTTTCGTTAAATCTAAGTCTTTCATCATAGGACCTGCAATATAAGAAATATTAGATCTGTCCATATAGGCAATGACACCGACTAGAAAGAAAATCCCTGCAAACATCCAACGTATATTTGTTTTCTTTTGACTCATAACTTTTGCCCCGCTTTCATAAAGATGCACGTCTGTCGTTTAAAATAGGTTGATATGCATCCTTCGACAAAGATGAACAGTCTTCAAAAGTAAGCACGCATCCCACTCATTCTTCCCGACATCTTTTGTCATAATATAATTGATCTATGAATGGAATGACGCTCATCGCAGATATTAATCCTTTCATATTACTATCTGAATATAGCATGTTAAGAAATCGGTTACAACATATTTTTCAGATTTTTCGATTTATTCAGAATATTATTTGTAATAAAAAAGCGCAAGTGCTCGTTGTCATAGATGTAAGACTTCAAACACTTGCTTTTTCGAAATTTAGTTTTCTTCTATTTTACGATGACGATGTCTTTGTCCATGTAAAATACTATATAATAAAATACATATCAACATTAATATACCGGTGCCTAAATACATCGTACGGTAACCGATAGATGGCACAATGATACCGATTAATGCCGGGCCAAAGCCAATACCGATATCCAATCCGATATAGAAAGTTGATGTCGCTAAGCCAACTTTATCTGGATCTGACATTTTCACTGCGACTACGTTACCTACAGCTGTCATACTTCCATATCCGATACCGACTAAAGCGCCAGAAACTAACAAACCCCATCCCGCATGCGCTGAAGCTAAAAGCAAGAGTCCTAAGCCAAAAAGTAACAAAGCAGGATACGCAATCCAGTTTTCATGATATTCATCTAAAATGTGGCCGACGATAGGTCGCGTCAAAATAGAAGTGATGGCATAACAAATAAAGTAATAACTTGCGACTTCAGTCAAATGGATTTGCTCTGCATATAATTGTAAAAATGATAAAACAGAGGCATAGCCTAAACCACAAATCAGTACAACAAATGCAATAGGAAGCGCGGGTAACGAGATGAACTGAGAAATATGGATTTTATGATGGACTTCATGTTTAGGCTCAATTTCAACTTTGACTTTCAAGAATAACGCGATGACAAATGCAGCTATCGCAATCACAAGACAAAATGTAAAAAGAACAAATGTTGGATAGAAATGCGCTAAATAGAGTCCTAAAAAGGGTCCTACTGCTGCACCTATCACTAGACTGAGACTAAACAAACTAATAGCTACACCGCGACGTTCCGGTGGTGAAATGAGCGGAACAATTGTCCCCGTTGCTGTCGTGGCAACCGCAAGCGCAAGACCATTTAAAAATCGAGTGATTAATAAAAGGGTCAAGCTCCCTTCAATAAAATAAAGACCTTGTGTCAAAATGAAAGAAATGAGACCCACGATTAATATTTTTTGTGGACCAATCTCATGAATATAGCGTCCTACGACAAACCGTCCAATGAGTGCACCTACAATGAATATCCCTGACACAAGTCCTGCCATACCTGCAGTCACATGGTATTGTTTGATCGAATACTGTGCGATTACCACAATGAGTAAATACATTGTTAAATAAACAAGAAAATTGACTACAAAATTTAATATATAATTTTTAAGAAATTGACTCCCCTTATCCGCAATCATTCAAAATCCCCCTTCTAAAATGGTAAGCTAGGCTAACTAATAACTTGACTATTATATCGTTTTCGATGAGTTAAATCAACCTCTTGAAATGACTAAAAGCCCTATCAAAGTACAAACTCAATCAATTTGTGTGCTTTCTACGACTTGTTTAATTCCTTCTCAAAAATAATAAGGCATTTAGTTTAAACACTTTTTCTTACATTCAGTTCATACATGAAGTATAGTCCTCACCTTCAAACAAGTCCGTTTAACTTCACAAAAGAATATGGTTTAATAGAATTGAAAACGCTTAAAATAAAATAATTGTGTCATTCATTAAGGATTGGGGCGATTGGACTAGGAAGCATTGATCCGGTCATGTTTTAAAAGCGATGATAAAGGACGCTTCACCTCGTCATTTTTAATCCAATGGCTTCATCCCCATGTATACATACGATGAATATTAAAGGAGTCAATACTATGTTATCTGATACAGAAAAAGAGCTAAAAAAGCAATATCTCGATTTGCTTGCTGAGAAATATGATTCTGAAGAAAAAGTAGCCACCGAGATTATCAGTCTCGAATCTATTTTAGAGCTTCCAAAAGGCACTGAGCATTTTGTCAGTGATTTACACGGTGAATTTCACGCCTTTCAACACGTATTACGAAACGGGTCTGGTAACGTACAAGCGAAGGTTCACGATATTTTTGACAATCGACTTGATCAAAAAACGATGAACGAATTGATTGCACTTGTTTATTATCCAGAAGAAAAGATAAAGCGAATTAGAGGCCAGTTTAACAGTAAAGCAGAACGTTATGAATGGTATGAAAAAACAATTCAACGCTTATTAGAAGTCATAACTTATACATCTTCAAAGTATACACGCTCTAAATTACGAAAAGCTTTGTCACCAGAGTATGTTTTTATTATTGAAGAGCTTTTATATAAAAGTAATAAATACAATAACAAAAAAGATTATTACGAAACGATTATTCGCCAAATCATTAAGTTAAACCAAGCCGAAAAGCTTATTATGAGTTTGGCCAATACCATTCAACGACTCGTGGTGGACCATTTACATGTAGTTGGTGATATTTATGACCGGGGACCTCATCCAGATAAAATCATTGATACGTTAATCGATTATCATTCCGTTGATATTCAATGGGGAAATCATGATGTTTTGTGGATGGGCGCCTATTCGGGGTCAAAAGTATGTTTAGCAAACCTTTTACGAATTTGTGCCCGTTATGATAATTTGGACATCATTGAAGATGCATATGGCATTAACTTGAGACCTTTATTGACGTTAGCTGAAAAATATTATGATGATAATCCCGCATTTCGTCCTAAAAAGCACCCTGAAAAGACACCGTCAGAATCTGAAAGACTACAAATCACTAAAATTCATCAAGCTATTACTATGATTCAATTTAAATTAGAGGCTCCAATTATTAAACGCCGTCCAGAATTCGAAATGGAGTCAAGATTACTGTTGGATCGTGTTAATTATCAAGATAGAACAGTTGAAATAGAAGGTGTCGTATACCCTGTTGAAAATACATGTTTTAGAACCGTCGATCCAAGACAACCAAGTGCACTTCTTGAGGAAGAAAAAGAAGTGATTGATAAACTGTTAATCTCTTTCCAAGAATCTGAAAAATTGCGTCGTCATATTGACTTTCTAATGAAAAAAGGTAACCTTTATTTGCGTTATAATGGCAATCTTTTAATTCACGGTTGTATTCCTATTGACGAACAAGGTGAAATGGAAGGTATGGTCATTAATGGGCAATATGAATCAGGTCGCGCATTAGTGGATGAATTTGAAAAGCATGTTCATTATGCATATGAACAAAAAGACGAACACGATGACCTTTCTACCGATTTAGTTTGGTATTTATGGACAGGTAAATATTCTTCACTTTTTGGAAAGCGTGCAATGACAACATTTGAACGTTATTTCATTCAAGATAAAAAAACGCATAAAGAAAAGAAAAACCCATATTATCATTTGCGTGAAGATGAAGCTGTCGTCAAAAAAATGTTAAAAGAGTTTGATTTAGATCCAGAGCAAGGCCGAATTATTAATGGCCATACACCTGTAAAAGAACGTGATGGTGAGACACCTATCAAGGCCAATGGTAAAATGCTCGTCATCGATGGTGGCTTTTCAAAAGCCTATCAATCAACAACAGGAATTGCTGGTTATACTTTACTCTACAATTCATTTGGCATGCAGTTGGTGGCGCATCAGCAATTCAACTCAAAAGAAAATATGTTGGAAACTGGTGAAGATGAGTTATCAATACGACGTGTCGTGGATGAAGAGTTAGAACGTAAGCTTATTCGCGATACCAACAAAGGTGTAGAATTGCAGAAAGAAATCGACATGTTGAAAGCGCTCATGAACTATCGTTACATGAAAAAATCAACACATCGTTAATTAAATATATCGACTACGCATGGCATAGACATTGATAATACAATCTTGATTTGAAATGTCTTTGATTGGTTTTCATTGTCGGCAATTTTATCAGTTATCATACAAGTATGTGGGGCGAGACATCATTATGTCTTGCCCCACTTTTATTGCAAATAAAAGTGGTAATGTTCAAAAGAAAGGTGTAAAATTTGAGAGTGCGCATTGAAGTGGTTCAAAATGAAGTATGAAAACATGATGGATATCATATCAATTACAACCTTATTACGTAGGCAAGTTCGAAGTGGGTGTCGGTCGATTGTCAGCCCAAAGTGTCTGCTACAGCATTTTTGTATAAAGACAGGATCCAGTTCTTTCCTCATTATCAAATGACTTTGACTAAACAACCAAAATGTTTCATTACTTCAAAGTGCTGTCTATATAAAACTAAAAATAATAACTATTTAATCACAGAAATTTTTCATATGATAGATTGGAAATTCAAATCATATGACTAGAGCAAAATCGAACTTTTACACTATTTTACTTTTTAAATCGTGATGTATTATAATGTTGAAAGCGTTTACTTATGAAATGCGAATTATTGGAGGGAGAAATTTTGATTGATATTCTACAAAAACTCAATGCAATATTGTGGGGGGCACCGAGTTTAATTTTATTAACAGGAACAGGGTTATTTTTAACCCTCTTACTTAAAGGGATGCAATTTACAAAATTATTGCATGCATTTAAACTGGCATTCGTTCCAAATGAAAGTGATAAAGACAATGAAGGCGATATCAGTAACTTTAAAGCTTTAATGACATCACTCGCTGGAATGATAGGGAATGGGAATATCGCCGGTGTAGCAACTGCCGTCACTTTAGGTGGTCCCGGTGCCGTATTTTGGATGTGGGTTGTGGGCTTGCTGGGCATGACAACAAAATATGCGGAAGCTTTACTCGCAATGAAATACCGCGTTCAAAATGATAAAGGGGAATTTTCAAGTGGTCCGATGTATTACATAGAAAAGGGGCTTGGTCATCGCTTTAAATTTTTAGCGGTCGCTTTCGCTATATTCGGTGCGTTTGCAGCACTGGGTATTGGTAATAGCGTGCAATCAAATACGATTGCCGACGTCATGAAAAATAGCTTTAACGTGAGTGGCTTTGTGACCGGCATTGTTTTAGTGATACTCATCTCATTAATTATTTTTGGTGGTTTAAAGCGCATTAGCAATGTGGCAGGCTTTTTTGTTCCAATGATGGCCATTTTTTATATTGGCGCAGCCATCATCATTTTAATTCTCAATTACAATCAAATATTGCCATCATTTGGTTTAATTTTTCAATATGCATTTACACCCGTCTCCGCTGCAGGTGGCTTTTCAGGTATTTTAGTCATGCAAGCCGTTCAAAATGGGGTTTCTAAAGGGATTTTCTCCAACGAAGCAGGTTTGGGTACAGTCGCTTTAATCTCAGGAAATGCTAAAGCTGAAAAACCAGCCATTCAAGCGCTAGTCGCAATGACAGGAACTTTTATTGTAACGATTGTCGTTTGTACAATGACAGCACTCGTCCTTCTCGTTACAGGATTTTGGGATCCAACAGGTGGTTTACTTTCTGGTGTGCATCATGATGCAAGTTTAGAAGCCGGTGCACTTACAAGTAAAGCTTTTGGCTCAAGTTTAGGTTCGATGGGTGAATACGTTGTATCGCTATCGGTCATCTTTTTCGGCTTTTCAACGATTATTGCTTGGTTCGTCTATGGGGCAAAATGTTTTGAATATCTGTTCGGCGTAAAATATGTCATGTTTTATGGCATCATTTATGTCATCGCAACATTCATCGGTACAGTAGCTAACTTAAGAACTGTTTGGATGTTTGCAGATACAGCGAATGCTTTAATGATGATTCCAAACTTAATTGGTATTTTATTCTTATACAAAGTGATTAAAGAAGAAACAGATCTTTACTTTAAGCCGTCTGTACGTCAATATTCATAAAATAAAACAAGAGGCTAGTATAGAAGTTCCACAATAAATAGCGCTAAGATGATTTTTTATAGAAAATTGTCTCAGCGCTATCTTTTTATGATAAAAACTTCGTATTGTATGACCTTGCTTTCCAAGGGGGCATCCTCTATACAAGCACATTCATAAAGTTAAGGTTATCAAAAATTTATGTCTCGAACTCTTCTTTTTATAGGTATATTTGCAATTGGAAATGTGTCCCTTCCATACTTTCGTTTGATCCTACTTGAGAAGGGTATGGGTACATTGAGGTGAAAAATCAATGAAACAAAAAGTTATTAATCAAATGAAACAAGTATTTGAAAAATCTCGTATCGGAGTTCTTTCTACTGCAGTTAACAATCAACCTAATAGTCGTTATATGATTTTTTATAATGACGACTTAGATTTATATACAAAAACAAGCCGTTCTTCTCAAAAAATTGAAGAATTAAAACAAAATCCAAAAGCACACGTATTACTCGGTTATGAAGAAGGATCTGGTCATCCTTATGTCGAAATCGATGGTACAATTGATATTATTACGAATTCAAAAGAAATAGATTGGTTATGGCAAGAACAAGATAAAACATTTTTTGATTCAAAAAATGATCCGGATTTAGTCGTTATCCGTGTCATCCCATCACATATCAAGTTACTAAACAGTGAGGATTTAGATACACCTTTCGAAATTGATGTCAGTGCCCTTTAATTCATTCGTGCAAATTAATGAGAGTGTGCTGATGAATCTGTCAGTTTTTGAATCATTAACCTATTCGGGAGCGGTTGAGGAAATGCTTTTATTTTCCGATTGTTCCCATTGTTATGCTTTTGTTTATATAAAATGTCTTACCCTTATATAAAGTTGTATTCCACACAAAAGGCAGTATACAGAACTGCATGGCATCACATGCTTCTGTATACTGCCTTTGTACATTACGCGCCGTTAAGCTGTAATTGATACATCTTGTAATAAATGCCTTCTTGCGCAATTAAGGATTCATGTGTTCCTCTTTCTACAATTTCCCCTTTATTTAACACTAAAATTTGATCGGCATCTTGAATCGTCGATAAACGGTGCGCGATGGCAATCGTTGTTCGTCCAGTCCGCATACGATTGAGTGACTGTTGAATCGCTTCTTCCGTTTCCGAGTCAATATTCGCCGTCGCTTCATCAAGAATAAGCACTTTAGGTTGGATAGCCATCGTTCTTGCGAAAGCAATCAATTGACGTTGACCGCTTGAGAAAGCACTCCCCTTCTCAATCACTTCGTGGGCGTACCCATTTTTCAATTGACGAATAAATTCATCTGCGTGTACAAATTGAGCTGCTGCTTCTATTTCTTCTTGTGTCATCGTCGGATGATATAACTTAATATTAGAAGCGACCGTTCCATAAAACATAAATGGATCTTGCAACACAAGTCCGATATTACGTTTTAATTGTGCCGGCGGAAAATCCTTAATAGATTGCCCGTCAATTAAAATTTCACCACGGTTAAATTCATAAAAGCGCATAAATAAATTAATGATAGAACTTTTACCGGAACCTGTATGCCCTACTAGAGCTACTGTTTGGCCAGGCTCCACTGTGAATGAAATATTTTTAAGTACATCATGTTGACCATCATAACTAAATGAAACATCTTTAAATTCAATTTTTCCTGCTTTAATTTCACCTTGACTTTGCACATTTTGTAACGGCGCTAAAGTGGGATCGTCCATCATTTTGAAAACACGACTAGCTGAAACAATGGCTTGTTGGAAAATATTTAAATTTTGACTCACTTGGTTGACAGGTTCAAAGAAACGTTGCATATATTGAATAAATGCATACACTACCCCTGCTGTGACAGTTGTTGAAAAACTTAAAATACCGAAATACGCTAATATCACAACGATTGCAAATGTTGATAACATCGTAATCGCAGGTCGTAATAATAGACCGTCTAAACGTATTGTCTTAATTGAATATTGATAATGTGATGCATTAATAGCTTCGAATTCATTTCGTAAACGTCGCTCTTGATTAAACACTTGGATGATTTTCATACCTTCTATAGATTCACCTAGTTTGGCATTTAAATCAGATAAGCGCTGACGTGTTTCATAGAAATAAATGGATGCATATTTCCGATATATTGCGAGCACAACGATTACAATCGGAATAAACAACATCGCAAAAAACGCCATTCGAATATCTAAAACAAACATCATGACAAAACTTGCGATAATCATGAAAAATGCAATTAAAAAGGAAGAGAGCACACCTGTGAACATTTCGACAATTGCCTCAGTATCATTTGTTAAACGCGAAACAATGCTCCCACTCGGCGTTTCATCAAAAAATTTCATTCCTAATTGACTGATATTATGAAAAGCATCAATACGCAGTTGTTGGATAACTTTAAATGCTAAGTATTGTAAGTAATAAATACTTAAATACGTAGTGACTGCCCCTATTAATTCGACTGCAACAAAAACGACTAACAAAATCGTAATTTCATTTCTTGGGAAATGTTGCGGTGTTAAATACTGGTCAATGAACATTTTGACAAGATAAGGAACAGACATACTTGCCATCGTTGAAAAAGTGAGCATTGCTAAAGTTAGGAAGATTAACTTTTTAAATGGAAATGTATAACGAATGAGTCGCATTAAAGTCTGAGTTTGTTCTTTCGTTGTCAATTGAGATTTGACGTCTTGCTGCATCATTTTCGCTCACCTCCATCAACTTCACTTTCTAAATCACGGGTAAGACGACTTTGCATCGCTTGTGAACGGTACGTCTCCGCATACCAACCCTCTTTTGCCATAAGCTGTTCATGTGTCCCGCGTTCAATGATAGTGCCATGTCTCATTACAATGATCATATCTGCATGCATAACCGCACTCATACGGTGCGCCGTAATAATATTCGTTTTATCTTGACGTTCTTGTTTCAAATTGTTCAGGATGGCTGTTTCAGTTTCTGCATCTACAGCGGATAAGGCATCATCTAAAATTAAAATTTGCGGATTCATCATTAATGCCCTTGCAATGGATATCCGTTGCTTTTGTCCGCCTGATAATGAAACGCCTCGCTCTCCGACAACGGTGTCATAACCTTCAGGCAAACTTAAGATGTCTTGATGAATATGACTCATCGCACTTGCATGAAAGACCCTTTCATCCGCAACATCCGGTTGACTAAATGCGATGTTACCACGAATGGTTGATGAAAATAGAAAATGTTCTTGTGGCACGTAGCCGAACTGACCTCTAAGTTTGTTAATTTCATAATCACGGATAGGTCGTCCGCCATACTGAATATCTTCGGGCTGTTTGGTATCAAACTCACGCAGTAAAAGACGTAATAATAAACTTTTACCTGAACCTGTATGTCCAACAATCCCTAACGTCATTCCTTGTTTAATTTGGAAATGAACATCTTTTAAGTCTGGTTCTGTTTCACCTTTAAATTCGAACGTATCAATATTGAAATCAATATCACCTTCAGGAACTGACGATGTTTGAGATGTCGTCACAATATCACTTTGTACACTTTCTATTTTGCGTATCCGGTCATAAGATGCTGATCCTCTTTGAACGATATTAAAGAAAAATCCAAGCGCTAATAACGGCCAAACAAGCATGCCTAAATAAGTCGTGAATGTAATGAGTTGACCAATCGTGATCGACTCATGAATCACCATCAATGCTCCAAAGACCACACTTAAAAGGTAGCTTGCACCAATTACCAATTCAATTGTAGGATCGAAAAGCGCATCAATTTTGGATACAACTAAGTTTTTAGCCACGACACGGTCACTCAATTGTCGAAAATCCGTTTCGTCCGCTTGTTCATAACCAAAAGATTTTGTCACTTTGACCCCTGCGATACTTTCTTGCGTTTTATCATTTAATTGACTAAAAGCCCCTTGTGCTTCTTTAAAACCCTTATGCAACAAGTGGCCGTAATAACTCGTCAATATCACCAATAATGGTAAAGGAATCATCATAATGAGTGTCAGTTTAGGACTAATGGTCACACACATCATTATTAAAGTGATGCCACCCGTTATGACTGCTTCAGATATCGTAAACACACCGATACCCGCAGTGTTTTGCACCGCTCGAATATCATTTGTCGCATGCGCCATTAAATCACCTGTACGGTAATTTTGGTAAAATGATGGACTCATATTCGTATATTTTTCATAAAGTTGATTTCTCAAAATTCTTCCTAGTTTTGCACTTGCGCCAAAAAATCGCGTACGCAAAAAATAACGTAACGCATAAACTGCTAAACCGACGATAAAGATAATCACAAGATACATTGTTAAATTTTGAGGTGTCAACGTGTGCTGTGCGATATGATCTATCACAAAACCTATAATTTGCGGTGGAATCAAGCTACATAAAGCTGTAATAACTAAAGCAATCAAGGCACTTATATAGCGCCATTTTTCTTGCTTGAAAAACCACCCGAGTTGCTTAAAAACTTTCATGTTGCCACCTACTCTTTCTAAGCACAGACTGTACTTTCATATTTATTTGTATAAGAACAATAGCATCGACACGTTTTTACTGTATTCTATTCAAACGATGCACGCCTCATCGTTAAAACAACATTAAATTCATTTTTCGAAACACGCACGTCTCTTCTGTTCCTTATTCTGGGGCGCGTGAGTAAGAGCTACATCAACCTGTATACAAGTGTCGCATATATAATCTGGATAGCTACTATTCTATTGTTTGTCTAAAGTTAATAGATTAAGGAATCTCTATCCCAATCTATAACGTGAATGATCAAAGCGATGGTTACGCGCTTTTAAACTATTATTGACACAAGCGCTCGACGCAATCCGCTTTAATTCTTATCTACATCCTACATGTTTTCGCCCCCTTCTAAAGCTATGCTTCGTGTTGTGATAAGTCCTTCACTCGCCGCTCAAATAAATTAGACACACTTTATTTATGCTTTTATACTTTATTGAAAAGCTCTACATTTAAAAGTGACGTCGTATCCCTTAATTTTTCTTACTTTTCTAACTTTCATATTTTTACTAAGTCCTCTTATTATAGCACGCTGCCTTTTTACACTTTCCATTTTCTGCTCATCATTCATCCTGCCTCCCCCTCCCACTACGTTTAAATGTCAAAATATTTCGATAATATTTTAAACTATTTTATCATACTTTATCTCACCCAACATAACGGCCTCGTATTTATTGCTTTATTTTTAGAAAACACAATTTGTACTGATTATTATGAATCATCCATAGGCTAGAATTTTAGTCGGGAAATAATGAGATATTTACCATTGAGACGCATAAAAGTTATCACTTTCTTTAAAAACGAATGATAAACAAAGCAAAGATAAGTTGGTTGAAAAATTGGTAACATAGCACCAAAACAGAATGGGCTACACAGCTTTATAGTTCATATGTTAAGCTAATAAAAAAAAGAGGAAATGAGGTAACAACATGACAAAATTCGATCATGTGCGTCCACCGCAACATTTTGCACGTCATCACAAAACACTCATTGTCATTAAGCGTTATGCTTTCACGTGTGATAATCGTGTTTATTTTTCTGATACACGCTATGTAGATTTAGAACAACATACATATCAACTAGAGGTTGAACTATGGTCAAAAACAGATAATCAAGGGATGGCTGTGGACTTTAAAGAAATCGATGCTGTCTATAATCACTATCTAGCGCCTAAACTTGAAGGACAGTTGATTAACGATACATTACCTGAAATGAACACCACTGTAGAAAATATTGCCCATTGGATTTGGCAACAATTCCATGCGCACCTACCAGAAGGCGTCTCATTGAATACAATTACATTATTTGAAACACCTGATCAAGGCACAAAATTAACACGAAATATTATGGCACAATAAATAGACTGAATCACGCGCGAATCTCGCCACTATCTATAAAGTATTTAAATGCAACAACACCCCCATCTTCTCATCATTTTGAAAAGCTGGGGGTGTTGACGTTCTGTATCGTTAGTTAATGTTCTATTTCGAACATTGTTTTAATGGTTTCGAATAATTCTTCTTCGGTCATCACAATATGGTCAGGGTTGTATTGTTGATGCGTCATAGGACGATTTCGACGATTAAACCAAATACTATGCCAACCTGCATCAATGGCACCGATGACATCATTGTCAAAATGGTCTCCGATATAATAAATTTCATGTGGATCAACCTCTAACTCCTGCTCGACAACTTTAAAAATCCCCAGTTCCGGTTTCGATAGACCGAATTCTGCAGAAATAAATTGATGTGACTCAGGAATAAAAGCATCTAGGTTTAATGCTTCTATTTTACGACGTTGACGATCAGATTCACCATTTGTCAAAATACCTAATTCAACTTGTTGAGACGTTAAAAAGTTGAGGATTTGTGCCATCGTCTCTGATAAGTTGATATGTTGTTGTGCGGCTTCATAATCCTGTTGAAACGCAATAGCCATGTGCTCTGGTAAATCAATATCAAAATCATGTACTGCTTGTGTGATGCGCGCAATATGCATCGCTTTCAGTGATAATTCACCGAGTTGCGTCGCTTCAAATAATGCATCACTATAAATTCTAAAGTGGCGATACAATGTCTCTGCACCAATATCGCTATCTGCAAAATGACGATGATATGCAAATTCAAAAGCTTCCAATTGATTGTACAGCGTGTCATCTAAATCAAATAATATGACCTTCATCATCCAATACACCCCCTATAATCGTAGCAATTCAATCAGTATATCTTTGTGAGATTATTATATAATTTCCACATCGTCATGAACAGTTTTTCAAACCGTTTAACCCTTTTATTTGTTCAATAAAATGATTAAACAACAGGATTATGTTTCTTACGAATCAAGAGCCGCTTTAATTGTTTTTAAATACACTTTTGTCTTGTCGATTCCCTCTTCTTTAAAGCGTCTCACAATTTCACTACCGATAATAACACCATCTGCCACTTCTATAATTTCACGCACGTGTTCAGGTGTTCGTATTCCAAAACCGGCAAACACAGGAACTTTACTCTGTGCTTTAACATCTAAAATATTGTTTTTGAGTTCAGGATGAAAATGACCATTTTGCCCTGTCACTTGATTCATTGTAATTGTATAGATAAATCCTTCCGCAGACGCTGCGATCCGTTTACGTCGTGAAGCTGCGGCTGTCATCGCAATTAAGGAAATGAATTGTAACTGACGCTCTGGATGACGCGCTTTGAGTTGTTCTACATATTCAAAAGGCAAATCTGGAATAATAAGACCTTTCACACCTGCTGCTTCGGCATCTTTTATAAAAGCCGCTTCACCATACGTTTCGATGGTGTGATAATATGTCATTAAAATGGTGCGTGTCTGTAATTCATGCTGTACCGCTTTTAATTGGCTTAAAATTTTCTGTGCTGTCATACCCGCTTTAATAGCAGCTTGGCCTGCTTCCATAATGACAGGACCATCAGCGACAGGATCAGAAAATGGAATACCTATTTCAACATAATCAGCGCCTATTTCATCTAAAGCTTTAAGTTCGTCAATAAACTGAGGGCCACCCATGATATAAGCGACAAATTGCTTCGTAGTCATTATTAACGCTCCCTTTCTTCAAGATAATTTTTGATTGTTTCCATATCTTTGTCACCTCGACCTGAAATTGTAACTACAAGGACTTCTTCTTTATCCATTTTAGGGGCAAGTTTTTCTACATAGCTTAATGCATGTGCACTTTCAATTGCTGGAATAATCCCTTCAGCTTGCGTGAAACGAACTAATGCGTCCATAGCTTCTCTGTCATCTGCCGTCACATAGTCAACACGACCGATATCGTGATAATAACTGTGCTCAGGTCCGACACCAGGATAATCTAACCCCGCTGAGATCGAGTGCGCTAATTTAATTTGATGTTGTTCATCTTGAATAAGATACATTTTTGTGCCATGCAACACACCTTTACTTCCTTTATTGATGGCTAGCGCATGACGATCTGTATCCACGCCTTCTCCAGCAGCCTCTACACCATACAGCTTAACCGCTTCATCATTAATGAAAGGATAGAAAGTCCCTATCGCATTAGAACCGCCACCGACACAAGCTACAATCGCATCAGGTAATCGTTGTTCTTTTTCATGAAGTTGCGCTTTAATTTCATCACCAATCACACGTTGAAAATCTCGTACCATTGTTGGAAATGGGTCTGGACCAAGCGCCGAACCTAATAGATAATGTGTATCCTCAACATGCGCCACCCAATATTGTAATGCTTTATTGACAGCATCCGATAACGTCCCTTGCCCATCTGTCACAGGCACAACTTTAGCCCCTAATAATTCCATACGAAATACATTTAACTGTTGTCGACGGATATCCTCTTCTCCCATAAAAACAACCAGTTCCATATCAAATAATGCTGCAACGGTTGCACTGGCTACACCATGTTGTCCTGCACCTGTCTCAGCTACTAATTTCTTTTTGCCCATTCTTTTCGCTATAAGCGCTTGTCCAAGTGCGTTATTAATTTTATGTGCGCCCGTATGATTTAAATCTTCACGCTTAAGATAAATTTTAGCGCCACCGAGTTGTTCAGTATAAGATGCCGCAAAAGTTAATGGCGATTCACGCCCTACATAATGTTTTAAATAGTCATGATACATGGCTTGAAATGCGTCATCTTGCTTCGCCTCTAAGTAGGCTTTCTTGAGTTCATCTATTGCTGGCATCAGTGTTTCTGGTACGTACTTGCCACCATATTCTCCAAAGAATCCATTTTCATCTACTTCTAATTGAATATGTTTCATCTTATTGCTCCTTTCATAATTGCACACATCTGTTTCATTTTGATTGGATCTTTAATGCCTTTGTCTCTTTCGATACCACTCGCAATATCGATTCCGTGAATGTGTTTATGTGTTTTTAATAATTGTGCTAAATTTTGTGTATTCAATCCTCCAGCAATCATGTACTTTGTTTCGGGCAAGTCATTTAAATATGACCAATCAAACACTTCCCCTGTTCCACCAAAATGTTGTGATGGCGTATCAATCAAAATTTTGTCAACAGCATCACGATACGACATTATATGAGAACGCAATATGTCGTCAGCAGGAAGCGCTTTGAACACTTGTATATGTGGATAGTACGCTTTAAATATACGTAAAGTCTCCACAGATTCATCTCCATGAAATTGAAGGGTGTTAATATTCGTCTGTTCAACGATATTTTGCAAAGTTTGCATTGAAGCATTTACAGTAACAGCCACGCGGTCAATGTCATCGGGCACTTGCTTTGAAAGGCTGTGCAATGTTTCTAGATTAACGTACCGTGCACTTTTAGGATAAGTAATAAAACCGATTGCAGATACATCACATTGAATCGCAGCTTCAATATCTTGTTGTCTCGTAAAACCACAATATTTTAAATACATATTAGACACCCTTTGTTAATTTAAAAGCTTGAATTTGTTTTTGAGGTGCTTTGGCTTTCATTAATGATTCCCCCACTAAAATGCCTGCAATACCTGTGGAAGTTAGTTGAGCGATATCTGCAGGGGTCTTAATACCACTTTCCGAAATATAATGCACACCCGGTTGCTTACACGTGAGTATTTGAGACGTGTGTGCAACGTCAGTCTTAAAGTGGCGCAAATCTCTGTTGTTAACACCTATCAGTTCTGGATTGAGGTGATGTGCACGTTCAAGCTCTTTATGGTCGTGTACTTCGACTAATACTTCTAAGCCTAATTCAGTAGCGTAATTGTATAATTGTTGGAGTCGTACATCTGTTAAAACATGGACAATTAATAAAATAATCGAGGACCCTGCTTTATGTGCAAGGTCTATTTGGCGTTCATCGACGATAAAATCTTTACAAAGTACAGGTAAGTTTGTTTGCTGGGTTAAATCTATCAACCGCTCGTAACTGCCGCCAAAATACCTGTCATCTGTTAAAACAGAAATGGCTGAAGCCCCTCCTTCTGTATAAAGTTGCAATTGTTCTGTTAAATCACGTTCAGGAATGTCTGACACTGTCGGACTTTTTGACTTAATTTCTGCAATGACACCTATTTTTGAATCACCCGCTAGCAATTGCGTAAGACGAGGCTTGTGCGCCACATTGATGGCATCTATCTGAGCTATTTTCTGTTCATAATACCCCTCTGCTAGTAATGCTTTTTTATATGTGGTGATTTCGTCTAAGATACTCATACGATGACACCTCTCGCTTGTTCGTATTGTTGATAGGCTGCACCTGAATCAATACATTCAGCCGCATAGATAATGCCGTCTTGAATAGATGCTGTTTTTTCAGCAGTATAGAAAGCGATACCCGCGTTCAATAACACCACATCTCTCCGACAAGAGCGATCTTTCCCTTTTAAAATATCTAAACTGATTTGCTTATTTTGTTCAGGCGTTCCTCCTTTTAAAGCATCATCAGGCGCGTATTGTAATCCGTAATCCGCGGCATTAACGGTATAGACTTCAATCCCTGTATTTTGGTTCATTTCTACAATTTGATTATCTCCAGATAACGTTGCCTCATCCATGCCATTTGCGCCATGCATCACAATCGCTCTCTTACGTCCTAATTTTTGAAGCACCTCTGCAATTTTCACCATTCTTGATGGATCAAATACCCCCATTGCTTGGTAATCTAAGGCATAAGGATTAATGATAGGGCCTATCAAATTCAGAATCGTCGGCCGCCCTAATTTTTTACGCACAGGTTGCATATTCTTCATTAATGGATAAGCTTCTGTCGCATTGACAAATGCTAAACGAGATGCCGCCAATTGTTGTGAAACTTGTTGAACTGGCGTTGTTGGGATTCCCATTGCTTGTAAAATATCCATGCCACCAGACTGCGAAGTCACGCTTTTATTTCCGTGTTTGACGACATGAATGTCGCCACTTGCAGCAACAAATGAAACAGTCGTAGAAATATTAAAACTATTCGATCCATCTCCCCCTGTTCCACAGACACACATACTTCCTGCATATTGAGGTTGTTCTTCATACATGGTCTGAATCAAACGTGCACATAATGCATATAGCTCGTCTGTTGTTTCACCTTTCATCGTATATGCAACAAGCAATCCTACCTTATCTTCTATCGGTGTTGTTTCAGAGATTAAAGTATTGACGAATAATGCCATATCATCTGCATCTAACGTTTCAAAATTCATTATTTTATTGAGCAATGCCATGTGACTTCACACCTTTCTTTACGATGAATAAAAAATTCTCAACCACTTTCGCCACATCTTTACTTGCAAAAGACTCTGGATGATATTGAAGACCAAAGTGTGGCCGACATCGGTGTTCAAATGATTGAATACTATCTCGCGTATGTCCTGTAATCAATAACGAAGCGGGTAATGTGGCTTCTTCACAAATCAGTGAATGGTAGCGCATAATGTCAGAATGTTCTGAAATCCCGTTGTATAAAGCGCTCGGTGCATCAAAAGATAACTGATCAATTTTACCGTGCATAACTTTCTGTGCGACGTTCACATCCCCACCGTAATAACAGTAAAGTGCTTGCGCTCCAAGGCAAATCCCTAAGATAGGTATATGTTCGAACGATTGAATAATCCGATGCAAATCATCGCTATCGTTTGGATGGCCTGGCCCAGGTGAGATGACGACTGCATCTGGATTCAAATCAAAGAGTGATGCATCATCAGGATAAAGGACGCGCACATCATCAAATGGACGCAACATATCCACTAGGTTGTACGTGAAGGAATCATAATTATCGATGACTAATATCATAGTGTGACCTCCAATAAACTTTTCACTTTGAGTTTCGTTTCTTCTAATTCTTTCTCAGGCACAGAGTCATAGACAACACCGCAACCCGCTTCGACATGGACATCGTTATCATCAATGACCATCGTTCGAATGGCTAGGGCTAAATCCAACGTATGGTCACAATTGATATAGCCTACACCCCCGCTGTAAACGCCTCTTTTATAGGGGTGATTCTCATAAATACGTTGAATCGCACGTAATTTCGGCGCACCCGAAACTGTTCCTGTAGGTAAAAGACTCGCGATCATATCAAGAGGAGAGCGCTTGGCATCAATTTCACCTACGACCTCTGTCACAATATGCATGACATGTTCATAGCGTTCTATCGTCATTAACTTCGGTATCTCTAATGAGTTAGGTTTGGCAATTCGCAAAATATCATTACGTCCCAAGTCAACCAACATACGATGCTCGCTTAATTCTTTTTCATCTTCCAACAAAATTTGCGCAAGTTTAAAATCTTCTTCCTCTGTCGCACCTCTTTTAATTGTGCCCGCGATTGGGTTTGTCATGACTTTGCCATCTTTCACTTTAACGAAGCTTTCTGGCGAACTCCCGATTAAAATGGGTCCCCCCATATTTAAGTAAAACAGATAAGGACTTGGATTTTTGCGCTTTAATTTTTGATAAAGCCGATACGTTAATTGATGTAAATGATGACCAAAGCCATGAGCATATTTGTAAACTCGAGAAGGAACGACTTGAAACATATCCCCTTCTTGAATTAATTTTTTAAACTGCGTAATTTGATTGATAAAAGTCGCTTCATCAATATTGGTTTCAATTTTCCGTTGTGGCAAGTTGTATTCTATTTCCTCTTCAAACAGTTGAATGTGGCTAAATACATCAATCATCGCATCCAAGCGTTGTGCCATCTCTTGTTCAGAGGCGCCTGAAAAAAGATTCGTCACAATCACATAAATCTGCTCTTTATAATGATCAAAGACATAGACCGATTCAATCATGTAAAAATGGACGTCTTCTGTTTCTCCCTGAACCGGATATTGTTGAAGTATGGGAAATGCATGTCGCACTAAATCAAAACTGCAGTAACCCATGAACCCTGAAATAAAAGGAAGTTGTTGTAATGCTTCGTACTTAATATCTGATTGGTGTGCGCCTATAAAAGCTTTTAATTTTTCAAACGGAGCGTCCGTTTCATATTTTGAATATTGAGGCGTCGAAATATTTAAACCCGCTTCAGTCAATGTCACTTCACCATACGTATCAAACGCAACAACTGAATAACGTCCTTTGGTTTGAGATGTTGTGGCACTTTCTAATACAATTTTGTGTTCTTTATGTCGTGCTAGTGTTTCTGGATTTATTGGTGCATCTAAAATGCGATAACGGATTTTCATCGGTCTCCCCCTTAATTTTTAAAATAAAAAAACGCGTGTGTCTCCTTAAAAAAGGACGCTCACACGCGGTACCACCTTTGTTAACAGATATACTTCTGTTCACTCAAAATCTTATAAAATTAGCTGCTTCCAGTAAAACCCAATTCATTTGAAGTCGGTATAGACTTTCATCAACCGTCTATTTTCTGATGCTACCGATGATTCAAACTACTACATCTTACCTCACTATTTAACTATATCTCACTAAAAAATAAAAAACACCACGGTTTCCCATCCTCTATAAGGACGCGTTACCGTGGTGCCACCTTAGTTAATATGACTGTTGTGCCATATTCGCTTTTAAAATCATGATTCAATTATTACGTTAATGCGTGATTGCCCAATTCATTTTTACGCCGTGCTAACTTTCATCAACCGTTAGCTTTCTGCATGCTACAAACGATAAAAACTACTTTCAATCTAACGTATATTAAGTTAAGGCTTACTATAACACCATTCAGAATTCCATGTCAATAACTGACTTTGAAAATCATCAGGATATTGCTATTTTTAGTATTGGTTTTGCCTATTTATTTTGATTTGCAAAGGCTTTTGAAATGATGTTCAATTTTTCTGGCGCGTCCATCACATCCATGTGGACCTCTACAAAATGCATTGTATTTGGGTTTTGTTCAATCGCATCCATTGTTTCTTTTAAGGATTTTGTTGACTTCACATCATAGGTTGGAATATCTTGGCCTCCAAATACGGCTGGTAACATTTTGTAATCCCACATTTGAATATCATTATAATGTGCTTTTTCACCATGAATTTTTCTTTCAACAGTATAACCATCGTTATTGATGACAAAAATAATCGGATTCATTTTTTCTCGAATCATTGTTGAAATTTCTTGTACTGTTAATTGTAAAGAACCATCGCCAATAAGTAAGATGTTACGACGTTCTGGTGCAGCTAAAGTCGTTCCTAAAGTGGATGGCAATGTGTAACCAATTGAACCCCATAAAGGTTGACCAATAAACGTTGTTGAACCTTCAATACCTAGACTATATGAACCAAAGAATGATGTACCTTGTTCAGCTAAAACAACGTCACCTTTTTTAAGAAAATCTTGCATTAATTTAAAGTAATTTTCTTGTGTCAACGGCTCTTCATTTAAGTCCACATTTTCAGCTTGTGGCCATACAAATTGTGGGAACTGACCTTCATAGTGATAATCGATTTGTCCAAGTGCTTCCACAATCTCAGGAAGTGCTGGCGAAGTCGATTCAAATTCTCCAATACGAACTTGACGATGATTTAAAATCATCACAATGTCATCTTTAAATTCTTGAGAAAAGCCTGCAGTAGCTGAGTCTGTTAATTTTGCCCCTAAAGTAATGACAACATCGCTACCATTTACATAATCACGAATCGCTTCATCTGCAATACTGCCATCAAAGATCCCCATATATTGTGGGCTTTCTTCGTTAAAAGCGCCTTTTCCAAGTGATAACTGTGCAACAGGTAAGTTTAAACGTTCAGCTAATTGTTGAACTTGAGCTTGTAAGCCAAAGCTATTGATTTGATGTCCTACAATTAAAGTCGGTTGTTTCGCATTTTGAAGTGCTTCAGTTACTTTTTCGATGATACTTGATAAGTCCTCTGACGCTTTTACTTCTGGATATTCAATTTGATCTGGTACTTCAATTTCTTTCATCGCTGTATCAATAGGTAAATGAACATGTACAGGGCGTTTTTCTTCTATTGCGACTTGGATGATTCGAGGCACTTCTGTTAGAGCATTATCTGTTGTTAAATAAGTTTGTGCTTCAGTGATATGTGCAAACATTTTACGATATGCATCAAAGATACCTGTTCCTAATGAATGATGGACATATTTTTTAGCTTTCTCAACGACTGTTGTAGGGCCACCTGTAATTGCAATCACCGGTACATTTTCAGCGTAAGATCCTGCAATACCATTCGTTGCACTTAATTCTCCTACTCCAAATGTTGTCACCATTGCCGCTAATCCATTGATACGTGCATAGCCATCTGCTGCATAACTCGCGTTTAATTCATTTGTATTCCCTACCCATTGTAAGGTTTCATGTGACTCAATATCGTCTAAAAAGGCAAGGTTAAAATCTCCAGGTACACCAAAGATTTTATCAACACCGTGTTTTGCAATTTCGTCAAATAAAAATTGTCCTACTCTTTTTTTCATTTTCATCCCGTCCTTGATTTATATTTTTCTTTACAATTAGAATTCTACATGGCACTTTTAAATAAGTCAATGATATTGACCTAATAATACTGAATCTTCTATTGAAATAATATAAAGGCCGTTCTATACTTGATTCAAAGTTATTTGATTGCGCTCTTTAGTACATTATTGAGTTCAAATTGTTTTCAATTCATAATAATTGGGCTAAAAAATAGGCACGTATTTATCACCCATTGATTGTGTTTTCGTGCATTAATGTATGACTCAACAGTTTGAGAAAGGAAGGTCTATTGTGTCTAAAATTAAAGGTCTCTTGCTTACATTGAGTATTGCGATAGTTGCAACATTGCTCGGTCATTTCTTTCCTATTATAGGAAGTGCCATATTCGCAATGCTTATCGGTATGGTCCTAAATAACTGTATCCAATTACCACAAACGTTAAAACCAGGTATTCAATTCAGCAGTAAAAAAATATTACATTACAGCATTATCGTACTCGGTTTCACACTTAGCTTTCAGTCGATTGGTTCCATTGGACTTAAATCTTTGCCTATCCTTATCGTGACACTTCTCGTCGCACTCGTAATTGTTACTGTATGCGTCAAACTATTAAAAATTGATACCCATACAGGCATACTCATAGGTGTCGGCACATCTATTTGTGGTGGTTCTGCAATCGCAGCAACGAGTCCAATCATTAAAGCCAAAGATGAAATCATTGCTTTTAGTTTATCAACTGTGTTCTTGTTCAACTTAGTTGCAGTGATTATCTTCCCACCAATCGGTCATTTTTTACATATGAGACAAGAGGCTTTTGGCTTTTTCAGTGGTACAGCGATTAACGATACGTCTAGTGTTGTCGCTGCGAGTGCCCTTTACGGATCAAAAGCGCTTGAAGTTGCGACGATTGTTAAACTGACACGAACACTCTTTATTATTCCAATTACAATTATTCTTGCCCTATGGGTTACACAACGACAAGAAGCTCAAAAACAAGGGGAACGTCCTACCATTATTCGTGCCGTCCCAGGATTTATTATTTGGTTTATTGTAGCCTCACTCATCAGTACGCTGTTTAACTTTTCACATGAGGTCATTCAAATTTTTAAAACGATTGCACTCTTTCTTATCACTATAGCTTTAGCGGGCGTCGGATTATCTGTGAAATTCAGTCAATTTAAAAAGGCAGGACTGAGACCTATATTGCTCGGTCTATTAACTTGGGCTGCTTTAATTGTGACAAGCCTTATTGTCTTGGGCTTAATAGGAATGCTATAAAAATGAACAAGCAAGGGGAACAGAAATCAATCGGATTTCGCTTTTTAAGTCTGCCCTTTGCTTGTTTTTTCATGTCTTTATCCTCTATTCGTTTTTTCTGTTGACTATTGTTAAGATGAAGATTAAATCACAATTTGTCAGTTTCAATTCACAGTACAAAACCTTGTACAAATGTAAAATCAATAGTATTTATAAATTCAAAAAGATATTCAATATAATTTGCATAAGAAGATAAATGTGCTTTATGATATAAGAATAGGTAAAATGTACAATCAAGGAAACTTATTCACACTCAAATATGGACTCATACTTTTATGTTTTGAATATTAATCTAAACTTTAAATTATTTAACAATTTTAACAAAATTATGTTTTAAGCATAGACGTAACGGAAATGTAATAATATGAAACGCGAACGAAACATTGTTTTAAATAAAAATCTTTATAAATAGAATCAAGTTGTTTTCTAGTGTGTCACCACAACAAATGCTATGATAGTTTCATTGATGGGTTTTGATTGTTGATGAAAACAATTTGTTTCAAACAATGGTGTATCGATTCATATATTGAAAATGAATTAGGGATGATGAGAAAAATTTTTAAACAAGAGCGGTTACGTTAAATCGTGTTATTCTCTTCCCTATCATAAAATTTCGAGCATAGTCATGCTAAAAATACACTCCGTTGACATAAAGTCTGCTGTATTTTTATCTCTTTTATAAAGGAGGATGCTTTCACATCCTACTGGCGAAATACATAACAATAGGAGCTGGAATTAATGATTAAACAACATTGGGCTCAAAAAGTCGTAAAAAAAGCATCATCAATTATTAAGTCAGATGTACTAATCCTGAATAGAAGCGGTTACGTTATCGCAACATCAAATTCAGATAAAATAGGCGTTTTTTACCCTGCTGCCCGCCATTCTATTCAACGAAATCTCCCTATCGATATTGAAAAAGAGGATATGAAATTTTGGAAGGTTAAACAGACTGGTGTCATTATTCCGATTACACATAGTGGGAAAACGTACGGCGCACTTTTTGTAGTAGGAGAGCCAGATGAAATTAGAATTTATTCACATTTATTAAAATTAAATGCAGAGTTCATCGTCGAACAAGAATTCGAACGTTCCACGCGCTTTGAAGAAACATTATCTCGAACACAGATGCTTGCACATATATTATTTAATCCACAGCGGCAAATCCAAGCCTATAACCGTAAAAATGTCATTGAAAAGTTAGGTTTAAACGAAGACTTTACCGTCGCACTCATCTCGATTAATAGTACAAGTAAAACCAAAATCACGACTTTACGCCGCGCTTTAGAAGACTGGAAATTACCAAGCGACGATATTATTGAAGTTTCTCCTTCTGAATATGTGTTCATACTCAAGTCCAATGACAATCGTGGTCAAACACAATCTGAAATAAAAGCCTCCATTGAGAGTGATATGCGAGATGACATCTTTTCCCGCACATTAATTACACTTGGCTCCATTACTAATGGGTTACAAGGACTCATACAATCTTATAATGAGGCGACGTCACTTAAAGTGCTGATGCACGATTTAAAAATTCAAGAAGGCTTGCATACGTATAAAAGCCATGAACTAGCGACAATTTGTAATAACATTAAAAAATTCACGCCATCGAATGAAATGTCACTTGTATCTAACTACAAAAAGTTATTAGATTTTGGAGAAGATAAATATCTCAATGAAACGATTGAGGCCTACTTTAGAAATCACGGTAAACTCGTCAAAACGGCAAATGACTTGTTTATTCACCGCAATACACTGAACTATCGCATTAAAAAAATCCATGAAATTACAGGATGGGACCCCAATACGATAGACGGGATTGTATTGTTACGAATCGCACAAATCTTATATGAGAGTGCACAATGCTAATACAAATTTTAAAAAAATAAATCATGAGGCCGAATCCAACTTCCAAATAGGGTTTCGACCTCATAATTTTTTTATTTCATATACGCTATTCAAAGTGCCTCCAGACTATGCATGTCGTCATTTATTAGATATAATGCGAGTGTTAGGAGCGATTTTAATGAATAAAATTAAGCAATGGATTAATTCTTTTTTTGAAATGGTCGGCCCAAAGGTGATGAAAATTATTTTTGTCACAGTTTTTATCCTTGCCATTCTTTTTATTGGTATGGCAACAGTCATACCTGAACTAAACCATAAAACTTATCAAGGCATCGTCGTTGAAAAATATAAAGAAAACCATGGTCTAACGACTGGTACAAGTCGTTTTATCGTTTTAAAACATGGCAAAGAGACGATTAAAATTCAAAATGATGATATATTGTTGCATGGTAAATTTAACAGCCAAAGCATTCAAGAAGATATTATAGAAGGTAAAAAAGCTGAAATTAAAACAATAGGCTTTAATTTCCCTCGTATTGGTTTTTATCCTAATCTATACCAAATCAAGCAATAAAAAATAAAACAGCTTATCGTCATCTCCAACATATTGGAAAATAGCGATAAGCTGTTTTTTTAACGTTCGTAAGTATCAATCCATTGCTGAACAGCCGGTGCAATCCGGTCTAAGTCGTCTATATGCACCCAATCAATGTCTGTAATTTCTGCATTGATTGCAACGCGAGACCAATCAATAGCATGATTCACTTTAAATCCATTCAATTCAGTTTGCTCATCATGTTGCGGATAAGCTTGTCCTACAACGGTTCCGATATAGATGATATTTTCAGGTTTAATCTCTAACTGTAATTCCTCTTTCACTTCTCTAATTAATGCCGTTTCCATCGTTTCACCCGGTTCAATTTTGCCACCTGGGAAGTACATTTTATCTCTATGTCTCACTTGAACCAAGCGTAAGTGATCTGCCTTTCTATCTACTAAACAAACACACCTAATCATGCTTGCCACTTCCCTTTTCCAATCGTTTTTAAAGAATAGGACATCTTTGCACACATATTCTCATCTTATAACGAATGGCATCATGACGCAATTTGAACATCCATTAGAAACGATGTGTGAGCGTTAACTTACTGCTTGTTGATACGTTGCGATGCGGTTTGAATAAACCTTGCCAATTCTTAATGCAGCTTGACGGCCTCCCATTATATTTCGCGCAAAGGGACCTAATTGTAAATCTGCTAACATTCCTGAGACATATAAATGGGGCAACCATTCTAGCTCATCTGAAATACGAGGATAACCCGACACTAATTGCGCTTCTGGTAAAGCCAATATGTCTCGAAGTAAAGGCTGTGTCATTAAATCTGGCACAAAACCTGTCGCTAAATAAATGCCATCATAACGCATTTTTAAGTCGCCCGCGATAATCATATGATCTTGGACGTAATCAATGGCTGTATGATGAACAATCAATCGGCCTTGTTTTTCATATTTTTTTAAAGTCATGCACATATCTTTAGGCATCGAACCTTTATGACGTTCTTGGCGATTAACAAGCGCACGTTCAGAAAGTGGTTCTTCTTGAAAATGTTTCATATTTTTCGGACCTAACCAACCCGGATCTGCATCAAAATCATGGATTTCATAATCTTTCTTCATCCACAAATGAATTGTCTTATCTTGATTTTCTTTAATCAATTTGATGGCTAAATGCCCAGCTGATATCCCACTACCGACCACATGTGAAACTTCAGCGATGGGCTCTAATTGTTCACTATGAATATGTTGAACATCAGGTTGATGTTGAAATATTTGAGGTATGAATGGCGTATGATGTGTTCCCATCGCTAAAATTAATTGCTGCGCTTTAATTTTTTGTCCATTCTCTAATTCAATTTCCCATGACGTATCACATTGACAAAGGTGTCGCGCCTTTTGACATATGTGACATGTTTCTAATTCATATGCATCTATCCAATAACGCGTATGATCAAAAAACATATCCAAACGTGGCCGTTGGTATTGTCCAATCATCGCCTGAACATAGCCTTCTTTTTTTGCAAATTTTTTCAAATCAAACGGCTCGGGATGACAATGATGCACTAATGGCGATCTTAAATAAGGCATTCCTATCCGCCCTGTTTGCATTTCAAATTGTCCTAACAATCGCTCATGCGGATCAATCATTTTCAATTGTTCTTTCGGTAGCCCCATGCTTCTTAATTGTAACGCAATCGTTGTCGCTTGTACGCCACCCCCGATAATAACCCATTCGTATGTCATCTTTTTCACCTATCTTAAATAGTAATAATTACGATTTATGATAAATGAAATTCGTTCTCAAATCAACTATTTATTCATGCGAATAGCACTTTTAATTCATTTTTTAGAACATCTAACAATGGGTACCTCACAAACTGCAAAGGAAATCCAGCACAAAAAACCAGAAATCGAAATAAGCTCGACTTCTGGCTTTTATATAGAAAGATGTGTGTACGTGTAAACCGATTAATTGATCGGCGCGCCTCCAGTTACACCATAAACTTGTCCTGTAATATAGCTTGCATTGTCTGAAGCAAGTAACACATAAACATCTGCTAGTTCAACAGGTTGACCTGCACGTTGGAGTGGTTGATTTTGACCAAATTTTGGAAGACTCTCTTGTGGTTGGCCTCCGCTTACTTGAAGTGGTGTCCAAATAGGGCCTGGGGCAACCGCATTAACTCGAATACCTTTAGGTCCTAATTGTGCGGCTAAACTTTTCGTCATTGAAATGTTAGAAGCTTTTGTCATCGCATAATCCACTAAATGTGCGCTCGGTTTTACGCCTTGGATAGATGCAGTTACGATGATGCTCGCACCAGGTTCAAAATATTGTAATGCTTCTTGAATTGAATAAATATTTGAGAAAACATTGACTTCAAATGTATCTGTTAATTGATCTGCAGCTAAGTTTTCAATTTCATATTCATATTGTTGCATACCTGCATTTAATACAAGGATATCGAGTCCATTTAATTGACTGTGAGCATCCTTAACCATTTGTTTTGCATATTTAGCATCGCGTAAATCACCAGGCAGCAATACCGCTTTTTGACCTGCTTTTTCAATCACTGCTTTGACTTCTTCAGCATCGTCTTGTTCATCTGGATGATAAGCAATCGCAACATCCGCACCTTCTTTGGCATATGCAATCGCAGCAGCACGACCAATACCTGAGTCGCCACCTGTTACTAATGCTTTTTTACCTTTTAATTTATTGGCACCTTCATATGTTTCTTCTCCACAGTCTGGGACAGGCGTCATTTGTTTTTGAATCCCAGGATATTTTTGAGGTTGTTCTTCAAAATCACCATTAAAAAATTGTTTCAACGGATTATTATTAGACATGATAAAACCCCTTTCAATAGTATATGAATTCTATTCCCTTTTTATGTGTTTAAAAACATACCTATCTACATTTTTGCATTATCATCTATATATAGTTTCATTTATTAAATAGTTAACAAATAAACACAAGTCTTAAAAACAAAATTTCATTGTCGAATAAATATCTTATTTTTTAGAAAATTTTAACATCTACGAACTATTTATCTACACTTAGGCAAAATTTGTATTTTAAACTTATAATTTTATTAAACTTTTGTTGTATTAAAAATTAATGGAGTTGATAAAATGTATAAAATTTCAAAATTAGTATTATCTAGTTCTTTATGCTTAAGTCTTTTACCTATCTCTGACACTGCTCACGCTGAATCGAAAGCTGACATCCCTCTTAAACATAACTTTAAACAACCTGTTCATAGTCAATCTGAAGCACACGAAGTGCTTAAAGAATTACCTAGCGACATTAAAAAGAACTATGAAGATTACGAAGTCGTTAAAACAGAAAAAGACAAACTTGGTTTTACACATTACACGTTACAACCCGTTGTTGATGGTGCATTTGCGACAGATAAAGAGGTCAAAGTACACGTGAATAAAGATAATAAAGTTGTCCTTGTCAATGGTGAAGTCAAAGCTAAAAAAGTTAAACCGACAAATGAAGTTGGAATTTCAAAGGATAAAGCCATCAACCGTGCGTTTCAAAGTATTGATGTCAGGTCATCAGAAGCTAAAAATATTGATGATCACGTCGTTAAAGAAAACAAAGTAGAAATCGATGGTGAAAAGAATAAATTCGTTTATAACATTGAATTAGTTATGACAAAACCAGATGTTGCCCATTGGGATATTAAAGTCGATGCAGAAACTGGAGAAATTATTGAAAAAACGAATTTAATTAAGCATGCCGCTGCAAAAGGAACTGGCCGTGGGGTACTAGGTGATACTAAAGAAATCAATATTAACAGTATTGGAAATGGTTATAGTTTAGAAGACGTCACAACACCCGCTGTTATGTCTGCTTATACAGTTAATGAAGCAACAGGCTCCGCTCAATTAATTACAGATAGAGATACAAACTTTACAGATAAATATCAAAGCGCAGGTGTAGATGCAAACTACTATGCGAAACAAGTTTACGATTATTACAAAACTAAATTTGGTCGTTCTTCGTATGACGATAAAGATAGTCCAATTGTATCTATTACACATGTCAACCGTTTTAATGGACAAGACAACCGTAACAATGCCGCTTGGATTGGCGATAAAATGATTTATGGTGATGGCGATGGTGTAACTTTCACAAACTTATCTGCTGCGAATGATATCGTTGCACACGAAATTACGCACGGTGTGACACAAAGTACAGCAAACCTTGTATACCGCAACCAACCAGGTGCACTTAATGAAAGTTTCTCTGACGTATTCGCTTATTTTGTAGATTCAGAAGATTTCTTAATTGGGGAAGATGCATACACGCCAGGACGTGATGGCGATGCTTTACGTAGTATGTCTTCACCAGAACAATATGGACAACCTTCTCATATGAGTCAATATGTCCATACTTCAAGTGATAATGGTGGCGTTCACACAAATTCAGGTATTCCGAACAAAGCAGCTTACAATACGATTCAACGTATCGGTAAAGACCGTTCAGAACAAATTTATTACAGAGCCTTATCTCAATATTTAACTTCAACTTCTAATTTCAATGATGCAAAAGCGTCTCTATATCAATCTGCTTTAGATTTATATGGACAAAATGTAGCGAGTCAAGTCGCTCAAGCTTGGGAAGATGTTGGCGTATAAAAAAGATTTCATCTCCTTGTAATTGCATTGCCATAACATATAAAAACGCTTATTTTTCAAAATATAGATAAAAATTGATGTTGTTCAATAAACCCCTCAATACATTGAACTGAATCAGCAATAAAGGAGCGGAACAGTCGTTATTTTGCCCCTGTTCCGCTCCTTATTTGAAATTAAGGACGCAAATACCTTTTGTTATCTTCCTATTTGAATCACATCTTTTCTTGTGTTTGCGATCCAATCTTTCACATATAAAAAATTCTGCCAATCCGCTTCACTATAGAATAAAATTTCATTCTTTTCTAATACCTTTTGTACCGCTTCTCTAAATGACCGACTCATATAATAAAACGCACCTGGATAAAAGCGGTCATAAAAATTGAAATCACATTGTGCAACTAACGCTTCTGCCGAAACTGGAATATCCCGTACTAATTTTTCAGCTTTTTCACGACCTCCATGCTTTAAAATATAGAGTGCGATAAAATCTAAACGCGCATCTGATCCCCACACGATTTGCGTCGGTTGAAGATCTCGCGAATGTATTCTCAAACCCAGATGATTGCGCTCATTTTCAATTTCTACTAATAATCTCTGTAATGAACTGACATGTGGTTCTGACAGTTTAACCGAGCTAATCGCACTTTCTAATATATTAGACCAATGACGACAAGCTATTTTTGTATGACCGACAACAGTTAAACCTAGAGAATGTGGCAAATTAATCATACCCGCTATCGCTTGCTCTGCTTCTATTTTAGTCATATTAAAAGTTAATGGATTAAGTTGTAAACCCGTAATCATATAGGTCGTATTAAAATAATCCTTGTATAAAATACTACCAATCATATAATAATCGGACGTGATTTTTGGAAAATGAGTTGCCATCACATTCGTTTTAACGATTCTACTATTCCAGCGATCAAACATTTCATACATCCGTATTGATTCTTGACCGAAGTCTAACGACACTTTATTCACTTCGCCTGGTGTTAAAGCTAAAGCTGACAAATTAGACAAATCACCATTAAAATTCAAAGTCTTAATATCTTGTCTCATCATCTTGTTAATATTCCAAAATAGCATGCCTACTTTACAAATCAACTGCGCACCGGTACGCGCCTCTATTTGTTTTTTGGTTTTATTCGATACTTTTAATGCCAATTCAATGGTGTCATAATATTGTCCACACAAAGCAGCAAGGGCTTCAGCTACTATATCATCACGCACATCAATTGCATCTGACATTTCAAAACGTATGCAACCTTCATGTAAACCATCATTATAATCAGCTTGTATCCAGCCACTTTGATTTTGTATCGTCTCGAAAGTGATTTTCACCTGAGATACTCCCTTCATTTATCTTTACTTTCATCATACCGTAATGATATTAAAGGAATGTAAAGATGAAAGGAATATGAAAAGTGAACGAAGCTTGTATAGCACATGTCAATCAACATTCCGCTTTCTAGAATTCATTAATATGGTAAGTAGACTATTGTTTGGAATGCGTTTTAAAGCAACGTCGTGTCATTAAGCTCAATCCCACAAAGCCCAATAATAAACCTTTCCACTGTATATTTTCAGATTGACCTGTGGCAGGCAATTGTGATGTAGTGAATAATTTTTTGTTTTCATCACTGACATTCACATGATTGACCAATACTGTGTTACGAGCTAATGTTAAATGCGCCTTTGTCATTTCTAGTGATTTATAACCATGAGGATTATTCTTCTTAGCCTTCATAATTTGGACTTTATCATCGATATTCTGCTTATCATATTGGTTATGGTTATCAATTTCTTCTACCATAGGTCCATCTTGTGATTCAGGCTTTCCTAATGCTTTTAAATGTTCTTCAATTTCCCGATTACCAGATACTCTATCGCTCTCCAATGTTATTTTTGCTTCAGTTTGACTATCGTTTTCTACTGGTGGCGTCTTTTCTAATTCTTCTATATGTCCAATAGCATTTTCCTCTTGTGGTGGATTGATGATTTCTAAGTCTTCTTCCTCTGATGGAGGTGCTGCTTCTATTGAAGTTGATTCCTCTGGTACATTGTCCTCCTCTATGACTACAACATTGTCGTCAGTCTTAGGTCGTTCTTCTACTTCAACTGGTTCCTCTTTCTTCTCTATGGCATTTTCCACTTCTGGAGTTTCCACACTGTCTGAAGCTTCTTCTACTGCTGACGTATCTTCTTCTATAACACTTGGTTCTTCTGGTGTTTCCACTTCTTCTGTTGGTTCTACTTTATCTTCGCCTTTAGGTTCTTCTACTATTTCTGGTGCGTCTACAGTACCTGAGGATAATTCTGTTTCCACTGGCACTTCTTTCTCTGGTGTTTCATCTGCTTCAGTTGGCTCAGCGTTACCTTCAGTCTTTGGTGGCTCCACTACTGCTGATGCTTCAGGTGCCTTCTCACTCGTAGATGAATTTTCCTCTTTCGATACATCTACATTTTCTGCAGGTTCTACTACTGCTGGTGTCTCCTCTTCTTTAACAGTTGATTTCTCTGGCGTTTCCACTTCTTCTGTCGGTTCTACTTTATCTTCAGCTTTTGATTCTTCTTCCATTTTAGGTGTTTCCTCTGTTCCTGTAGCCTCGACATTATTTTCAGTCTTTGGTTGTTCCATTACTTCTGCTGTTTCTACAGAGTCAGACGGTGTTTCTGATGTATTTGTATGCGCTAAAGTTTCACTGTCTTTAACAGGTTCTATCGGCTCAGGTGCTTTTGGTATCGGTTGAACTTTAACAAATACGAGCGGTGAAACATTTGCGCTTTCATCGACAGCTTTGACTGAAACGTTGTCATCAGCTTGAATCGTTGCGATGACAGGATCATTAATTTCCCATGTTCCATCTTGAAGGACCTGTGCTTCTAGAGTTGTTTTTTCATTAATCGTTACAATGATTTTACTTTTCGGCTCTGCTTTCCCTGTCAATACCAATGTTCCTTGTTGTAATAAATCGACTGTAGGTGTTTGAGGTGGTGTCGTATCTACAACTTGTCCTATGCCCGGTTGAGATCGATTGCCAGAGCGATCTATTTCTATAACTGATACTTTGGATCCTGCACGCAATTCAGTATGAAATGGTACACCGATCATCCAAGTTAAATTTCGTCCCACTTTCGTTTTGATGATTTCATTGTTCGGTAATGTCACTTCTATCGTGTCTTTATACTTTTCACCATGCCCCCAAATAATATGTTTGCCCGCTTCAGTGACTGTAACTTTTGGTTGAATAGGTGGTGTATTGTCAATAGGTGTCACGTAGTTGATAGCTGATCGATTGCCTACATCATCTATCGCTTGGACAAAAATTGTATCATCTGCAATTTGAGGTGTACTTGGCGGTATTTCAATGGACCATTTACCTTCTACAGTATTCGTTTGTAAAGTTTTCTTGTTCGGTAATGTCACCAATATGGTCGTATGCAGCGCTGATGTACCAGTCATTGTTGACGTATTTTCTACAAAATCATCCACTTGTGGTGGTGGCGGTGCAATGGTATCCATGACTTTAGCGTAAAGTGGCGGAGAAGGAAATTTCCCAGGCAATGTAGCAACAATTGCCAATTGATCATTGACTTGTAATGCTTCTCGTTCAGGAATTGCAGTTTCCCAATAACCATATTCATCTGCTTGAACTTTTGTCATAACACCTGATGGATACGTCACAGTGACCCATGCATTTTCAGATGCATCTCCCGTAATAAAATCTTTATCCCGTTCAGTTGAAGACACCGTTGGTCGCTCAGTATGATTTGTGACCATTTCTTGTAAATAAGGTTGTAATTGTTGCATCAATTTCTCTTTTTCAATGACATCCATATGTTGAACGCCTTGAACAATACGATATAGTGGGATGCGATAATCTCGATTTGGCTCCGCTTTCAATCGCTGAATCAGCTGTGTCACATCTTCTTGCATTTGCTCAGCATATCTTTTTTCTGCTGCTTCGGTAGTTTCTCCCTCCGCTATAAAGCCTTTGTCAGTTAATGTGTAAGTGACTGTTTCCTTTTCAGGTTGCGGCAATTTTAATTGCGTATGATTTTCGATACGCCAAACTTGTCGACGTGATTGGGGTTCACGATGTTTAACCGTAATTGTGTCACCGTCTTTCAAATCAAATGTAGCAACTTTGCCTTCAGCTGTCTCATTGCCTATTAATGATTGGTCTAATAAAATCTTTCCATTTTGATTTTTTATCGTAATATGCGCATATTCATCTGTAAAATAAAAATGCGGTTGTACATTGTTTTGACGATAGATCACTTTTTGATGCTCAGGTTGATATTCAATATTCACAAACTCTCGATTAGAAATCCCCTGTAATACAATGCGTTCAGTCATTGCCGTTTGCCTATGTTGGATGGCAGGATATGTCACTGTGGCTACGTTTTCCCCTTTTTCTTTCACTATCAAATACGCATGCTCTGGCAACGCTACGTCTTTTGATAACGGCGCTACAATTTTATATATCCCTGCACGAATTTGTTCAAATTGTGCTTTTCCATTTACAATTGTCGCTTCAGCTACTTGTGTCGTTCCATCTATTAACTTAATCGTACTGCCATCAGGTAAAATCTGCCCTTGCTGATCCACTGTCACCGTTGCATTTGCTTTGATAGAACTCTCTTTTAAATCCGAACTACGTACAAGTTCATAGGCAGTCGCCAAGCCTAACTGCTTCACATATTTTTGACGCTCAGTTTCATTATCAATTAATAACGCTAACGGATAAATGTAACTATTAGGATATGCATTTACAGTATCTTTTAAACTTGTTGGTATATCGATATGATATAAATCAAAGTACGCCAAGCCGTTGTACCCACGATTCGCAAGCCAGTACGTATTGATCCAGCGCGGAACATCTTTTGTTACTGGCCCTTGTGAGGCTTCTTCCCGTATAGATTGAAGCATCTGAGTCAAACCCTCAATTCCCGTCAAACGAACCATCCGAGTCATAAAATCCAATCGATCACGTAAACCAATATTGGCATACGAAAATTGTTTCGAATCCTTTAATATTTGATCATGAATGCGCTGTTGAAAAGCTTGCTGACGGTTCTCATATAACCAACCATTTTTAATGCTTTGAACTTTTGTTTGATACTCATTCGCAAAAATATTGTTCCATACTTCTAGTAATTCCATTCGACTATCGCCGACCATCCAACCATCATACCCGTGCCCCACTTCATGTAAAGCCAGCCATCCTGGTTGTAAATAGCCATGTAATGATGCGCTGTTAGAGCCCATATGATCCCATGTCCAATAAGCTAAACCATAACCATTTTTATCTGCCATCGTAAAATATTTCATTTCCACATTATAATTTGGTGATTGCGGGTCCTCATTTAACCCTGCCCATTGACTATATTTCGAAATGACATCATCATAATAGGCAATCATTTCATCTAAATTTTTAAAAGCGGAACCTTGACTCTGTTTCATTTCACTGATGCGTTGACGATCTTCTTTTGGAATCAAAAATGAGATATGTTCACCTTCTACAAATGCATAGCTCGCATCTTGCTTTTCCCATTGCGCTTCAAAATCATTTTGACTTTGTCCACGTCGATAAGTAGGCAAAGCGCGTCCTAAATTGTTTTGAATATAGAAATCAACGAGCGGCTGATGATTGAGGCCTCTAGGTAAATTGACAAAGGCCGCACTGTCGATCGCTGCTTCAACACTGACCCATTCTCCAGTTTTAGGGATAACTTTACTTTTATTTTGCTGGCTATCATCCGTCATCAAACTTACGTGAAGCTCATCGTTATTTTGCGGATGAACTTGACGGATATATAATTTTGTATGTGCAGGTACAATCACACCTAAACTTTCACGTCCTTGTCCAATGCCTCTTCCCATCCCTAATGTTTGTGCATTTTTAGGATGGTTCATGACTGGGATACTTTTTTCATAAACTTTCTCTGGAATCTTTTCTACTGTTTTTGGCTGAGCTTGTGCTTGAGGTGCTGGTGCGTGTATGTCTGCTTCATTTGCTTCTAGTACAGATGAATCCGCTGCACGAAAAGTGGTTTCATCCGTTTGTTGACCTATCTCTGCATCTTGCTTATCAGATTGTAGTGTCTTTGTCGTTGTGTCTCGTGTATCTATATCCGCATTTGTAGGTTGTCCCGCTTGCTTATGGTTGATGACTTTCTCTTTATTAACAGCACTTTCTACATGCGTCGCCGTTGGCACGTCTACTGGCTCTTCAGACTTGAGCGCTGTATGTTCCCCGGCTTGAGGTGCTTCTTTTCTCTCTCCTGTGTTTACATTGCTATGTGTTATAGATGACCCTGATTCAAGGGAAGCAGGTAATTCGGCGGCTTGTGCTGTATGCCCTATATTGATATAAATAAATGAAGCAAACATGACAGAGACGATACCCACTTTAAACTTACGTATACCAAATTGTTGCTGTACTTGCTTTTCTGATTTTAAATGATATTTTCTATTCAATATCGATTCACATCCCTATATCTTTGTTGATATAAATTAAATTTATCTTAATATATATTATCAAAACATTTTTAGTTTTGGAAGGTGTACTGTGGTTATCATTCAAGCAAGTATTTTATTCTTAGAAATAAGGCTGTATCAAAATAGGGTTATAATGCGTAATTATTGTATATCATTTGCATCGTTTAAATGCTTTTTAATAAAATGTTGAATATCATGCTAAAGTCGTAAACAGGGTTATTGCTGAGGCCGCATGTCAATCATCAGCATCATCCTGTATGATGAAAGTATCACACGACAAGAAGGAGGAAAATCATGCGCGTCATTATTCGAGCAACAGTCGCAATTGCAGCCATCCTTGTTGCTGCACATTTCCTAAATCACGAAAATCTCTCTACTATTGATAACTACAAAAATGAATTGGCCCAAAGCCAACCTGTTCAAGAAATATTAAATAGTGGTCCTGTACAAAAAGTTCAAAACTTTGACTTTGAGGAATTCTTACCTTCAGATTTCTTTTAAACCTTTAAAAATCACGTCCAATAGATGCTGCGAAAAAGAGGCCGAGCCATTAATCTCAAAATAAATAGCGCTAAGATGATTGATAATAAAAATCGTCTTAGCGCTTTCTTTTTTATGATACAACTTTGTATGATATGATTTCGTTCACGCGTGTAATAACCACTATTAATGTTAATAAAATGGTCTTTAATTTATAACGATAATAGATGGTTGATATGATAAGTGATGCTCCCTTGATGTCGATCATGCGTGTGATTCAAGACACGTAAAAAGTCTAAATGCCCTACTTCAGGATAAACAATCGATTTAACTTTTGCACCTAATGCATCAAATTTTTCGTAGGTTGTTTGCGAGTCTTTGTTCGGGAAAATCACATCATCTTCACCTAACAAAAACAGTACTTCTGGCATGTTTTGAATAAGGTCAATATCATCTAAATAATCCGCACGCAACGTATACAACAAATCTGTCATCATCGTATCAACTGGTGCAAGATATTGGGTGAAATTAAACACTTCATTATGTTTTTTCGAAACACCTTGCTTCAAGATAAATTCAGGAATACTTTTGACCATTTTATCTTGCTCACCCGGCTTGATATCTTTAACGAGTTCACTCAGTAACTTAGAAAAACGTAACTCTTTGTAATCAATTTTAGCTGCACTATTTAAATAAATTAAATGCTTGATGGGTAACGTATTATAGCCTGCTAACTTTGTCGCAATTAATCCACCCATTGAATAACCGATAATGGACATTTGCTCAATGTGGCCTGCTTCTACAATATCAACAAGTGCTTCGTTCATCCGTATTGCATATTCTGAGAGATCATACTGACCTCGCTCTAGTCCCGTACTTTCTCCACGTCCAGGTGCGTTAATAAAAATGAGCTGCGCATTTTGAAGATATTCTGCAAATAGTGTCATGATTTTGTAATTCATAATCGCACCATGAAGTAAAACGACCGCATGGGTTGCATTCGGGTCACCCATCGTTACAATTTCAAGTTGTGCTTGATGTGCATTTTCTAACACTTTAATATCCGTTTTGTAATTTTCCAATGACATAAAAATTCCTCTATCTAAGGTCTATTGTTTTATTGATAAATATATTATAGTAGAAAAAAGTTTTGGTCAAAAGACTTAGGACGGATTTTAATATTGCTGAACGCCCCAAAGTTTTTCTTCGCATTTTTGAATAATATATTTTAAAACTTCAATTCGTGCTGTTTTCTTATGATCTGCAGCAACAACATACCACGGTGCAGCTTCAGTATTTGTTTTTTCAATCATATCGTGACTTGCTTCCACATATTCGGCCCATTTATCTCGATTGCGCCAATCTTCATCTGTGATTTTCCATTGCTTATCAACATCTTCTTCGCGCGCTTTAAAACGTTTCAATTGTTCATCTTTATCTAATGACAAGAAAAACTTCAATATGATTGCACCGTCATTGACCCACATTTTTTCAAACGCATTAATTTCATCATAAGCACGCATCCATTCTTGTTCAGATGCAAAACCTTCAACACGTTCAACAAGAACGCGACCATACCAACTGCGATCAAAAATACCGATATGCCCACTTTTAGGCATGATTTTCGCAAATCGCCATAAATAATGATGATTGAGTTCGACATCTGTCGGTGCACTAATGGCATTAACTTCATAACCTGTTGGATCCAAATAGGTTCTCACGCGTTTTATATTTCCGCCTTTTCCGGCAGCATCCATTCCTTCATAAACCAGGATTAATGGGATTTTTCTTTCATATAATGCAAACTGCAGTTCACGCATTCTTAATTGAAGTGCTTCAATTTTATCTTGATAGGCTTCTTTTGACACTTTGTTTTTAGGTTTGCCAAATAAATGCGAGTGAAAAGAAGGCGAAAAATGACCGTCTTTCTTATCTTCACGCTTCTGATGCTTGTCTACAGCCTTAGATAAGCGTTCATGCAAATGCTCATACATTGTTATAATCGCATCTTCTCTATTGCTATAATCAATTTCTTTCCACGTTTGATCTAACATCGGTTTTAATGTCTCTAAATAAACGTCTGGTGAAACAATTTGCTCATACTCTTGTGCTTTCCATCGTGTTAAAGGATTCGATTTCATATGCGCAATATGCTTTTGTCGCTTTTCTTCATTAATATGAATAAAAAATTTAATAATTTCGTGATGGTCGTCTTGTAACATGCATTCAAAGCCTTGAATTTCACTTTTAAGGATTTTTTCATCTTTGTAAAGCGGATATTTAATTTGATGAATTTTATAATCCACAAAATGTGAATACCAACTTCTAAAATAGATATTGATATGACCTTTCTCGGGCAATGTTTCCCAAAATCGCTGTAAGAAAGGATATCTCAAGTCATATTCAGAAGGGGTTTTTGTCGCAATAAATTTTGTATATTTAGCATCTAAGTTGAGTAGTAAGTCGTTCGTTAAGCGTGTTTTTCCTGATGCAGCTACACCTTCAAAAACAATCATTATCGGGATGCCAAGCTCGTGGGTTTGTCGTGTGAGTTCCGCAATTTTTAGTCGTAGGGTTTCAAGTTTTTTCATTATTTCACCTCGTCCACTTCTATTAATATATAAGAATATTTTAACTGAATCATAGATTTTTTTCGCCCTTTCTTCAAAAAAATTTAGCTTTACAATTCAAATTTCCTCAATTTCAACCCCCTCTTTTCATTACAGTTTTAATTCATATTGTAATATTTGTAATAAAAGGACGGTTTCAACAATTTTTAAATCCATCGCTAAAAGCCTTTCATATCAGTGTTTTATAACGTATTAAACCATTCAGGGTACGACGTTTTATATGACAGTTAGATTACAAAAAGAGAAAATGAAAACTGATTGTAATGTTTTGTTATTTACACGTAATTTACAAATAAGTGTTTCGTTGGTAGAGTGTGGTTGTTGAAAATTTTAGTAAGCTTTTGAAAATGAAAATCTGAAAAATAATTTTTACTGGAGGACTTATTTTATTATGAAGAAAACATTACTTGCATCTTCTTTAGCATTAGCATTAGGAACTACAGGTGTTGCTTTACATTCAGCAGACGCGAATGCCGCAGAAGAAAATATTAATAAAGTAGAATTAGCTCAATTAGCATTAAACAACGATCAATCATTAAATGAACACGCAATTGAAGATGGTGCGTACGACTACCACTTCACTGTAAATGGCGTAAACTTCCACTTCTGGTCTGACGGTGTGACATTCGGATGGTCATACGGTTACGGTTCAGGTCAAGAAATGGCACAATCATCAGTAGCACAACCAACTCAAATGGCTGACTACAGTGCACAAGCTTCAGCACACCACGGAAATAATGAAGCTTCAAATGTACAACAATCAAATTACTCAGCACCAGCGAAACAATCAGCACCTTCATACCAAACTTCATCAACTTCATCAAACAGTGCTGGTTCTGTAACATTATCAAACGGCAACACTGCTGGTAGCCACGGTTCAAGAGCAGCACAAATTTTAGCACAACGTACTGGTGTTTCTGCTTCAACTTGGGAACACATCATCGCTCGTGAATCTAATGGTCAATTAAACGCACGTAACGCTTCAGGTGCGTCAGGTTTATTCCAAACTATGCCAGGTTGGGGACCAACAAATACTTTCGATCAACAAGTGGACGCTGCTACAAAAGCATACAAAGCACAAGGCTTAAGTGCTTGGGGAATGTAATTTAACCCAATATATTATAAAAAAGGATTCCAAAATTGGAATCCTTTTTTATGTTTAATGTTATTTTTCAATCGAGTGACACTATCCCTACTATTTTAAAGCTTTATTTATAACTCTAATTCCTATTCCCTCTCACCCCCATTTTCATTTACAAAGAATGTGCCAACTTGTTGAAGTTCATATAACCTTTTTAGTACGTGTCACTGAACTCAATTTTTTATGCTTTATGTGAAATTCATACTGCTTCTAACTTCAATTTCAATAACCTCTCTCTTTTCGTTGTATAAAAAATGATTATATTTTTTGTTTTAAGTAGCAGGTTAAAAGAAATAAGAAGCTATTTTGGCAGTATTTGATCCCATTTATCACTTTTCGATTTTTGATTAAAGTCAAAATTTTCCATTGTTCCGTTTTATAAAATATGAATTACACACTAATGTAAAATAAGACGTCATTTTATCTTTTGTTTCATTTATGTTACATTCACACTTAAAATTGTTTACAATGGTTTATTCCATCATATGAGTGTGCTATGATGCTTTCAGTAACAAAACGAATTCAGAGAGGAAGACTTTTTAATTATGAAAAAATTAACTACTGCTACGATCGCTACCTTGAGCTTAGTTGGAGTTGGCTACATGGCTTCTAATGACGCCCAAGCAGCAGAACTTAATGAAGCATCGCACTACACGACAACATATTCAGAAGCAACTCAAGACTTCGTAACAACAGACGTAAATGGTAACAAACACCATACATTAGACGGAAACTGGGATCCATCAATGTTTAACAACCAAGATTATGTTTTTTATACAGAAAATGGTGATGGAACAGTTGATTATTACTACTACCAAACTAACAACCAAAACTACACTTATCACTATGACTACACTTCAGTTGAAACACCTATAGTCAATACAAATAATAATACAAATACAAACTATCAATACAGTGCATACAATGCACAATCAACATCAAACGTAACAGTACCTACTACAACAACAAGCCAAGTTAACTACCAAACACAACAAACAGCAACAACAATGGCTACTGAAGCACCTACTTATAATCAAGGTACATTAACTACAAGTGGACGTTCTATCGCAACAACTGCATCTGGCTCAAACTTATATACTTCTGGTCAATGTACTTACTATGCATTTGAACGTGCAGGCGGTAAAATTGGTTCAACTTGGGGCAATGCGAATAACTGGGCAAACGCAGCGCGTTCAGCTGGATACACAGTAAACAACAAACCAACTGCAGGTGCAATCATGCAAACGTCTGCTGGGGCATATGGACACGTTGCTTACGTTGAAAGTGTCGGTTCAAATGGTTCAGTAACAGTGTCTGAAATGAACTATGGCCACGGTGCTGGCGTTGTCACTTCACGTACGATCTCTGCAAGCCAAGCTGCAGGTTATAACTTTATTCACTAATCGCTAGTTAATATATAATAGATCGGGACATCAATACTAAAATAAGAAGCGCTAAGATGATTCTTAACAGAAAATCGTCTTAGCGCTTCTTTTTATAATAAAACTGCTATGATATGACTTCGTTTCCTCTTCAATTAAGCCAAATTGAGTTGAGATTTTAGCCCCTAAGCAAGCTGTTCATGCTTTCGTGCACAAAGCTATGATATATGAATCATTTCCTTCCATATAATTAGCTACGTGCTATTTTGAAACAAAATCATTGTGCTGAATACATATGCCTTATAAAATAATATTACTTATTGATATAAGGAGGATATATGAAACGTTCCTTATTTTTTATACTTTTTTGTATGACCACGCTAGGGGTGGCTTTTACTGCGCTTCGGAATGACCACACGCTCAAGTCACAGCTCACACATTGGTATACGGCTCAATATGAAAAGTATGTACATCCCGATCGAAAAACACATGGATTTGGAAAGTATAACCATGGTTTATCATTTAATGGTGATTCACGTCATTATGGTATCGATTACGCATTACCTGAAAACACGAAAATTCTTGCACCAACACACGGTACTGTGACACGTACATTTAAAAATAAATTAGGTGGCAATGTTTTAGAGATTCGCGAAGCTAACGGCACACATTATCAATGGTTTATGCATTTAAACCGATATAAAGTTAAAGTGGGTGATACTGTCTCTCCTGGAGAAGTCATCGCACAATCTGGTAATACGGGGGAACAAACAACAGGCCCTCACCTCCATTTCCAACGTATGAAAGGCGGTATTGGTAATCGTTTTGCCGAAGATCCTGAACCTTTTATTAATCAATTGCCACATCAACAACGTAGCCTTTATCGCATTGAATAAGGACATATTGAGAAATCAATGCACCGTTCGATTTCTTAATATGTCCTTTCGACATAGCGTTTTATTTATACCAACGTTTCATATACGTTGTATGCATGCTTATTAATGACATCAGGTTATTCTTCCAAATAGGGATGATGCGTTGTATTTTGATTGCTCACATCATCTTGTTGAATATTGAGATGAATACGTTGCATTTTGCGTTCAACATTTGCAATTTCAAGCGCACATTCTTTCAATGTATGACGATAAACGTCTGTATTGCCATTTGTATTTTTATAATGCAATTTATGTTCTAAACTTGCCCACATATCCATCCCGATTGTACGTAATTGGATTTCAACGGGTGTCTCAACAGTCCCATCTGTCAAAAATATAGGGACTGAAACAACAATGTGTAAACTTTTATAGCCGTTTTGCTTAGGCACTTCGATGTAATCTTTACGCTTCAACAATTTAATGTCTGCTTGTTTTAACAATAGTTGCTCCACAGTATAAATGTCATCGATATAATTACAGACGACTCGAATTCCTGCAATATCCATAATATGTGTTTGTGCAGCTTTCGCGGTAATTTCGATGCCTTTTCTTTTAAGTTTTTGGAGTAAACTTGGTATCTTTTTCACTCGTCGCTCCATATGATGAATTGGATTATGTGCATTTTTGACTTGGAAATCCTCGTCTAGTATCCTCAATTTTGTGCTAATCTCTTCTAAAGCTGCACGATACGAATGTTCGAGTGCTACAAATGCGATAATTTCCTCAGGTTGGTCCAAATGCTTTAAATCCTCAACTCGATAGCTTGCAAATTCATGCTTCAAACTTTGAACATTGATTGGCGCGTTTTTTTCTACAAACATGTTCTCACCCCATATTGATTGGATACGCGTTTTATCATTTTTTGTCTTTACTCCCATGTCATCGATGTTCTCACTACTTACCACTTTACTACTTATGATTGTATTATCAAATTTTTAGCTAAAAATTGCAAAAAAAGTGATAGCAACAGATGCAAATCTGGTCTATCACCATCAATTTGTTCATCAGTCACTATCACTTTAATTATGTGGCAAATGATCTCATTTAAGAAAATGAAAGTTACGTTCATTTTAGCCTTGGGGATGGAGAACATATTCGCAATGAAGCCACTCTTTACACAGCGAATAGCAATGTCTCTTTAGGTTTAACGATATTGAACGATTCTGTCTACATCTAAACGTGCACTTGGACGACCTTCTTGCGCTGCTTTACCAATTGCTACGATCATAACAGGTACATAACGTTGAGGATCTAATCCTAAACCTTCAGCAATTTTTTCTCTTTCAAAGCCACCAATTGGGTTCGTATCATAACCATGTTCACGTGCAACTAACATTAACTGCATCGCAGCTAAACTGCTGTCCACTTTAACGATGTCATTCATTGATTGTTGATCAAGACCTTCATACATACCTACAAAACGTTTAACAAGGTCAACTTTAACATCTTCTGGCATAAAGCCTTGTTCAACTGCAGAACCATAGATTTCTTCTGCATATTCATAATTTAACATATCACCGAAAATAACAATCATCGCTGCAGATGAATCGTTTTGACGTGTATTAAATTGAACAAGTGGACGTAATGTATCTTTACCTTCTTCTGTATCAACTACTACAAAGCGCCATGGTTGCATGTTAATTGATGAAGGTGCTAACGTCGCTTTTCTAATCATCTCATTCATTTCTGAACGTGGAATTTTAACAGATTCGTCAAATAATTTTACCGAACGTCTTCCTGTCATTATTTCCTCAAAGTTTTGATTAAGTGCCATAAGTATCACCTTTCTTTTATTTTTATAATAATCCATTTAATCAAGTGCTATTTGATTATATTTTATACCTTCTTTTGAATCAAGAGAAAAGTGTTATAATAGAAATAATCACTTCTATATACTGGGGGTCTGAAAATGACAAATCAAGATAAAAATTTAAATAAAGAATTATGCTTTTTATTTTATGTCGCTTCCAAAGAAGTCATTAAAAAGTATAGCACGCATTTAAAAAATTATAATCTCACATATACAGGTTATATTACATTGATTTCAATAGAAGATGATGAAGTGATCAATATTAAACGTTTAGGTGACCGAATTTATTTAAATTCAGGTACACTCACACCACTTATTAAAAAGTTGGTTGCGCAAGGATTTGTTGAAAAAATTAGAAACCCTGAAGACGAACGTAACCTTAATATTTCATTGACCGATGAAGGGCGTCAACTGAAGCAACAATTAAGAAACGTCACTGTTGATGCCTGTGCTTCACTTAAATTTGAAGGCAATGATTTGGCAGATATGGTTGGTATTTTACAACGTTTTCTAGATAATAACTTTCCTTCAAATCCAACCGCACTGTAAAACACCAAAATAGGTCGTTGATACACTTCAACTCACCTTGTCACGTTGACTAGGTGAGTTTTTCTTTTTAGCAACTTAGAGTTTCTTCTCTATTTAAAGCTATTCCAATACTTATAAAATAAATATGAAACGCCAACATGCAATGGCGCCTGTGTTAAACGATAAATCGGCCAAGGTAATCTCGGCACAAAATCATGCAAAGCGATTAAGCAAGTCGTTGTTGCCCCTTCTAAACGTCTAAACTCTAACCTTGGGATCCGACCGCTTCTTTTAACAAGCAATCCCCCTGTAATATTGAGTACCACGCTTTTAACAGGATCACTTGTGGTGTCGTGATACATTTGAATAAGGGGTAACTTGAATGGCATTAAAATAATTGTAAAACGTGTTCCATCATAGACACCATTAATCAATCGGCCATTCAATGTCTTAAGAAAGCGACCATACATAGACGTAACACCATCCATGGACACATTTTCAGGAATTTCAAGGGCCTGTATAGAACGTACAGTTTGTGTTTCTTTACTCAGTTGGTAAAGTGCACGTTTTCCCCATTTTAAATGTCTCACTTTTATTTTTTGATGAATCACATCAATATTAAAAGCTGCCAATGTTTGTTCAAGTATAGGATTGAGTTGTGCTTGAATTGCTAAACATTTTTGGACGCCCGCTTGATGCATAGCGGTTGCTAAATTATCATAGATGAGTCGTTCCAAATTGATAACCCGTCCTTGTGTCAAGGCGTTGTTAGAATAATGTGGGTCTCCAATGATAACGACAAAAGCAATATCTTCTAGCGCCTTTCCAACAGCTGCTTTGTTAAATAAATCAATATGGCGTGTTCGCCCATTCGTCGTTTGTGCCATAGTAGGTGACACTTGTACATAAACTTTATGACCTTGCTCCCGCATCATATTTACATATTCATGGGTGTAAGGTTGACCGTCTGTGATGACTAAAGTATTGACCATCCTACTCACTCTTTCGTTTTTTCAATTTAAACGTATTATACCAATTTTTTAATCGATAATGAATCGAATAAGCGCCATAGCGATACTTGATCTCCATATTACTTATCATCAACGTGTTCTACTATGGTAACTTACTTCTTACAAACTAACCTTTCGACGCTCTGTATAGAGATAGGGTTGGAACCGTATCGCTCCAACCCTATCTATAACATAGAATCACTAAAAGCTTAGAATCTTATTTTAAGTTAAGCCCTTTTTCCAATTCATCAATTTGTTTAATTGTCGTAGTCGTTGAACCAGATGCAAAATACCATAATTTTGGATCTACTTCGACAACTTTTTTATCTTTGATTGCTTTTACGTTTTTAAGCACATCATTGCTAAGCACCTGTTTAGCTGAAGATTGTTCACCTATCGCTTGACCACGATCCATCGCAAAAATAATACCAGGATTTTTCTCACTGACATATTCGTTTGTCACATTCTGACCATGTCTACTACTCTTAATATTGTGATCAGCAGGTTTAAATCCTAATGTATCATAAACTAAATTACCAAAACGGTCACCAGCGCCAAATGTTGATAATTCACCTTCATTAACAAGTAAATACATTGCTTTTTCATCAATGTCTTTCGTTTTTGCTTTCATTTCATCAATCTTTTGTTCTAAATCTTTAACAAGTTGATTCGCTTTATCTGATTGACCATAAATCTTACCTAAATTTTCAGTGTTTGTTTTCATAGAAGATACATAATTTTTATCATTAGCACCCATATAAATTAATTTTGCATTAGGGGCTGCTTTTTTTAATTCATCAATATTTTTCTGTGACGCTGTTCTTGGTGATAAATAAATAACATCTGGTTTTGCTTTTGCGACAACATCAAAATTAATTTCTTTCAAACTTCCTGTATTCGCATAGCGGTCATCTTTAAACTCATCTAAGAAATCTGGAAGTGATGCATTGCCTTCACCTTTTGGTAACGCGACAATCTTATCTTCTAATCCAAGGGCTTTCATCGTATCGACCGTACCATAATCAAAAACGACTGCTTTTTCAGGATCTTTATCTAATTTCACTGTATCTTGATATGATTTGTCTTCGCTGCCATCTTTAGCTTCCCCTCTTAAAGTGAAATCATTTTTAATTTCAACCGCTTTTTTGCTATCTGTTTCTTTCGTTTCTTCTTTTTTATCATTGTTTTGATTACCACATGCGACTAAAATCACCATGAGTGTCATCATTAATAATAGACCTAGTTTTTTCATTGTTTTCCTCCACATACTTAAGCTATTTAATCGTGTTGCTTTTAATGATATACATCATTATTCATCAAAATAAATACAAATCTGTTGACCACGAATTTCTTCTATTTTGACATCCATTTCATAAAGTTCTTTTAATACAGCTGTATGAATGACTTCGCGTTTAGGTGCTGCTTTGACCAATTTCCCCCCCTTCAGAGCGACAATACGATCTGAATATACAGAAGCAAAATTAATATCATGTAATACAACCACAATGGTCTTATTGTGAAAAGCAGCCAGTTCACGTAACGTCTGCATAATTTGGACAGAATGCTTCATATCCAAATTATTTAAAGGCTCATCTAATAAAATGTAATCCGTATCTTGCGCAATCGTCATCGCAATATAAGCACGTTGACGCTGACCTCCGGATAACGTTTTAAGATAACGATGTCGAATTTCTTCCAACTTTAATAATGAGAGTGCTTCATTAACTTTTTCTTTATCCTCTTTCTTTAAATAGCCCTTCGAATAAGGAAAGCGACCAAAATTAACGAGCTGTTCAACGGTAATATTTAACTCCGTATGATTGGTTTGTTTCAGGATGGATAAACGTTGCGCAAGTGTCTGACTTTGATACGTTTCAATTGCTTGTCCCTCGATTTCAATAGATCCAGAATCAAATGAACTCAAACGACTCATTGCTGAAAGTAATGTACTCTTTCCAGCCCCGTTCGGACCAATCAAAGATGTTAATTTTCCTTTTTCAATATCAACATCAATATCTTTGAGTATCTCTTTACCATCGATAGATTGGTTTAATCCTCGAATACAAATCATGCCGCTGTCCTCCTTCTCATTAATAAGTAAATAAAGTAAATACCACCAATTAAATTAATCAGTATACTCACTTGTGTTGTTGCTTCGAATAAGTGTTCCACAATCCACTGTGCTAAAAATAAACTGATCCAACTGATACAAATTGTTGCAGGTAATATATAGCGATGCTCAAATGTTTTCATTAACTCATGGGCTAAGTTAATTGTTAAAAGACCTAAAAAGGTAATCGGCCCCACTAAAGCTGTTGCAATAGCGACTAATAGTGCGACAAGAATTAACAGTAAGCGTGTGACCACATTGTAATTCACACCTAAATTAATCGCTTGGGCTCTCCCTAATAAGAGAACGTCTAAATAAGGAATAATTGCCACTGTAATACCAAGCAATACAAGTAACACAACCGCACAAATCATTACAAGCGGTGTTTGAGATGCATCAAAATTTGCAAACATAGCACTTTGCACGGCTAAGAAATCTTCTGGGTTAATTAAGAGCTCAAGAAAACCGGTGATACTTCTAAAAAATGTCCCTAGAATAACACCAATCAGTAAAATAAAATAGACAGAAAACTGACCGAATTTGAAAATGACTTCAAATAAAAGCAATGCAAATATGACCATAGCAATAAGCGATATTGAAAAATTTAAATAAAAAGAATGAACTAAGACTGAATTCACCCCAAATACAAATAATATCAATACTTTACTAAACAAGTAGACAGCATCTAATCCCATAATGGACGGGGTTAATAGTCGATTGACGGTAATCGACTGAAAAACAACTGTCGATGCGGATATCGCAGCGCCAACTAATAAAATTAAGAAAAACTTTCTAAGTCGACTTGAAATTTGGTATGCAAATATTTCGAAATCAATTCCGATCAATAAATACATCAAAGCTGTAATCACTGTACCTATCATTAGAAAGATAAGTGTTCTCAAAGGTTTATTGTTCATAATGTCGACGTCCTTTCATTAACATCACAATAAAAACAAATGTGCCAAAAATACCAATCGTTAATCCAATATTGATTTCGTATGGATAAACGATAAGACGCCCAAAAATGTCAGAAATCATCACAAAAATCGCGCCAAGAAGCGCTGTTTGTGGCAACGCATTTTTTAAATGATCACCTTTAAAAATTGAAACAATATTCGGTACAATTAACCCTAAGAAAGGTAACGTCCCAACAGTAACTACAACAAGCGCAGTCATCGTGGCAGTAATAAACAAGCCTATATTCATAATCCATTCATAATTTAAGCCAAGATTTTTACTGAAATCACGTCCCATTCCAGCAATCGTAAATTGATTTGCAAAAATATATGTAACAATGAGTAGCGGTATACTCAAATACAAAACTTCATAGCGCCCGCTCGTAATTATCGCGAAATTACCATTTAGCCAATTGCCAATACTCTGAACAGCGTTTGTTCTTAGTGCAATAAAGGTCGCAAAACTAGAGACAATCCCACCAAGCATGATGCCGATGAGCGGTACAAAGATCACATCTTTGAACTTAATCCGTTGCACAATTTGAACAAACATAAATGTTCCAAATAAGCTGCATAAAACGGCGAAAACCAATTTTAAAAGGATATGTTGTTTTGGGAAAAAGATAAGTGATATTAAAATGCCTAATTTTGCCCATTCCATCGTCCCTGCAGTCGTTGGACTCACAAATTTGTTTTGCATCATTTGTTGCATAATAAGGCCAGCAAGTGCTAGAGCACTCCCAGAAATTAATATACTTACTGTTCTTGGTATTCGACTTGCCCATAAAATATTCAGTTGATGCGCATTAAATTGAAATAGCTCAGTGATAGGGACACGACTCACACCTATAAATAAAGAGCAGACAGTGAGCACACTTAGGATCAAGAACAACACATAAACATTCATTATCACGCGCATTATTCTGGCTCCTTAAAAAGCAAAATATTGATAATGATTTTCATTATCATTAAAATTTTAGCATTAAGCCAACTTTTACACAATATTAAATTTAAATTTTCAATTAAGCTTAAATCCAGTTCTCATTTAAAAATAATTGTTAAATGCTTATCAACGTTCATCACAATGTGAACATCAAAATAAAAAAGCCACATCATTTCGCGCACACTGCATTTAAGAATACAGTTTTATTGCAAATGATGTGGAAATTGAAATCTGCATATGATAATTGTCAGCAGTGAACATAGAAACGCGGTTTGACTGCGTGATGCAATGTCCATCTTAAAATACAGCTCAAAAGAACTCCAAATGTTTGAGCAACCTACTCAAAACGTCATTGTCAGTTGTCATGATGATACATCCTTAATGCGAGTCTACATCAAGCTATAAATAAACATTAACATAATTGTCAGCGTTGTAATAACGGCTGTAATCACCGCCCAATTATTCGGACTGATTTTACCAGGTTTTGCTGTACGTTTAAACGCACGAATGGTAATGACCCAAGCTATCACCGTTAAAATCGATAAAATCACTATAAAGAACATGGTGTTCACTTCCTGCACCTCCAATGTCATCTCGTGAATAATATTATATTATCATATTTATCAATATAAAATTAAAAAAATCGTCATGGCGTGTAGGGGTAGCCATGACGATTCTTTATTCATTAATAGAACAACATCAATAAGATTGGAAGCATAACGGAACTTAAAACGGCAGATAAAATCATGCCGATTGAGCTAAATGCGCCTGACTCTAAGTCCATCTCTAAAGCACGTGCAGTACCAAATGCATGAGAAGCATTACCAAATGTCATCCCACGTGCGATAGAAGTTTGAAAATTCGTCATGCGCACAAGTGTTGCACCTATCATACTTCCGACGAGACCAGTAGCAATAATAAACATAATTGTCACTGTATCTTCGCCGCCGAGCTGATGTGACACTTGCACTCCGACCGCGGCTGTAATCGACCGAGGTAACAAAGTCACGATATCTTCGCGACCGTAACCGAGTAACTTTAAAGTAAAATAAATTAGGGAAAAGTTTAAAGTGACCGCAGTTAACACACTCACGAAGATTGTTTTGAAGTATTTTAAAATCTTGTGACGATTTAAGTACAATGGAAAAGCCAAACAAACGACGGTAGATCCGAGTAATTGATTAATCCATTGTCCCCCAACCATATAACTGTGATAATCGAGACGAAATAAGAGTAATATAATAATGACACTTATAGATGTGATTAAAACAGGGTTAAGAATAGGAAATTTAAACTTTGTATATAATTTTCTAGACAGTATATACATCACGACTGTCAACGCAATCATTGCAACGCCCTGTAAAAACATCATGATTGCTCATGCCCTTTGCGAAATACACGTCCTGTTGTCATTTTTTCAGCAACTAAACCTGAACTATAAGCGACAAGTACAGTCCCAAAAACAACAAGCGAGAAAAAGACAACGAAGTTTAAATTTAATTCAGAAACCACATCCATCACGCCTATCACAGAAGGAATGAAGAAAAACACCATCGTAGCGAGTAGAAAATTTGCGCCCTCTTTAATCCATTCTACTTTCACGATTTTGAACTGCAGTAAAATAAAAAATAGGATTAATCCAACAATACTTCCTGCAAGTGGGATGTGAAATAATTGTTGAATCCCGTTACCTAATAATGTAATGCCGTATATGATGAGTAATTGTGATAACACTTTAAAACACTTTTTCAACTTAATCATTTCATCCACCCTTCTCTTCATTCGAATGATTCTATTGTAAAGGGTGATGATACATAAGAAAAATATTGGTTTTTCATATCAATCATTACTTTTGTCTATGATAACGCTATCTCCTTGTTGTGCCAATGGCAGATGGATATTTAGGTAGTCCAAAAAAGTTTTTGTAGCATGGTTAAGATGCACATCTTTTTTCCATATCACACCCATCTCCCAATCTAACGTGACATCACTCAGTTGTAAGACTCTGATTTCTGGATTTTGAGCAATGATACGCACGATGTTCTCAGGCAAAATACTAATCCCCATCTTGGCAGTGATTAAATGCTCAATAAAACGCCATTGCGAAATTTTAGAAACAATATGCGGAACAAACCCCGCTTGGCGTGTTACCGCAATGATTTTATCATTCAAATAAAAATCCTCGTTAAACATCACAAAATCTTCGTCTTTTAAATCAGAAATTGTCACACTTTGTTGGTGTGCTAACGGATGGAGATGATGCATCACCACTTCAAAGCGCTCTGAATAGAGTGGGAATGAATCGAATTCTTGGTTATTTACTGGTAATGACGTTAACCCTAAATGGATATCATTGTTTCTCACTTGAGCTTCAATCGTTTTCCCGCCGTTCTCATTCAGATTAAAAACGACATCCGGATACTTTTGATGAAATTCTCCCAACACTTGTCCAAATCTTTCCATATCCATAATGGCAGATAATCCAATGGAAACATAACCTTTCTCTATTCCGAGTAAACTACTGATTTCAAAAGGTAAGCTATCATATAAATTTAATATTTCACACGCTTTATTAAAGAAAACTTCACCCACATCCGTTAAGTTCAGTTGCCGCTTCGAACGATCAAATAATGGCTCTCCTAATTCTAATTCTAGCTCTTTGATTGCCTTACTAATTGTTGGCTGTGCAATATACAATGTTTCCGCTGCACGTGTCATCCCTTCTTGACGTACAACTTCTACAAAGTATTTCATTTGTTTGATATCCAAACGATAACCCTC
>NZ_PPQN01000151.1 GCF_002901995.1 Staphylococcus coagulans | reverse complement strand
TTTCTGATTAGTTAATAGCGTATTGTCTCAAATATTTATTTACTATTTATTTAACCTACAAAGTATTTTACTTTGTAGGTTATTATTTTTCTTATATTTACGTTTATTTATTTTTGACGAGTAATAAGACATTTGCACAAAACTCAAATGCTAATTATTTAAACTAGATCATTAAAAATAATTTTTTGGGAATCTATAAATCGGTCGCAATAGGCTTTTTATATCTACTTTTATTTGGTAAAGAAAATATATCAAAATTTTTTTCAGAAAGCTAACTCATAAAGTAATTGAAAAATTTACTGATTCGGTTTAAAATATAAATGTTAAAATATTAAATTTCCAAGTTAATATAGTTGTGAGTAGAATTAGACATTGTACCTATACATCTTGGATTGCATCTATAGGGGGTAAGCGAATGGAAAAATAC
>NZ_PPQN01000150.1 GCF_002901995.1 Staphylococcus coagulans | reverse complement strand
CTTTTATATCACATTGATTTTTTTGAATTATCAAAATATAGAATTTCTGGTTGCCATGTTAATAGTAGGTTTGTCAGAGGAGTTTTTCTACAGAAAGATTATTTTAGGTAGATTACTAGAAAATTTCAATGTCTCTACTTCATTAATAATTTCTTCACTCTTGTTCGCAGTTATTTTACATAACTCAGAAAGTTTTATTATAAATATCACATTACGCATGTTTTTAGGTTTAATTTTAGGGGCTATTGCTTACAAAACTAAAGATATTAAAGACACAGTATTTATACATACAATATACAATCTACTAGTT
>NZ_PPQN01000149.1:877-1974 GCF_002901995.1 Staphylococcus coagulans | reverse complement strand
AAGTAAAAACGCCTCATTCGTTTTAATGCTAGACAACAAGTTAAGTTTTATAAATTTATTATTTATGATATTTTTTAATACTTACAAATGTTTTGTTAGAATATAAATAGTGACAATGCTAAAAATGAATACCTAACTTAACCCGCTTTGAGGGCACACTATATTGAAAAATCTTAATCATGATCACGCTAAAATTCAGAGCGTCGAAATTTATTACGTTCTACTTTAACAATTGAGTAACGTTATTACGTTTGAATTAAAAAAAAGAGTTATTAAAATAATTGGAATATCACGATTAATGGCAAAGGTATATATGAAGCTGTTACGAATGAGGATACTTTATTGATATTACTAAAATTACTGTTCGTAGAAAGACGCAACTTTTACTTTGGATTAATATTTACTTTCGGTGTCACTTTTTATAATTTCTTTTTTGTGCTTACATTTTTATTGTCTGTTGTATATTTAATATTCAATACATTCGTAATGAATAAAAAAGAAGGCAGAAGTCCAACAGCTTTACAGTCTATGTTATTAAGAATAAACATCTTTTTTATCTCACCCCTTCCAATTGGGATAGATATATTAAATGGGACACAAAAAGAACAACAGCAAAGAAAAGACATTGCAAAGAAAACATACAAAGTTGGTGATTCTATTAAAGGAGATGGAGTAACTTATACTTTTGAAAGTGTAGAATACGCAGATACTTCAAGCGAATATGCTTCAGAACCTGACAACGGTGTTGCTTTAAAAGTAAACTTGAGTTTTAAAAATAAGAACGATGAGCAAGTATTAGTTGATAGCAGTGACTTTTCAATTAAAGTCAATGGAGAAAATTTTAAAGAGTGGTACGGTACAGATGATACTAATGCTGATTTTTCTCATCAACTGAACAAAGATAATACAGCTAATGGATATATTTATTATGATGTACCTGATTCGGAAATTTATACCTTAGAACTTAATGCTATGCATGATTTAAATCATGTAAAAGGCAAATGGAATATAAAAAAATCAGATATCAAATAAGAGTAATTTACGAGTCAGTATCTATTATTTGGCATCAGCGTTGTGGAAATTAACATAAAAAAGGA
>NZ_PPQN01000149.1:0-860 GCF_002901995.1 Staphylococcus coagulans | reverse complement strand
ATCCTAATTCATGTAACATAATATTAGAAGTTTTCAAAAGAGAACAAATTTTGATAATTTTTACCACGCTTTGAGTTAACTAACTTCTAACACAAAAAAACAAATTGCTTAAAATTTCTATATGAAAAAGTAAATGCAAATTTCAACCCAAATTGCTCAAAACAATCAAGTCATTAAATTACTTATGGATCATGACCAAAAATAATAGGGTAGCTTATCTACCCTATTATTTTTTACTTTTTATACGTTAAAGAATGATTCTATGCCAGCACCACTCTATTAATACTGCTTTATATATTGCTCGACTTTCCCATTTATATACTAGCGAGCAATTATTCTATCCTTTGAGTTCTTCAAATTATTAGGTGAAAATTACCATGATATCAGCTTTTTTAATATATTAAAAATCTATAAACTCAACCTAATGGGATCCATAGCTACCGTAATTAATTTTTGGTCCCATACTTGATAATTATTAATCTTTAACCCCACCTAATTTTACACGTAGGGTAATTCATTAATTTTTTTCAAGTTGTTTTTGATAAGCGTAAAGTTTTCCTCAGCGACTAATGAGATGCCTCCTAACTCTCTAACACCTCTTCTTAAATCAGAAATAAGGCCTTGTGATATACCCGTATCTTTAAAAATTCTATATTCTGAAATGTCATATCTAATAGTATTTGGATCGCATCTTTAAACTTATTCATTTTTTCTCGCATTTTTTCTATCTAGATTATAAAAATGTATTTTTCTTCCGATAAACAACAATAATGGTAGGCTTAATATAAATAATGATAAATACATTTGACCTGTCATATTTGAAAACCTCCAAAATTTATTATATACTTCAAGTGTAAGGA
>NZ_PPQN01000148.1 GCF_002901995.1 Staphylococcus coagulans | reverse complement strand
ATACAAAAACAGATGCTATTTTAATTAATTTATACATTTTCTTACCTTCCATATTTAGATGTGCACAACTTATAATAGTATAATAACTTAAATTGAGTAAAAAAAGAAGTGTAATTATGAAAATATAAAAAATGAGTCTGTAGTTGTTTATAAAACGAATGGGAGTTTTAAGAATAATAGGTATAAAAAATGTAGTTCTGCAATCATTATACAGATAAGATGAAAGGTATTTTTTATAATTAAGATAAACTATGATAGTAAAATATATTAAAGGATTTATCCTTACTGTTATATAATGTTAAAGAGCTTTATGTTGTGACTAACTGGACAGTAAATGAATTATGCTTAAAAACGAATTTCTCATTAGGGACTATATATTATCTGTCTCTTATACACATCT
>NZ_PPQN01000147.1 GCF_002901995.1 Staphylococcus coagulans | reverse complement strand
TGAAAATAACAATATCATTGAAAAAAACACTATAGATAATATTAAAAATAATGAAGATGATTTTTTCGATGATATTGAAGAATCTGAAGAATTCAACAATATTAAATCTGTAGATTTAACTACTAAAGTTGACAGTTATGAACTTAACGATATTTACTTCAACAAATTGAAGGAAAATCAACATGATTCAGAAGTAATTGCACAAATCATTAATTCTAATCAAAAACTTGTGATGAAAATTGCAAGTCGTTATAAGAATAGCATCTTAGGATCTATTTTAGATATAGAAGATTTGGTCTCAAGTGGTAACTTGGGACTATACAAAGCTATTCAAAAATTTGATATTAGTAAAGGTTATCAATTTTCTACATATGCTACTTGGTGGATTAAGCAAAAAATTACTAGAGATATAGCTGATAGAAAGTTAACTATTCGTTTACCTGTACATATTATGGAAAAATTAAATAAATTAAATAGAATTTATAAAATATATAGTGATATACCTCAAAATGAATTGATTCAAAAATGTATGAAAGAATTGAATGTCAGTGAAGAAAAATTATTTGAATTACTTTATATTGATAAACAATTTAATACAAGCTTAACCTCCTTAGCAAGTTCTACTAATGAAGATGGCAGTTCTCAAA
>NZ_PPQN01000146.1 GCF_002901995.1 Staphylococcus coagulans | reverse complement strand
AATGAAAAGTTATATTGACTATGTGAATAATCTATCAAACAACTATTTAAATATAATAGAAAGCTATGATATTGTATCTTACTTTATTATCATAAACATTGGTATAATAAGGTTTTGTAAACTATATTTTGTAAAATCCTTTAGTTAATTATTTTTTCAAAATATTTAAGGATGAGTTAAGAAACATTAGTATAAAATAATGATAATATAAAAATGTAATTAAAAATTATAGAAAAGAGGCAAAGGCAATGAAGAATAATAGACTTTTAAAAAGTGTAGCAGCTTTTAGTTTAATCGCATCATTTATTGTCGCTGAACAGCAAGATGTATTTGCAGCAAATGATTTTGAAGATATTGGGAACAATGCACAAGTAATTAAAAGGACACAAGATATCAGTAGTAACAGATGGGGTGTCACTCAAAATATTCAATTTGATTTTATAGAAGACCCTACATATGATAAGGACGCATTAGTGATTAAAACACAAGGTTACATAAAGCCCCGAACAACCTATCAAAAAAATTATAAACGTCCGGATATCGCTCAAATGTATTGGCCGTTCCAATATAATGTTTCATTAAAACTGGCCGATAATAAAACAAATATTATTAATTATCTACCAAAAAATAAAACGGACTCGGTAGATGTTAAGGAAACATTGGGATATACAGTAGGAGGAACATTCAAACCAGATCCATTTTTAAACCTAAATGGCTCTTCTAACTATACAAAATCAATCAGTTACAACCAAACAAACTATGTAAGTGAAGTAGAACAACAAAATTCTAAAAATGTAACTTGGGCGATAAAGGCAAACGAATTTTATAGAGATGGGAAAAGAGTTTCTGCCTATGATGATTATTTATTCTTCGGAGGAAACACATTTCATAAAAAAGTCAGAGACTATTTTGCCCCGGACAATCAATTACCACCACTTGTTTTAAGTGGTTTTAATCCGTCGTTCCTTACAACAGTTTCACATGATAAAAATACGAGTGAAACTTCAGAAATAGAAATTTCACTTGGTAGAAATATGGATATTACTAATGTTTGGAAACATACGCCACATCCTTATTCTAGTTACTACGTTGCTAAAAGAACACACGGTGCATTTAAGAATCGTAATTTTACAGTTAAATATGAAATTAATTGGAAAACGCATGAAATTAAAGTGAAAGGTCAGAATTAACTATGAAAATAAATAAAATGATAAAAACAACAATCCTTACTTCAACAGCATTTCTGCTACTTTCAAGTCACGCTTTTGCAGATGAGGCCATTCAACCTGTTAAAATAGAAAAGGTTAATGATAAAACAACGATTTATAAAACCACAGCTACTGCCGATTCTGATAAATATAAAATATCTCAAA
>NZ_PPQN01000145.1 GCF_002901995.1 Staphylococcus coagulans | reverse complement strand
ATCATATTTTTCATAACCAGCAATCGTTAATGAATCCATAAGATTCTTTATACTCTTTTTATATTGATCAACAGTAACTGATTTATTATTTCTTGACTCCATTATCGATAATGCTTTCGATTTATATGGATTTTCTTCCCCAGAAACAATCGCAAATGCTTCACCTCCTACTAAAAAGTGTGAAGCGAGAACTGCACTTGCTGATAAAACAACTAACTTCTTTTTCATTAATTAATCTCCCTTAATATAAATAATTTATTCGCAAACAATGATTTAATCTCCCAATTATTTTTGTCGCGAATGTTGATTATATACTGGTTTAAAAATAAGAGAAATTAAATCAGGATTAATTAATCTTTAACAATTCTTAAGGCGTTTAACAATTGATTAATAAATAGTGTGCAAAACTTTGT
>NZ_PPQN01000144.1 GCF_002901995.1 Staphylococcus coagulans | reverse complement strand
AATATAATATTGACCCTACCTAGTGAAATAGAAAACCACTTCAAAATGCTAGCTAATTTCTATACTGACAATAATTTTATATTTTATAATCCAAAAGTAAATAAAAAAATTATTCCTAGAGAAACTGATTATTTAAAAATATTGAAAGAACACTGGGACCATAATAATTTTAGAGATTTAGACATTTATACAGATACTCATAGTAAAGAAACTGTGAAAATTAGCCAAGCTCAAATTATAGATGAAATTGTTGAACAGATGCAAATTTCAAACGAGAAAAGAACACCAAAAGATATATTTATCACATCATCTACGGGTGCTGGTAAATCAATCATGTTCCAAATTCCCTCTTTATATATGAATAATAAAAATAAAAAAAATAAGAAAGTTACTATAGTAATATCACCATTAATCGGTTTAATGAATGATCAAGTTCAAGGTTTAAATAGTAAAAATATACATACTGCAAAAACTATTAACT
>NZ_PPQN01000143.1 GCF_002901995.1 Staphylococcus coagulans | reverse complement strand
ATTTTAATATAATATGACTTAGGGTATTAAGAATTTAGAAAAGGAGTGAAATTATGAACAACCATTTTAAAATGGAAACTGAAGCTATCTTCTTTTATGAATCAAATAGAAAGAAAATTATCAGTGAATTAAAAAAGCAACATGGTCTCAAGTTGAACGACATCTTGTTTTTATATCACTTAAAAACGACAAATAGCCGCCGTATTTCTTTGCACAAAGTCAAACAATCGATTGACTTCAGTTTAATGGAGATACATAAATCTTTAACGGCGTTGACTGAAAAAGACATCATCGGTAAAGAACGTTCTACAGAAGATGAAAGAAAAGTATTTATTACTATTGATGACAAACAAGCTAAGAAGATGGATCAATTATTAGATGATTTTAATCAAATCCAAAAAGAAGTGCTTCAATAGGCCTTCTACCCCAACAAAATGACCGTACGATATAACAGATATCATTCTCCGTGGTATCTGTCTTTTTATTATTCAAAAATATTTTCACTTTACACATGCATGAAATTAGACCTGTCTCTTATACACATCTC
>NZ_PPQN01000015.1 GCF_002901995.1 Staphylococcus coagulans | reverse complement strand
CCAAATATTATTCTAGCATGCTGAGGTGCCTATTTTAATACAACGGTAGAACCTTTCCGGAACCATACGCATAGCGCATGGTTTACTTTTATTCAATTATTAAGAAGGCAGACTTCAACGTCTTGCCTTCTTATTTTTTATAAGTTATAAACCATTGTCCCCTCCTCTCTTTTTATATTTCGTTGTATAGGTTGAAGCGATTTTCAATTGAATGTGACAATGCTTCAGCTAACGCTTTAAATATTCAAACGATAATCTTCAGGTTTCACAATGGGGAACACACGCATAAATAGATATTTAAATAAGAAATTGAATCCAACCGGCGCAATAATAAAAGCAACTAACATTTTTATAAAATTAGTTATATTCCAACCACCGTCTACTAAATTTAAATAATTAATGGGTCCTACTAAGCCACTAAATCCAAAACCTGCACTCATAGGTGTGCCAATAATATTTAATAGAGAAGCAATCAGACCACAACAAGCCGCTGTACACACAATAGGTAGTAAAATAATAGGCTTTTGCGCTGCATTCGCCATCGACATTTTAGGCGAGCCAATAAAATGTGCCACACTTGTTCCTTTCGTATTAACTGACCAACCTAATATCGCAAATCCGAAACCAGCTGCACAAATACCAATATTTGCTGCACCTGCACCAATGCCTGAAATTGAAATCGCAAGTGAAATACCTACAGTTGTAATCGGCGACACAATCATTATGCTAAATATCACTGCTATGATGATACACATCACGACTGCCTGAAGGCTCAATAGTGCTGCGACCCCATGTCCAATCCATGTGGTGATTTGCATGACGTACGGCAACATCAAGCGTCCAATAAAGCCAACGCCTACGAGTAATATAAGTGGTATCACTAAAATCGTATAGGCTTTTAACTTATCACCGATAAACAAAATCACAGCTGCTCCTAATGCTGCTGTCAGTCCCATGTTGATGACATCGCCCGTACCTTTAAGTATAATCATACCTTCTTTTCCAAATTGCGCTGCACCTGATGCAAACATCGTCGCTAATCCCAATGCCGTAGCTTGGATTGGATTAAATTTAAAGTTTAAACCGGTTAATACACCCACCACGAGTCCCATCATCGCATTAGACAATGCCAAAGCCCCTACGATAGGTTTCAAAAATGGCAGAACAGGTACTAATACTTTCATTAATTCTCCTAGTAATGCACCTGGAATAAGCACAACGACGACACCAATAGCCATGCCATTCAAAATATTCATTACAAATTGCTTTGCTGTCAAATTCTCCATGGTTTTCCCACTTTCCAATTCAAATTAAATAGTTTAATTTATCCCATCTTATACACAATACACTCAACGGAATCATATCCCGCAATCAAAAGTGAAGTGAGAATATTTAGATAATTTCCATCATACACACTTTAACGCTTAAAAGCAATACATTTCGAATGGAAGTGTACTATTGAATTAATAGAATACTTTTACTAGTAAGATACCATTGATCTTTTAATTCAACTCATAACAGTAGTTACTTATAGCTTTGTTCATGATACGGAGACAAGAAAAGATAGTTATTTTTAGCATTGCTCTCTAGATAAGCTAGCTTTATATTGTATCCCTTCTATAAATAGTTTAGTAGTACAGTCTATCATTTTATGTATGAATCATTTTGAAACGCATCAAAAAAGAGATTAAGTAACACGATACTACTTTTTACCCCTATACTTTGCTTATCAGTCTGATTTGACAGAGCGGCAATATAAAAAGAGCTAACCCAACAAGGCTAGCTCTTTTATCTCATCAAATAGATGAATTATTTTTCGATTTCAGTAACAACGCCTGATCCTACAGTACGTCCACCTTCACGAATTGAGAAACGCGTACCGTCTTCGATAGCGATTGGTGAAATTAATTCAACTTCCATTTCAACGTTATCGCCAGGCATAACCATTTCAGTACCTTCTGGTAAGTGAACAACGCCAGTTACGTCAGTAGTACGGAAATAGAATTGTGGGCGGTAGTTAGAGAAGAATGGAGTGTGACGACCACCTTCGTCTTTAGATAATACGTAAACTTCTGCTTTAAACTTTGTGTGTGGTGTAATTGAACCAGGAGCAGCTAATACTTGACCACGGTTGATGTCTTCACGTGCAACACCACGTAATAAAGCACCAATGTTGTCACCAGCTTCAGCGTAGTCTAGTAATTTACGGAACATTTCTACACCAGTAACAGTTGTTTTAGAAGATTCTTCAGCTAAACCGATGATTTCAACTTCTTCACCAACTTTGATTTGACCACGTTCAACACGACCAGTAGCAACTGTACCACGACCAGTGATTGAGAATACGTCCTCAACTGGCATCATGAATGGTTTGTCTGAGTCACGTTCTGGAGTTGGAATGTAATCATCAACAGCTTGCATTAATTCTAAGATTTTTTCTTCGTATTCTGGTTCGCCTTCTAAAGCTTTTAATGCTGAACCAGCGATTACAGGTACGTCATCGCCTGGGAAGTCGTATTCAGATAATAAGTCACGAACTTCCATTTCAACTAATTCTAATAATTCTTCATCGTCAACCATGTCAACTTTGTTTAAGAATACTACTAATGCTGGTACACCAACGTTACGTGATAAAAGGATGTGTTCACGAGTTTGTGGCATTGGACCATCAGCAGCAGATACTACTAAGATACCACCGTCCATTTGAGCAGCACCAGTGATCATGTTTTTAACATAGTCAGCGTGTCCAGGACAGTCAACGTGTGCATAGTGACGTTTGTCTGTTTGGTATTCGATGTGTGAAGTATTGATTGTGATACCACGTTCTTTTTCTTCTGGCGCGTTGTCAATCATGTCGTATGATTGTGCAACAGAGTCACCGTTTTTAGCTAATACAGTTGCGATAGCAGCTGTTAAAGTAGTTTTACCATGGTCAACGTGACCGATAGTACCAATATTGGCATGTTCTTTTGAGCGATCGAATTTTTCTTTTGCCATTATGAAATCTCTCCTCTTTGAATAAGAATTAATATTTTAAATATCTCTCATGAAAGTTACTCACCAACATGAGATAGATAATGATATTTCCTTTATAAATCATTTTACTGAAAAAATCAATTTATAAACAAGGCTTGCCCTTAGTCATATTAACATGATTCGCGCTAATTTGTAATGATTGAATTACTCGCCTTTGTTCTTTTTGATGATTTCTTCAGAGATTGATTTTGGCACCTCTGCATAGTGATCGAAGTACATTGTATAAGTACCGCGACCTTGCGTGTTAGAACGTAATGAAGTTGCGTAACCAAACATTTCTGAAAGTGGTACATAAGCGTTTACCACTTGTGCGTTACCACGTGGTTCCATACCATCTACACGTCCACGACGGGCAGTAACGTCACCCATGATATCACCCATGTATTCTTCAGGCATTTCGATAGTTACTTTCATCATTGGTTCTAAGATAACTGGATCACATTTTTTAGCAGCTTCTTTAAGCGCTAAAGATGCAGCAATTTTGAAGGCCATTTCAGATGAGTCGACATCGTGGTATGAACCATCAAATAATTTTGCTTTAACATCGATTAATGGGTAACCAGCTAAGACACCATTTTCCATAGCATCTTTAAGACCTTGTTCAACTGATGGAATGTATTCACGAGGAACTACACCACCAACGATAGCATTTTCGAATTCGAAACCTGCACCTGTTTCGTTTGGTGTGAATTCAATGTGTACATCACCGTATTGACCACGACCACCAGATTGACGAGAGAATTTACCTTGAACTGCAGCAGATTGTCTGAATGTCTCACGATAAGACACCATTGGCGCACCTACGTTAGCTTCAACGTTAAATTCTTTTTTCATACGGTCAACAATGATGTCAAGGTGAAGTTCACCCATACCACCAATAATAACTTGACCTGTTTCTTCATCTGTATGCGCTTTGAAAGTTGGGTCTTCTTCTTGAAGTTTCACAAGCGCCTGAGTCATTTTATCTTGGTCAGCTTTAGATTTTGGTTCAACTGATAAGTGGATAACTGGCTCTGGGAATTCCATTGACTCAAGGATGATGTCATTTTTCTCTCCACAAAGCGTGTCACCTGTACCAGTATCTTTAAGACCTACAGCAGCTGCGATATCACCAGAATATACAGTGCTGATTTCTTGACGTGAGTTTGCGTGCATTTGAAGGATACGACCTACACGTTCACGTTTGTCTTTTGTTGAGTTTTTAACATAAGAACCTGAAGTTAAAGTACCTGAGTATACGCGGAAGAATGTTAACTTACCAACGTATGGGTCAGTCATAACTTTAAATGCAAGTGCAGCGAAGTCAGCATCGTCGTCTGCTTTCGCAATCACTTCTTCATCAGGATCATCCGCACGATGACCAATGATTGGTTTAACATCTAGCGGAGAAGGAAGGTAGTCAATAACAGCATCAAGCATTAATTGAACACCTTTGTTTTTGAACGCTGTACCACATAATACAGGGTAGAATTCAACGTCTGTTGTTGCTTGACGAATAGCGTCTTTAAGTTCGTCAACAGTGATTTCTTCTTCACTGAAGATTTTTTCCATCAAGTCATCATTTGTTTCAGCAACAGCTTCGATTAATGTTTCACGTGCTTCTTCTGCACGTTCACGGTGGTCTTCAGGAATTTCAGTTTCTTCAATTTCTGTTCCTAAATCATTTGTGTATTTGAAACATTTCATTGTAACTAAGTCGATGATGGCATTGAAGTCATCTTCTGCACCAATTGGTAATTGGATTGGTGCTGCGTTTGCTTGTAAACGATCATGCAAAGTGCTTACTGCATAATCAAAGTTAGCACCTAATTTGTCCATTTTGTTTACAAATACGATACGTGGTACGCCGTATGTTGTTGCTTGACGCCAAACTGTTTCAGTTTGAGGTTCAACACCTGATTGCGCATCTAATACTGTCACTGCACCATCAAGTACACGTAAAGAACGTTCAACTTCAACAGTGAAGTCTACGTGTCCTGGTGTGTCGATGATGTTAACACGGTGACCATTCCATGCTGCAGTTGTAGCGGCTGAAGTAATCGTAATACCACGGTCTTGTTCTTGTTCCATCCAGTCCATTTGTGAAGCACCTTCATGTGTTTCACCAATTTTGTGGATACGTCCAGTGTAATAAAGAATACGTTCAGTAGTAGTCGTTTTACCCGCATCAATGTGTGCCATGATACCGATATTACGCGTGTTTTTCAAAGAAAATTCTCTTCCCATGGGTATTCTTTCTCCTTCCAGAATAATAGGATAATATATTTAGATATAGCTTTACCCTAAGCACGTACAGCTCTCTCAAACAAGCAAAATGCAAGTTGATTACTGATACTAGAATTGCTCAGGGAATTAGCACATATCTTACCAGCGATAGTGAGCGAATGCTTTGTTCGCTTCAGCCATTTTGTGAGTGTCCTCACGTTTCTTAACTGCACCACCAGTATTGTTTGCTGCGTCTAAGATTTCGTTAGCTAAACGCTCTTCCATCGTTTTTTCACCACGAAGGCGCGCATAGTTTACTAACCAACGTAAACCTAAAGTTGTACGACGCTCTGGACGAACCTCTACAGGCACTTGATAGTTTGAACCACCTACACGGCGAGCTTTAACTTCAAGTACTGGCATAATATTGTTAATTGCTTCATCGAAAACTTCCATAGCATCGCGACCTGAACGTTCTTGAACTAGGTCGAACGCTGAATAAAGAATACGTTGAGCAGTTCCACGTTTACCATCTAACATAATCTTGTTGATTAATTTTGTTACTAACTTAGAGTTGTGAATTGGATCCGGTAACACATCTCTTTTAGGTACTGATCCTTTACGAGGCATAATACAAGTCCTCCCTTCCTATTATAGTATATTTATATTCTATCAGTCATGATTAAAAGGCTGATTTTACAATCTTTTAACCTTATTTTTTAGGTTTTTTAGTACCGTATAATGAACGGCTTTGCATACGACCATCAACACCAGATGTATCTAACGCACCACGTACGATATGGTAACGCACACCAGGTAAGTCTTTTACACGTCCACCACGTACAAGTACAACACTGTGCTCTTGTAAGTTGTGTCCGATACCAGGGATATATGCGTTGATTTCAATGTTGTTTGATAAACGCACACGTGCATATTTACGTAACGCTGAGTTAGGTTTTTTAGGTGTCATAGTACCCACACGTGTACATACGCCACGTTTTTGTGGAGAATTCAATTTAGTGAATTGTTTCTTTTGACTATTGAAACCTCTATTTAAAGCTGGTGAGTCTGATTTTTGAGTTTTGCTTTTTCTTGGTTTACGTACTAATTGGTTAATAGTAGGCATTTCAAGTTTCCTCCTCTCTTCATTTCTTAATCCCACACATCCAGGTGGTTCATTTTTAGGTTAAATAAAATTTAGTAAGCAAAAACTTACTAATCTCATTTGAGCAAAGCAACAACTGTTGCTTTTACATTTATACCAACATATTCTCCCAATGCTTTTCGGCTTGGAAAGAATTCGATAGGTATCTTATTTTGATTGGCAAAGCATAACACGCGTGCTAAGAGATGCACATTAACATCTTCACCGATAATCAATGTTTTTACACGTTGTTTTTGAAGCGCTTTTAGCGTTTCTTTTAAACCAACAACGTAGGCTTGTTTGTTTAAGCGTGTGACTTTTTCATTAGACATTTACATATCCTCCAAAGTACTTGCTTGCATCAACCTTTACTATATTATCATTTTCATAAATGCTTCGTCAACTGTTATTCGCAATAAATATTGATTTTTAGAGACTTGTGAATACCAGTCAATCTTATATTGGGGATGCAGGCAGTCTGATTTCAATATTGTATACACGATATCGAAATCAGCCCCTACCTTTTATTTCTGTCTATACAGATCATATATTGACAGATCCCAATATTACAACTTACTTCAATGATTCAAATTAGTCGATAATGACTTGCTCTTCAAGGCCTTGTTGTGGCGCTTCGTCTTTTTCAATATCAACTTTACTGTAGCGTTTCATACCCGTACCTGCAGGAATTAATTTACCAATGATAACATTTTCTTTAAGTCCGAGTAAGTCATCACGTTTACCTTTAATCGCAGCATCTGTAAGAACACGTGTTGTTTCTTGGAAGGATGCAGCTGACAAGAAGCTTTCTGTTTCAAGAGAAGCTTTTGTAATACCTAATAAGACTGGTTTCGCAGTCGCAGGACGCTTACGTTCTTTAAAGGCTTCGCGGTTCGCATCTGTAAAGTTATGGATATCAACAAGTGATCCTGGTAATAATTTCGTGTCACCCGCTTCAATGATACGAACTTTACGTAACATTTGACGTACCATGACCTCAACGTGCTTATCGTCGATTTCTACACCTTGCATACGATAAACTTTTTGAACTTCTTTAAGCAAGTATTCTTCTGTCGCTGTTAAACCAGCAACTGCAAGGAAGTTTTTCGGCTCAATTGAACCTTCAGTTAATACTTCACCACGTTCTACGGATTGGCCAATTTCTACTTTCAAGCGTGATGTACCAGAGGCAAGATATGAGCGTGTTTCGTTCGCACCTTTAACAACGATTTCTTGTTGTCTATCTTTGCCAACTGTGATGTTATCAATCACACCTTCAATTTCTGTAATAACAGCTTGACCTTTAGGATTACGCGCTTCGAAAATCTCTTGGATACGTGGTAAACCTTGTGTAATATCGCTACCAGCAACCCCACCTGTGTGGAATGTACGCATTGTTAATTGTGTACCAGGTTCACCAATAGATTGTGCAGCAATTGTTCCTACTGCTTCACCAACTTCGACTTTTTCACCTGTTGCCAAGTTTTTACCGTAACATTTTTCACAGACACCATGTCTTGTGTTACATGTAAATGCAGAGCGAATATACATTTCTTCAATACCAGCATCCGTAATTTCTTTAGCGATTTCTGGTGTAATTAATTCGTCTGGGCGAATGATAATTTTACCTGTTTCAGGATGACGTACAGTTTCTTTTGAATAACGACCTTCGATACGTTCAATAAATGGTTCGATCATTTCAGTACCTTCTTTAATATCTGAAACGAGTAAGCCACGGTCTGTACCACAGTCTTCTTCACGAACAATGACATCTTGTGCAACGTCAACAAGACGACGTGTCAAGTAACCAGAGTCGGCAGTTTTCAGTGCTGTATCGGCAAGACCTTTACGCGCACCGTGAGTAGAGATAAAGTACTCTAATACCGTTAAACCTTCACGGAATGATGAAGTGATTGGAAGTTCGATGATTTTACCAGATGGTGCGGCCATTAAACCACGCATACCTGCAAGTTGCGTAAAGTTAGATGCGTTACCACGGGCACCTGAGTCACTCATCATGAAGATTGGGTTCGTTTTATCAAGTGATTTCATCAATTTAGCTTGGATTTTATCTTTTGCATTTGTCCAAATTTCAATAACCGCATTATAACGTTCTTCTTCCGTTAATAAACCACGGTTGAATTGTTTTTGAACACGCTCAACTAATTTTTCTGACTCATCCAAGATTTCTTGTTTATCTGGTAATACAACAATGTCTGCTACACCTACTGTAATACCTGCTTTTGATGAATATTTAAATCCTAGGTCTTTCATCAAGTCAAGCATCATAGACGTATCTGTAATGCTAAAGCGATTGAACACTTCTGCGATAATATTACCCAAGAATTTTTTGTTGAATGGTGGAACAAGTTCAGTATTTTCAAAGTACTCAGCTAGACCACCTTCACCAAGTTCTGATGGATCAACAAAGTATTTATCTGGTGTGTTTTTCTCAAGGTTTGTTGCTGTTGGCTCATTAATGTACGCAAATGAGTCCGGAATAATTTCGTTAAAGATGACTTTACCTACAGATGTCGCTAAAATTTTGTTATTTTGTTCCTCAGTAAATGTAGGGTTGTTGAATGAAGAAGCTTGGACACCAATACGTGTGTGTAAATGTACATGGCCATTCGCATAAGCTTTGATTACTTCATTCGTATCGTTAAACATCATTCCTGTATTAACAGCGTCTTTACGTTCTAATGTTAAGTAATAGTTACCTAATACCATGTCTTGTGATGGTGTTACGACTGGTTTACCATCTTTAGGGTTTAGGATGTTTTGTGCAGCAAGCATCAACATACGTGCTTCTGCTTGTGCTTCTTTAGATAATGGAACGTGAACCGCCATTTGGTCACCGTCAAAGTCTGCGTTATAGGCAGTTGTAACGAGTGGGTGCAAACGAATCGCACGGCCTTCAACTAATGTAGGTTCGAACGCTTGGATACCTAATCTGTGCAATGTTGGCGCACGGTTTAAAAGTACAGGGTGTTCAATAATAACATCTTCTAAAACGTCCCAAACTTCGTCTTCAGTACGCTCAATTTTACTTTTAGCATTTTTGATGTTTGTTGCAATTTCACGTTGCACTAATTCTTTCATTACAAACGGTTTGAACAATTCTAATGCCATTTCTTTCGGTAAACCACATTGGTACATTTTTAAGTTTGGACCTACTGCGATTACTGAACGACCTGAATAGTCTACACGTTTACCTAACAAGTTTTGGCGGAAACGACCTTGTTTACCTTTTAACATATGTGAAAGTGATTTTAATGGACGGTTACCTGGTCCTGTTACAGGGCGACCACGACGACCGTTATCGATTAACGCATCCACAGCTTCTTGTAACATACGTTTTTCGTTTTGAACGATGATTCCGGGCGCACCTAAATCTAACAAACGTTTTAAACGATTGTTACGGTTAATAACACGACGGTATAAGTCGTTCAAATCACTTGTAGCAAAACGACCACCATCAAGTTGAACCATTGGACGAATCTCAGGTGGAATAATTGGAAGTACGTCTAAAATCATCCAAGCTGGGTTGTTACCAGAGTTACGGAATGACTCAACAACTTCTAAACGTTTGATGGCACGTGTTAAACGTTGACCTGTTGCAGATTCCAATTCGTCACGTAATACTTTTAATTCTTGATCTAAATCGATCTCATCTAATAAATCTTTAATCCCTTCAGCACCCATTTTTGCAGTGAATTGACCAGGGAATTTATCATAATATTCACGGAATTCTGCTTCAGAAAGCAATGTTTTCTTTTCTAAGCCTGTTGGACCTGGATCCACAACGACATAAGAAGCAAAATAAATAACTTCTTCTAAAGCACGTGGTGACATGTCTAACAAAAGACCCATACGGCTTGGGATTCCTTTAAAATACCAAATATGCGAAACTGGAGCTGCTAACTCAATGTGACCCATACGTTCACGACGTACTTTTGATTTTGTCACTTCTACACCACATCGGTCACAAATCATACCTTTGTAACGTACACGTTTATACTTCCCACAACTACATTCCCAGTCTTTAGTAGGTCCGAAAATTCTTTCACAGAATAGACCATCTTTTTCTGGTTTTAAAGTACGATAGTTAATTGTTTCTGGTTTTTTGACCTCACCATATGACCAAGAGCGGATTTTTTCAGGTGAAGCGAGTCCTATTTTCATGTAATGGAATTTATTTACATCAATCAAGGAGCCTACCTCCTTTAGTTTAAATTAGCTGTGCTAGTTGATTGATTCACACGATTTCATAATATATTAAAGCAATGTCTATTTAACAAACAGGATAGAGAAGATGCGTGTAGGTTTCCACACATCTCCCTTCTCGAGTAGCAAAAGCGCCACTCGTCTTCCTTTCGTTTTAATCAAGTTCAGGTTAAGTCTTTAACGCGTCTCATGTTCTTAACGCAATTAAATCCTTAAAAGTTACATTGAACGTGCATAACTATCGGCACGCTATGACGTCTCATGCGACTTTGCGATCTCCTATTCAAGATCGTTTTTGATTTTCAACATGCATTTATTCGTTAAATTCTTTTTGAGATTCTGGAACAGTAGATGGTTGAATATTGACTTTACGATCTGGAATATCATCCTCATCTAAATCGCGCATTTCAATTTCATTGTCTTGTTCATCCATCACTTTAACATCAAGACCTAAACTTTGTAGCTCTTTCATCAATACGCGGAATGATTCAGGAACACTTGGTCTTGAAATGTTTTCACCTTTAACGATCGCTTCATAAGTTTTCACACGACCTACAGTGTCATCTGATTTGTATGTTAAGATCTCTTGAAGTGTATATGCTGCACCATAAGCTTCGAGTGCCCATACCTCCATCTCACCAAATCTTTGTCCACCAAATTGTGCTTTACCACCAAGAGGTTGTTGTGTAACTAATGAATATGGTCCAGTTGAACGTGCGTGAAGTTTATCATCTACCATGTGCGCAAGTTTCAACATGTACATCACACCAACTGAAATACGGTTGTCAAATGGTTCTCCTGTACGGCCATCGTAAAGTACTGTTTTACCGTCACGCGCCATACCTGCTTCTTCAATTGTAGACCATACGTCTTCATCGTTGGCACCGTCAAATACTGGTGAAGCAACGTGAATACCTAAGTTTTTAGCAGCCATACCTAAATGTAACTCTAAAACTTGTCCGATATTCATACGTGATGGTACACCTAGTGGGTTTAACATGATGTCAATTGGACGGCCATCTGGTAAGTACGGCATATCTTCTTCAGGAACAATTTTAGAGATGACACCTTTGTTACCGTGACGACCACACATTTTGTCCCCTACATGAATTTTACGTTTTTGAACGATATATACACGAACAAGTTGGTTCACACCTGGTGAAAGTGAATCATCGCCTTCTTCACGGTTAAACACTTTAACATCAAGAACGATACCGCCTGCACCGTGTGGCACACGTAATGACGTATCACGAACTTCACGTGCTTTTTCACCAAAGATCGCATGTAATAGGCGTTCTTCTGCTGTCAATTCAGTAACACCTTTAGGCGTTACTTTACCGACTAAAATATCACCATCTTTTACTTCTGCGCCAACGTATACAATACCGCGGTCATCTAAGTTTTTCAGTGCGTTTTCTGAAACGTTTGGTATATCACGTGTAATTTCTTCAGGTCCAAGTTTTGTGTCTCGAGCTTCAGATTCATATTCTTCGATGTGAATTGAAGTATAAACATCATCTTTAACAAGACGCTCACTCATAATTACGGCATCCTCGTAGTTATAACCATCCCAAGTCATAAATCCAACAACAACATTTCGACCTAAAGCCATTTCTCCGAGTTCCATAGATGGACCATCTGCAAGAATTTCGCCTTTTTCAACAATATCGCCTGCTGCGATAATAGGACGTTGGTTATAACATGTACCTGAGTTTGAACGTTTGAATTTCGCTAATGGGTAACGGTCTAATTCGCCTTCTACTTCTTGACCATTTTCTTCAACTAAGCGACGTACTAAAACTTCGCTTGATTGAACATGTTCAACGCGGCCACGATACTTAGAAATAACAGCAGCACCTGAATCACGTGCAGCTACGTGCTCCATACCTGTACCTACAAATGGTGATTCTGGGTTTAACAATGGTACTGCTTGACGTTGCATGTTCGCACCCATCAATGCACGGTTAGAGTCATCGTTTTCTAAGAACGGAATACATGCTGTCGCAGCTGAAACAACTTGTTTAGGCGATACGTCCATGTAGTCCATTTTTTCTTTAGCCATAGTTGTGTTGTTACCACGAAAACGACAAACGATTTCGTCATCGATAAAGCGTCCGTTTTCATCAAGTCTTGAGTTCGCTTGCGCAACAACATAACTGTCTTCTTCATCCGCAGTAAGGTAATCAATACGGTCTGTAATTGTGTTTGTTTCAAGGTCTACTTTTCTGTATGGTGTTTCAATGAATCCAAATTCATTCACACGTGCATAACTTGAAAGTGAGTTGATCAAACCAATGTTTGGACCCTCTGGTGTCTCAATTGGACACATGCGACCATAGTGAGAATAGTGTACGTCACGAACTTCCATTTGTGCACGTTCACGTGTTAAACCACCAGGTCCTAAAGCTGATAAACGACGTTTGTGTGTTAACTCAGCAAGTGGGTTCGCTTGGTCCATGAATTGTGACAATTGTGAGCTACCGAAGAACTCTTTTATTGATGCAATCACTGGGCGAATGTTAATTAATTGTTGTGGTGTGATGGAGTCTGTATCTTGAATAGACATTCTTTCACGTACCACACGTTCCATTCTTGACAAACCAATACGGAATTGGTTTTGTAATAATTCACCAACTGAGCGTAAACGACGATTACCAAGATGGTCAATGTCATCTGTATAACCGATACCATGTAATAAGTTAAAGAAGTATGACATAGACGCTACGATGTCAGCAGGTGTAATACATTTCACTTCTGAATCTGGGAATGCATTACCAATTACAGTTGTTGTGCGTTCTTCATCATCATTTGGTACATAAACTTTAATAGATTGTACTTCTACAGGTTCATCGATAATACTATTAGGAAGTTCGTAAACTTGTGCGTTAGCATTTGTTTCAAGAACATCCATGATTTCGTCTAACTTACGACGATCTAAAACTGTGCCTTCTTCAGCAACAATTTCACCTGTGTCAGTATTTACAATAGGTTCAGCTAATTTTTGATTGAATAGGCGGTGCTTTAAATGTAATTTTTTATTTGCTTTATAACGTCCTACGCTTGCTAAATCATAACGTTTAGGGTCAAAGAAACGAGAATACAATAAGCTTTTAGCATTTTCTACCGTTGGTGGTTCACCTGGACGTAAACGTTCATAAATTTCTAATAATGCTTGTTCTGTATTTTCAGTGCTATCTTTTTCTAAAGTGTTTCTTAAGTATTCATTGTCTCCAATTAAATCAATGATTTCTTGGTCAGTTGAATAACCTAATGCACGTAATAATACTGTCAATGGTAACTTTCTTGTTCTATCAATACGTACATAAACAACATCTTTCGCATCTGTTTCATACTCTAACCATGCACCGCGGTTAGGGATAACAGTCGCATCATAGTTCACACGACCATTTTTATCTAACTTTTCATTAAAGTAGACAGACGGTGAACGAACTAATTGAGATACAATGACACGTTCCGCACCATTAATTACAAAAGTACCTGTTTCTGTCATTAAAGGGAAATCTCCCATAAATACTTCTTGATCTTTCACTTCGCCTGTTTCTTTAATAACTAGACGAACTTTAACGCGTAATGGTGCCGCATATGTTGCATCACGGTTTTTTGATTCTTCTAAATCATACTTCGGTTCACCTAATCTATAATCTACAAATTCCAATGAAAGATTACCCGTGAAGTCTTCGATTGGAGAAATATCACGGAACATTTCTAAAAGACCTTCTTTTAAGAACCAATCATACGATTTTGTTTGAATTTCAATTAAGTTTGGTAACTCTAAAACTTCTGAAATTCTTGCGTAGTTTCTACGTTTACGATGTCTTCCATATTGGACAAATTGACCTGCCAAACAGATTCACCCCTCAAAAATTGTGCGAACACTTTTCAGTTCTCATCATGTAACAAGACAAAAAGAAAACGGTAGCACATAATCGATGACACCATTTTCTATTCTATAAGTCTTATTTTGAAATGTTACAATGAAACTTTAACCGTAAAAGTACACACTTATTGAACATAATTATTTCATCTTACAACTATATCATAGTCAATATTTAAAATCAAGATTTAAAACTCTTTAATATGTGGTAACCTTTACTATTTTTGACAGATGAGACGTTTCCAAAAACCTCATCCATTTTTTTCTTAGCAGAAGGCATCCCTTGCTTTTTTTGTATAACGACATACAATGCACCCTCAGTTTTAAGTACGCGGTATGCATCTGTCAAAATTTGGTGAACCACTAGTTTACCAGCACGAATAGGTGGATTAGTCAAAACGTAGTCACATGCTTCGTCTTCTATCATTGCTAACCCATCACTCTCTTGTATCGTCACATTTGAGATGCCATTCGCTTTGGCATTTCTTTTAGCTAATGCTAATGCACGATGGTTTACATCTAGCATTGTAATATGATCATGGGGTGCAACTTTGGCCACCATTAAACCAATCGGTCCATAACCACAACCGACGTCAATAATCCTTTTCAATTGACCTGGCGGGTGTTCATTTAAAAATGTCTGTATCAATAAATCAGAGCCGAAATCAACTTTATCACGAGAAAACACACCTGCATCTGTTGTGAGTGGCAGTTCGTGTTGCTGATAATGATAGCTAATTTCTCTCTCATCTGGTGTTGCATCAGGATGTGCATCATAGTAATGACTCACGGTGTCACACCTCTTTATCGTATTGTATTCAAAAACCCGCTATTCCAAAAATAGCGGGTTTTTCACTTATCAACGAATTATTTTAATTCTACTGAAGCGCCAACTTCTTCTAATTGTTCTTTAAGTTTTTCAGCTTCTTCTTTTGGTAAAGCTTCTTTGATGATGCTTGGAGCACCGTCAACTAATTCTTTAGCATCTTTTAATCCTAAACCAGTTGCTTCTTTAACAGCTTTAACAACTTTGATTTTAGATGAACCAGCTGAAGTTAACTCAACGTCAAATTCAGTTTTTTCTGCTGCTGCGTCTCCGCCAGCAGCACCTGCTGCTGCAACTGGTGCTGCTGCAGTTACACCAAATTCTTCTTCGATTGCTTTAACTAAGTCATTTAATTCTAAAACAGACATTTCTTTAATTGCTTCAATGATTTGCTCTTGATTAGCCATGTTAATATTCCTCCAATTTTTAAGTTTTAATTTATCGTTTATTCTGCGTTTTCTTCTTTGTTTTCTCCAACAGCTTTAACTGCATAAGCAAAGTTGCGCATTGGCGCTTGTAATACAGAAAGAAGCATTGATACAAGACCTTCGTGTGATGGTAATGAACCAACTGTTTTCACTTCATCAGCAGTAATGATACTACCTTCCATGATACCCGTCTTGATTTCTAAAGCTTCGTGTTCTTTAGCGAATCCAGCGATGACTTTAGCTGGGGCTACAACGTCTTCAGTAGTAAATGCTACTGCTGTAGGTCCAGTTAAGAACTCGTCTAAACCTTCAATACCAGCTTGTTCTGCTGCACGACGTAACATAGTGTTTTTGTATACTTTGTACTGAACACCAGCTTCACGTAATTGTTTACGTAATTCTGTTACTTCTGCTACTGTTAAACCACGGTAGTCAACAACTACTGTAGAAACAGAACTTTTAAGTTGATCAGTAATGACGTCAACTTGTTGTTTTTTCGCTTCAATGATTCCAGACATTTTGACACCTCCATCGATAAGTTTTAGGTGCTTTTTATAGTTAAGTCCAAGACTTAAATAAAAAGCACTTTTTACCCACGGCAAAAAGTGCTTGAAAGTTCATACGTTCAAGTCCATTTTAGCCTCGGTAGGATGATTTTTAAGTTCAGTTAGAACTCCTACTGTCTTAGGTAAAATATTCAACAAAAATTAATATAACGGCTTTTGTGTAATAAGTCAACCATTATTTTCTATTTATCAAGCCACTTAATGATTTTATCATTAAGTGATTCGTTTTAAAGTTTGAAACTTGCAGTATCGACTTTGATACCAGGGCCCATTGTAGTTGTTACTGCAACAGACTTAAAGTAAGTACCTTTAGCTGAAGATGGTTTAGCTTTTGTTAACACATCTTGTAAAGTTTTGAAGTTTTCAACTAATTTTTCTGTATCGAATGAAACTTTACCGATTGAAGCGTGTACGATACCCGCTTTTTCTGCACGGTATTCAACTTTACCCGCTTTGATTTCTTCAACAGCTTTTTTAACGTCCATTGTTACTGTACCAGTTTTAGGGTTTGGCATTAAACCTTTAGGTCCTAATACACGACCTAATTTACCAACTTCACCCATCATATCTGGTGTTGCAACAACAACATCAAAATCAAACCAACCTTGTTGGATTTTGTTTACATATTCTGCATCTCCAACATAGTCAGCACCTGCTGCTTCTGCTTCAGCGATTTTGTCGCCTTTAGCAAAAACTAATACACGTTGAGATTTACCAGTACCGTGTGGTAATACAACTGCACCACGGATTTGTTGGTCATTTTTACGTGTATCAATACCTAAACGGAAAGCCACTTCAACTGAAGCATCGAAGTTAGCAATAGATGTTTCTTTAGCTAAGCTGATTGCTTCTTCTACTGTATAGAATGCTTGGCGATCAACTTTGTTTAAAGCTTCTTGATACTTTTTACCTTTTTTAGCCATTTTTTGTCCTCCTTTAGTGGTTTTATCGGAATGTCCTCCCACATTTACTTGCTTCAAGCAAGTTGAGCGCAGATAGTCCCTAGCACAAATCTGTGCGAATCACAATGAATACTTTCTTGTTCATAGGCTACCTGCGTTCTTACGAAAATTTATCTTCTCATTGTCTTATTTGTTAATCAGTTGGTGATTACTCAACAATAATACCCATACTACGTGCAGTACCTTCAACGATACGCATAGCTGCTTCTTCGTCTGCAGCATTTAAGTCAGGCATTTTAGTGTTAGCAATTTCACGTACTTGATCTTTTGTTACTGTAGCAACTTTAGTTTTGTTTGGTTCACCAGAACCTTTTTCAATACCAGCTGCTTTTTTAAGTAATACAGCTGCAGGTGGTGTTTTAGTAATAAATGTAAATGAACGATCTTCATAAACATAAATTTCAACCGGAATAATTAAACCTGCTTGTTCTTGTGTACGTGCGTTAAATTCCTTTGTGAAAGCCATAATGTTCACACCGGCTTGACCTAATGCAGGACCAACTGGTGGTGCTGGGTTTGCTTTACCTGCTGGAATTTGTAACTTAACTACTTTTTCTACTTTTTTAGCCACGATGTGCACCTCCTTGATATCGTGATGTGGTCACAGGGCTCAATTTTGCCCTCCCACTCTTAACATTTCGTGACGAAATGTAGCGCTATGAATGCGCGACTTCGTAATTGTAACATTTTCATACGCTGAATACAACTCATTTTTTATAACTTTTTACACGTTTAGAGTTTTTCTATTTGATCAAATTCAACTTCAACTGGTGTTTCGCGTCCAAACATATCGACTAATACAGTCAACTTAAATTTATCCGCTTCAATTTCACTGATTTCGCCCACTTGATTTGCAAACGGCCCAGAAGTAATACGGACTTGTTCACCTAAATCCACTTCAACATCGATTGTCTTTTCTTTCATGCCCATTTGCTTAAGAATAAAACGTGCTTCATCTGGTAATAATGGGTTAGGCTTTGAACCTGCCCCAGCTGATCCTACAAATCCAGTTACACCTGGTGTATTTCTAACAACGTACCATGATTCATCAGTCATCACTAGCTCAACTAATACGTAACCAGGAAATGTTTTCTTCATTTGCTTTTTAGCTTTTCCATCTTTAACTTGTGTCTCTTCTTCTTCAGGAATCACAACTCTAAAGATTTGTTCTGTCATGTTCATTGACTCAACACGTTTTTCTAAATTCTTTTTCACTTTATTTTCATAACCAGAGTAGGTATGTACTGCATACCAACGTTTTGCCCCTAACTCTTCAGACATGCTGACAACTCCTCATTCACTATTTTATCATTTTAATTAATTGACCAATTCCAATATCTAAACCGTAGAAGAATAACAAAAAGAATAGCACTGTCATGACTACGATTGTTGTGTATTTTACAAGTTCTGGTCCAGTTGGCCAGCTTGTTTTTTCCATTTCGGATTTAACGCCTCGGAAAAAGCTTTCTTTTTTTGGCATAACGAAAATCCCTCCTATTTACTTAGATTCCTTATGAAATGTATGTGTATTACATTTTGCACAGAATTTTTTTAATACGAGCCGGTCAATTTTATTGATCGTTTTCGGTACATGGTAGTTACGGTTTCCACATTCCTCGCAATTTAATGGCACTTTTTTCAACTTATTTCACCTTGCTTCTATAATACCAGTTTACTATACATAAGTTTATGTTCAATTGTCAAACCACACTATTCGTCCAAAAGTACTTTCAATTTCTTACGGATTCGATAGATGGCATTATATATTTTTTTATCTTCAGCCTTTAATGCCAATGCAATTTCTGACGGTTTCCATTCCTCAATCAGATATTTCAACACTTGCATTTCAAAATGACTTAATCCACGATCCGCTAATTTTAATACTTCATGACAAAATTGTTGTGATGTACACCCACTTTGATATTGTTGTACTAACATAACTTGGTATTGCGTCGTATAACGTTCAATATAGTTGTCGAATAGCCGTTCATGCGTCATCTTTTTACGGCGATAGTCTATTTTACGTAAATAAATTGCACGATGAATATAATGTTCGAAAGGGACATCGTAATAAAAATTCTCGCTTTGTATCTTTTTAAAAATAGCTAGCAACACTTCTTGGATAAGATCTTCGCAATCTGCCGGCATGATACTGAAGTCACTAAAACTTTTTCGTGCATATTGCTCAATGTAAGTGATTAATTGTACGATTGCTTCTGGTTGCCGAGCCTTTACTTGTGCAACCATTACTGAAAAAGCATCATCTAATTCATATTGATATTGATAAAGCATATGCGTTCTTCCTCGCCTTCGAAAAATATGCTTTATCATACCTATTCATAACAGCTTCAGACAACTTGCAAAATCTTATTCTTCGGACTCGCCTCGCCTTAATTTCTCAAATTCAGACAATACTTCTTCAGATAAGTGAATCCGTGTTCTCGGCTTCTGCTCATGAAAATGATGCATCGACTTTGTGACGGTCTCTTTATTTTCTTTTAAATGTCGCCACATTTCTCTTGAAGATAAACGATAAGCACCTGTACCAAAAATAGCATGTTGTTCACTCATATCACTTGTTACAACTGTGATATGCGTTGTATGTTTGTTGTAAATATTGTAAACATAACGCTCAATAAAACTATCTGCCGTTTCATTTTCTTTCGTAAAAATAACATGCACACCATGATAGACAGATTCTGACTGAGGCGTGCCTTGTTCATATGCATCAAAAACACAGACGATTTTCCCTTTTACGACCGCATTATAGTTTGCGATTTCAATCAGTAGTTGCTCTCTTGCTTCTTCTAAGTTTTCTTTAGCTACTCGACTTAATTCTGGAGACTGGCCTATCATGTTGTACCCGTCAATGATTACATAATAGTCTTTCATCTTTTAATCTTCACCGCCAATGGGCCGCCGTTTTCTAAACACTTCATACATCATTAAACTTGCTGCAACAGAAGCATTCAAACTATTCACATGGCCAACCATAGGAATTTTAATATAAAAATCACACTTTTCTTTCACACGACGGCTCATTCCTTGACCTTCACTTCCGATAACAATAGCTAACGGAACGTCCACTTGCATTTGTCTATAATCTGTCGCATGATTTGCTTCTGTGCCCGCTATCCAATAGCCTTTATCTTTCAATTCATCCATCGTTTGAGATAGATTCGTGACTCTAATAACCGGGACATGTTGAATCGCTCCAGTAGACGCTTTAGCTACTGTTTGTGTCAATGCAACAGAGCGTCTTTTCGGAATAATAATCCCATCCACACCAGTTGCATCTGCTGTTCTCAATATCGACCCTAAATTATGCGGATCTTCTAAGCCATCTAAGATCAATACTGTAGAAAGTGTCTCTTTTTCAGCTTGTTGCTTTAAGAAATGATCCAATGTCTCATATTCGTAAGGGGCAACATAAGCTGCTACGCCTTGATGAGGTGCGTTCGCAATTTGGTCTAATTTTGATTTTGGAACGATTTGTACAACAAGTTTTGCCGATTTTGCAGCTTTTAAAATATCTTCAATCTGTTGCTTTTTAATGCCTTCTTGAATTAGTATTTTATTAATGGTATGTCCTGTTGTCACAGCTTCTCTTACTGCATGACGGCCAACAATGATTTCTGAATCCATTTCATTCAACGCCTTTCTTCTACATATTCAACTATTGTCGTTAATAATGCTTCCAGTCTCGCATTTTGTTGATCTAAATATAAATAGCCAATCAGTGCTTCTAAGCCAGAACTTTTTCGATAGGTTTGAATATCTGTGTTTTTCGCTTTTGTATAACTTTTAGCATTACGTCCACGTCGAATGATATCTCGTTCTTCTTCTGTAAACCAATTGTTTTCAATTAAAGCTTCAAGTGTTGCAGCCTGACTTTTAGCTGAGACAAATCTTTTCGCTTCTTGATGCAAGCGGTTCGGTTTGCTCTGTAATTTGAGAATGATATATGTACGGACGTGCTGATCTAAAACAGCATCGCCCACATATGCTAAAGAGAGTGGATTTAATAATTTTTTGTTGATGTCATTAGCCACGTTTAAATCTCACGCCCTGTGGTGTATCTTCAAGAATAATATTTTGTGCTTTTAGTTGATCACGAATTTCGTCTGCACGTGCAAAATCTTTAGCTTTTCTAGCTTCATTTCGCTCTTCAATTAATTTTTCAATCTCTTCATCAAGCAGTTGCTCATCTTTTTGAGAAGTGAGTGGAATACCCAGTACCTCACTAAAAATTTGGAAGACTTCTTTAAAACGTTGAATCACTTGTGTCGACGTATTATCTTCTAACATGTATTTATTTGTAAGCTTAACTAAATCATACCACGCTGTAATGGCATTCGCTGTATTAAAATCATCGTCCATCACTTTTTCAAATTGCTCAAGTACTTGTTCAATTTGTTCTAAATAATTCGTATCGTCTACAAGATCTGTAGCAACCGCTTCTCGTTCAATAAGGGCTTGATAACTGTTACGAATACGCTCAAGACCACTACGTGCCGCTTCTACACGCTCGATGTTATAGTTAATTGGACTTCTATAATGTACGCTGATCATAAAGAAACGCAATACATCTGGATCGACCTCTTTAATAATATCGTGAACTAAAATAAAGTTACCTAATGATTTACTCATTTTTTCGTTGTCGATATTAATAAAGCCGTTATGCATCCAATAGTTTGCAAATGGTGCATGATTATGCGCTTCTGATTGTGCAATTTCATTTTCATGATGAGGGAATTGTAAATCACTGCCACCAGCGTGGATATCAATCGTTGCGCCTAGTTTTTCATAGGCCATAACTGAGCATTCGATATGCCAACCCGGACGTCCTGTACCAAACGGACTTTCCCAACTGATTTCACCCGGTTTTGCTTTTTTCCACAAAGTGAAGTCTAAAGCTTCTTCTTTTTGTTCACCTTGTTCAATCCGAGCACCAATTTTCAAATCATCGATAGATTGATGACTTAACTTTCCATAACCATCAAATTTGCGCGTTCTGAAGTATACATCTCCGCCACTTTCGTAAGCATAGCCTTCATCTATTAAATTTTGAATAAATTGGATAATATCATCCATATGCTCCATAACGCGTGGGTTGCATGTTGCGGGCTTGACATTTAATGCGCCCGTATCTTCGTGGAATGCTTTTATATAACGATCTGCAATTTCAGGTACTGTTTCCCCGAGTTCTTGAGAGCGTTTAATAAGTTTGTCATCGACATCTGTGAAATTTGATACATAATTCACTTCATAACCTTTATATTCGAAATAGCGTCTGACAACATCATAATTAATAGCTGGACGTGCATTTCCAATATGAATGTAATTGTAAACAGTCGGTCCGCAAACGTACATTTTGACTTTCCCAGGTTCAATCGGTTTAAAAGTTTCTTTCTGACGCGTTAGTGTATTATATAATGTAATCATCTTTAATCTCTCCATTTTTAGTTTGTTCAAGTTGTCGCTCAAGCTGCTTGAGTTGTTCATAAATAGGGTCAGGCAAATTGAGATGATCAAACGTTTTACCGGTGCGAATGCCGTCTTGTTTTACCACACGACCAGGAATGCCTACAACAGTTGTATAACTAGGCACATTTCTTAATACAACAGAGTTGGCACCGATGTTGACATTCGAGTCTACTTTAATATTTCCTAATACTTTAGCCCCTGCTGCAATCAAGACATTGTCTCCGATATCAGGGTGTCTTTTACCTTTTTCTTTCCCAGTCCCTCCTAAAGTCACACCTTGGTAAATCGTTACGTTATCACCTATTGTACATGTCTCTCCGATAACGACACCCATGCCATGATCGATAAAAAGACGACGTCCAATTTTAGCGCCTGGATGGATTTCTATACCTGTAAAAAAGCGAGAAACTTGAGATATGACACGCGCTAATGTGAAGCGTTTTTTATTATATAAACGATGTGCAATAAGATGACTCCACACGGCATGCAAGCCCGCGTATGTTGTAATCACTTCAAAAGTTGAACGCGCTGCTGGGTCTTGTTCAAAGACCATTTTCACATCATCCATCATTCGTTTGATCACTGTATTCCCTCCTAAAATGGTTATTCTTATTCCTTAGTATAAAAAACACCTCTGACATAAATTATGTCAGAGGTGCTTAAGCACGGTTCCACTCTCAATTAGTATATCGACGAGAATCATTCAATTCTCTTTGACCTACTCACTCATTAATTATTTAATTCTTCTTAATAAAGGTGCATTCAACAAATTTTGTGATGTACTTGCAGCAACCGTACACTCTCTAAAACACGCAATTTGCCTACTAATCCTTTATTCAAATCAAAATCCACCTTTATGGTAGTGGATTTTGAACGTGATATCAAGTTATAAATTTGGAAACGGCTTGAAAACAATCTAAATCGCTCTTTAAGCCTCATTTTATAATTAAGCCAGTCATTACAATAATTGATTAATTCGACGAAGTACTTTTGTTTTGCCAAGCACTTCCATTGTATTCGGCAATTCTGGTCCATGCATTTGTCCAGTTACCGCAACACGAATTGGCATGAAGAGTTGTTTACCTTTAATGCCAGTTTCTTTTTGGACTTCTTTAATTTTCTTTTTAATTTCAGCGGCTTCAAATGGCTCTAACGCTTCTAATTTACCATATAGTGCATGCATTAATTCAGGAACTTGTTCACCATTCAACACTTCTTGTGAAGCTTCGTCTAATTCTTTTTCGTCTCGGAAAAATAGCTCTGATAAAGGTACGATTTCTCCAGCATAGCTCATTTGTTCTTGATAAAGTGCCACGAGCTTACGTCCCCAGTCTAATTCAGCTTCTGATGGTGATTCAGGTATCAAACCAGCTTTAATCATATGCGGTAATGTCATTTCAAAAACTGTTTCCGAATCTTTTTCTTTCATGTATTGGTTGTTAATCCAAGCCAATTTTTGTTTATCGAAAAATGCAGGTGATTTTGATAGACGCTTTTCAGTAAAGATATCGATCAATTGTTCTTTAGAAAAGATTTCTTCTTCACCTTCAGGAGACCATCCTAATAATGCGATAAAGTTGAATAATGCTTCTGGTAAATAACCTAATTCTTTATATTGCTCAATAAACTGTAAAATTTGACCGTCACGTTTGCTTAACTTTTTGCGTTGCTCATTCACGATTAATGTCATATGTGCAAAACGAGGCGGTTCCCAACCAAATGTTTCATAAATCATTAATTGTTTCGGTGTGTTAGAAATATGGTCATCGCCACGAATCACATCTGTAATTTCCATATAGTGATCATCTACAGCAACTGCAAAGTTGTATGTTGGAATACCATCTTTTTTCACAATTACCCAGTCGCCGAAGTTATCAGATTCAAAAGAAACTGTCCCTTTCACCATGTCATCGAACTGATATGTTTTATTTTGTGGTACACGTAAACGAATAGCAGGCTTACGTCCCTCTGCTTCAAATTGCTGTCTTTCTTCTTCTGTTAGATGGGCATGTTTACCACCATAACGTGGCATCTCACCGCGTTCGATTTGTGCTTGACGCTCTGCTTCTAATTCTTCTTCCGTCATGTAACATTTGTACGCTTTGTCTTCAGCTAACAATTGATCCACAAGAGGTTGATAAATGTGACCACGTTCAGATTGACGATATGGACCATAACCTTTATCTTGATCCACAGATTCATCCCAATCTAAACCTAACCATTTTAAATTTTCAAATTGTGAAGCTTCACCATCGGCAAGGTTACGCTTAGTATCCGTGTCTTCAATACGAATCACAAAATCTCCATCATAGTGTTTCGCGAATAAATAGTTAAATAATGCAGTACGTGCGTTACCGATATGCAAATAACCTGTTGGGCTTGGTGCATATCTGACTCTTACTCGGTTACTCATTTCGTTCACTCCTGTTTTGTTCTTCAATTTTTTAATTATAACATGTCATAGGATATTGTGTATATGTTACTTTCAACTATGCTTGCGTTGTTAAGGATACGATTGCTTGTGCTGCGATACCTTCTTGACGACCTGTAAAACCTAACTTTTCACTTGTCGTTGCTTTTACATTGACTTGTTGTATTGCGACTTCAAACAAATCAGCAATGACAGCACGCATTTCATCAATATAAGGGCGGAATTTAGGGCGCTCAGCAATGATGGTTGCGTCAATATTATTAATAATATAGCCTTCATCTTTAACTTGTTCATATGCAGCGACTAACAACTTTTTAGAATCTGCATCTTTGAACTGTGGGTCTGTGTCAGGGAATAATTTTCCAATATCTCCTAGTGCACATGCACCTAACATAGCGTCAGTGATAGCATGAAGTAAAACATCGGCATCGCTGTGGCCTTTTAACCCGTGTGTATGCGGAACTTCAATTCCACCGATAATTAATGGGCGCGTTTCGTCAAAAGCATGAACGTCATAACCTAATCCAACTCTATACATGATTTTCTTTTCTCCTTTTATCAAATATTGCTTGCGCATATGTAAGGTCTTCTTCCGTCGTTACTTTAATATTATCATAGTCACCTTCAACCATATAAATCGGCTGACCAGAAGCTTCTAAAAGCGAGGCGTCATCAGTGCCATTGATTTTTTTAGCCGCCGCATCATCATAGGCTGTTTTTAAATGCTGAAATTTAGAACCCTGTGGTGTTTGAACTTGCCATAAAGCGGAACGGTCTAAAGTTTGTGACACAAACTGATTTTGAACCAATTTAATCGTGTCTTTCGCTTTAACACCTACAATAGCCGCGCCATATGCTTCGATTGCTAAAGTAACCTCTTTAATGGTTTGGTGTGTAATAAAAGGTCTCGCGCCATCATGGACGAGTACAACTTCATCTTTAGCCACATTCATATGTTGGATAACTTTATGAATGCTTTCTTGGCGTTCTTTCCCGCCTTCAATTAAGCCTTTAATTTTATTATAAGGCGCTAAAATATTTTGTAATCGCTCACGGTCTCTTGGATGGATGGCTAAATAAATGCTTTCACATTGATCATCTTTTTGAAATACGTCTATCGTATGTTCTAAAATTGTACGACCTGCAACACGAATCAATAATTTATTATAAGCACGTCCCATTCGATTTCCAGTACCTGCTGCCGGTATGATCACATGATAATTTGTCATTTATTCCTCCACCTTTTTTGCAAATATGATGCGCCCAGAAGCTGTCTGTAACATACTAATCACTTCCAAAGGAATCGTTTGATTAATATATTGCTTCGCATCGTCGACCACGACCATCGTTCCGTCATCAAAATAACCTACACCTTGACCCGGTTCTTTACCTACTTTAGTTATCATAAGGTCAAATCGGTCTCCTTGATGCACTTCTGGACGAATTGCGTCTGATAAATCATTAACATTCAACACTTTAATGCCTTGAATACTACAAACTTTGTTTAAATTATAATCCGTTGTAATCACGTGAGCACGATAATGTTGCGCCAATCTTACGAGTAAATCATCAATATCATGATGACTTCGCTGTGGATGAACAATACGTGTCGGATGTTTTGACATATGAATCGCATTAAGAATCTCTAAGCCACGACGCCCTTTGTCACGTTTAATACTATCATTAGCATCAGCCACAACTTGCAACTCGTTAATCACACCTTGCGGAATTAAAATCTCACCATCTATAAAGCCCGCTTCCATAATTTTTAATATTCTACCGTCTATAATTGCGCTCGTATCAATAATTTTCGGTACAGCGTTACGCGCGCTAATTGCCATCGAACGTGCCATGTTTTCCGGTAAAAACAGCAACATTTCATCTCGTTTTTTAAGACCGAATTGGAAACCTAAATAACTTAAAATTAAAGTTAAAATAATCGGGATAATACGATTAATAAAGTCTGTCCCAATAAATTCTAAAATAAAAGAAATCATAACAGAAATGAGCAAGCCCATAAACAGACCAATTGTCGCAAATATAATTTCAATCGCACTGTATCCTAACACAAATTGCTCTAAGTCTTTAATAGCATATGCAATACGTGGAATAAACCAACCAAATAATAAAAACATCAAAACTGTACCCATAAACGCTGCAAAATAGCTATTTTCTATCATCGGTGGATGACTGACTTCAAAGTCTACAACAATCTCAGGAATCAATACAATGCCTAAGACACTCCCGATAACAATGTACGATAGGATAACGAGCAGTTTGACAAAATCCATTTTTCCTCCCTCCTTTCTATTTTTTTATGGCATATTTTAATGCTTCATTTACAGTAGAAACACCAATCACTTCAATACCTTGCGGGAATTGCCATCCCCCTATATTTGTTTTAGGTAAGATCACACGTTTAAAACCGAGTTTTGCCGCTTCTTGTACCCGTTGTTCGATACGGGAAACGCGTCGTACTTCCCCTGTTAATCCAACTTCTCCAATAAAACAATCTAATCCATCGACAGCTTGGTCTTTAAAACTTGATGCTGTTGCGATAATAATACTTAAGTCCACTGCTGGCTCAGACAACTTCACGCCTCCTGCTACTTTAATATAGGCGTCTTGTTGTTGTAATAAATAGCCTTCTTTTTTCTCTAACACTGCCATTAATAAACTCAAGCGATTGTGATCTATGCCTGTAGCCATTCGTCTAGGATTATTAAATGTCGTCGGCGTAACGAGTGATTGTACTTCAATAAGTAATGGACGTGTCCCTTCCATCGTCGCAACGATCGTTGAGCCAGGTACATTGGTAGAACGCTCTTCTAAAAACATCTCTGATGGGTTCAATACACTTTTCAATCCGGATTGTTTCATTTCGAATATGCCCATTTCATTCGTAGAACCAAAACGGTTTTTAACAGCTCTTAAAATACGATAAGCATGATGTTCATCGCCTTCGAAATACAACACCGTATCCACCATGTGTTCTAACAAACGCGGTCCAGCAATTTGGCCTTCTTTTGTCACATGTCCTACAATGAAAGTAGCAATATTCATTTGTTTTGCAATATGCATTAAGCTTTGTGTACTTTCACGAACTTGTGACACGGATCCTGGAGCCGAACTAATCTCTGGATGATAAATCGTTTGAATTGAGTCCACTACAATAAGCTCCGGTTCAATTTTCTTCACTGCTTCATGAATCACTTCTAAGTCGGTCTCAGCAAAAACATTCAATTGACTCGCATCTTCGTCAAGTCGATCCGCCCTTAACTTTGTTTGATTAAGTGACTCCTCACCTGTAATATATAATACATTTTTACTTTGGGACAGTGCTGCACACATTTGTAATAACAGCGTTGATTTCCCTATACCTGGGTCACCACCAATGAGAACAAGCGATCCTTCTACGATACCTCCACCGAGTACACGGTTAAACTCATCACTATTTGTTAGGATACGCGGTGCTTGTTCTTGTTTAATTTCATTTAGTTTTTGAATTTTGGAAGTACTCGTTTTTTGAGATCTGACCCCATGTTTAGGGCTCGCTACTTTTTGTTCTATCGACTCTTCCATTGTATTCCATGCACCACAATTTGGGCATTTGCCCATCCATTTTGGAGATTGATAACCACAAGCTGTACATTCAAATATCACTTTCTTTTTCGCCACAAGGCCACCCCCATCTCTTCGGATAACATATCTATTTTATACTTGTTAAAGATTTAAGACAAATTTTGCGTAATGCTGGTTGTACTTCACACTACAACCTATGAAATAAAGCGCAATCATTCAATGTTCATCGCAATTAACACCGTATCCATTGTCGATTTTAATACATATCTAAACTTTACTTGTGTGCCTGTTGCAAGCATTCGGATACTGGACAACTTGAACAAAAACAAAGCTACTTAACAAAAGGATAACAATGCTAATGATTTTCTATTTTATATCTATCACTCTAATAAATACAACATAAAAGGAGACGATCTCTTATTTATCATAAGATTTAATCGTCTCCTTAAAAGCATGTGACTCAAAAGCAAATGGTTATGCACTCTTTTTAATCACTTTAAATACGTCAGTTCTTTTCAGACATTTTTACGATGATGCTTCAGATGTTGTTGCTTGATCTGATTCTCGTTCAGAAATGTCGTATTGGAAAGATTCACCGTCAAAGTCAACAGTAACGTTTTTACCTTCTAATTCTTTACCTTCTAAGATTAACTCACTTAAGTTATCTTCAACTGTTTTTTGAATTGCACGAATTAATGGACGTGCACCATATTCTGGATCATAACCTTCAGCGGCAATTTTATTTTTCGCTGCATCTGTAACACTCACATGAATGTTTTGTTCAGATAAGCGATCTGTTAATTTACCTACCATCATTGTTACGATTTCTTTCAATTCTTCTTTATTAAGTTTGTGGAATACAATGATGTCGTCAACACGGTTTAAGAACTCTGGACGGAACGCATTTTTCAATTCTTTCATCATTGTTTTTCGAATTGTTTCGTAGTCATTACCTTCTGAATTGCCACCAAAGCCTGCAAATCGTTGGTCTTGCAATTCTTGTGCACCGACGTTAGAAGTCATAATAATGACTGTATTTCTGAAATCTACTCGGCGACCTTTCGTATCAGTCAAGTGACCATCGTCTAACACTTGTAATAAGATGTTAAATACATCTGGGTGCGCTTTTTCAATTTCATCAAATAAAATAACTGAGTATGGTTTACGACGTACTTTTTCAGTTAATTGACCTCCGTCATCGTGACCTACATATCCAGGAGGGGCACCAACCAAACGACTCACTGCATGTTTTTCCATAAACTCACTCATGTCAACGCGAATCATCGCATCTTCTTCACCAAACATAGATTGCGCTAATGCACGCGCAAGTTCTGTTTTACCTACACCTGTTGGTCCTAGGAAAATAAAGCTACCAATTGGACGTTTAGGATCTTTTAAGCCTGCACGCGCACGACGAACTGCTTTAGAAATAGCAGCAACTGCATCATCTTGACCAATTACACGTTGGTGTAATGTTTCTTCCAAGTTGAGTAATCGATCTGATTCTGTTTCGTTCAAACGTGTTAGTGGAATACCTGTCCAACCCGCAATAACTTCTGCAATATCTTCAGGGACAAGTGTTGTGTGTTGGCCACCTTGGTTATTTTTCCATTCATTTTTAGCTTCTTCGTACTGCGTTTCTAATTTTGTTTGCTTATCTCTTAGATTTGCAGCATTTTCGAATTCTTGTGCGTGGACTGCAGCATCTTTTTCTTTTTTCACTTGTTCAATTTGTACTTCAATCTCTTTTAAGCTTGTTGGTGTTGTATGGCTTTTTAAGCGTACTTTTGAACTAGCTTCATCAATTAAATCAATCGCTTTATCTGGTAAGAAACGATCTTGTACATAACGATTACTTAATTTTGCAGCAGCTTCAATCGCTTCGTCGGAAATGTTAATTCTGTGGTGTGCTTCATAACGATCACGTAAGCCTTTTAAAATTTCAATTGTATCCGTAACACTTGGTTCATCTACTTGTACTGGTTGGAAACGTCGTTCAAGTGCAGCATCTTTTTCGATGTGTTTACGGTACTCATCTAATGTTGTGGCACCAATACATTGTAGTTCACCACGTGCAAGGGCAGGTTTTAAAATATTTGAGGCGTCAATTGCACCTTCTGCACCACCCGCACCAATGAGTGTATGCAATTCGTCAATGAATAAAATGACATTGCCTGCTTGGTGAATTTCTTCCATTACTTTCTTAAGACGTTCTTCAAACTCACCACGGTATTTTGTACCTGCGACAACAGTTCCCATATCTAAAGACATGACACGTTTATCTTTTAATGTTTCTGGGACTTCATTGTTGACGATTGCTTGAGCAAGACCTTCCGCAATAGCAGTTTTACCTACCCCAGGTTCACCGATAAGAACAGGATTGTTTTTTGTACGTCGACTTAACACTTCAATCACACGTGTAATTTCAGCATTTCGGCCTACCACTGGATCTAACGTACCGTCTTTAGCAATAACTGTTAAATCTCTTGCTAATCCATCTAAAGTTGGTGTGTTGTTTGATTTAGCTGCTTGTGCACCTTTATTAGACATTTCTGGGCTACCTAACGCTTTAACAACTTGTGCACGTGCTTTAGTAATATTTAAATCTAAGTTTGCAAATACACGTGCAGCTACACCTTCGTTTTCACGGATTAAGCCAAGTAAAATGTGCTCTGTTCCTACAAAGTTGTGCTGTAATTTACGTGCTTCATCCATTGAAAGTTCAATGACCTTTTTAGCGCGTGGTGTATAGTGTAACGCGCCCATTTGTTCTTGACCATGTCCAATCAATTTTTCTACTTCTGCAACAACTTTATCTTCTGTAATATCAAAACTTTCTAATACTTTTGCCGCAATACCTTCTGGTTCTTTCATTAAACCTAGTAGTAAATGCTCTGTTCCAATATTAGAGTGATTTAAGCGAATTGCCTCTTCTTGTGCATGTGCTAAAACACGCTGCGCACGTTCTGTTAATCTTCCAAATAACATATGCCAACCTCCTAGTTTTATATATGCGTTCTTAAAATTTCTGCTCTTTTGGCTTCAATGGATTGTTCTTCTGCATCATCAATTAAAAATGGCGATTGAATCGCAATCATTAATTCATTAAATCGAAAGTCTTCCATTTCTAAAATGCCCAAATCAACACCTAATTTAATATCACTTAAACGATATGACGCTTCCTCTACCGAAATTAAACGACTATATTTTAATATACCCAATGAACGATAGATTCTATCAAGTGTCTCAGTATGATTGTGTTGATTTAAACGATCTCGTAATGCGAGTTCTTCATTAATAATTTGATGAACTAATTCTGTTAATGCATCAATAATTTCTTGTTCACTTTTACCAAGTGTTAATTGATTTGAAACTTGATAAACATGTCCATAAACTTGCGAACCTTCACCGTAAATGCCTCTAATCGTAAAACCAAATCGGTTAATCGTTTGTGCAATACGATTCATTCGCTTCATAATAGACAACCCTGGCAAGTGCAACATCACACTTGCACGCATACCTGTGCCAACATTCGTCGGACAAGTTGTCAAATAACCCAATTGTTCATCATAACTGATATCGAGTGAAGCATCTAAGACGTCATCTATTTTAGAAGCTTTTTGATAAAGCGTATCTAATGATAAATCGTTGCCCATTGCTTGAATACGTATATGGTCCTCTTCATTTACCATTACACTAATAGATTCATCTTCGTTCAACAATACAGCAGATGCGGGTTGCTTTGTCAGCTCTGGGCTAATTAAATGCTTAGCCACTAACTTATATTTACTTTGTTGATCTAATTCATCTAATCTTAAAACTTTCATATCCTTTAAAACATCTTGAACTTCATTAATCACACGATGTCCTTCCTCTTCAGACGGGAACATCAAAGGATGTACATGATTTTCAAGATTACGCGCTAACCGAATACGTGAAGACATAATCACAGGTTGTGATTGAACTTCTTGCATCCAATCACTCATGTGCTGATCAAGATTATTCGTCATCAGATTTGGACACCTCACTTTGTTGTTGGAGTGCTTGAATTTCATCTCGTACAATCGCCGCTTCTTCAAAAGCTTGTTTTGAAACAAGTGATTCAAGATGTGCACGTTTTTCTTCAAGTTGTTTTTTCAATGCCCGTTTTTGTTGCGACGACTGTGGACATTTTCCAGAATGTTCAATATGACCACCTTGGACACGTCTCACAATGTCATAAACATCTTCTTTGAAAGTTTGATAACAATCATGACAGCCGAACTTGCCGACATGCGCAATATCTTTTAATGTCATTTGACAAGTTGGACAGCGCTTTTCTTCTCGATAAACCACTTGATCGACACTCAAGCCGTGTTTAGCTGCCAAATGTTGTAAAATTTGTTTGATGACAAAAGTCCCTTCAACATCCTCTGCTTCTTGCCAATCATCGTCAGACTGTCCATAGATAGGTTGCTGTGACAATTTGACTTGCTGACGGTAAGGGCTTGTCGCTTGATGTCGTTCAAGTTTGTATTTATCGGTATTCATAGCACATCATCCTTTAATAATAGTTAATAACCGGTAGTAGGCGTTTCAAAATATTTGCCCGGATAATATCTCTTGCGGCCACATCCATTTTCAATGTTTCCCTATCTACAATCGCTGCAATCATTTTGGCTTCTCTTTCAGTAATCAAGTTGTTTTCCAACAAACCATCTATGATATAAAGCGCTTGTTGCTGAGAAATGGCAGGTCCAATTAATTCCATCAGACGTTTAATATAATTCCCTTGATCTTTTGTTTCAACTTTTGTGATTCGAATATACCCGCCGCCACCACGTTTACTTTCTATTTCATAACCATGTTCATTCGTGAATCGTGTTTTGATGACATAATTCAACTGAGATGGTACGCAATCAAAACGCTGTGCAATGTTTGCGCGTTGAATTTCAACAACGTCATCTTGTGCTTCTTCAAATAACTTTTTAATGTACTGTTCTATGATGTCAGACATATTGTGCATCGTATCACCTCTTTTGACCATCTTTGACTATATTATAGAACCCACTTTGACCTTTTTCAACCAATTTGATTTTAAATTTATAAAATTGCTATGTTACTGCTTACATTTTTGGTGTATGATAGTTCTAGTGAAATTTAATTTTGAAAAGCAGAGGTGGAACTCACATGCATATTTTAATTGGGGTTGTTGGGATTGTTGTATTTTTAGCCCTAGCTTTTTTAGCAAGTTCTGATAAAAAGCACGTTCGTTGGCAATATATTGGCATCATGCTTGTTATCCAACTTGTTTTAGCATTTTTCTTACTTAAAACAAATATTGGGATTCAAATTGTCGGCGGTATTGCTACTGGTTTTGGTTATTTATTAAAACAAGCTGCAGTCGGTGTCGATTTTGTATTTGGTGGTTTAGCCAACAAAGGCGCATCGCCTTTCTTCTTTAATGTATTACTGCCAATTATTTTTATTTCCGCGTTGATTGGTATTTTGCAATACACAAAAATCTTACCATTAATTATTAACGTTCTTGGATTTTTAATTTCTAAAATTAACGGTATGGGTCGTTTAGAATCATATAATGCGGTAGCTTCTGCTATTTTAGGACAATCCGAAGTGTTCATTTCATTAAAAAAACAACTTCCTTATATTCCTAAACATCGCTTATATACATTAACCGCTTCAGCAATGTCTACAGTATCAGCATCAATTGTCGGTGCCTACTTTACACTTGTTGAACCTAAATATGTTGTAACCGCAGTGGTATTAAACTTATTCGGTGGTTTCATTATTGCCTCTATTATTAATCCATATAAAGTCAACGAAGAAGACGACAAATTATTGATTGAAGAAGAGAAAAAGCAACAATCTTTCTTTGAAATGTTGGGCGAATATATCTTAGATGGATTTAAAGTTGCTGTTATTGTAGGTGCGATGTTAATCGGTTATATCGCTTTAATCTCATTACTCAATGGTATCGTAGGCGGTATTATCAGTTTAGTTTCTGGTGGTCAATTGGATTGGAATTTCCAAACATTGATTGGTTTCATTTTCGCACCATTAGCATTTTTAACAGGTATTCCTTGGCATGATGCAGTTCATGCAGGTTCAATTATGGCTACAAAGCTTCTATCTAATGAATTTGTAGCAATGACTGAATTAGGAAAAGCAAATGGGCTTTCACCTCGTACACTAGGTGTTGTCTCTGTATTCTTAGTATCTTTTGCGAATTTCAGTTCGATCGGTATTATTTCCGGAGCCATTAAATCTTTAAATGATGAAAAAGGAGACATGGTTGCACGCTTTGGACTTAAATTATTATTTGGTGCTACATTAGTATCATTTGTGTCTGCAACAATCGCAGGTTTCTTCTTATAATTGAAATCGAATTTTTTATAAAAAGAAGCGCTAAGATGATTTTCTATTAATAAATCATCTTAGCGCTATTTATTTTGGGATTGATTTCCAGCTCAATCGCTTTGATATTTGATGTCCTTATCATCCTAGATTATCACTTGATGCATAACCATGAGATTGGATAAAGACAACTATCATTCAGCTGCGGTTCTTTGCGATGTGCTGTTCGGGATAACCTGTTCTATAAAATACTGTGTCATACTGTAATCATCTGTTAATTCTGGATGAAATGAGATTCCTAAGTATTGATTTTGACGAACTGCGATAATCTTATCTTCAACTCGACCTAAAATCTCTACATGTGGCGCTGCAGATTGGATATGAGGTGCTCTAATAAAGACACCCTCTACAGGTTGATTTATCCCTTTAATTTGAAGCTCTGATTCAAAACTGTCAACTTGACGACCAAATGAATTGCGTTCTACAGTAATATCCAATTTTTGTAAATAGCCTTCTTCGTCAACGATATCTTGCGCAAGCACAATCAAGCCTGCACAAGTGCCAAACATTGGCAATTGTGATTCGCGTAATGCTTCTTTAAAACCATAAAGTCCCATTAAGCGACGTAACGTTGTTGACTCACCACCAGGGATAATTAACCCTTCTATTTCTTCTAATTGTGCTACTTTTTTAATTGGCACGCCTTCATGCCCCGTAGCTTCAATATGTCGAATGTGCTCACGAACAGCACCTTGTAATGCAAGTACTCCGATTTTCATTTTACCAACCACGCTCTTGCATACGTTCTTCTAATGAAAGTTGATTAATATCTAATCCTTTCATTGCAGTACCTAATTTTTTAGCTAACTCGCCAATGAGTTTGTAGTCTTGATAATGTGTTGTCGCTTGTACAATAGCTTTAGCAAAAGTTTCTGGATCTTCTGATTTAAAGATACCTGAACCAACGAATACACCATCTGCACCTAATTCCATCATTAATGCGGCGTCTTGAGGTGTTGCGACACCACCAGCTGCAAAGTTTACAACCGGTAAGCGACCATGTGCTTTAATATCTTTTAAGATTTCATAAGGTGCACCTAAGTTTTTCGCTTCAGTCATTAATTCGTCATCACTCATCACTGTGATACGCGCCACTTCTTGATTAACTTGGCGCATATGACGTACCGCTTCAACGATATTTCCTGTACCTGGTTCGCCTTTAGTTCGAAGCATCGCAGCACCTTCGCCAATACGACGTGCAGCTTCTCCTAAGTTTCGGCATCCACATACAAATGGTACGGTATAATCACTTTTCTTTAAGTGGAAGACTTCATCAGCAGGTGTTAATACTTCTGATTCATCAATGTAGTCCACACCCATTGCTTCTAAAACCCTTGCTTCTGTAATATGGCCAATACGACATTTAGCCATGACTGGAATAGATACCGCATTCATTACTTCTTCTACTATAGAAGGATTACAAGCACGTGCCACACCACCAGCAGCACGAATATCTGATGGTACACGCTCAAGTGCCATGACTGCAACAGCACCAGCTTCTTCCGCAATTTTTGCTTGTTCAGCGTTAACCACGTCCATGATAACGCCACCTTTTTGCATTTCTGCCATACCGCGTTTAACACGCTCTGATCCGATTAATTTTGACATAGGTGATTGTCCTCCTTTTCATACGTTCACAAGTAGATTATACTAATAACTGAACTGGTTAAAGTGTCAGAATAACAAAAAATAAGCGGGTCAGATTGGAGTAATATGATGGAAATGTTAATGTTCGATATCCAGCAGTCACAAAATTTACCTATCTACATTCAACTATATGAAAATATTAAAAAAAGTATAATTAATGGGAGTATGCAAGAGGGTGAAAAATTGCCTTCAAAAAGACAACTCAGTCAGTACTTATCTATAAGCCAAACGACTGTTGAGAATGCGTATGCACAACTTATAGATGAGGGCTATATTTATAGCAAACCTAAATCTGGGTTTTATATTAGTGCGATTGAGACGCTCCCCTTTATTAACGAAAACCCTGCACCATCGCCACAACGTTCCTTAACATCAGAACATAACCCTCAATATGCATTCAAATTAGGGATGGTGGATCAAACTCATTTTCCTTTTGAGCAATTTCGTAAATATGCGAAAGAAGCATTTGAGGAACCTCAATATCCGCTAGTTGAGATAGGTCATAGACAAGGTGACTATGCATTAAGACAACAAATTAGTCAGTATTTATTTCATAGCCGCGGGGTACAAGCGACACCCGAACAAGTGATTGTCGCTTCTTCAACCGAACAATTGTTGTCTATCATTACAGATCTATTACCATCCCATAGCCAATTCATGTTAGAAGACCCTATTTATCCTCAAGTCCATCAATTACTAAAGCGAAAGCATATTCGTTTTCGCTTTATTCCAGTAGAAAAAGATGGTATTGCAATTGAATCAATAAACCAAACTGAACATAACATCGTATACATTACACCGAGTCATCAATTTCCGAGTGGGGTAACGATGCGTTTGAATAAACGGATGCAACTTCTAAAATGGGCACATCAAAGCAAAGATCGATTTATTATTGAAGATGACTACGATTCAGAATTTCGATATGAAGGTAAGCCCATTCCCGCACTTCAAGGTCTCGATCAATCAGGACGTGTCATTTATGTGAGTACTTTCTCAAAATCTATTTCACCATCCATTCGTATCGCCTACGCAGTTTTACCTGAAGCATTACTTCAACGTTATCATGCACTTCAAAATCTTGAAGGAGGGACTGTTCCGAGACATACACAATTTATGGTCACACGTTTTATGCAGACCAATCAATTTGAGCGTCATTTAAATCGGATGCGAAAAATTTACAGACAAAAGCGAGATAAAGTTTTAAGCACTTTAAAACAGTACCCCGAATTATTCACTATCAACGGTGAAAAAACAGGTATGCATTTTATTATTAGCATCCAAAATGGTTGGGATGAAGCAACATGTATCCGTCAGCTTAAAGCAAATGATATCGATATCCATCCCCTTTCTGATTATTCATTCGACAAAGTAAAAGGGCCCCCTCGTTTTGTATTGGGATTTGGTGGGATTCCTATGGATAAAATTGAAGCACACACACAACAACTCATTGCTAGTTTTAATGCAGACTAAGACAGAACTCAATGCTATCAATCACTGACAGATCTCTGATAATCAAATCAATGTAAGATAGGCCTCTATTGGCAAAAGGCTTTCAGTAAATCATCATAAAAAGGGATTACGTACACTAAATTGATTTTAGACACGCAATCCCTTTTTTCTATATGACTAAATAAATAGACTAATCTTTTAATAAATTTGGATTTCTATGATTTTGATAATCGTAAAGTTCAATATTTTGTAACTGCATCAATGAGCGACGTAACTGCGTATAGTACTCTAATTTAGGTAGATCTATCAATTGAGTTTGGTATCGCCCTTGCTCAAATAATTTAGCAACATTTTCAAAAGCAACTAAATACTGTCCCATAGCTTCGTTATTCAAGTATTTAGGCTTATCATCATATAAGGCTTGAATTAACTTAAAACTCATCTGTTCAAGTATAAACATTGCTGGATATAAATACTGTGTCCGCTTTCGATTAGATAGCAACTCGCCATAAGCAAAACGATACATGGTTTCCATATTATCGATATTAAGTTTTAGCCGTAGCCTTTCACGATAACGATTGTATGATGTCTCTTCACTTTTACTAGAAAATATAGTGTGAAACATTTGTGCTTCAATACGAGTCACATCGGCAATAATTTCGGGCAAGCGTTTGGAAGCAAGACGTCTTCCGATAATCATCACACCTATCACAGCGATTAAAATCCCTACTGTTGTATCTAATAATCTCGGCACCGCAATCATAATCGTTAAGTTACCTTGAGCAAGGCCACTCAGTAAAATCACTTGAACTGTAATCGCAAACATCGCTAGCGCATAATTCGCACCAATCAACATCTCAGTTAACGCACCACTTAAACAGAGTAAAATGACTGCAATGATAAGGGGCGGATGAAACATTAAAATCATGACTGCAATCCCTACACCTACAATCGTTCCAAACCAACGTGCACCTGCGCGCTCAACACTGGCAATCGTCGTACCACCAAGTAAAACCGTATGGGCACTTAATGGAATCCAGTACGCCCTTTCAAAGTCAAAAATTAAAGCAATCAAAATGGCAATGCCTATAATGACTGAATATTTTACTGTAGAGATAAAATTCATTGACTCTGGCGTTAAATTATAACGTAATCTTTTCCAATACTGAGGCGATTGGATAGTCTCATTTTTAGAAATTGTAGCATCGGGGGCAGTTAAAATTTCATCAACTTTAAAAATCAATTCCACTAAATTTTCATACTCTGGTGAGACATCCACATGTTTTTTCCAAGTGTGATGGCTATGTGACGGAGCTAAAATTTGGTTCATCACAAACGACACCATATCAGATATAATTTCAGGAATAGGTCGATGCCCCTTCGCATTGAGCTCTAATAACTCTGAGTAAATCCCTTCAGCAGCATGATGTAATAACGTCAAACGTTGAGAATCAATGGACTTGTTCTTTAGAAGTGAGCGCGATGTTTGAAGTATTTCAGAAGTAGAAATTAAAGTACGAACGACTGTCTTCGTTAAGTCATTAAACTTTACTTGATCATTGAAGTGGTCAATGAGCGACTGGATTTGCTTAAACTCTTGAGCAACTGCATCATACTCCGGCTGTTCTTTTCTCAGCTTAATCTCAATGTAAACAAACAAGACAGCCATTAAACCCCCTACTCCTACCATAGTACCTCGAAACGCAAAAGCTTGTGGGTCATGAGGCATCACGCTTGATAAGCTATATGCAATAATAAAGAACGTAGATGAAGGACCGGGAATGTTAAGAGTACTGAAAATATAGTATGGCACTACCGCCACAATTAAAAGACAAATTCCAAATAATAAAGGCGTGCCTGAAGTTAATGTCCCTAACATCATTGCCACCGTCAGGCCTAAAGCCGAAAAAGTAACCGCCCGTAATCGGGAATTAAATGTCCCCTTAAAGACATAGATATTGGCAAACGTTCCAATTGTCGCAAGGAGTGTCGCTGAAAAGTTATTAAAAATCATCCCAAAACATAGTGGTAAAAACATTAACAGTCCTTGACGAAACGCCCGTTGAAAATCAATTTTATGACGATCTATATAGGTCACATTTTTTAAATAGTTCATCATCGAGGTGATCCCCTCCCTTATATTTACCGTCTTACCTCTATTATATAAAAGAAAAATCGTCGAGCATACTTTGCTTATTTGATATTTAAGACGGTACAATCCAATCACTTTCAAATACTTTCTAATGATTTTCCTAAAGTATTACAACTTCTACGATTGATGATCACGTCCCATATTGTAACATGACAGATTCCATGTTGGTGTCATCATTATCATTTTTATGGTAAACGCTGCAATATATGTAGAATCATTGTAGTAAGAAACTAATTGTTTTTATACTCGAAATAAAAAATAACGGTTAGTGACTATTTCACCAACCGTTAAAAATATACAACCCGTTAAAAATATATAACCATATAAAAATACATCCCAAAAGGTGAGAAATCATCTTTTGGGATGTATGCGGCTCATCGCATCCAATTATGCGTTAATT
>NZ_PPQN01000142.1:1353-2998 GCF_002901995.1 Staphylococcus coagulans | reverse complement strand
ATCTACTAGTTTAAGGAGGATTTTAAAATGAATAAAAATAAAATTATAATTATGTATGGGATAATGATTGCGCTAATAGCGATAAATATTTCCATATTTCCCAGCTTAAATGTCTTTACTTTTATGTTGATGTTAATAATTATACCTTTGGTGGTTATTATTGTTTTTAATATTTTAATTTTTAGCTCAGAAAAAATAAATCATGTAGCTTTAATTTTAAACACAGTGATTTCAACAGCTTTGCTAAATATTCCTAGCGTGATAAAAAATGACGACATAGCCAAAGTCATAGAAAACTCAAAAAATATACTTTCTGCCGATGTAAAAGTTAGTAATCAATCAAACTCACCATTTCAACTATTTTTTTCATATTTAATACTGTTAGGTATTACTATCGGTATATCTTATTTCGGAATAAACATGCGTGCTAAAAAGATGAGAAAAAGAGGGGAAGGTTATGGTCGTTAAACTAAACAAAAATGTCAAACTTCAAACTGTAAATGAGATCCCGATGCTTTTCAATTTGGGTAATAGCTTGATAATAGGGCTTGATAATGAGGGATATTCTTTTATAAAAGGAATGCCATATGAAAAAGAAGAGTTGAATGGGTTTAGCGATAATATTAATTTTCTATTTAAACATATGGAAGGTAATGGCTTTCTTGACGATTATGAGTGTGAAGACGATAACTCTGTTGGTTCAGCGTATTTACATGTAACAAACAGATGTAATTTAAATTGTGTAGGCTGCTACTCAATGAATGACAGCAGAAACATTGCTAAAGACAAAAGTTTAGCTTTCATTAAGAAAGAAGTAGACGAATTAGTAAGACACAATGTGAAGACAATAGTAATATCCGGGGGAGAAACTTTAATTAGAAAAGATATTGTAGATATTTGTAAGTATATAAAAGATAGAGAAGTCAAAGAGTTAATTCTGATTACAAATGGAACTATAGTGAATAATCACGTACTTAAACATCTTAATAAATATGTTGATGAGATTTCAGTCTCTATAGATACTTTTGATAATAAAACAAAGGGATATATTCGTGATGACGGTATTCATGACCGAATAATTAAGAATATAAATAAATTTTTAGAGCACGATTTTAAAGTTAATATACTTCCTACTATACATCAAAAAAATGTAAAGGATATGTATAAATTTAAAGAATTAGCAGATAGGCTTGGTGTTAGTATATCTTTTAGTATGATAACAACTGACAACTCAAATCAATACAGCTCATTAATTTTTAATAAAGAAGGTTTGAATGATTTGTCTATTGCTTTATCAGAACTAAATGGTGTTACTTGTGATGTTAATGCTTATAAAAGTTTAGAAACTAATAAGTCTTGTGGTGTAGGCGATGGAGTTATTGCAATTAGCTCAGATGGAGACATTTATCCATGTCATATGCTTATGTTGGAAAGTATGATCTTAGGCAATTTGAAAGATATTACCTTATCTGATGCAATAGAATCTCAACAAAACTCATTTTTTAAAAACTACATTGTAGACGACTTAAAAGGCTGTAAAAACTGTAATGTAAGGTATTTATGTGGTGGAGGTTGTAGAGCAAGAGCATACTTACATACAGGTGAAAAAGATGGTAAAGACCCTTATTGTGGTTTTTATTATAAA
>NZ_PPQN01000142.1:0-1339 GCF_002901995.1 Staphylococcus coagulans | reverse complement strand
ATTAAGGAGTTAGAAGAAGTACTATAGGAGGTGATACTATGCTATTTTGTACGAAATTATTTAGTAACAAAAAAGGTTGTGCATCTGGTGGTGTTATAGGAATTTGTATTTCCGCAGGTAAAAATATTAAATCGTGGAGTATTTAAAAGTTTAAAAAGTGAGTGTGCTTTGTGCGCCTCACTTTTTTTAAGAGGTGAGAAAAATGTTGAAAATTACAAATTTAAGTGTTAGTTTTTCAAAAAAAAATATACTAAAGAATATAAATCTAAATGTGAAAACAGGAGAAATAGTTGGGTTAATAGGAAACAATGGAACAGGGAAAACAACACTAATGAAAGCGATACTCGGACTAATAAATTATAATGGTAAAATAGAATTTCAAGGAAGCACAACTTTTCAAAAAAATTCAGTTGAAATGCAACGTATTGGAATGTTGTTACAAGAAGATACATATTTGAATTTAAATGCAATACAAACTTTGAGAATGATTGATATATTAAATAATGCTAGTTTTAAAGAAAAATATACAAGCATTTTAGATGAATATAATTTACCTTATAAAAGAAAAGTTAAAAATTTCTCTTTTGGTATGAAACAAAGATTAAGATTAGCTATAGTTCTAAATTACCCTTATGATTTATTGATTTTAGATGAACCATACGTAGGTTTAGACCCAATAGGAGTCTTAAAACTACAAGAAAGACTGATTGATTTAAGGAATCAAGGTGTGACAATAATAATTTCAAGTCATCAATTATCAGAGATAGATGGCATGTGTGATAGATTTGTTTACTTATCAGATGGAAAATTAACTGAAACAAAAAAATTAATCTCTAAAAAAATTATTTTGACGTATGAAACATTTGATAGCCTAGAACAAATAAAAAATAGAAAAGGAGTTATTATTAATAACAACGAACTGATATTAAACAATGACACTGAACTGCTGTATGAAGTATTGTCAAAGTTTAAAAAAGAAGAAATGAAAAAAATTGATTTAAAAATCAATCAATACATCGAATAGCAGGAGGGATTCATTATGTTAAAACTCTTACGTTTTGAACTCAATAAGATGGAACATAGTTTAATAACCTTATTTTTACTTTTAATATTACTTTATCCTATTGTTTGGGGGATTATTATAAAAAGTAACCCTAGTTGGTTACAAATAGGAGGGAAAGTTGGAATTACAACTTTTATATTAACGATGGTTCAACTACTTTTTACTTTCAAATTGCACTATATTTTTATTTTGTTCGTATATTCGCAGTTTACAAACCATATCGTGGGAGGACAAATAATATATGAACTTGTACGATTCCCTAATAGAGTTATAAAT
>NZ_PPQN01000141.1 GCF_002901995.1 Staphylococcus coagulans | reverse complement strand
ATACAATATCATAGCTTTCTATTATATTTAAATAGTTGTTTGATAGATTATTCACATAGTCAATATAACTTTTCATTTCTTCAATCATTCATCATTTAATTGTTATATTGATATTTATGCGTTCAGACTCAATAGTCGTTTCCCTTAAACTAAAATAGTGCTATATTTACTCAAATTAGGTTTATCAGAAAACAGCTAACAATTATCTAAACTTTAATATATTTGGTTTAAACAAATAAAAAAATGCTATAACAGTTAAACAAGCAATTTAGTGCCTTAGCTGAAATCAAGTCATCTAAATATCTTAAAGAGTGTCTCAAAAGTTTACAACGGATAGAAAAATAATATGAGATGGATTGGTTCGTAATGAAACCGATTGTCCTGACTGAGTTATCGAAGTGCCATTTAAATATGTGATAACAGCAAAAATATTGATCAAAAGCAAAAACCCATAATAATTATCATTAGCTTTAATCTCCATCTTAAAAGTAGAACTAAAAATCTAACTATTTGAGATGGATCTTTATAGGTAAAAGTTATAAATTTGGAGTCAATTAAAAGATAGTTGTAGCGTTTTAAATAGAGGATTAGGCTGCAGAAAACTAACCAAAATATGGCTTATCTGATTATGCTTTGATGTTAAGGTGGGCCTGACAATATTTAGATGGATTAGATAAAAAGGCGTGAAAAAAGTTCTATACTAGATGTAAATAACGGTTATCTAATCTAGGAAAATGGCGAAGTGAAATACTGTTTTTCCTACATTTTTATACAATCATGTCTTAACTCAATCTTCTATAAGAGGTTATTTGATTGAGACATGATATTTATGAAGGGATGGTATTTTACATAATAAACGCCATTAAACCCAATTATGCTGAACTTTGCCGATAGTATAATTGTGATCCAAGAAAAGTAAAAAGCATTTTGAAGCAGACTAATAAAATGAATTATATAGATTAACTTGAGAAAGGAAACAAAATACATTATTTGAAAATTTAAAAGAAGGTTTTGAACACAGCCGTGATGTTCCAAAAGTAATTTGATTCGATAATATGAGAACTGTGGTTGATCGCCCTAGAACATAATATAAAAAAGTCGTCTTTAATAAATCATTTTAACAATTAATTAAAGATTCAAACTTTGAGGGTGTTGCGTGTAAACCCTATCTACCTCATACTAGTCGTATTAACAGTGATGATAATTATAATTCAATTAATGTGACAGGGCTTTATTAGGTGAAAGTAATCATCAGTGCGATTAAGTAACCTGCAAGATTAATTTAAAAGACGTATAAATCACGAACACAAACTAGTATAAGCAATTTAAGATAATTAAAAAATGATGATAGGCTGTAGATATCATTAATAAAAGGCCCATTATCAGTTAGACCTTTAATTATAATAATAAATGACTAACACGCATACAATTTTTTATTAATACTACTCTTTATCATTAATGACAGATATCCCTAGCTATAGGTTGTGGTCTAGTCTAGTTTGTGATACAAGGACCACTCATTGCAC
>NZ_PPQN01000140.1 GCF_002901995.1 Staphylococcus coagulans | reverse complement strand
TTTGTAAACCGTATATTAAATAACCTAAATGATGATGGTGTTGGAGTCATTGTATTAAGAGATGCCGCAATGTCTACTGGAATGGCAAAAGATATTCGAAAAGATTTAATTGAAAATAATTTAGTAAAAGCAGTTATACAACTACCGTCAAATTTAATTACCAATACTGCTATATCAACTACTTTATTAGTTTTACAGAAACACAGTGAAGATAATGTAGTCTTTGTCAATGCTTCTGAAACATATACTAAAAAAGGAAGACTACAAAAAGCCTTTGAGACTAAAGATATTAAAAGCATTATGAACGGGCTGAGTTCAGATACAGAAATTTCGGAAAAAGTTAGTAAAGAAGTAATAAAAAACAATGATTATAATTTATCACCTGTAAGATACTTAGTTAATATTGAAGATCGTCTTCTAAATCCTGTTAAGCTGACAGATATCGTAGAAGCTATTCGAGGAAAAGATGTATCTAAGAAAAAGCTTGATGATGAACAAAACAAAGATAAAGCGGGTTATTTATTAAATCTTTCCGATTTAAAAGATTTTAAAATTAATATACCTAAACAAAAAATCAGCCAAGATATACTTGATGAATATGATAAATATCTACTTAAACCTATGGACATTGTAATAAGTACTAGAAGTTCGGAACTTAAAATAGCAATTGTTAATGAAAATTTAGCAAGTAATAATATCATTATATCTTCTAACTTTAATATTTTGAGAGTGAAAGATAATAAAATTAATCCTTACTATTTATTTGCATTTTTGACAAGCCAAATAGGTACAGAACAATTTGAACAATTAATGACAGGAACAGTTATTAATGTTATTTCTCAGAAAGCATTACAAGAATATAAGGTTTCTTTATTGGGCCAAGAATCCCAAGAAGATATTGCATTTAAAATGGAAGAAGAATTAGTGGAGTATTATAGCTACTTGAATAAAATTCAAAGATTTCAAAATAAATTACCACAACTTTTTCATGAGAATGGAGGAGAATAGTGTTGAGTAAGTTAAGTATTGAGGAACTAAATGAATTTTTAGATGATTTGTTTGATAGATTAAAAAATGAAGCAAAGCTTTACAATTCTCAGAGTGAATTTGATATTTTCTTAGCCCGTTATCAATTTCAAAAAAATGACGATTATAAAGGCAACCTCTATAATGACAATGCTAAAGTACTGATTCTAGGTGTTAGAAATGGTGGATTGAAGTCTAAGGATATTAGTGGGATATTTAAAAAAGCTGGTTTGAAAGATAAATATAAAATTATTGAATATGATGATATGACTAATTTTGATGTGTCAATCTTAGAAAACTCTACTCAATATACAGATATATTTATTGGAGCTGCTCCTCATAAAATGAAAGGAATCGGCAATACTGGTAATCCTATTCAAAAATTATTGGATGGATCAGAAACATTATATCCTAAAATTCATAAATTAATAAGTGGAAACGAACTCAAAATAACTAAAACAAATTTAATGAATGCTATTGCAGATTCAATTTTACTAAAACTCTAAATATTTGTTAGATTTTTAAAAATTATTAAAATCTAAAGTTTTTATGTCTAGCTTCAAATGATAGATAAAACATATTTAGAATTATGTATTAACCAATAT
>NZ_PPQN01000139.1 GCF_002901995.1 Staphylococcus coagulans | reverse complement strand
ATTTTAGTTCGTATATTTTTACCTTTAAAAATTACAAAACTGAAAAAGAACAGACTTTAAAGGTCTATCCTTTTTTAAATGATTGAAACAAGTTTTTTCTTATCTTGATAAAGTTAAAACAAAGTTAAATTTTATTACACGATATTTCGATTATTTATATTAGTCAAAGATAGTTATTTTGATTGAAATTCAAAATTTTATACCTTATGATTTGAGCATAACGACTACGCTCTCACTCCCTTTTAAGTAGACCATTTCCGGTATCGGGGTATTTTTGAGTAAAAACTTCATCTAAGACAAAGTTCATAAGTCGTAATCATACTCGAATTGGTATGGTATTTTTTATGTAAAAATTTACGGGAAAAGATTGATTACACCACCTTAGGATAGCATAATAATATATGTAAGTTAATTAACAACTTACAAGTTTTGTGTAGGGAGGTGAAAGCCTTATGCAAGAGATAATAAAAATGCTCCTAGAGCATCCAGTATTTGCGGTACTGGCTATTCCAGGAACATTAAAACAACTTAGAATGTGGCATCTCGGTTACCTAGACCGAAAGCCAAACAACAAAGATTAAATTATCTGGAGCCTTTTGGCTCCTCCTTACACTTGAAGTATATAATAAATTTTGGAGGTTTTCAAATATGACAGGTCAAATGTATTTATCATTATTTATATTAAGCCTACCA
>NZ_PPQN01000138.1 GCF_002901995.1 Staphylococcus coagulans | reverse complement strand
AGATGTGTATAAGAGACAGGTATTATTCGGTATTTCAGATTTGCAAGCAAGCGATTTGCAAATTTATAAAACAAATATTATAATGATATACTTTGAACTTAAAAGGCTCAAAAAATAGACTTTAAAAGTAAGAGGGGCTATTATTTCGAAAATGGAATAGTAGTTGAAAAATGAACATGATTAAATCATTTGAATTAGATTGCAAACTACTGATTATTTATAAAATGATAAACTTTTTATTAAATCTAAACAAATAGATTGCTTGATTATATTTAACTCTATATAATAC
>NZ_PPQN01000137.1 GCF_002901995.1 Staphylococcus coagulans | reverse complement strand
AAGATATATTTTGAAAATGGTCTTTCCAATATTCTTCTGATTGGAACTCGTATATCCATTTATAATTAGAATTCTCTAAATAATATAATTTATTAAAATATTTTCTATTATCTTTACTATTAAACACTTGTTCATCATGTTCATTTACTAAAATATAATCTCTACTATTTATGCTACCTGGTCTAGTTACAAATGGAGGGTAGTTCATTTTGGCCTTAAAGTCATTTTCAATAGTTAACAATGCTAATTTTACTTTATTTTCTATATCGTCAGTATCATCCATGCTATTGTTAAATATATAATCAAATGAATTTATATTTACAGTTAGATAACGTTTGTTACCTGAATTTTTATAAATTGTTTTAATTTTTTCAATCATACTTAATAGCTGACCTTTTTTTATTGATGATAAAGCGCGTAATTTTTTAAAGTCATTGAAATCTTTATTTGAAATATAATCTAAATTTGCCTTGCCAGTAAGGCCTTCTTTTCTTGCTGCTCTCCCAATCTCTTGGACATAATCTAGTACATTACCAGAAATTGCATAATGATATACATCTTCAATATCTGGTATATCTATTCCCATACCAAAAGCTTTAGTCGCTAAAATGATAGGTTTTTCTCCGTTTTTAAATTCATTGAAGTTAATATTTTTATTATCATTAGTTAATTGCCCATGATAAATAGCAGTTTTTTCATATAAATGAGGTTGGAAGGCCTCCAAAGTTGTTTTAAATTGATTGATACTCACTACAGTTGGAAAGTACACTAACATTTTCTTATTTTGCTTAATATTTTTTTCAATTTTAGCAATAAGTAATTTGTCTTTAATTTGCTTAGCGTCATTTCCATTATCTTTCTTATATTTTTCGTCTATTTGTTTAATGTTTAAATAGATATTATCTTTTTTTATTTTGCCTAGATATCTGATTGGTGAAATTAAGTTTAATGATTTTTTGATGTCTGTATACATATCTTCAGGACCACCAATAATAGCAGTAGCTGTAAACGTCACGATAGGGAAATTATAATCCTTTCTTAATTTGTTTAGGTAACTTCCCATAAACCAATAATCAACTCTAAATGTTCTACCCCAAGTAGTTACAGTATGTGCTTCATCAACTACAAAAAGACCAATTTCTCTGTCGCCAATTAAACTTTGTATATCGTTTCTACTAATTAGAGTTTCAATGGAAACATAAAGTATATCAATTTTTCCATTTTTAACGTCTCTTGCAATTGCAGATTTTTCTATAGGTGAAAGGCCAGAGTTAATAGTTTTTGCAGTATGTATATTTTTACTATTTAAACCTTGAACTTGATCATTCATTAAACCGATTAATGGTGATATTACTATAGTAACTTTC
>NZ_PPQN01000136.1 GCF_002901995.1 Staphylococcus coagulans | reverse complement strand
ATTAAATATAAAAATGATAAGATGTATTTATGATATTTTAGAGGTTGATTAAATTTTGTGTTACATCTATTTAATATATATTCGCTAAAAATCTATTGGGTTGAATTAATAAAAATAGAGAAACTCACATTGAACGTAAAGGTTCGAATTTGGAATTTCTCTATGACAACAAAGGCTACTGATTCAATTGGATTTTGCTATAACTGTTGTAAAAATTGTAACAACATATACATAGAAAAGATTAGTAAAACAATACCCGTAATAAAAAATAGGCGGTTATATTTTTCTAAATGCTTATTTTTTTTAATATCAATCATAAATTGAAAGTCAATTTGATTATTAAGTGATATGGTGATAAATAAAATTAATAACGCATTGGAGGCCAAAAAACTGAGCATAAACAAGACTATGGGCATGGGTCAATGACACCTCTATTATTCGATAATGAAACACTTTTTCAACAAGTATTTCTAGACCATTATTTCATTAATAAAAGAATTTTATATTACAATTGTAATATAGAATGATTTGTGACAGATAATGATTTGCTATCAAGGGTTTATAAATTAAAAACGTATTTCC
>NZ_PPQN01000135.1 GCF_002901995.1 Staphylococcus coagulans | reverse complement strand
CTATATATTATAATGAGACGAATTCAATATTAATACTTTATTCTATTGATATAAGTGAATCAGGATTAATAGAAAAAAGACTTAGTAGAAGATGATTTTAGGAAATATCGAAAAAGAGCTTTGTTTACTTTTGTGATATTTTTCATTTATTGTGGATGCGGACTTTTAATATTAATCTAAATGATATGATTTTATTTTTTATTTTGATGTAATGATTAAGATTTATAAATTGTTTTTGCAGATAAACATCAATACTTTAATGGAAAAGAGTGGCATAGAATATTGAAATTATATAGAGGTCCAAGAATCGAGATTGTAATACGTTTGAAAAGCAAATAATAAGGTTCTATTTTAATTAACCTTAAACTAAGTTTTGATAAATGATGAGCTGAGATGAAAATCTTAGCTCTTTTTTAATACCTAGAAAGAAGAAAGAGTGATAGTAAAACAAATAAATGAATATTGAAAGTTGTGAGTGAATTTCGAGTGTAAAACGTTAAGTCATTATAATTATCCAAGTAAAAAATAGTGATTATTCGAGTTTAGCGTTAAAAATTCTTTAAAGGAATATTAAGAGAAATTATAGTTTTTTTATGCACATGCACATAAATAGATACAATACTCTTTATTGCCATTAATTATCATAATATAGTAATT
>NZ_PPQN01000134.1 GCF_002901995.1 Staphylococcus coagulans | reverse complement strand
GACGAATACTAATCGATCGAAGACTTAATCAAATTTGTTCATAAGGTTTTACTTGTGAATGTATACTTACTATCTAGTTTTGAATGTATAACATTCAATTTAATCTGGTGCCAATGGCAAAGAGGTCACACCTGTTCCCATGCCGAACACAGAAGTTAAGCTCTTTAGCGCCGATGGTAGTCGGACTGACGTTCCGCGAGAGTAGGACGGTGCCAGGTTATTT
>NZ_PPQN01000133.1 GCF_002901995.1 Staphylococcus coagulans | reverse complement strand
TGTATAGGTAGCTTAAAGTGTATTAAACTTATTCTATTTTTATTTCTTAGTTATTGTGAATACTTCAATAGTATCTTGTGTTGGATTGAATTCTCGTGTTTGATTATTTAAATTTGATCCTGATACATCTCCCGATCCTTCAAATGTTCCACCCTCTTTTGTTTTTACTTTCAAGTTAAAAATGTATTCACTGGGGTTTAAACCAGCATCTGTTAGCTTTTTAGCTATATCATCTGCTAATGTTTTAGGGGAAAGATTCGTTTTACTAAAAGTATCAGTAAAATCTAATTTTTTTCCGTCAACTTCCTGTTGAAAATGCACTGCATTTGGGTTCTCTTGTTGTGCTTTTGCCTCGTGTGTTATACCATTTCCTACAAATAGTGCACTTCCAGTTGCAGTTGTCATTACTGTTACAGCTATTAACGATTTAAGTAGTACGCTATTTTTCATGTGTTTCTCTCCATTCTCTATTTGTTTGGTTTTCAAAATACATGTAGCCTTACTTGTTAATGAACCGTTCATCGACGTCTTTCTTTTCACTTCATCTAGATGCACTTTTATTATAAAGTTAATTTCATAAATATGGAATTAACAGTATATTAAATATCCATTACTTGCAATTTAATATATATAATATTAATATAGAATTACTTTTATTATAAAATTAAATAGTTATTAGA